>JBNLDM010000127.1:0-12927 GCA_050304335.1 Pontiella sp.
TCGAACATGCAACGCCAGGCGGTTCCGCTGATGAAGTCGGAACGTCCGTTCGTGGGTAGTGGTATTGAAGGGCGTTTGGCCCGCGACTCCCGTGTGCTGATAACCGCCAAGGAAGCCGGCATCGTTGCCTATGTTTCCTCAACCAGTATCATTATCAGCAAGGACGGAAAGATGCCCGCCAAGAAGGCGCCGGCTTCCGAAGCCCAGACCTACAAGCTCCGCAAGTTTATGCGCTCCAATGCCGGGACCTGCCTGAACCAACGACCTACGGTTAAAGTGGGACAGAAAATCAAGGCCGGCGACGTGCTGGCCGATGGGGCCGGGACGGACCAAGGCGAACTCGCACTCGGTAAGAATGCCGTAGTTGCCTTCATGCCATGGGGTGGATACAACTTTGAGGACGCCATCCTGATCAATGAAAAGCTGGTCCGCGAGGATGTCTATACATCGATCCATGTCGAAGAGTTTGAATGCGGTGCCCGCGACACGAAGCTGGGGCCGGAAGAAATCACCCGCGATATTCCGAACGTCGGCGAGGAAGCCCTGAAAAACTTGTCGCACGACGGCATTATTCAGGTCGGTGCCGAAGTCAAGCCGGGCGATATCCTCGTCGGTAAGATTACACCGAAAAGCGAAACCGAACTGGCCCCGGAAGAGCGCCTGCTGCGCGCCATCTTCGGGGAAAAGGCCGCGGATGTCCGCGATACGTCGCTGAAGGCACCTTCCGGTACCGACGGCATCGTGATGGACGTCAAGGTTTCTTCCAAGAATACCGCCGGCGCTACCACGAAGGAAAAGCCCACGGATCTTAAGAAGCTTCAGAGCGAAATTCAGGATCGGCATGAGGATGTCATTGCCCAGCTGACTGAGGATCTGACAGAAGCCCTTTCGAACATTCTGCTCGGTGAAAAGATTCCGCTGGATGTGATGAATGCCGAAAGCGGCGATGTCATCATTCCTGCCAATCGCAAGATCACCAAGACGTTGCTGCGCAAGCTGGCGGCCAACTACGAACATGTGGAAATCGACCCGAGCCCGATCCGTATCAAGATCATGGGCATCATCGATGAATACCGCAACAAGTTCACCGAAGCGAAGGAAGACAAGGATCGTTCGCTGGATCGCGCCGGAAGCGGCGAGGAAATGGATGCCGGTATCGTTAAGTCGGTGAAGGTCTACATTGCGACTAAGAAAAAGTTGTCGGTAGGTGACAAGATGGCTGGCCGCCACGGTAACAAGGGGGTTATCTCCCGCATTGTAGCCGAAGAGGATATGCCCTTCCTTCCGGATGGTACGCCGGTTGATGTCGTACTCAACCCGCTTGGTGTCCCTTCACGCATGAACGTGGGGCAGGTGTTGGAAACCCATCTGGGATGGGCCTGCAAACACCTTGGTATCCATGCGGCCACCCCAATCTTCGATGGTATCTCCGAACAGCAGATCCGCGAAATGCTCGGCGAAGCTGGCTTGTCCGAAGACGGCAAGACCGAACTCTTCGACGGTCGTACCGGTGAACGGTTCGAACAACGCGTCGTGGTGGGTGTAATGTACATCCTCAAGCTGCACCATCTGGTCAGTGAGAAAATCCACGCCCGTGCGGTTGGTCCGTACTCGCTTGTTACCCAGCAGCCGCTGGGTGGTAAGGCCCAGTATGGTGGCCAGCGTTTCGGGGAAATGGAAGTGTGGGCGCTCGAAGCCTATGGTGCCGCGCACGCACTGCAGGAAATCCTGACGGTAAAGAGCGACGACATCGCCGGCCGTACCCGCATGTACGAAGCGATCGTCAAGGGCGAAAACGTACTCGACTCCGGTCGACCGGAATCGTTCAACGTTCTGATCAAGGAACTGCAGGGTCTCGGACTCAACTTCCAGGTGAAAAACAAGGACGGCGAGCCTTTGCCCGCATCCTAAGTTCTATCGCATCACACGACCGACCATATTTTAGACCGCAGGAGGAATGCCCGTGGAAAGTAATTCAAGCAGCGTAGCCGATATTTTTGGAATGAACCTGGAAGAGCAGCACGACTTCGCGAACATCACGCTCGCGTCGCCGGAAGCCATCCGTTCGTGGAGCCATGGTGAAGTCCGCAACCCGGAAACGATTAACTACAGAACATTCAAGCCTGAAAAGGGCGGCCTGTTCTGCGAGCGTATCTTTGGTCCTACGAAGGACTGGGAATGTTCATGCGGAAAATACAAGCGCATCAAGCACAAGGGTGTCATCTGTGACCGCTGCGGCGTAGAGGTCACCCTGTCACGCGTTCGCCGGGAGCGTATGGCGCACATTGAGCTGGCCGTTCCGGTTTCGCACATCTGGTTCTTCAAGGCCACACCGAGCCGCATGGGTCTTATTCTCGACATGACCATGCGCAACCTTGAGCGCGTGCTCTACTACGACAATTATATCGTGGTGGATGCCGGTGATACTCCGCTCAAGGAAAAGCAGCTCCTGTCCGAAGAGGAATATCGCGAAGCCTGCACCAATTATGGCGATGACAGCTTTGTGGCCAAGATCGGCGCCGAAGGCATCCGTGAACTGCTGACCCGGATCGACCCGGTGAAAACGCTTCAGGATCTGGAAGAAGCGATGATGAACACCCGCTCTAAGCAGACCCGCAAGAAGCTCGTGAATCAGATGAAGCTGATGGAAGGCTTCATCAAGAGCAACTCGCGTCCCGAGTGGATGATCATGGAAGTGCTTCCGGTCATTCCGCCGGACTTGCGCCCGCTTGTTCCGCTCGAAGGCGGCCGTTTTGCCACCTCCGACTTGAACGATCTCTATCGTCGCGTCATCAACCGTAACAACCGTCTGCGTACGCTGCTGGCCCTCAAGACGCCGGAAGTGATTATCCGCAACGAAAAACGCATGCTGCAGCAGTCGGTCGATGCCCTGTTCGACAATGGTCGCCATGGCCGTGCCGTAACGGGTCCAGGCAACCGCCCGCTGAAGTCCCTGAGCGATATGCTCAAAGGTAAGCAGGGACGCTTCCGCCAGAACCTGCTCGGTAAGCGCGTCGACTATTCCGGCCGTTCCGTCATCGTCGTTGGCCCGACCCTCAAGCTGAATCAGTGCGGCTTGCCGAAGAAGATGGCCTTGGTCCTGTTCGAACCCTTCATCATCCGTCGTCTGAAGGAGCGAGGCATCGTGCACACGGTCCGCAGCGCGAAGAAGATGATCGAGCGCGAAGAAGACGTCGTATGGGATATCCTCGATCAGGTGACGCGTGGCCACACCGTCATGCTCAACCGTGCCCCGACGTTGCACAGACTTTCGATTCAGTCGTTTGAGCCCATCCTCATTGAAGGGGAAGCCATTCAGCTGCATCCACTCGTATGTACTGCCTACAATGCCGACTTTGACGGTGACCAGATGGCCGTGCACGTACCGCTTTCGGTAGAGGCACAGGTCGAGTCGAAGAGTTTGATGCTCGCCAGTAACAACATCTTCTCGCCATCCAGCGGCAAGCCGGTCACGACGCCCACGCAGGATATTGCGTTGGGTTGCTACTTCATGACCTCGGAGTCGCAGAATTTCCTGATGGATCGTAAAAAAGGCGTGAAGCAAGGAAACGAGCATCTGCGGATTATGAACGACGTGCATGAAGTTCACACCGCCTTCGATGAAGGCGTCGTTAAGCTGCACGATCGTATCCGTTTTCGGAATCCCGACTACCAGCGTGAAACGCGCAATGGTGATCAGGACCGTTCCGTGATCCTGACCACGGTTGGGCGCATCTTCTTCAACGAAGTGTGGCCGGATGAAATGGGCTTTGTGAACAAGACCGCAACCAAGAAGGTGGTCGCAACCCTGATTGAACAGTGCTACGAAATCGCCGGCCACAATGAAACCGTAAAGGTGTTGGATGCCCTTAAGAATCTGGGTTACGAGAACGCCACGATTTCCGGCATGTCGATCGGGCTCTGCGACATGATTATTCCTCAGGACAAGGGCGAGATGATTGCCGCTGCCCGCGGGGAAATCGAAGAGGTCGAGAACAAGCATCGCAAGGGTCTGATCACCGAAGGCGAACGCTACAACATGATCATCGACATTTGGACCGACACCAACGACAAGCTGACCAACAAGCTGTTCGACGTGCTCGAAAACAATGATGACCCCATGAACGTTCAGTCCAAGGAGGAACTCAACCCGGTTTACGTCATGGTTGACTCCGGCGCCCGTGGTAGCCGCCAGCAGATTCGTCAGTTGGCCGGCATGCGCGGCCTGATGGCCAAGCCGTCTGGTGAAATTATTGAACGTCCGATTCTATCGAACTTCCGCGAAGGCCTTTCCGTACTCGAATACTTCATTTCGACACATGGTGCCCGTAAGGGGCTGGCTGACACCGCGCTGAAGACGGCCGACTCCGGTTATCTCACGCGTAAGCTGGTTGACGTCTCGCACGATATTATCATTACCGAAGAAAACTGCCACACGTTGAACGGGATCGAAGTAAGCGCCATCACCGAAGGTGACGACGAACTCGTTTCGCTCTCACAGCGCATCATCGGTCGTACGGCTGCTGAAGATATCTGCAATCCGCACACGCTGGATGTGATCGTGGCTGCCGGCGAATTGATTGACAAGTATTCCGCCCGCAGGGTGGAAAGTGCCGGAGTTGAAACCGTCGTAATCCGGAGCGTCCTGACCTGTGAATCTCGTCGCGGCGTTTGCGCCAAGTGCTACGGTAAGAATCTGGCCACCGGTCTGCCGGCCCAGCTCGGACAGCCGGTAGGCATCATCGCCGCCCAGTCGATTGGTGAGCCGGGTACGCAGCTGACCATGCGTACCTTCCACATTGGTGGTACTGCCAGCTCCGTCTTTAAGCAACCAAAGATCATCGCCAAGTCGGGAGGCACGGTTAAGTATGAAAACGTACGTGCCGTCAAGGTCGATGATAAAAACGTTGTGCTCAATAAAAACGGTAACATCCTGGTTGTCGATGATGAAGGTCGCGAACTGGAACGCTATGCAACCGTTATCGGTGCCCTCGTTTCTGTTGATGATGGAAACGAAGTAAAGGCTGGGGAAACCTTTGTCGAATGGGATCCTTATTCCGTTCCGATTTTGTCCGAACACGATGGTAAACTCGAGTTCAACGACTTTATCGAAGGGGTTACGGTTCAGAAGACGGTCGACGAGGCCACTGGTGTTGAAGGTCTCACCGTTATGGAGCATAAGGAAGACCTCCATCCGCAGATCGTGATCGTCGGCAAGGACGGCAATAAGGGGTTCTATTCCATCCCGGCCGGCGCACAGGTGATGATCAAGGAAGGCGAGCCGATCAATGCCGGTCATACGCTGGCCCGTACGCCGCGTAAGACGGTTCGTACCAAGGACATTACCGGTGGTCTGCCGCGCGTGGCCGAGCTTGTTGAAGCCCGTACGCCGAAGGAAGCCGCCGAGATCGCCAAGATCGAAGGGATCGTGGAACTGGGCGGTATTGCCAAGGGCAAGCGCAAGCTTATCGTTCGCGACTCCGTTACCGGCGCCGAAGAAGAACACCTGATCCCGATGAACAAGCACGTGATCGTGTTCCCGGGCGACTTTGTCCACAAGGGACAGCAGTTGACTGAAGGGCCGATCATTCCGCAGGAATTGCTTGAAGTCTGCGGTCCGCAGGATCTGCAGGAATACCTCGTGAACGAAGTTCAGGCTGTTTACCGTCTGCAAGGCGTGGAAATCAACGACAAGCATATCGAGGTAATCGTTCGCCAGATGCTTCGCAAGGTCAAGATTACCGATCCGGGCGACACCGAATTTCTCTGGGGCGAACAGGTCGAAAAGCAGACTTTCCAGGAAGTCAACCAGAAGGCCGTGGCTGAAGGTCGCCGCCCGGCGGAAGCTTCACCGGTACTGCTCGGTATCACCAAGGCTGCCCTCGAAACCGAGTCGTTCATCTCGGCTGCCTCGTTCCAGGACACCACCCGTGTTCTCACGAAGGCCGCCACGTTCGGCATGGTTGACCAACTCCGCGGATTCAAGGAAAACGTTATCATGGGCCGCCTGATTCCGGCCGGTACTGGTTTCCCGATGTACCGCGATATCAAGCCGGTCAAGCTCGGCGAAGAAATTGCCATCGAGGATGTCCTCGGCGGCGACCCGCTGGCCTTCGAGGAAAATTCCTCTGATGACATCCTGTAGTGGTTGAAATCAGCAACGATAAAAGGCGTCCCACGGGGCGCCTTTTTTTGTATTGACTGACCTGTTACCGGGCCACTTCCTCCGAAACTAATGTCTGCGTATTCGAACGGACTATCGTTATAGGAATACAAAGTGTTTGTAGAAGCGGCCTTGCCGTCGCTGGCCTCCCTTTCCAGTGAAGATCTCCGTGCCTCCGGCCTAGGCGGCGGAGCCGGCGGCATTGACCTGTTCCTTGTCGAATTCGTTGTGGGTTCAGGCGCGTTTGTTCATCACAAGCAGTACAGCCGCCCAGGTAAGAATCGAGACATTTTTATTCATTCTGTTTTCCGCCCCTTAAAGTAGATCCCTAATGAAACGCGGTAAAAATATATATACTAGCAGGGGCGGCATGCAATGCGGTGGCGGAACTCCATTACCTTTTCCTATTGAGTAGTTTGTCGAGTGCGGACGGGATCGCAAAAAAAATACTGGTTTTTGTCTGGCATCTTTTGGGGAAGTCTCTATTGTACGTGCCTTTTCCGATAGTTCCGTCTGGAGTGTGGCGCAAGCATTGACCCGCCGCGAGAAGGGCGAAAACCGGAATAAACTGAATAAAAGTGAAATCTTTCGCTTGTGATACGTGTAGGAGGTAACTACTCTCCTGCGCTTGTCTTTTTACGGAAGGGATATATATGCCTACAATTAATCAATTGGTGAGAAAGCCGCGTGCGGTAGCCAAGAAAAAGAGTAAGTCGCCTGCATTGGTGAACTGCCCGCAGCGTCGTGGTGTTTGTCTGCTGGTTAAGACCCAGACCCCGAAGAAACCGAACTCAGCTTTGCGTAAGGTGGCTCGTGTTCGTTTGACCAACGGTCGCGAAGTGAATGCCTATATCGGTGGTGAAGGGCACAACCTGCAGGAGCATAGCATGGTGCTGGTGCGTGGCGGTCGTGTGAAGGACTTGCCGGGTGTTCGCTATCACATCGTTCGCGGTGCACTCGACTGTTTGGGTGTGAGCGATCGTAAGCGTGGTCGCTCGAAGTATGGTGCGAAGCGCCCGAAGAAGGCTTAGATTAGAAAACTGGAATAAGAGAATATGGCCAGAAGACATAGAGCAGAAAAGCGCGAGCTGATTCCTGATCCTCGCTACAACAACGAACTCGTGGCATACATGATCAACTGCGTGATGGAGCGCGGTAAGAAGTCTGTTGCTGCCAAGATCGTCTACGGTGCTCTGGAAGATATCCAGAATCAGCTGAAGGACGAGGATCCGGTCTACGTGTTTACCACCGCGATCGAAAACGTATCCCCGCGTCTGGAAGTGAAGTCCCGTCGTGTGGGTGGTGCCACCTATCAGGTGCCGCTGGAAGTGAAGCCGAAGCGTCAGCTTGCTCTCGCAACGCGCTGGTTGATTGCTTTTGCCGGCAACCGCAAGGGAGTTCCGATGCAGCGCGCATTGGCCATCGAATTGATGGATGCCTTTAAGGGGCAGGGCAACGCCATTAAGAAGCGTGACGACACGCACAAAATGGCCCAGGCCAACAAAGCCTTTGCCCACTACCGCTGGTAGGACGGTCGCGAGACGTCGATATAGGAAATCTCCGGAGGACGGGGATCGCCGATGGATAGGAAGGTTCCAAACTCATTGGAGCCTTCCGACTGTTGAAAAAGAGAAATGAATACTGTGAGCCAGAATCAAAACAAAGCAGGAAAGGGCTCGGTTTCCAAGCGGGAAGCCGATGGCCGTGGCTATGCTTTGTCCTCGGTTCGCAATATCGGTATCGTTGCCCATATCGATGCAGGCAAGACGACGACGACCGAGCGCATTCTTTTCTACAGTGGAAAGGTCCATAAGATTGGCGAGGTCCACGACGGTACCGCAACCATGGACTGGATGATTCAGGAGCAAGAGCGCGGTATTACCATTACCAGCGCTGCGACAACGTTTTTCTGGAACAATCATCAAATCAACATTATCGACACCCCCGGCCACGTGGATTTCACGGTGGAGGTGGAACGCTCGTTGCGCGTATTGGATGGCGCAGTGGGCGTTTTTTGTGCAGTAGGGGGCGTTCAACCGCAGTCCGAAACTGTTTGGCGCCAGGCCAATAAGTACAGGGTTCCGCGTCTGGCCTTTGTCAACAAGATGGACCGCATCGGTGCCGACTTTGACAAGGTGCTTGGGGAAATGCGCAACAAGCTGTCCGCTCCGGCGGTCGCCATTCAGTTGCCCATTGGCGCATCCGACACGTTCAAGGGGGCCATCGATCTGATCACGATGCGCGCCATGCATTTTTCTGAAACGGATTACGGTTCCAAGGTCGAGTTCGTTGATATTCCGTCCGAGCTCGCGGCTCCTGCTGAAGAAGCGCGCGCTGAACTGATTGAAAAGGTTGCAGAAGTCGACGAGACCTTGCTTGAAGCCTACATGGAAAATACCGATGTTTCCGAAAAAGCCCTGATCGAGGCGTTGCGGCGTGCCACGGTATCCAACCATATTGTTCCGGTTCTTTGCGGTTCATCGCTGAAGAACAAGGGGGTGCAGCCGCTACTGGACGCGGTGGTATCCTATCTGCCTTCCCCGATCGATGTTCCCGCGGTTCATGGCCTTCATCCGAAGAACGATAGCGAGCTTCAGCGTGAAGCCTCCGACTTTGAGCCACTGACCGGCCTTGTTTTCAAAATGACGGCGGACAAGTTCGTCGGAAAGCTTGCGTTTGTCCGCATTTATTCCGGACAACTGAAAAAAGGCCAGAACATCTATAATCCGCGGACGAAAAAGCGCGAACGCATCGGACGCCTGTTGCGGCTACACGCCAACCACCGAGAAGACGTTGATGTGCTCTACGCCGGCGAGATCGGCGGCATGGTGGGGCAAAAGCTGTTTACCACGGGTGATACCGTTTGCATTGAAAACGATCCGATCCTGCTCGAAAACATCGAGTTCCCAGAACCCGTTATCTCTATGGCGATCGAGCCGAAGACCACCGCCGACAAGGATTCGCTGGTGGATGCGCTCAAGGAAATGGCCGAAGAAGATCCTACGTTCCACACATCGATCAACGACGAAACCGGCCAGACCATTATTCACGGCATGGGCGAGCTTCACCTCGAAATTATTCGCGACCGCATTTTGCGCGAATACAAGGTGCGGGCCAACGCCGGCAAGCCGATGGTCGCCTACCGTGAAAGCGTTGCGAAGAAGGGTGGCGCAAGTTTTACCTTCGAACGCCAGATCGGAGCAGACAACCATTTTGCCAGCATTACACTGGAAGTTGCACCGAAAGCCTCTGGTGAGGGCAACAGCATTGATTTCGATGTTTCCACAAGCATCATTCCGAACGAATACCGCAAGGGCATCGAAGAGGGCATCCACGATGCACTAATGACCGGCGTACTGGGCAACTTTGCCATTATCGATGTAGCCGTTAAGGTGGTGGGTGGACAGACCCATGCCACCGATACGTCTGAAATGGCTTTCCGGTCGGCTGCTGTCATGGCATTGCGCGCAGCGGTTTCCGACGCCGGGCCAATGCTGCTCGAACCAGTGATGAAACTGGAAATTGAAACTCCCGAGGAGCATCTGGGCGACGTCCTGGGTGACCTCAACAGCCGCCGCGGCAGCGTCCGCAACATCAAGGCGGCCACAGATCTGCAGGTCGTGCAGGCGGATGTTCCGCTTGCCGAGGTTTTTGGGTACTCAACATCGTTGCGTTCCCTGACAAAGGGTAGGGCAAGCTACACGATGGAACCGCAAGCGTTTGAACCGGTTCCCACGTCCATGGTGGATTCTATCCTAAACCGTTAACAGAGAGAAAAAATGACAAATCAACGTATCAGAATCCGGCTGAAGTCGTTCGACCATCGCGTCCTCGACATCTCGGCCTCGGAAATTGTCGAAACGGCACGCCGTACCGGTGCCCGCGTTGCGGGACCCATTCCGTTGCCGACTCGTATCGAGCGTTTCACGGTGAACCGCAGTCCGCACGTGAACAAGAAATCGATGGAACAGTTTGAAATCCGCACGCACAAGCGTCTGTTGGACATCATCGATCCGACCATCAAGACCGTAGACGAGCTGAAGAAGCTCAATCTGCCGGCCGGTGTCGATATCACCATTAAGATATAGAGAGGAGGGACATCGTGAAAGGTTTAATTGGAAAGAAACTGGGGATGACCTCCATTTATGACGAAAACGGCACTGCCGTTCCGGTCACCGTTATCGAGGCAGGTCCGTGCGTGGTTGTTCAACTGAGGGATAACGACAAGGATGGATATTGCGCCGTACAGCTCGGTTTTGACGACCAGAAGGAACAGCGCCTCAACAAGCCGGAGCTCGGCCACTTCAAGAAGGCCGGAGTCGATGCCAAGCGCGTACTCAAGGAGTTCCGCCTCGATGAGAGTAGCGAACTCAACGTTGGTGACGTTGTTGATGCCCACGCATTTGCCGAAGTCAATTATGTCGATATCATTGCGACCGGCAAAGGACGCGGCTTCCAAGGTGTAGTCAAGCGCTACGACTTTGGTGGCGGTCGCGCCTCCCACGGTGGGGGCTGGACGCGTCGTCCGGGTTCGATCGGCATGTGCGAATGGCCCGCCCGCGTCTTCAAGAACAAGAAGATGCCCGGACAGATGGGCGACAAGCGCGTAACCACGCAGAACCTCAAGGTGATTCAGGTACGTCCCGAAGAAAACCTGATTCTCGTGAAGGGATCCGTTCCTGGTGCCAAGGGCGGCATCGTGACGATCAAGGAAGCCCTCAAAAAGAAGTAAGCGAGGAAGATCATGAGCAAAGTACCTTTGAAAAATGTAAAGGGAGACAGCGTCGGCGACTACGAAGTTGCGGATACTCTCCTCGTTCTCGACAAGGGCAATCAGGCTGTACATGAAGCGGTTGTGGCCTATCAGGCCAACCAGCGCGCCGGTACGGCCAGTACCCTGAGCAAGTCCGAAGTCAACGGCAGCGGCAAGAAGCCCTGGAAGCAGAAGGGGCTCGGTCGTGCACGCGCCGGCTATAAGCAGTCGAACGTATGGCGCGGCGGTTATGTTGCGCACGGTCCGCAGCCGCGCAGCTACAACAAGAAGCTCACCAAGAAAACCGCCAAGCTGGCCTTCCGTCGTGCGTTGAGCGCGAAGATCGATCAGGGCGACATAACCGTGATCGACGAGCTGAGCATGTCCGCTCCGAAGACCAAGGAATTCGCCGCGGTATTGAAGAACCTCGGACTGGACCGCGGCGCCCTGTTCATCGTGGATAACGCAAACGACAACTTGCTGTTGGCATCGCGCAACATTCCGCGTGTTGAAGTGGCGACTGCCAAACTGGTGAATACCTACCAGATCCTGCGTTATAAAAGCGTGATCGTTACGAAGGCAGGCATGGAGGCGCTGGAACAGCGTCTGGGATAAAGGAGCCTACGATATGAGAAATTCAGCCGATATCATTAAGCGAGTTTTGTTGACCGAAAAGGGAACGCGCCTCTCAGAGGAGCAGAACAAGTATGTGTTCCGCGTTGCCAAGGAAGCCAACAAGGTAGAGATCAAGCGAGCTGTGGAGGAGCTCTTCAATGTCCGTGTTATGGCCGTCAATACGATGAGCCGAAAAGGCAAGAAGAAGCGCCAACGCACAGCTCATGCCGGAACGACCGCTGCGTGGAAGCGTGCCGTGGTCACGTTGAATGCTGAAGACAGCATTAACCTGATATAAGGAGTTCATTCCAATGGGATTGAAAGCAAACAAACCGACAACACCGAGCCGCCGGCATATGGTGTTGTCCGATTTCGCTGAAATCACCAAGTCGACGCCCGAGCGTTCGCTGGTGAAAGCGAAGAAGAGCAAGGCCGGCCGTAACAGCGCGGGACGTATTTCCGTGCGGCATCGTGGAGGCGGGCACAAGCGCCGCTACCGCGTGATCGACTTCAAGCGCGACAAGTTTGGCATTCCCGCCAAGGTTGCCGGCATCGAGTACGATCCGAACCGTTCTGCACGTATTGCCCTGTTGCACTATGCCGATGGCGAAAAGCGCTACATTATCGCACCGGCCGGTCTGCAAGTGGGTGCCACCCTTGTGTCCGGTCCGGACGCCGAGCCCGCCGTGGGCAACGCGCTTCCGCTGGGCAAGATTCCGGTGGGTATGAACGTGCACAACATTGAGCTGGTTTCCGGCAAGGGCGGCCAGCTGGTTCGTTCCGCTGGTACGTCTGCGCAATTGATGTCGCGCGAACAGGAATTCGCGAACATTAAGATGCCGTCCGGCGAAATCCGGCGCATCCGCACCAACTGCCTGGCCACGATCGGCCGCGTTGGAAACGTTGAGCACGACAGCATCGTCATGGGTAAGGCGGGCCGCAAGCGCTGGTTGGGCATCCGTCCGACCGTTCGCGGTGTTGCCATGAACCCGGTCGACCATCCGATGGGTGGTGGTGAAGGCCGCACCTCCGGTGGTGGCCATCCGAAGTCTCCGTGGGGCTTGCTCGCCAAGGGTAAGCGTACACGCGACAAGGCCAAACAAAGCAACAAGTACATTGTTGAACGGAGGAAGAAATAATTATGGCACGTTCACTAAGAAAAGGCCCATACGTAGATCTGAAGCTGATCAAGAAGGTTCGCAAGATGGAAGATTCGGGACGCAAAGCCCCGATCAAGACCTGGGCTCGCGGATCAATGATCGTTCCGGAGTTCGTGGGACACACGTTCAATGTTCACAACGGCAAAGTTTTCGTTCCGGTGTTTGTTACGGAAAACATGGTCGGGCACAAACTGGGCGAGTTTTCGCCTACCCGCGCCTTCAGAACCCACGGTATG
>JBNLDM010000128.1:0-3377 GCA_050304335.1 Pontiella sp.
CCGTTGTGGAACTTCACGACCGCCAGCGTGTCGAGCTGGCCGTGGCGTTCCAGGGTGCGGTTGTAGTAGTGGGCAATGACACGCTGCATGGCGTTGCACTTGTAGCCCGTACTTGTCTTATAGCCATCGAACGGCTGGCTCGAGTTCCCGTCGGTATAGATGAAGTCGGGATCATACTGCTCCACCACATCGATCATGCGCAGCGCCCATTGCGTGGCATACCAGTGGCAGTAGTCGAGGTCGTTGGTGAAGATGCCCGAGGTCGGATTCCAATACCCCTGAGTGGGTGTCGCAATACCCTGATACTTGTGGAGATCCTGGTTGTAGAGCTGACGAGTATCATAGTTTTCCCACCAGGTGCCGGCGCTGTTTGTTGCCGTGACGGCGTCGTAGGGTACGCCGGCCAGCGGTCCCGAACTGTCGCTGAGAAAATCAGGTTGCGTGAACCACCAGCTGTATTCGTGATGGAATGCCACGCCCATGTGCATGTTGAGATTGGTGAGGGCGCTTTTCCATTCGGCCATGGTATCGCGCTGGGCACCGAAGTTGACGATGTTCCAGGGATTGTAGGTCGAATTCCAGTTGTCGAAATTGTCGTGGTGCACACCCTGCACGAGCACGAAACGCGCGCCGGCATCGTGGAAAAGCTGGGCCATTGCAGCCGGATCGTACTGATTCGGATCCCACTCGTTGATCACGTCCTTGTAGCCGTTTGTGGTGGGATGGCCGAAATTGGCCAGGTGGTTGTTGTAGGGGCCGGAACCCTGCTGGTACATGTGCTGCGCAGACCAGTCGGCGCTTTCGAGGTTCGCCTGCGGGCCATAGTGGAACCAGATGCCGAACTTCGCCTCGCGAAGCCACGCGGGGGTGCCATTGCCGGGAACATTGGCGGAAATGGAGTTCCAGTTTGGCGCGAACGGGCCGTTGGTTTCGATGTTGAAATCCATCTGCACTTCCGGGAAATCCGCCGGATCGCCCATGGGCATCGAATTCGCCGGAGCGGAAGAAACCGTCGGCATGGGTGGCAACGAAGCCGGCAGGGTGTATGCCCATGCTCCGGAAATCCCTGACATCAAGAACGTTCCCGCAAGGAGAAATCCCTTGATCATCCTGCGTTTAATAATACTACTTTTCATAACTTCCTCCTCGGGTATCCGTGCACTCATGTACCGAATACCACCCCGTTTCGCCGGGCCACTTACCAAGGCCCTTTCCGTTGAACAGGAAGGCTTGCAATGCCTGTGCATCGCAAGCCCCCTTTGGTTTGCTCACAATTAAATGAATTACAGCATGAGACGACGGCGCACAAACAACATGCCTGCCCCGAACACGCCGATCAGACCAATCGTGGCCGGCTCCGGAATCGCATACAGCGAATAGGCAGCCAGCGAGGTGTCGGCATTGCCGACAGCATCGGTTGCCTGGACGAAAATGTCCTGGTAGACGGCATCGGCCGTGAAGGTTCCCATCACCATAACGGCATTGGTCGTACTGAACGAAGCCGAGGAACCACCGGAGAAGCCACTTGAGAAGTCGCTCCAATACGCCTGGGTCCGCGTTTGCGAATCACCGGTACGTTGGTCGACCGCAAACAGGGATACCGAATATTCCTGTCCGATGGTCAGGTTGCCCAAGCGAAGCGTTAACGGACGGGTAGCGTCACTTCCATTGTTGTGCCAGGCATTGCCGCGCAGGGTGTCATCCCATTGCCCATCCCCGCTGGTGCCAGAGGAGAAAATAGAGGCATTCCACTGGCTGCCTCCGTTGTAGAATCCGCTGGTGGAACTTGCAGCTGCCGGCATGTCCGCGTCCCCAAGCGAGGAGGGTATCGCCGTAAACACGATACTTTGCCCGCCAGGCGTCGCCACCGTATGCGAAGTGCCATCGCCGATGTTCCCCGCCTCAACCAATGAGCCACCCGCATTGTACTGGATATCCAGGTTGGCTTTATCGCCGGCGTCATACGTCGACGAGAACGAGATGATTGCCGCATGGGTCGACGCAATCATCGCAGCCGATGCCACTAGCAACACCCTCTTCTTTGTCATTTTCATACTATTTCCTTTCATTCTTACACGCCGGATGGTTTTTCTTTTCAACCAAACAAGCCGGCCCTTGTTCGGAAAATCGTGTTGTTCTTTTGCCAAATTTCGATCGCCCCTCTGAGACCGGTGCCAAGATCTGCGGCTCAAGCAATTCTTCCCCCATTTAGGGCAAACGCCAACCGGCCCGTTGTTCCGACAGATATTTCTAGAAAAATGACGCGGGATTTTCGCGCTGGTCCGGGAAGGATGGAAAAATGCCCCGCAATATAAGCGAAACGACGTTGATAGGGCTACGCAGCCGATGCCACCAGCAATGCCCTCTTCATTGTCGTTCCCATACTCTCTTCTCTTTTTTATTTGTTTTGCGCATACCGGACGCTTTGCGTTTAGACCGAACGAGCCGGCCCCCGTCCGACCCAGGTTGTTCTGTTCCTAACAGCGAAATTCGATTGAACGTTTTATCGGCTGGCGGCGCTGGAATGCGCGGCCGGCCGATATCCACAAGGCTTAATTGCCCTCGATCCTGAAGAATTCCTGGCTCGATCCCGCAGGTACCGTGGCCATGGTGGACGCGCCGGCACCGGGAACATTGGTCACTTCGGTCCATGTACCTCCAGGGAGGACGGTCTTGCTCAGCACCCCGTAGTTCACGCCGGCTTCCGAATCCCAGATCAAGGTAGCGGAACCGCCTGCAACGGAGAACGATATGATGTTGGGAGGAACCGTCGAGCCGACCGAACGAAGGACATAGGCGTTGATACCGACCGGAAAGTTCGCTCCGCCGGACGTGTTTTGGATGTAGACATCCTGGTAGCCTTTACTGCCGGCGGTGAATGTTCCGACGATGTACGTGCTGTCCTCCGCCGCCACGGCATCGCTGGGAGTGTAGCCCAGCGAACCGTCGTGATAGACTTGGCTGCGACCTGCGCTCGTGGGACGGTCATCGGAATAGAAAATCTGGATCTGGTACTGCCGACCTTCGACCAGCGGCGCACCGTCAACTCCGGTACATCGAAGAACCATGTCCGAGGCACCGGGAGCCGGGCCGGGATCTCCGTCTTCCCAAGCAGAGCCGTCCAGCACCGCCTCGAACGCAGCGGAGACCGTGGAGCTGGAAGAGTCGAACAACCCGGCATTGACCTGCCGGCCGCCGGATCCGGCAATCACCCGGGCCTCTTCGCCCGCCAAAAGATCCCCCATGGCATCCTGCGACTGGCGGTTCTCGAATACGATGACTTCGGCTCCGTTGGTCACGGAGATGGTCGCGTTGTCGGACCGGAAGTTTCCGGCGTGGAGAAGCGATCCCGACTGCAGAATATCCGTATCGTTCGT
>JBNLDM010000129.1:0-25223 GCA_050304335.1 Pontiella sp.
GACTTCATTCCAGTCTCCGTTGGTCCATGAGGTTCCAACTGGACCCATTCGTTCGATAATGGTTTCCTGCATGGTTAGGGGATCAAAATTGTACAGGGCATCGTCGGTTAGCCGACCAAAATGGATGCCTGCATCATCTTCAGCTCCTGCCGGTATTTCAGTATCCCACGAATGTGATGAAGTAACCACGATGTATTCATTCGTCGTACCGGGGAGGTTGGCATTGCCGATCACAGACAAGTCTTCTGTCCATATTTCGCCTAAGCCATTAGTGACAATGTTGACGTATGTTCGTCCTACCCGGAGATGCATAAACAGTCCGTTAGTCCAACAGGTCACTCTATAATACATGGGCACATCAACCGTCATAGTGCTGTTGGTGCATTGGATGTCCTGCAGGTCAAGCCAGTTGTTCCTCCATGCTCCGGATGTGAGCGAGCTGACCCATTCCACCGTGAAGTCCGCATTGGACGGCAAGCTGACCGTCAGCTGTCCGTTGCCGGCAAGTGCGTCGATATAGACCTGCTGTGCCTGAAGCGCGCCTGTCAGGACAAGGATGAGACCCGTTATGATTCCGTTTTTCGCTTTCATGAAACACCTCTTATCTGTCGATGTGCTACGTGAATTAATCATCAGACCATGATTGCAGAACACGAACGATTGGTGTGGCATCAGGCGGCGCATCCGCATCACTGTACTCTTCCGATTTGATTTCCATAAAGCCGGGCTTGATCCAGAATCGCGTTCCTGAATTCATGTTTGTTTCACCATAGGGTCGACTGTGGTAGCGAATGCAATTCGTGAACACACCTGCAGGCACGGTTACATCTTCATATGCCTCGATGGTTGTAATGGTATCGCCTAAACCAGGATAGTTAGTCCACGTCGTACCAACTTCAGCTCTTCTCCACATCTCAAATTCCTGTAATATTAGTTCAGGAAAGAGCGTAAACAACGATTCATCAGTTGGTCTGGCAAAGCCAACCTCTGGGTCAGCCATTGCGCCCGCAGGCATTTCTCCGTCCCAATACTGGACTCTTGTAAAAATATAGTAGTTGTTCGATAGGGCCGGCAGTGGCGCGTAACCGATCAGGGAAAAATCCTCCGCCCACTCTTCTCCGTATGCATTCGTAACACTGTATACAAGCGTTCGACCGATCGGGGACTGTGCGAGCAATCCGTTCGTCCAGCAGGTAACACGGTAAAACATGGGCACATCCACCGTTATGGTATCGTTGGTGCATTGAACGTCCTGGAGCTCAAGCCAGCTTTCCCGCCAGACTTCCGACGTGAGCGAGTGGGTCCATTCCACGGTGATGATCGCGTTGGAGGGGGCATTGACAGTCAGTTGTCCATTGCCGTCGAGTGAATCGATGGTAACTTGCTGTGCCTGAAGCATGCATGCGGTCGCTAGGATAAATCCCTCCGAGATTATTGTCTTCACTGTCATAGAATGCCTCCGTTTTTTAACCAGCTCCTTCGCTACTGCATCTCAACCTCCACCTGGTAGAATCCACTAGCTTCGGCACCGTGAAACGTGTCGGTATAGCTATGCTGTGGGTATGGCAACCAAACTGACAAGTTTGTAAATGGTATTGTCCCGAGGCTGGACGACCATTTAACCATGGAATCTCCCCCGTCTATGGGTAGCCACTCAATCATAAATCCGCTTGCTACAGGCGCGCAGTTAGTTATGAAAGCATTCAGGCCCAAATCGGAAAAGACGTAAGCAGCACCTGCCCAACTGGCGCTGTTGTCCATCTGGTTTCCGTTCACACCGGTTGCGGCGCTTTCCTCATGCCAAGCTCCGACAACTATATTATTGCGAAATATGGCAGTAGAGATCCCAAACTCATCGCTTTCACCAGTATTGGAGGCCTTTATGTAGGTCTGCTGGTTCCAATGCATGTTGTTGCGTACAAATACATAGGCTGCGCCAGCACTGTACGCATCGTTACTACTCTGATCTCCATTGACTCCCATTGAGGCGCTTTCCTCACCCCAAGCTCCAACCACTAGAGTATCCCCCGAGATGGAGACCGCTCGTCCAAACATGTCGAAATCATCGGGATTTGATGCCTTGAGGTATGCCTGTTGGCTCCAGTCCGTACCGTTGCGTTCAAAGACATACGCCGCACCAGTCCAACTGGCACTGTTGTCTGCATGGTTCCCATTAACACCGGTAGCTGCGCTATCTTCATGGTGAGCCCCTATGATAATAGTGTTGCTGGAGATGGCTGTGGAAATACCGAATTCGTCTTCAGAATCGGTATTAGATGCCTTGAGGTAGGCCTGTTGGCTCCAGTTGGTATCTTCACGCACAAAGACGTATGCTGCACCGGAACTGTACGCATTGTTGTCTGCCTGATCTCCATTAATGCCAATTGCAGCACTATCTTCCCCGGCTGATCCAACCACGATGGTATTCCCTGAGATGGCTACTGATTCGCCAAAGCGATCGTATTCCCATACATCTGTATTAGATGCCTTAAGGTAAGCTTGCTGGCTCCAGTTCGTACCGTTACGCACAAAGACATAGGCCGCACCGGCTCCATACGAACTGTTGTCTTCTTGATCACCGTTTACACCGGATGCCGAACTACTTTCATTGTTGGCCCCTACAATGAGTGTGTTCCCTGAGAGTCCGACGGCGATGCCAAACTGGTCATCCGAATCGGTATTGGAAGCCTTGAGATATGCCTGCTGGCTCCAATTTGTTCCGTCGCGAACAAAGACGTATGCTGCACCAGCTCCATAGGCAGTATTGTCGGACTGATCACCGTTCACTCCAGTTGAGGCGCTTTCCTCGCCCCGAGCGCCTACCACTATGGTATCACCAGAGATGGCCACCGACTCTCCAAAATAGTCATATGGATCAGTATTCGATGCCTTTAGATAGGCCTGTTGTACCCAGCTATTTCCCGTGCGTACAAAAACATAAACTGCGCCGGCGCCATCTTCACTGTTGTCTGTCTGATTGCTGTTCGTTCCGGTTGCGGCACTGCTCTCATAGCTAGCGCCAATCACAATCGTATCATCCGATATAGCCACGGATGTGCCAAACTCATCATACTCGTCAGTGTTGGATGCTTTTAAATAAGCCTCCTGAACCGTCATGGAGTCTGCAATGGTGATCGCCTCGAAGTTGTCAGCATACACCTGGCCGGACGAGACCTCGGCACTGTTTTCCGTGAATGCGGCAATGGCTACCAGGAATGTGTCTGTTGGACTCATTGACCAGCCACTGACAGAGAAGTTAGTCAATGTATCATAGCCGCTTCCCGTGTCGTATGCACAGGAGAGTTCTTTCGTGCCGGCATCGAAGTCGATTTTTAATTTAGCCGAAATGGATGTTGTCGGGATCCATGAGTCCCAATATTCAATTCCGTCCATTTCCCAACCGCCAGCGATTCCATGGCCTACCACGCCGTCAACGGCCAGCATGATGCCAAACGTGTCGTCGTTCGCAGTATTTACCGCTACCATCCCAACAGCACAGATTTGGCCCGGCAGACTTGGTGTGGAGTCGTTATACACATCGATGCTTGTTGACCAGTTTTGGTACTGGCTTCCCTGATTGGCGATCCATGCCCAGCTGCCTTCTTCACGGTTGCTGCCTGAAGCGGAAAACTCAAGGTGGCCGCTGATTTCGGTCAACTGGTTGGATACAATGAGCCACTTGTTGGTGTCCATGGCATTGTCATTAAAGTCATCCGATCCGGATAGGTTGGCCATAGCGGCGCTGCCGTAAAGCAACATGCATGAACAGAAAACGGTTAGTTTTTTCATCTAGCACCTTCCTTGAAGAAGTATTGTTACTGCATCTCAACCTCCACCTGGTAGAATCCACTAGCTTCGGCACCGTGAACGGTGTCGGTGCAGCTGTTGCGTGGGTGGAGGATGTCGGACTCCAATGTCTGAAAGCCGTTCGTGAGATTGTCAGACCAGAGCGCGCGATAGACCCGCCTGGAGACGGACGGCCATTCGATCATGAAGTCATCGCCCGATGACGTATAGTTGGTGATCGTAAAACAGGAAGCCGGGTTGGTGGGGCACATGCCGGTGATGGACTCCTGCAGGTTGTTCTGTCCATCATCATCGGAATCCAACGACGCGATGGCGTTGGTCGGCCCGTCGAAATAGAGCGATTCCCACCAGTTGAGGAGCCCGTCGCTGTCTTCGTCCCCTGTTGATTCCAAGACGGTGATCATATATTCGGTGCGGGTCCCGTTTCCCGCTATGTAGAGCACTCCATCGGTATTGTAGTCGATCATCAGGTTATCATTATAATTCTCGATTCCCCAGGTTCCTGGCGAGAAGGCTATGGGGCCAACGCTTCGGGTTGAAAGTGGACCATCTGCGGGAAAGAGATCTGTGAAGAGTCCGAGATCCTCGTAATCATCAAACCCGACATGATGCCGATGCAGATCCACTACATTTGCGTCCGGGTCGATATTCTCCCATTCAAGCGTGATCCATGCGTTCGTGGAGGATGCGGTGGTTGAGCAATTCAATGCGCCATTTTCCGGCACGCTGAATGTCGGTTGCATGGTGATTGTCGCAAGTGATGGATACGGTATAATCGTTGATTGCTGGAAGCCATTCGTGTGGATGAGGGTAATTGTATAATCACCAACCCCAAAACGGTTTGTGAGCGGGTTGCTGCCCGTCGCATCATACCACCATCGTTGTGTGCCAGCATTCACACCATCACTGGTGTACTCCAGCATTTCGCTTGCGGGTGTTATCATGACGAGATTCGTAATGCTTGCATCGGTATCGACATCGAAGTTGAGTTTGTACTTGTCGTCGTCAATCGTTGAGGGATCGCCAAAATCATGAACGTGCGTCAAAACGACCGTTTCAAGGTGGTTGGAGATGCCTAGTAGCGGCGCTGTTTCGAAGTTGTCGGCATAAACCTGACCGGAGGTAACGACGCATCCTTCTGATTCGCAAATGATCACGTACGTAAAGCCATGGTCTACATCTATGTTCCAGTCGCTGACATTAACACTGTTAAGCGTTTTAAAACCACTTCCCTCATCATACGCACTGATGAGGGTCTTAGTGATCGAATCAAATGCGATCTTTAGTGATACATCCGTATTATTGCCGACTGCCATGCCAGTCCAGATACCGTCAACGTTGTTTGTTGACCACCCGCTATTAACACGATATGGAATGCTACCCTCGACTTCTAGGTCAATGTCGAAAGAGTCTTCGAAGTCCACGCTGTTGACAACCATCAGGCATACCTCACCATATTCTCCGGGAGCTAACGGGAAAATTGAATTGTGGGCATTCATGCGAACCGTCCAATCCTGAACGTAGCTGCCGTAGTTTAGGGTCCAGAACCAAATTCCGGCCTCAGCTTCGGTTCCTGTGCTGACAAATTCCAATCGTCCATTGGTTTCGCTCAAGCGGCCTTCATAGACGGTCCACTTGGTTGGGTCCATGACGTTGTCATTGAAGTCATCTGATCCGGAAAAATTTGCCATTGCGGCGCTGCTGAAAAGCAACAGGAAGGAAAACATAACAGTCAAAACCTTCATCTCGCACCTCCACTTCTCTCAAAACCCCTGAACGGGGTCTATACGCCTCTGAGAGGAGTTGGCAAGATAAAATAAGGGTATGAGAATAGGTATTTCAGTTCTTGTTTGGAGTAAGATTTAAGAAAGGTTGATACGCCAGATAAATCTGCGTTTATCGGCGTGATCTGCGGGCTCAACTTCCTCGTCGGGAATCCCGCTTCGGGCTAGGTATGGGGAATTGCTCAGCCGGTGTTCTTCATGGCGGCGGCGATGCCGGCGATGGTGACCATCAGGGTGTCTTCGACTGTGGCCAGGTCCTTGCTGTCCCGCCGCAATTGCTGTTTTGGCTTGCATAGAACACCTCCCTTTTTCAATCAGCTCCTTCGCTATTGTATCTCTACCTCCACTTGGTAGTACATGCTGTTGGCTGCTCCGTGAACGGTGTCGGTGCAGCTGTTGCGGGGGTAGAGGATGTTGGATTCCAATGTCTGAAAGCCGTTTGTTAGATTGTCGGTCCAGAGAGTGCGATAGACCCGCCCGGACACGGACGGCCATTCGATCATGAACCCGCTATCCAGCGGGATACAGTTTGTAATCGTGAAGCAGGCTGTCGGATTGGTCGGGCATATGCCTGCTATATAGGCTTCCAGCATGTTATTCATGCCATTGGCGCAGAGGGCGTCCCAGACGCAGTTGGATGGATGACCGAAATACAGAATTTCCCACCAATCCGGAATGCCGTCGCCATCGTCATCATCCGCGGCCGCCACCACATTGAATGGCTTGCTATAGCCCCGATGGCCAGTGCTGTCGTCGGCAATCAGGATTACATTTGTTGCCACGACCGGTATGGTAATTGATCCGGACCATATACCCGCGGTGAAATTTCCGGTGGTGGTCGACAACAGGGATATGGGTTCAGACAGGCCCGAAATTCCCAGTATGATGTTTGGATAATTGAAGGATTGGTTTGGTGCTGGACTGGATGTTCCTGACCAATTCAAAGGATCCCCGTATCCACTGTCTGTACGGTAATACAGGGATCGGCTAATGCCCATGGTGGTCGCAAGACAAGAACCATACCTTGTGTAGGAATTGTTGTTGTAGCTGAAATCAATCATCAAATTGTCGGTCCCGTTGTACTCAAAGGGGGCATCCAATTCGAAAACGGTCCATCCGGTTGACGCAATGACGGTGTCGGATTGATATACCGTGGACCAATCATTTTCCCATGAGGGATTTTCACCGTAGCTGTTGAGTGTGGTGTGGCGCATTCGGACAGTCCAGTTTTTGAGCATCTGGCCCGGCAAGGCTGCAACATTCAACGCGAGTGAAGTGACGCTGCAGGACGATCCGATTTCCGAGTCGAGGTAGATCACCTGCGTGCGGGCATCATGATAGTATGTCGACATGGGATGAACCCAGTCCGTGGTTCCAGTGCCCACCTGGATTGCACCTGTTATGCTGTTGTGAGCAATGGCGGATAGGTCCACAGACCCTGTAAAGGCCTCGAAAAGCGCGTCCGATTGATCCGTTGCCGTGATTTGAACGTCGAATGAGCGGCCGGCCTGTTGCGGACTTGTTATTGTGTTCCATTCAAAGTGGCGGAGCATGGGAGGGGCTTCATAAATCTGAATGTCATCGATGGCAATTCCGTCGGTGCTGATCGAATAGTCATCGTAGTGGTTGAAGCGGATGCGGAAAAGTGGATTGTAGGTAAGACCGCACGCGGCAATTGCAGCGTCCAGGTCGATTTCAAACTGTTCGTATGTGGAACTCAATCCCCGGAGGCTTTGAATTTCATACCAGATGGTCCCATCCTCGCTTATGGCGACTCCGTCAAAATCTGCCCCATCAATGAACGGCGATGTTGGAGGACCGTGTGCTTCATCACTGAATTCCATTGCCCAGAAAGAAAGCATGACGTTTTCACGACCCGCCAGATTGATCAGCAGCGTAAGCTCGTTCCGCGAGTAACTGCTTCCACTCACGGAAACATCCATGGTGAGATGGTTTCCGACGTGCGGGTAGTTTGCTGCTGTCACCTCGGTGCGGAAGTCGGCCGTGCCGGTCGATTCCCACCACGTATCCAACAAACCGTTCTCGAAATCTTCTGCAAACGGCAATGCTGCAGCTTCGCGTATGGATAGCTTAATTAGGCGTTGCTGGGTGACTCCGGTCGCAGTGTTGCTAAAGGTGATGACATTGGTGTACGTGCCGACCGCAAGTGCTTCAGTATTGCTGTTGATTGATACCGTCACTTCGTCCGATGCGCCGCCGGCCAGCGTACCGCTCCAGGGCGTCGTCGTAATCCATGCTGACGGACAGGTTGCTACCCACGATAGATTGGATGAGGTTGTGTTCAGCAAAGTGTACGTAATGTTTGATGTTGAGAAAGGCCCTCCGGGAAGCCCGTCCGCCTTCAGGCCTGATGCAGGTGTGATATAGAGCGGCGGTTGATTGGTAAAATTCACTCCCCATACGTTGCCGGCAGTCGCCCCGTATAACGCGGATAAGCCTGTGCTTGCAGTCTGTTCTTCGAAGTTATAACCGGTTTTTGATGCCCCTATGCGATAGATGGATGAAGAGGGGATTTTGGCGAGAGCGTATATTCCATTACTGTCGGTCGTTGCGGTATAGACTCCTCCGCCTGTCCGGTACGCGGTAATCTCGACGTTATCTATGGGCTGGTCGAGTTCATCGGCAACCCGACCGCTGATGATTTCTCCGGAACCCGTCACATATACATTGTATACGGTTTTGTAAACCGAGCTGAACGAGGGGCTCGATTCGATGTTCGGCAGGTTGTACCAGGTGTCGGAGGAACCCGCCCAGCCCATGTTCAGGTGGTGGTACATGGTTCCGCCGGAATATCCATATCCGTCGCAGACGATCGCATGTCCTCCCCATATTCCGGTGATGCCGAGCAGCATGGGACGCTTTGAGTCTAGCATCGGATTGATCATGCCTCTTAACGCTGAGGCGGGAAAATTATTTTCTCCGTTCCATCCGGCCACTGCATTATCGTAATCGAAGACACTCTTAAGAGCGGCCGCAGCCTGCATCGCCTCTGATCCCGATGAGTTGGCGGTATAGCTCATCTGAACCGCTACGCCGGCATCATGACATAGAGATCCGATCGCTTGACGCTGTGCGAGCGTCGTCCCTTCACTGGGAACGAGTGTCATTTCGCTCCAGTCGTAGCTCCCCCCTAAGCCGTCGCCTCCGCGCAGGTTCCGATAAACATTGGTTCCATCGACCGAGATGGCAAAAGACGCTGTACCCACGCCGGCGGCTGGGTGCTCATGGAATCTCATCAACTGCGACATGGCCGTTGCCACGCATCCACAGGGGTAGTTCGCTGTTGTGCCGGGTGTGTAGGGCGGGGTGTAATAATTGTAACATGCATACCCGCCAGCCGTTGCCTGATTCCATTTACTCTGAACCAACGGAGCGACCCGAATGTCCGAAATGCTTGCAGGATTGTCGGTAGGGATCGGTTCGATGTCCTGGCAGAGCTTGTCCCACCTTTTGACGATATTACCGACTCTGATTTTCTGTTCTAACGGCAGGCCGGACCTCTGTGCAGCGGTTTGCAAACCTTTTGCTAGATCCATTCGTCCCCGCAAATCATTGCTGACAAGAGCTCCAAAGGGATTGTCTGCAGACGGGTCGTATTCATTGCCGGAACAGATGGCGATGATTGGTTCTACAAGGTCGTCGGCTGGAACAATGATGAATCCAGAGGAGTCCATGAAGACCACATGGTACAGAGGCTCGCCCGAAGGGGAAAAGTAGGTTTCTGTTCTGGCCACCTTGTTGCCTATGGCTGCGCCGAACGGTTTTTTTGCCCGTTCCGTAAAACCTTTGGCAACTAGGGCTGCCTGGTCGGCATTCACCGGTTTTGCGTGCATGTCAGCAGGATAAAGCAACGCCAGGCAGATAACCGTTGCGCTTAAATGAACAATGTTACAGTCCATGCGGCATCGCACGGAACAGCGGATAAGCACAGATTCCGCTGATTTTTTCAATGACTTGCTCATCACCTTGCACCTCCACTTCTCTCAAACCCCCGCGGGGGATATACACTTCTGAGAAAAGGTGGCAAGATAAAACAAGGGTATGGGAATAGGTATTTTAATTCCTCTATGGGGCAAGCTTTGATGACTGATCTAAATACCGGGGTAAATCTGCTTTTATCTGCGTGATCTGCGGACGCAAATCCTTCGTATGGAACTCCTTGACAGTCTTGGCCAGGGGATGATTATCCCGTATTCTTCATGGCGGCGGCGATACCGGCGATGGTGACCATCAGGGTGTCTTCGAGGGTGGCCAGGTCTTTGCTGTCCTGCCGCTTGATGCGGCGCAGGACTTCTGCCTGGAGAAGATTCAGCGGATCGGCATAGGGATTGCGGACGAAGACCGATGCCCGCAGCACCTGCCGCTCCTCCTTGATGGGCAGGCCGTTCACGATATGGTCGGCAATGTCGATGGTCATGCGCAGCTTTTCACGCAGCATGCTGCCCAGTTCCTTGACATCGTCTTCAGCAAGGCAGTCATCGTAGTAGGCCGCAACCCGCAGGTCGGCCTTGGCCAGCACCATGTCGAGCATATCCATGAAAAAGTAGAAGAACGGCCATTGCCTGATCATGTCCTGGAGTACCGGTTCACGCCCGTCATCGACCATCTTCTTGAGGGCGGCGCCCGTACCGAGCCAGGCCGGCAGCATGAGCCGGGTCTGGGTCCAGGCAAAGACCCAGGGAATGGCGCGCAGATGTTCGATGCCGCCGCCGGGCTTGCGCTTGGCGGGTCGGCTTCCGATATACAGCCGTCCCAGTTCCTGTTCAGGCGTTACCTGCCGGAAATAATCGACGAACTTTTCGTGTCCGCGCACGATGCCGCGATATTCGCTGCAGGCGATATCGGACATGACATCCATGATATCCCGCCACTCCGTTTCGGGTTCCGGAGGGGGCGCCAGGGTGGCTTCGGTCACGGCGGATGTATATTGCATCAGGTTGTAGACCGCCAGTTCGGGGATGGCATACTTCTGCCAGATGACCTCACCCTGTTCGGTAACACGCAAACGGCCGTCCACGGTTCGCGGGGGCTGCGCGAGCAGGGCATGCTCCACCGGGCCGCCGCCGCGGCCTACGGAACCGCCGCGACCGTGGAACAGGTTGATTCGAACCCCATGTTTTTCCGCGGTGGCCAGCAGTGCTTCCTGGGCACGGTATTGCGCCCAGCTGGCCGCAAGTTTGCCGGCGTCCTTGCCGGAGTCGGAATAGCCGATCATGATTTCCTGATCGCCCTGGATATCGTCCTTGTACCATGGAATGGAGAATAACCGATCCATGATGGATGAACTGTTGTCCAGGTCGGAGAGGGTTTCAAACAGGGGTACGACGCGCAGTGGTCTCCGGAAGCCGGCCTCCTTCTGGAGCAGCCGCACGGCCAGGACATCCGAAGGCTGGCTCGACATGGAGATCACGTAGGCGCCCAGGCTGTCTGACTGCAGACCGGCGCAGGTGCGGAGCGTATCCATCAGCTCCTTTTGCTCCGCGTTGAGGGGCAGGTCGTTTGGAATCAGCGGGCGTCGGCTCCGGCATTCATCCACCAGGAACTGCTGCCGTTTTTCTTCGTCCCATTCGCGGTAGGAGCCCAGACCCAGGTATTCCGTAATGGTGTTCATCAGATCCGCATGGCGGGATGCCTCCTGCCGGATGTCCAGACGGGCGAGGCTCAGTCCGAAGCAGACCACTCTTCGGATCAGTGGCAGAATACTTTGATCGGCAATCAGACCGCCACTGGTTTCCTTAAACGAACGGTAGCATACCTTGAGTTCCTCTATCAGTTCGGCGGCCTGTGTGTAGATGCCGGCCGGCGCGGGTCCGGACTCACCTTCCAGCTGCGCTTCGTACCATGCACGGGTCTGCTTCAGCCGGTTCCGTACGCCGCGCAGATAGACCCGATAGGGTTCGCGCACATCTCCCACCAGCGCACGCAGTTCATCACTGCATTCCTCCATGGAGAGCCGCTGGACGAGCTTGTCCACATTGCGGAAGTAGAGGTCCGCGGCCATCCACCGCGAGAGCAGGGAGACCTCACGCGTCACTTCGGCGGTAACATTTGGATTGCCGTCGCGGTCTCCGCCCATCCACGATGAAATCCGGATGGGGCAGCATTCGATGGGCAGGGGAGCGCCGAGAATCGATTCCGCAATCCGGTCCAGTGTCTGCATATAGCGCGGGACCGCGTGCCACAGCACTTCTTCGATGATGGCGAATCCCCACTTGGCCTCTTCCACGGGGGTGGGGCGTACCCTGCGGATTTCATCGGTCTGCCATATGCTCGTAATCAGCGTTTCAAGATGCCTGCATACCTCCTCCTGTTCGTACGGGGTGAGATTGTATCGATCTTTTTTTGCCAGCAGTTCGGAAAGGCGTCCGTTTTTCTGGATCAACGTGCGCCGTTTCACTTCCGTGGGGTGTGCTGTCAGTACCAGCTCGATTTCCATGCCGGTCAGGGTCTTGATGATCGTCTGTTTATCGATCCCGTTCCCCAGCAGCGTCGGCAGAAGCTCCTCGAATTCATTCAGCTGCTGCGAGAGCGCATGTTCCGCCGTGTTCCGATGAGAGCGGATCGTGTGATAGTTCTCCGCTATGTTGGCGAGGTTCAGGAAGTGGCCGAAGGCCCGGGCGAGCAACAGGGTCTCTTCGTCGTCCAGCGAACGGATCAGTGTGTGAAGGTGCCTCTCGGCATCCTCGTCCTTATGCTTGCGGGCGGATTTTGAGAGCGCCCGGATTTCCTCAACCCGTTCGTAGAACGACTCGCCAACCTGCTCCCGGAGGGTCTTGCCCAGCAGGTCTCCAAGCAGGCGTACATCTTCGCGCAACGGAGCCTGATCTTCCCTTTTTTCAGCCATTTTTATCCTCGGGTGTTTGGGTTGAACCGAAGTCAACCGTATTGGGTTTTTCAGGAATATCCAGAAAATATTACTCAATTAGTACTATATGGATTGTTTCCTAAAAAAACGGCCCTTCGGGCTTGGTTCGGCTTTGGCGGGTGGGGTATGTTTCATCACTTTGCTAAAAAAACAGGTGAATCACCATGAGTACTGGAAACAAAGTCTTTATATACGATACAACGCTGCGCGACGGGGCGCAGGCGGAGGGAGTTACGTTTTCGCCGGTCGCGAAGATCCATGTGGCGAAAATGCTCGATTCGTTCGGCGTGGACTACATCGAAGGCGGTTTTGCGGCTTCGAATCCGAAGGACATGGCTTTCTTCAAGGACATTAAGAAGGAAAACCTCAGGCACGCCAAGATCGCTGCATTCGGAAGCACCCGCCGCGCAAACGTAAAGGTCGCAGAGGACAAAGGCACCCTGGCGCTCATCGAGGCGGATACAGAGGTCTGCACGATCTTTGGCAAGACATGGCTGCTGCACGTGACCGAAGTGCTGAAGACCACGCCCGAAGAAAATCTGGCAATGATCGAAGACACCTGCCGCTTTCTGAAGGAAAACGGCAAGGAAGTCGTGTACGATGCGGAACACTTTTTCGACGGCTATCGCGACAGCCCGGAATATGCGCTTCAAACGCTCGAAGCAGCCGCCCGGGGCGGGGCGGACATCCTGGTGTTGTGCGACACCAACGGCGGCCGCATGCCGCACGAGGTCTACGAAATAACCAGCCTGGTGCGTTCCACATTCGACGTGCCGGTGGGCATCCATACTCATAACGATTCCGAGACGGGTGTGGCGAATGCCATGGAGGCGGTGCGCGCGGGAGCCGTCCAGGTTCAGGGAACGATCAACGGTTTCGGTGAACGCTGCGGCAACTGCAATCTCGTTTCCGTTGTGGCCAACGTTATCATGAAGACCGAGAAGACCTGTCTGGCGGATCCGGAACAGCTGAAAAACCTGAAGCTGGTTTCGCAGTTCGTGAACGAGCAGGCCAACCTGCGCGACAACCAGCGTGCTGCCTACGTGGGCGACAGCGCCTTTGCACACAAGGCCGGCATGCATGTCGACGGTGTCCGCAAGGTGTCGCAGAGTTTCGAGCACGTGCCGCCGGATTCGGTCGGCAATACGCGCCGCATCCTGATCTCCGAGCTTTCCGGTGCAAGCAACATCATGGAAAAGCTGATCGAGATGGGGTTGGAGAACATCGACCGCAAATCGCCGGAAGTGCGCGACATCCTGCAGACCATGGAAAAAATGGAGAAAGGCGGGTATGTCTACGAAGCGGCCGACGCCTCCTTCAAGATGCTGATCAAGAAGGTGCTCAAGGAGCACAAGAGTTTCTTCGAGCTCGAAGGGTTCCGCGTGATAGTCGAGAAGCGCAGCAAGGATGAACCGTGTGTCTCCGAAGCGACCCTGAAGCTCAAGGTGGCGGGCGATCAGAAGGCGTTTACGGTGGGCGAAGGAGACGGTCCGGTGGATGCACTCAACATGGCGCTCCGCAACGCGCTGGCGGAGTTCTATCCGAGCATTGCCCAGGTGCAGCTGGCGGACTACCGGGTGAGCATCCTCGATCCCGAGGAAGCCACGGCGGCGAAGACGCGCGTGCATATCGAATCAAGCGACGGCGAGCGGTCGTGGGGTACGGTCGGTGTCTCGGAAAACATCATCGAAGCCTCGTGGGAAGCACTCGTCGACGGCGTGGAATACAAGCTGTTCCTGGACGAAGAGAAGTAGGAGCACGGATTCCTCTTGCAGAGTCCGGGAATTGATCCCGCAAAGACGCCGGGGCGCAAAGAGGGGAACCCTGAGAGCTTTGCGGCTTGAGCGAAGCGGGCGTGGGAAAATAAACCTTTTAGGAGATCGTTATGAGTGGTTTGTCAAAAAACTACGAGCCGAAGGATGTTGAGGAAAAGTGGTATCAAAAGTGGATGGACGAGGGCCGCTTTCACAACGAGAGCGCCAGCGGGGGCGACCCGTTCTGTATCGTCATCCCGCCGCCCAACGTAACCGGCATCCTGCACATGGGCCATGCGCTCAACAACAACATTCAGGATGTACTGACCCGCGTCGCGCGCATGCAGGGAAAGAATACAGTATGGGTGCCGGGCACCGACCATGCCGGCATCGCCACGCAGAATGTGGTCGAGCGGCAACTGGCCAAGGAAGGCATCAAGCGCGACGACCTTGGCCGCGAGAAGTTTCTGGAACGGGTATGGGAGTGGAAGGACCAATATGGCAGCACAATCTCCAACCAGCTGAAGAAGCTGGGTGCATCCTGCGACTGGGACCGTGAACGTTTTACCATGGACGAAGGCCTGAGCGATGCCGTGCTGGAGATTTTCTGCCGTCTCTACGACAAGGGGTTGATCTATCGGGGAAACCGCATCATCAACTGGTGCCCGCGCTGTCATACCGCGCTTTCCGACGAAGAGAGCGAGCACGTCGAGGTTGAGGGTGCGCTCTACCACCTGCGCTACGCTGTCAAGGGCGCAAAGCAGAAGCTGGTCGTTGCAACAACGCGCCCGGAAACGATGCTCGGCGATACCGCCGTGGCCGTTAATCCGCGCGACGAGCGCTACAAGGACCTGATCGGAAAAACCTGCGTCCTGCCGATACTCAACCGCGAGATTCCGATTATCGCCGACGACTACGTCGATCCGGAATTCGGCACCGGGATCGTCAAGATCACTCCTGCCCACGACCCGAACGACTTTGAGATGGGGCTGCGCCACGAGCTGCCGCAAATCAACGTGATGACCGACGCCGGCATCATGAACGAGCAGGCCGGGCCATACGAGGGGATGGATCGCTTTGAATGCCGCAGGCAGTTGATGGAAGACCTCAAGACCGGCGGGCTGGTTGAGAAGGTTGACAAGCATATTCACGCGGTCGGCCACTGCTACCGCTGCGATACGGTCGTGGAACCGAGACTCTCCCCGCAGTGGTTCGTCAAGATGAAGCCGCTGGCCCGCCCGGCAATCGAGGCCGTCAACGACGGACGCATCAAGTTTGTTCCCGAGCGCTGGACCAATACCTACATGAACTGGATGGAAAATATCCGCGACTGGTGCATCTCGCGCCAGATCTGGTGGGGACACCGCATTCCGATTTTCTACTGCGACGACTGCGGTCACGAGTGGGCATCGAAGACGCAGGCTGCCGGTTGTCCGAAGTGCTCGTCGTCAAACATCCGCCAGGACGAGGATGTGCTGGACACATGGTTTTCCTCCTGGCTCTGGCCGTTCAGTGTGTTCGGCTGGCCGCAGCAGAGCGATGATCTCAACTTCTACTATCCGACGAAGACCCTCGTGACCGCCAGTGAGATCATTTTCTTCTGGGTGGCGCGCATGATCATGTCAGGCCTCGAAGTGATGGGTGACATCCCCTTCGATACCGTCTATATCCACGGCACGGTGCGTGACGATCAGGGGCGGAAGATGTCGAAGAGCCTCGGCAATTCCATCGACCCGCTCGACATCATCGAAAAGTACAGCTCCGATGCGTTGCGCTTCTCGCTTATGATGATCACCGCGACCGGTCAGGACGTCTACATCAGCGATGAAAAGTTCGAGATCGGCCGCAACTTCGGCACCAAGATCTGGAATGCCGCACGTTTCATGGAGATGCATTCGGCCGATTTCGATGTCCGGGACCTGGCATTCAGGAAAGGCGACCTGACACCGGACGACCAGCATCTGCTGGCCAAGCTGAACGAGGCCATCGGTGCCGTTAACGAGAATCTTCAGCGTTACCGCTTCAACGACGCAACGCTGGCGCTCTACGACTTCTTCTGGCACAGCTACTGCGACTGGTATCTGGAATATGCCAAGCCGATCCTCTACAAGGGCTCGCCGGAACAGAAGAAACATACGCTGCAGGTAATGCATTTTTCCTTCTCGACCGCCCTGAAGCTGCTCCACCCGTTCATGCCGTTCCTTACCGAAGAGCTGTGGCATGGCATGGGCTACAACCATACGGATACGAGCATCATGCTGGCCGCGTGGCCGGAGAAGCCGATCGCCAGGGGGATCGACCGTAAAATCGTCAAATATGTCGACGGCAAGCATGATCTGGTGCGCGTCGGCCGCATCCTGCGGGCGGAATACAATCTGGCCAACAAGCAGGAGGCAAAGTTCTGCGTTCGACCGGTCAATGCGGATTATGCGGAGCAGATTGAAGCCGATAAGGACTCGATTATCGCCGCGCTGAAAGCCGAAAGCCTCGCGGTGGACGTTGGTTATACACCGAAGGGCGCCATGCCGAGCGGCATCAGCACGTTGGGTGCCGTATACATGTCGATCGAGGGGTTGGTGGATGTCGATGCCGAGATCGAAAAGCTGACCCGGGAGCTCGATGAGGTGAACGGTCATCTGGCCAACGTGAAGAAGAAGCTGTCCAACAGCAACTTCGTCGAAAAGGCGCCGCGCGATGTCGTCGCCATCCAGGAAAAAAGGCAGGACGAGCTGATTGAAAAGAGCGAAAAGCTGGCTAAAATGATCGACACGTTGAAAGGGTGATGCATCATCCTTTCCTGATGTGAGGGGGGACGCGTGAACTATCCGTTCTGGGATGTTGAAGCGGGCTATGGAATACTCATGGCACTTATCGCCGTGGTGCACGTCTTTATATCCCACTTCGCGATCGGGGGCGGGTTGTACCTGGTGCTGGCTGAGCGGTCCGCGCGCCGGCGCGAAGATGAGAAGCGACTCGCATTCGTCCAGCGGCTCAGCAAATTCTTTGCGCTGACCACCGTTGTGTTCGGGGCACTTACCGGCGTCGGCATCTGGTTTATCATCGGCCTGCTCAATCCGGCCGCCACCGAGGTGCTCATTCATAATTTTGTCTGGGGCTGGGCGATCGAGTGGTGCTTCTTCATCATCGAAATTCTGGCCGCGATCCTGTACTACAACGGCTGGAAAACGATGCCGGCCCGCAACCACATGGTGATCGGCTGGATCTACTTTGTGGCTGCCTGGATGTCGCTTGCGATCATCAACGGCATTATCGCATTCATGCTCACCCCCGGCGACTGGATTGAAAACAGCAGCTTCTGGTCCGGTTTCTTCAATCCGACCTACTGGTCGTCGCTGGTCCTGCGGACGGGTATCTGCATCATGCTGGCCGGATTGTACGCGCTAATGGTGGCCTCCCGGGAAAAGGATGCGCAGTTTAAGTCCGGCGTTGTTCGTCAGTCCGCCTGCTGGGGGATAGCCGGTCTGGCAGTCGTGGCCGGTTCCATGTTCTGGTTCCTGTCCGATATCCCGGCCACCGTCATGGATACGGCTGCCGAAGCCATGCCGATTCCGATGGCTGCGATCAGTTTGATGTGGCGGCTGGCCGCGGTTCTTGGTGTGGTGCTGGTGCTGCTGGGGTGGGTGGTTCCGCGTGCGTACCATCCTGTCGTCGGTGTCACCGTACTTGCAATCGGGCTGGTATGGTTCGGTGCGTTTGAGTGGTTCCGCGAATCGATTCGCAAGCCCTATGTGATCAGTGGCTACATGTATGCCAATGCCACCGAAGTGTCCAGGGCCGAGCAGTACAAAGAGGACGGACTTCTCGCCCATATGGCATATCGCACGGGGGACGACGGCGCCGATCTGTTCCGGCGCGCCTGCCGGAGCTGTCATACGATCAGCGGCTACAACGCGCTGAAACCGGTCTTCGACGGTATGGACCGCGGCTATATCTCAGCCGCCGTGATGGGCACGAGCGCCATGATCGGAAACATGCCGCCGTTTCTAGGTACCGACGCAGAAGCCGTGATGATTGCCGATCATATATACAAGCAGATCGATCACAGACCCGTTGCTGAAATCTACGGATTAAGCGGTGCCGCTCTTGGTCAAAAAGTCTACGAGCTCCGCTGTGGTTCCTGCCACGTCCCCGGCGGACATGGCAGCAATACCGAGTCCTACGCCGACATGGATCATGATGATTTAGGGGACATGCTTGATATGGGCAGCGATCTTGACGAAAAGATGCCGGCCTTTACCGCTTCCGCCGACGAGCGCGAAGCGTTGATTGCCTATCTCCAGGTTCTCGGGAAGGGGGGTGCGCAATGAACACGCTTCCCGATGCCTACTTTCTCTCAGCACCCCTGTGGCTTATCACAGTCCTGCATGTGCTGACCCTGACGTTGCACTTCGTGGCGATGAATTTCCTGTTTGGCGGTATCGTCGTTGTTCTTTTCGGTAAATTCGAGAACAAGTGGAGCCATCCGGTGGTTCGGATGTTGATCAAGCTCTTCCCGGTGGCCATGGCGGCGACCGTGACGATCGGAATCGCGCCTCTGCTGTTTGTCCAGCTGGTCTACCCCCGGCAGATGTATTCGGCCGCGATTGTCGCCGGTTGGTTCTTCCTCATGATCGTCTTCGTGGTCATCGCCGCCTATTACCTGCTGTATGGCGGAAGCTTTGCAAAAACCGGCGCCAGGCGGGTGCCGGTGCTGCTGTCCATAGCCTTGATGGGACTCATTTACGTGTCGGTTGTTTATAGCAACGTTTTCTCGCTGGCCGAGCATCCCGACTTATGCAAGGCACTCTATGCGCAGGATCAATCTGGTCTGACGCTGGATCCGAATATCGGCTCGTGGATCTTCCGCTGGCTGCACATGATGCTGGGTGCAGTGACCGTCGGTGGGTTTTTCGTCGGCCTGCTGGGACGGAAGCACGACGACGCCTTCCAGGTGGGCAAAATATTTTTCATCGGCGGCATGGCCGCAACCATGGTCGCCGGCCTTGCCTATCTGTTCAGTCTGGTGGATATCATCAAGCCGTTCATGCAGTCCTCGGCGACATGGTGGCTTTTGGGCTCGATCATTCTGTCGCTCGGTTCGCTCCACTTCTTCATGAAACGTAAATTTTCCGCCTCCGGGGCGATGCTGTTTGTATCGATGCTGGGCATGGTGGCGGTTCGACACATCGTGCGGCTGCTGCAGCTGGATGGCGTGTATGAACCTGCTTCCGTTCCAGTCCGTCCACAATGGGGCGTATTTCTGCTCTTCCTGGTCTGCTTCGTAGTAGCGCTTGGTGCGTGCGCGTATATGCTCAAGCTCTATTTCGGCCCCCAACGGACTGAATCAGCCAGCTGAGCATTTACGATTTATCTTTGTACCATTCGTGTTTTCCACCCTGGGCTTCATCGTAGGTTTTTTCCAGCAGCGCTGCGATCTCGGTCTCGGTCATGGGCTTGAAGTTGTTGGCGATGCCTATGTTCTGCTCGAGGTGCTCCAGGGTACTGATGCCCGATACCACGGTGGCTACCGGCATGCCCATGGCGAAACGCAGGCATTCCTCGATTGTGGCAATATTGTTTTTGACGATCGCGCCGGATGCCGCCGACTTCATGCCGATGATGCCGATATTCCTTTCCGTCAGCAGCGGGATGATTTGCTGCGTGAAACTGCGATAATGGTGGTCAAGGACGTTGATCGGCATCTGCACGGTTTCCCAGTCGAATCCCTTTTCGATCATGGCCCGGTGGATATCGGGGTGGGTGTGGCCGGTAAACCCGATATGTCCGATCACGCCCTCGTCCTTCTTGTTTTGCACGAAGTCGAGCACGCCGCTGGTGTAAATCTTTTCGACGGCCGCCATCGACTCGATCTCGTGGAACTGCCACAGGTCGATATGATCGGTCTGAAGCCGCCGCAGGCTCGTTTCGAGGTGTTCCCTCGCAGTATCCGGATCGCGCCCATGATGCTTGGTCATCAGGAAGGCCTTGTCGCGGTAGCCGTCCTTCAAGGCCTTGCCCATCATCTCCTCGCTCCGGCCGTTGTTGTAGTGCCAGGCGTTGTCCATGAAATTAACGCCGCGGTCGATTGCCCCCCGTATAACCGCCATCGATGTCTCGTCCGATGTGAATTTATCCCCGATGTGGTAACCGCCGATCCCAATCAGGGAAACTTTCACGCCGGTTTTACCGAGCATCCGGTAAGGCATTCCTCTGTTTTCGTCAGTTCCGGCGAGGCCTTTTGCCGTCAATGCAGCCATGGCGGCTGCGGTGGTTGCGATGAATTCCCTCCGTTCCATAATTTCTCCCTGTTAGGTGCCAAGCATGCCTGTCGCGCTTGGTGGCATTCTGGGTGTGGGTCTGTATTCCGTCAAATGCTAATAGCGTACGATAAAGCGACCGATGAATGCGACAACGCTTGCGGTGCTTTAACGTTTGAGGTATCTCTTTTGCGAGCATAAATCTAACCCGAGGAGCTGCTATTATGAATCGCAACATTCGCTGTTATGTGCTGTGTACATTCTCATTCCTGTTGCTGGCATCTATCTGCGCACAAGCGGAAAACCGCACGGATGTGAGCCTGACGTGGAAAGACAGTCCAAAACAGGAGTCTGAGATCAGTTCCGAATCCGGCGACCTCTATACAAAGGTCGCCCACCACGGCCCTGCGGTGGAAAACGAGTGGATGGGTATCCGGATCTATTTCGACAAGAAATGCGCGCTGGATGTATACAACAAGCAGCGACCGGGCCTGGAACTGGCGGAGGCGGCCTGGTATCCCACCGAGGCGCAGCAGCAGGAAGGGTGGGGCGCCGATCAATACAAGGTGGGGCCGACCGTCGGACTCGGCGGCGTCCGTCTGTGGGATGACGGCAAGGTCGTAATGCTCGATCCGGTCGCGATGCGCACGGCGCGCGTACGGAAGGAAGCCTGCTTCTCTCAGATCGAAATGCTGTCGGAGGGCGTCCCTTACAAGGACCGGACCGTGGATATCCTGATTCGCGTGACCGCGTTCTCCGGTTTCAGGGAAATGAAGGTGGAGGCCTTTGCCTTGAGCGACAAGCCGGTTGAATTCGTCACCGGCATCAACTACTGGAAAACCACGAAGACGTTCGAAGGCGAAAACTTCATGGGTAGCTGGGGCTACCATCCCGAGGATGTGGCGGCGTTTCAATTCAATATCGGTGGCAGTCTCATCTACGATCCCGCCGACTTCGCCCAGAAGAAAAAAACCGACAGCGAGATCCTGCTGGTTTCCAAGCCTGCCCGGTATATCTCCACCTGGATCACCAGCGCCTGCGAGAAGGAGGAAGGGTTTAAGACTGCAGACGACTTCGAAGCCTATGTGAAAAAAACCGACCTGTAGGTTTTCGCTATCATGGTTCGAAATATAAGCGATCTTCTCCTCGTGTTGTTTCAGATGGCTCTATCGGCCGGGGCGGAAACCAGGAGTCCCGATTTGGGCAACGGGCAGCACACAGGAATCCGATCATCTATGCCTATTATACCGATCCGGATGTGATCCGTGGCGGCGATAATTTCTATATGACGGTTTCCAGCTTTAACTGTGTGCCGGCCCTGCCGGTGCTGCACTCGAAGGATCTGGTCAACTGGACGCTGATCAGCCATGCGGTCGTCCGTATGCCGCCGCTTGATGTGTTCGACAAGCCGCAGCACGGCAAAGGCAGTGGCAGGCCAACCCCGGCGCGATCTGGTGCTTGCCGACTGCAATGGGCTATCTGCGTATGAATCCGGTGATTCATCCTCAGAACATGAGGAATCTATGGGATGCATCCGGCCTGCTGCTGCAGAAAATGCCCGCCGAAGAATTTACGGCGACGACGAAACTCGCCTTCCGCCATCATCATGACGGGGAACGGACCGGTCCCGTAGGGCTGACTGCGGAGCCGATCGGCGCGATTATCAACATTGATGGTGTAATGGACTTTACCTGCTAGGCAGCACTAAAGCACGAGGACGATCCATCCCGGGAATCTACGCCGGCCAGCCGATGGCTGGCCGGTTGATATGCCGAGATCCCGGAACGATGGAAAGAAGCATCGCCTCTCTATTATGTAAACAGGCAGTCACCGACCATGCTCTTCATCAACAGCTCGCAACCGCGTTTTCATGCGGGTCGCGACGAGGTGTTCAAAAAACTGGACGGATATTGCATCTACAGCGAAGTCCATGCCTTCGATGACGCACCGCATTCATTCTGGCTGTTCGATCCATGGCTCGAACCGACCGGGGCGTTCATTGTTCAGTTTCTGGACAAAGTGCTGAAGTAGATTACTTCGCCGCTCGCTCCATCTCCAGCGCCGCCAGAATAAACGGACCCACGGCTTTGGGATCGTTGTCCCGGATCTCCTCGCCGACATAGTATTCGTAGGACCCATCCCGGTAAGGGTTGCCGCCGAGACCGGCTACGGCACAGCACTGGTGAATATCGACCCAGCCCTTTTCATCCACCGTGACAAGCTTGCTGAGCAGCCCTTTGTATCCCTTGCGGGCGACGGCCAGGTATTTGTCGTCGACGTATCCCTTCCGGACGGCTTTGGCCATGGAATAGGCAAACATGGTCGACGCCGAGGCTTCCAGATAGTTGTCCTTGCGATGGCCCTGGTCCAGTACTTGATACCACAGGCCCGTGTCCGGATCCTGCACCTTGGCCAGAGCGGTAAACATCCGGTCGAGGATCGCAATGATCTTTGTGCGTGCAGGATGATCGGCGGGCAGGTAATCGAGTACATCAACGACTGCCATGGCATACCAGCCCATAGCCCGGCCCCAGAAGTTCGGCGAGCATCCGGTTTCGGGATCGGCCCATTTTTGTTCGCGGCTTTCATCCCAGCCGTGATAGAGCAGGCCGGTCTCGGGATCACGCGCATGTTTTTCCATCAGGATGATCTGATTGGCCACGTCATCGAGCAGCGCCGGCTCGTCGAATCGCTGGGCGTACTGGGCGAGGAACGGCGAACCCATGTAGAGCCCGTCCAGCCACATCTGGTGCGTGTACCGCTGCTTGTGCCAGAAGCCGCCTTCCTTGGTGCGGGGATGGTCCTTCATCTGCGCGCGCAGGGTCATGATCGCCTTTTTGTATTTTTCCTTGCCGGTCTGGTCGTACAGGTTGATCAGCGCCTTGCCCGGATTGATCATGTCGATATTGTATTTGCTGATATCGTAGGTCTGGATCGTGCCGTCTTTCTCGATCAGCGTATCGTAGTAGCTTTCGATATAGGCGAGGATGTCGGGATCTTCGGTCTTTTCCCATACCGCCCACATGGCCTTCAGCATCAGCCCATAGGTATAGCTCCATTTCAGCCGAGATGCGAAATCCATGCTCATAAGGTCGGCATTCCTTTCCATGACGGTATGGGCCATCTGCCCGGCCCAGTCGCCGCCGGCTTCGCTGCAGGCGGCGATGGCCTTGGCAAAGGCTTTGGTACAGTCCGTTTTGCCTTCGTCATTCGCTCCAATATCAGTAACCGGGAAGTCGCGATCCGCGAAGGTAGGCGGCTGGATCTGTTTGAGTATGCCGGCCGGGAACAGGGGGGATGCCGTCACCGTTCTGTCAGGAATGGTGTTCCGCGCCTTTTCCTTGGCCGTGGGGATTATGTTGACGTTTTCCAGCCGGATCGACCCGGCATGTTCCACCACCTCCGTATGCGTCACGCCCTTGAACGTGGAATCGCTGATGCGGATGTCATCGATGACCGCGCCCTCAAATCCGCGGATGAACATGACCCGCGGGCTGGCGGAACTGGTGATGCGTTCCATCTGCACATTCCGGACAATCGGCTGGTGATCACCCTTCGAACCTTCCTCATACAGCAGATCGATGGTGAGAACAGCCTCCGCCACCTGGCCGACCTCGATGTCCCGCATGAATACATTCTCAAGGATGCCGCCGCGGACGGCATTGTCCTTAAAACGGAGCGCACGGTCGAGGTTGGGGCTGTCCATCCTGCAGTTCTCGACCCATACGTTGCGGATGTGCCCGGAGCATTCCGATCCCAGCACGACGCCTCCGTGGCCGTCCTTCATGACGCAATTGCGGACGATGATGTTTTCCGACGGCACATTGACGCGCCGACCGTCATTGTTGCGGCCTGACTTGATGGCGATGCAGTCGTCGCCGGTATCGAACAGGCAGTCCTCGATGAGCACATCCCGGCTGGACTCGGGGTCGCATCCGTCATTGTTGGGGCCGTGGGTTGTAATCGTCACGCCGCGCACCGTTATGTTGGTCGACAGCACCGGATGTATCTCCCACATGGGGGAGCGCAGGATTGTTATGCCTTCGATAAGGATGTTTCTGCACTTGTAGGGCTGAATGAAATTGGGCCGCAGGTAATGTCCCTTGCCGAAGACGCGTTCCTCGACCGGTACGCCCTGATTACCCATTTCAATCAGGGCCAGGCGGTCCTCGTGCTGCATTGAATGTTTTTCTGTGATAAGACTCTTGTCTTTTGGATTCCACAGCCACCAGGTCTCGTTGCTTCCTCCTCCGTCGAGGGTGCCCTTGCCGGTGATGGCAATGTTTTCCTGTTCGTAGGCATATATAAGCGGCGAAAAGTTCATGCACTCGACTCCTTCCCAGCGGGTGAAGACCAAGGGATAGTCGTCGAGGTTGAAGCTCCATTCGAGCCTTGCGCCCTCCTCGAGATGAAGGTTGACGTTGCTGCGCAGGAAAAGCGCTCCGGTAAGCCATTTGCCCGCGGGGATGACAACGCGCCCGCCGGCGGCGGCGTGGCAGGCATCGATGGCCGTACGGATGGCCTGGGTAGCGTCATTGTCTTGCTTTGCACCATAGTCGGTTATGACAAAATCCCGATCCGGAAATGTTGGCGGCTGGATCCGTTCCAGGACGGTATCGATCATCCGCCAGCCATCGGCATCGGAAGTCGGGTAGCCTGCCGTGACGCTCGCGGTGCGGCACGCGGTCGACAGGAGCAGGATGCAGCAGACGGAAAACAGCCATGCCGGATGCAG
>JBNLDM010000130.1:0-4635 GCA_050304335.1 Pontiella sp.
CTTCGGGCCGCCAGTGCGCCCCGGTTGGGATCGATATGGAACCCGCTTCTCCCGTCTTCAATGATTTCGAAGGGACCGCCGAAGCAGGTGGCAAACACCGGGAGACCGGTGCTCATGGCTTCGATAACAGTAAGGCCGAAAGCTTCGAACAAGGCGGGCTGAATAAAGGCCCCGCGCTTATCCGCAATGCAGCGATACAACTCGCCGTTAAAGTTGCGGTCCGAGCTGGCCTTGACCCAGCGGACGCAATGATCCAGATCGTATTCATCCATCAGCTCATGCATCATCCGGCACTGCTGCTGCTCTTCGGAGTCCGACGATTTTTCCGGATCGACGACACCGGCGACCAGAAACAGATTGGCCTTTTCCTGCAGCTCGGGGCAGTCGGCATACCACCGGACAAATCCGGTAATATTCTTGATGTGATCCAGTCGCGACATGGCAAAGAGCAGCGGCTTTTCCCGATCGGCCAGCTCACCACGGGCATCCTCGCTGGACGAACCGTAGATCATGGCATCGATGTCCTCGTGCAGGGTGTGCAGTCGCCGCTGTGTATCCGTGTGCGGAAAGTAGACCTCGGAATCGGCTCCGGGCGAAATGATGTTAAACTTGGGATCGAACACGTTGATCCCCTGCAGTACCCGGTAGAGACCAGGCATGGTGAAGGTCTGATAGCTTTCATACTGCCCTACTCCGTCGTCGGTGCCGGCGATCTCCTGATAGGTGCTGGTGATGATAAAGTCGGCGGTATTCATCGCGATCAGGTCGGCGGTAAACTGACAGGAAAAGTGGTATTCCGCATCGTGCTGCTGCCAATGCAGGGCGGAAAACAGATACTTGGTTTTTTCCAGGGCATGGGCAATGTTGCACTGGGTAACGCCAAGACGCTGCGTCATCAGCGACGCCACCAGGTTTCCATCCGAATAGTTTCCGATCACCAGGTCAGGCTTGCCTTCCAGGTGAGCAACCAGTTCATGCTGCGCCTCGCGGGCATACCGCTCCAGGTAGGGCCATATTTCGAACCGCGAAATCCAGTGCGGAACAACCTCTCCGCTCTCGGAGCGGAAGGGCACGCGCAGAATCACGGCATTCTGAGTTCCCTGAATGGGCTCAATGTGCTGGTTGCAGGAGGTTTCGCCCGCATCGGGGATCAGGCGGGTCAGCACGACAATCCGCGGTTCGATTTTGAGCCCCTGCTCATGCAGGTCGTGCCGCATCTGCTTTTCAAGGGCACGCACCTGATCAAGAATGTAGACCACCTGTCCGCCGGTATCCGGCAGGCCCAGAACATTGGACTGCCCGAAATAGCCGTGGGGCGACAGGATGGCAAGACGCGAAACCATCGGGATCCGGCTCAGAAATTCCGCAAGGTGGGCGGCGTCGGGTGATTCGAGCACATCGAGAAGCAGCCCCATGGTTTCATGGATTCGTTCAGCGCGCCGTCCCCATCCCGGTTCAAAGCAGGTTCCCGGCAGCCGATGCTTAAGCTCCTCCCATTCCAGGTCGGGATCCTGCTCTTTGAGATAGTGCCGTGCGTCGCGCAGGGCCTGCTGAAGCGCTTCGATACTCTCCACCTGCTGATTCAGCAACAGCTGTGTGTCGCCGTACTTGTGGAGCTTCAAGAAATCAAGCAGGGCCGTCCCCTGGCGTTTAGACACGGAGTGGGCGAGATGACGGTTGAGGAACGCAACACCCTGCCCGATGGAACTGGTCTCCTTCATCAACGGGAACCCGCGCTCAAACGGCTTAAGGTCGAGTTCCAGCGTCCAGTCTTCGTCCGGATTGAACCCGTTGGCCATCCGCTCCTTGGCCTCCAGAAAGCCGGAACGGCTCTGCCGGCTGATGCAGACGTTGCCGGTATCAACACAGAAATAGTGCCAGTCGGCCACCTTGTCGCGCACCGCCATATGCAGGCAGCCGTCTTGAACGATCATCTCTTCGGTCTTGCGAAAGAGGTTCTCGGCGTATGATCCTTTCAAAGCCATGCCTTCCGGGGAAGCGATGAAGGTATCAAGCCGGTCAGCGACATCGGTGCGCAGCAACATCGGCCGTTCCGATTCATTCAGGCAGTGTAGCAGGGCAAACAGGGCCGGACGGTGGGTTTCGAAATCCGACTGCAGTTTAAGAATCATTCAGCTCCTCCTCATGGGTATTGATCTCACCGAAAAAGTCATAGTGGGCAATGCCTTCAAGAATGCCGTTCGCATGGCATGCTTCCGCAAAATAGATTCGGGGACGGCCTTTAAGTTTTTTCAGCTCAGGACTGTGATTGCCGACCACCACACCCAGTGTTTCTCCACGAAGCATATCTTCATCGTTCCCTGAATCCCCAGCGACGAGAAGATGATCGAACGAAATTCCCCACTTGAATGCCAGGTAGCGGATCGCCAGTCCGCACGACGCCCGGATCGGCATCAGGTCCAGATACATCTTCAGGGAGCAGGTCAAATCCACCCGCAGGCCGGCTTCACGGAGTATGCGGCGGATGCGCGGTACAGACGGCGCTATCTTGGGGTCAATGGTATAGCTGATCTTAAACCGGTGCTGCTCCTCTTCGTCCTGCAGGTACACACCCGGAATATCAGCCATTGCCTCCCGAACAGCATCCGGTTCCCAGCGATAGTCGATATGCCGCTTCCACGCCTTGTCCTCGGTCAGATTGCTTCCATAGCGAATCGAGGCCCCGTTAGAGGTAATGAGAATATCCGGCGGCGGTGCGCCTAGTTCCTCAAGTTTTTCCAGCGCGCTTTCCTTGGACCGGCCGGTTGCAATGCCGAATCCCGTAAATGAGCCGGCGTTCTCCAACGCGCCAAGCAGCTTGGCAACGGCTTCATCATCGCCGGTCAGGGTATTGTCGACATCGGTGATCAGGATGCGGTCCACTTCCGGAATACGGCTGCGTCGGGTTGGCAGCTTAGGCGAACCGGAACTGTCGGCCAGCACGTTTTTCACCTCTTTGAGATACCGCTTCACGTGGCTGCTCCACGAGAAGGTTTCGATCGCGCCCTTCACGCCGCGTTCCGCCCATCCATCCCATTCCCTGCTTTGAAGCATCTCCAGCAGCGTCTCGCCCATCTTTTCGGCATCGAACGGATCGATCAGGATGCCGTTTTGACACGCGCCGATAATATCGCGCGGGCCGCCGTCGTTGGTGGCGGCGATCGGCAGGCCGCTGGCCGCGGCTTCGATCAGGGTCAGTCCGAACGGTTCCGTCCAGGCCGGATTGACAAATATCCCGCGCGAAGCCGCCGCCAATCGGTAGATGTCGGGTACGTCCGGTGCAGCATGGTGTTTCGGCAGCGCAACCGAGCCGTAAAGATCGTATTTATCGATCAGGTAGAGCACCTCGATCATCACCTTGCGCGATCCGCGATCCATCGCCCGGATATCATCGCGATTGCCCATGATCAGCACCAGGTTGGCCTGTTTCTGCAAACGCTCGTTTCCGGCATAGGCATGAATCAGCGTGCTGAAATTCTTGCGCTCGTCGGGCCGCGCCATCGCCAGCACGATCGGCTTGGAGGGATCGTGCAGGAAACGATCGATTTCCAACCGCATGGCGCATTGGAAATTCTTGCGGACCGGCGGTGAAAAGCGGTCCAGATTGACGCCCGGCGGATTCACATGCATGCACTCGGGTGCATAGTGCTCGTACATCTCGTACTGCTGTTCAATCTCCTGGTGTGTACTGGTTATCACCAGCGGGGCGGAATCCAGCGCCAGCTCTTCGGCTTCGATGCGCAGATCCATGTTATAGCGTTTGTTGATCTGATCGCGCTGGGCTCCACTCTCGAGCATCCGCTCCATCTTGACCCGACCGAGCGAATGCCCGGTAAACATAAACGGCACACCCAGCAGATGCGCCATGGTGGCGCCGACCATGCCGGCGTCGGCATAGTGCCCGTGTACGATATCGGGAATGCGGCGCAGTTTGCGGAAATGCGGCAGTGCGTTGTCGACAAAGCTTGGCAGATGCGGCCACAGCTTTTCCTTGCGCAGATAGCGGCGCGGGCCAAAGGGAATGCGAATGATGAAGGCATTGTCCGACAGTTTTTCCTGCGGCTGCGCATAGCTTTCGTCCACCTTCTTGTCGATCACCTGGCGGGTAAAGAGATCAACCCGATCCACCGCCGGGTGCCGGGCCAGCGCCCGGGCCAATTCGACGACGTACAGGATCTGCCCGCCCGTATCGGGATCCTTCCCCAATTCCATGTTTTCGCCGCGAATCAATCCATGCACGCTCAGCAGTGCAATATACAGTCCCTTCTCCCCCTGCTTACTCATTGGTTACCGCCTCCAGTCCGCTGTACACATCCATGTCTGCCACCGTGGCGCCCTGCCGGCCGCAGATGCGCGTAGCCAACTTCGTTGCACATGCTGCCGTTGCTTCAGGCGGTGATCCTTTGAAGTATCCCCCGATCAGTGCGGCGCTGAACGAATCGCCGGCACCGACCGTATCGACCACCGGCGCTTCATCATTATCCGGCGTTACCCGAATGACGTCGCTCCCGTCTGCACAGAAGAGGGCTCCGTCCTTCCCCAGCGTGAGCCAAAGCGCATCCAGCGTCCAGGCCTGGCGAACCGCCTCGATGATAGTGGCGAAGCGGTCATCGAGCAGCACCATGTCGGCCGCCT
>JBNLDM010000131.1:0-5122 GCA_050304335.1 Pontiella sp.
AATATTGCAGTTTCCGCGGGCGGATTGGATAGGCCGGAAGGACAGACTTATCTGATTAGCGATTACGGCGCCATCGGGAACGGTGTTGACGATAATACCCTCGCCATCCAGAAAGCGATTGATGCCTGTACGGCTGGCGGCACCGTGGTTGTCCCGCCCGGCATTTTCATGAGCGGTCATATTAAGCTGAAGTCCGACATGACGCTCTGGCTCTCCGAAGGGGCCGTGCTGAAGGCGATTCAGGATAAGGATATATATCCCCCGGCTCTGCCGAAGACCGGCAACGCCAATGTGTCCATCCCCAACAGGCTTGGCGGCGGCGGCTGGGAACTGCGACTGGCATTCATCTGGGCGGATGACACAGAAAACCTGACGATTCGCGGTGGCGGGACCATCGACGGCAACGGTGCCTGCGAAATCTGGAATCATAGAAAAGACGAAATCGTGCGTCCGATGCCGCTATATATCACCCGTTCGCGGAATGTTCTCGTTCGAGACATCCAGATTCAGGACGCGGCCATGTGGGACCTGGTTTTCCTGGAATGCAAAGGCGTCGATGTTGACGGGATCATCATTCATTCCATCTTCGGCGTGAACAAGGACGGCATCGATATCTGCGACAGTCACGACGTAACCATCGCCAACAGCGCGATCTGGTGCGAGGACGACGCCATCTGTCCCAAGAGCGGTTCAGCCATCGGAATCAAGAACCTGGCGGTCAGGAATGTCTCCCTGGTGACGACCGGGAACATCATCAAATTCGGTACGCTCTCCTACGGTTCCTTTACCGATGCGGTGTTCGAGGATATCTCCATGCAGAATGGACTGGTCGGGATCTGCATTCAGGCGATTGACGGCGCCGACGTCCGCAACATTACCTACAATCGGATCAACATGACCAACCTGGCCAGCCCGATCTACCTCATCTACGGCGGCGGGATCCGCGCGCATCGTCCGGAAGGGGCGCCCGCGAAGCCGGGCAGCCTGCAGAACGTAACGATCAGCAACGTCGATGCCAGGAATATACGTTACAAGACCGGGGCTCTGATCAGCGGAATCATCCTCGATGGCACCACCTATCGCGTCAAGGACATTACGCTGAACAATGTGGTCGTTAACAGCTTCCTCGGCGGCCGGACCGCGCAACCCGGCGAACCGCCGGAATATGACGGCACCTACCCCGAGGTCGGCAAGTGGGGCGACCACCCGGCCTGGGCCTACTATGTCCGGCATGCTGAAAACATTACTTTCATCGACTGCAGCGAAACCGTCACACCGAACGATGCGCGTCCGGCCCGGGTGTTTACGGATACAATCGGTTTGGCCGAAGGGCGGTAATTCAAACCTGAGAGGAGCGCACCTAACTGTTCAGTTCCGGCATGAGCGCCATATCCCGGCCATCATGTGTATTAGACACGATGAGATCCGCCCGCGGCATGGTAAAAAGCAGCACGATTTTTTCAGATCACCCTGCATCACTGCTTAGTCGGTACCCCGGAAGCCAGCTGGAAGGAGGTTCCCTCGTCATTGAACTCAAGCTTCTTTCCGCTTTCGCGGTGAATGATGTAGATTCCGGTGGCATCCGACTGCAGTTTCCATTGTACATCCTGGCGATTCTCAATTCTGCTCATGTTGCGAAGCTGATGCGTACCGGAAGCCCCGAGACGTTTTCCGGTTTTATCGTTTTGCAGATAAAACCAGATATCATCCACGGGGACGCGCTTCCAGCGACAAACGGTTTCCCCCCCGTCTTCCAGCACAAAGACCTGATCGTCCGCATCATAGCGAAGCCGTTTGTCCGAACCGGCATGCACCAGCAGATTGTCAATTGAAACTGAACCCGGAAGAAGATTTACTGCCCCGACTCCCTCGCTCGTCATCTCGATAACCTTGATCAGACCTCTGGAATCATATTCAATCTGCTCAATGGCCGTCTTTCTGCTTCCACCCGCATCTGCGGACGAATAAGGACCGGAGTCCCCCTGCCGTCTTTCCCATCGATGATAAAAGATATACCATTTTCCATCCGCCGGAATTTCGACAAACGAATGATGCCCCGGGCCCTTATACTCGTTGTCGCTCTTTAAGATCTCGCCCTTGTAGCTCCATGGGCCGGTCGGAGAGGTCGAGGTGGCATAATGAACAGAATAGTTGTCTCGATTGTACCGCCCGTGACTATATGAGAGATAGTAAGTACCATTGTAATAGTGCATAAACACCCCTTCGGTAAATTGAGGGGGGGTATCCACATTGATCTCCCGTTTGAAGTGCATCATGTCATCTTCAAGCTCGAAAACCCGAAGTGTGGAACCAGCACTTCCGCCAGCATAAAAATAATAGATCCCCGATTGAGGATCCCGGAAAACCATGGGATCAATTGCCTCGAACCCCGGAGCATCTTCAAGCAAGGCACTTCCCCGATCCTTGAATGGCCCGAGCGGGCTATCCCCTTCCGCAACACCGATGGATGAAGGGGCCGGTCCGGCTGAATAATAGAGATAATACTTTCCGTCTTTCTCCGCAATGCATGGCGCCCAGGCCCCCTTTCCCTGGGGAATCCAGTCTATCGTGTTATAATCAATAATCGGACCATGGCGTTGCCAATTCAAAAAATCGCCCGATGTGTACACATAAAGCCTCCGTCCCCCTGTCGGATAGACGTACACCGTCCCCCGCTCAATCATTACATGGGGATCTGCGGAATTATTGAGTACCGGATTATCGGCAGAAACAATCTGCGCGCATACCGTCAAAACCAATACCGGGATCCAACATCTGATAGCGAATAGTACCGGATCGAGTGTCTGAAAAAAGTTGCAGAGTGCAGCCGCCATATTCGGTGCCATATTCCGCAAGTTCACATTTACGCCCTGATCAAGCATATAAAAAGTGTGGTTCCGTTCGCCCATGTCCATCCCGATTGTACTACTTTTCCCTATGTCCGATCTCCTTTTGCACCATACGATGCGTTATTTATTGAGCGTGATCTTATCACAGCTCGCATGGTGGCCGGATACCTATGTTAACTACCATCTCATCCGATCTGCGGTACGGATCCACTCAAACAGTCGACGCATCGGTTCATTGCGGATTGTATAAGAGGTTTCCCGCCTACTTCTTAAGTCATGGTGATTTGTCCTGCTCCTTACAGGCAATGTGGATAGAATCCCATGACTGCTGTTGCCAAGCCTTTACATACTGTTTCCATAGCGTTGAGAGTGATTTGCCCGAGCAGTCCCTGAATATCTGGTCGTTGTAATTATTTTTACGCTTCGCCCGGTCCAGGCGCTTAACGATTCCCTACGGTATATAATAGGCAATGCCTTCAACTGCCCAACCGGGATTTCCATCTGGATCATGCTGTACCCACTCATGAATGACAAATCCAACCTCTTCCGGATTGCTGTCAATCCAGGCGGAGACGGCCGTAACCTGGCTTCCGGAAGTCCAGGCTATGCCGTCATTCTCTCATTCGTTATAAAAATTGTAGCGCTAAAGTTTATGTACTGTCCGCGAAATGTCACTTCCCCGAGCTTGTTCGCGAGACCACCAACGTTCCATAAGTACGCTCTACCGGGATGAACATATTATAGACACCGTTAGTGATTTGCTTGAAAGAAACCGCTTCCCCGTTCCAGGTTGCCACATAAGAGAAATCTGGATTCATACATACGACCATCGCGTATGATTTCGCACCATTTTCCGAGGGATAAAGCTTCATCTCTGCTTCAAGTTGTGTCTTGTCGTCCGAAACCGCCTGCCGGATAATCCATACATTGAAACCCGTAGTCAGCGAGCCAGGCTGACAATAGGCGCGATACCACTTGAGTACCGGCGAAGAAAGCGCACCAAACTGGTGCCAACCGGCACCGCGTCCGGTTTCAATCACAAAATGCTCTTTGCAGTTGTAGGTGGCATCCACTTCGGTTTCCCAAAGATCCAACGCGCGCTCAGCCACCTGCCATGCAAAATCGCCTTCGCCCAGATCGAGCAGTGTTTTCCAGAAAAACCATTGATGCGGCATCCAAACGGTTCCGTTCCAATAGCCGTCATTTCGATAATAAGGTGCCGATTGATCGACGGCACTCAAACCGACTCGACTCCATAGCTGTTCCGGAGATTTCAGGTGTTCCAGCATCCGTTCGGTCTGTCCGGGGGTTCCGATTCCCGCAACCAACGGATAGATTCCGCCCATCCCCATATTCAGATTCACCCCGTTGCCATCTCGCAGGATACCGATGGGCTCTCCTTCTGAATCGTGCTGCACATAGCCGAAATAGCCGGAAGCCTCGTCCCAGGCATACTTCTCAAGAGAATCCGTGAGGGCGGCAATATCCTTTTGATATGTCTTCACATCCTCGGCCTTGCCCAGCGCATCGGCTGCCATGAGCATGATTTTTGCGATCCGGATCGCCTGTGCGGAGTTCACAACAGGAGCCATTCGACCGGCCAGTCTTTTATCATGCGTGTACTTTTGCGCAGGATAATCATCCCAGCCGCCGGAGTTATAGAAATAGTCAAAACTGCTCAACAGCCCGGAATGAAATTTATTCATGGTTGAGCTGCCCAACCGCCCCACGAAGAAGTCGTAATACTGCTTCAGCCGGGGATAGTAGAATTCCAGAAACGCCCGCGACTGCGTACGGTTCCAGATTTCCAGAAACAGATAATGCTGTACTGGAACCATGCTGCCGTGATGAATAAAGGCCGACTGCGCTCCGGGAGGGGTGACATACGCATTAAGACATTCCAGTGCCCGTTTAAGATCCAATTCAGCCAATCCCAATCCGATAAATCCGGAATCCCACGTATACAGGCAGTCCCACCAGCGCCCCGGTGCATAATGCCGAATATAGCTGCGCTGCGTATAAACCGGATAAACCACATTGGTCAGCAGCGTGGCCGCCATGCGCTGCCGACCGAAGCGATACTTGTCTCCCGCCGGAATCGATCTTGAATCCGGCAGATACCCTCGCGCCGCCCGATAAATTTTTTCGCAGGTCTCGGCAGACAGGCTCTGCGTCTTGATCCGCTGCTCCACGTCAGCCTTTGAACCGACAAAAATAACGGCATAAACCACTCTTTCCGATTGTGGTGCAATATTGATCGGGCGCATGTAGAT
>JBNLDM010000132.1:0-5438 GCA_050304335.1 Pontiella sp.
CTCAACCAGTTCGGCAGTAAGGGGTTGGCTCTGGTGATGAGACAGGTCGACACCCAGCTCCTGCAGGGCCAGAATCGCGTTTTCGCTGGCAGGCCACCCTTCTGCGGCATAGATGCCTGCCGAGGCGGCCTCCCAGCCGGACCCATCGCCGCTCCGATGCCGGAAAAGCGCTTCCGCCATCGGGCTGCGGCAGAGGTTTCCCGTGCAGACAAACAAAACTTTTTTCATGGTCCGATCTCCGGAATGATGAAACACAAAGGCACTAAGATCACAATGGCGCCTCCTTTGCGTCCCGGGTGTCTTGGTGTTTGAAAATCGATTCAACCTCCCGGAACGGAAGGCACCCTTCCCGCAGGCACTCAATCCGTTCACCGTCTACCTTCACCACCGTACTGGGGATCGCCTGCTGCGCGGAGGGGCCGCTGTCCAGCACCAGGTCGGCGTCGACGGATTCCATCGCCTCCTGTGCTGTTTTCGTATCCGGCTCGCCGCTCAGGTTGGCGCTGGTCAGCGCCAGCGTGCATCCGCAGGCCCTGGCCAGCTGCTGCGCAACAGGGTGGTCGGGAATGCGGTAGCCCACCCATCCTTCCCCGGTTTCGAGTACGATGGTCAACGGTCCCGGCCAGTAGCGATTGGACAGCGCCTGCAGGCCGTCGTTCCAGTTTCGGGCGGTCCGCGCTACCTGTTCCGGCCCGGCCGCGAGCCGGGCGATCGGCTTATTCCCGTCGCGTCCCTTGGCGGCAATAAGGCGCTCCATGGCGCCGGGCACCGCCGGGTTGCACGCAATGCCGTACACCGTTTCCGTCGGGACAATCACCAATCCGCCCGATTCCAGAACGGTCCTGGCCTCATCGAGTAGCTCCGTTTCCGGTTGCAGACGGTTTACTTTCAATATGCGCACCATTCGGGGGATACTAGCGGTGAAAGGCCGCAAATCAAGAGGCGGAATGTTTTTTCGTGAGTTTGAAGACGGGGCGAACTACTCTCTCCGGCTATGGCGTCGATTGCAAAAGTAGTGGTGGAGATTTCGCTGGACCGGGAGTTTGACTACCGGATTCCAGCCCATTTGCGGTCGGTCATCAGGGTCGGGACGCAGGTCGTGGTACCGTTCAAGTCGCGCGAACTGCGCGGCTTTGTGGTGGGGCTTGCCGGTAAGTCGGCTTTTGACGGCAAGCTGAAGGAAATCACCGGTATGGTCGGCGAAAAGCCGCTGATTCCCGATTCGATCATGAAGCTGGCCTACTGGATTGCCGACTATTACTGCGCACCGATCGAGCACGCCGTGCGCACCGTTCTGCCAAGTGCTGTCCGCAAACGAGGAGCACAGCACAAGAAACAGCTGGTCGTTTCACTGACCGGCAGGGTGCCGGAAACCATTACCGCCAGACAGGATGAGATTTTCCAGACGTTGCAGGCCCACGGGGCGATGACCTTATCCGAGCTGAAGGAACGTTGCGGATGCACGGATTCACCGGTACGGACGCTGGAAAAGCACGGGCTGGTGACGATCGAGGAGTCGACGATCCTGCGTGACCCGCATGCCGGGCTTGAACTGCTGAGGACGAAACCTTTCGGGTTGATGGTTGAACAACGGGAAGCCCTCAATCGAATAAAAGCCCAGATGGACCGAAAAAATCCGGGTACGGTGCTGCTGCATGGCGTTACAGGAAGCGGCAAGACGGAGGTCTATTTGCAGGCCATCCAGCATGCGCTTAATCAGGACAAAGGCGCGATCGTTCTGGTTCCTGAAATATCGCTGACACCGCAAACGGTCGACCGGTTCCGTTCCCGCTTCGGCGATTGCGTGGCTGTACTGCATTCATGCCTTTCGGAAGGGGAACGGCACGACGAATGGCACCGCATCCGCAACGGTGAGGCACGGATCGCCATCGGTGCGCGTTCTGCATTGTTTGCTCCGGTTGAAAAGCCGGGGCTCATCGTGATCGACGAGGAGCACGAGCCGACTTACAAGCAGGACGAGTCGCCGCGCTACAATGCGCGTGACGTAGCCGTCATGCGCGGTCATCTGGAAAACTGCTGTGTTGTGCTTGGATCGGCAACACCGTCGCTGGAATCATTCAACAATGTAAAGGAAGGCCGCTACGAACTGGCGGAAATGCTCCAGCGCGTGGATGACCGGTCAATGCCGCTGATGCGGATTGTCGACATGCGGATCGAGGCGGAAAAGGAAGGACGTCCGCACATATTTTCACGAGAGCTGGTGCAGGGTATCTATGATCGGCTCGACCATCGGGAGCAGGTGATTCTGTTTCTCAATCGTCGCGGTTTCTCCTCTTCGCTGCAGTGCGAAAAATGCGGCTATGTGGCCGAGTGCAAGTCGTGCAGCATTTCGATGACGTATCATAAGCGCGCGCACAAGTTGCTCTGCCATATCTGCGGGGCGGAGGCAGCCGTGCCGAATTGCTGTCCCGATTGCTCAGACCCGGATTTCAAGTATGCCGGCATGGGAACGGAAAAGATCGAGGAGGTGCTCGAAAAGCTGTGTCCGAACGCCCGGGTGGCGCGGATGGATTCGGACACCATGCGCAGGAAGGACTCCTACCGCACTGTGCTTGAGCAGTTCCGCCTCGGCAGAATCGACATCCTGCTGGGCACGCAGATGATCGCCAAGGGGCTTGATTTTCCCAATGTTACGTTGGTTGGCGTGCTGTATGCCGACATGTCGCTGCACGTGCCGGACTTCAGGGCGGGTGAGCGAACTTTTCAGTTGTTGACGCAGGTCGCGGGCCGCGCGGGTCGCGGTGAAAAGGCGGGCGAGGTCATAGTACAGGCCTATACGCCGCACCATCCGGCCATTCAGGCGGCGCGCAGTCTCGATTACGACGGCTTTTGTTCACAGGACCTGGAGTTCCGCCGGGAGCTATCCTATCCGCCGTTTTCGCATCTGGTCCTGATGACCTTCAGGGGCGAAAGCGAGGCCGATGTGATGGCAGCTTCCGATGGCTTTTCAGAACGCCTGGAAGCGATTCTGCCCGATTCCGTCATCCACTCGCCGCCGGTGCCGGCACCGCTGGCCCGGGCCAAGGGGCATTACCGTTACCAGATATTGCTGCGGTGCGAACATGCAGTGAAGATGACCAAACCCGTCCGCCACGTCCTCGCATCGTTCAAAATGCCCCGGAGTGTCACCTGCACCGTGGATGTGGACGCTTTGTCGCTGCTGTAGCAGGGACAGCGGGACTCACGGCGTGCGTTCTATCCACCGCTGGGCCTCATCGAGCCTGCTGAACAGACGGACGCTGCCTCCGCGGTGGTTGGCAATCAGCTTTCCCAGATTGTTCAGGAATGTGTCGGAGGACATTTCATCATAGAAGGCAATCTGTACATCCTTGAGCGAGGAATCCTTCAGATCCATGATCAGGTCGTACATCTCGCGTCCGCTGATATGACCGGCCATGCTTTCATGCACCAACAGTTTATGATAGCCAAGCCGGCCGATTTCATCCGCAATATCGTTCCAGTAAAGGAGACTGGCTGCGAAGCTGTCCGCACCCGATAAATGCGCGTACAGGTAATCGCCGCGATCTTCGAACTGAAGTTGGTACTGCCCGCTTTCGATCATGAACTATATTCTACACATTTCCCTGAAGACTTCAAGACGTGCTTCAATCTGCTCCCGGTCGAGGCGGCTGAGACGCTCAAGACTGAATTCCTCGACGCCGAAAGAGGCAACGATACTGCCGTAGACCATGGCCTGCCGGATGGATTCCTCGTCGGTTTTTCCGGTGGCGGACAGTGCCCCCATCAGACCGCCGGCGAAGGTGTCGCCGGCTCCGGTGGGATCCTTGAAGTGGTCAAGCGGATAGGCATGGAGCAGGAAAATGTTATGCCGGGAGAACAGCATGGAGCCGTTTCCACCTTTCTTGATCAGTACGTATTCCGGCCCCAGTTCGAGGAGCTTTCGGGCTGCCTTGCCGAGTATGCGCTCCCCCGTGAACAGCTCCGCTTCGGATTCGTTGAGTGTGAGCATGTGGCACTTGCCGATCACTTTTTCAAGATCGGGGCGATCAATGTTGATCCACAGGTCCATGGTGTCGATCAGGATGAACTTCGGGTTGCGGACCTGTTCGAGTACGTGAAGCTGAAGGGCCGGATGAATGTTGCCGAGAAACAGGTAGGGTGCTTCGCGGTAGTTTTCAGGCAGTTCCGGGGAAAAGCTTTCAAAGACATTAAGGTCGGTGGAGAGGGTGCGGCGGTTGTCCATGTTATCCTCGTAAACCCCGGACCAGCGGAATGTTTTTCCTTCGACGGTCTGGAGCCCTGCAAGATCGATATCCATGTCCTTCCAGGTGTCGCGAAATGTCTGAGGGAAATCGGTGCCGACAACGCCGACCATGCCCGTATGCGTGAAGAAGGAGGCTGCGGCACAGGCATAGCTGACGGAGCCGCCGAGGATTTCCTCTCGTTTTTCCGTCGGGGTTTCGATGGTGTCGATTCCAATGGAACCGACGATGGTCAGGTCTACTGCAGGCTTTGTCATGGGGTCTCCAGTTCGTTAAACGGCAAAAAGCATGACCGCTATGCCAATGGCACCAACGAGAAATGTCTGTAAATCCCGTGAGGCAAATGCCAGCGGGTCATCGTTCATCCTCCCGCGCCAGGCCAGATGCCAAATACGCGTAATCCAATAGAGTAGCAGGGGGCAGAAAAGCCAGAGCAGCTCGGGACGGCTGTAAAGCTCAGCGACCTTTTCGCTCCCGAGATACATGGTGAAGACGAACACGGCCAGATAGCCGCTGGTACTGCCGAATGCCAGGAGGAGGGGCAGGTCGCCCGTCTTGTATCCGCGTTCGCGCTGCTTCTGTTTAAGTTCTGAGCCCCCCTCCATCTCCCGCAGTTCCGAAAGGCGTTTGACCAGCGCCAGGCTCAGGAACAGGAAGATGGCGAATTCGATAAACCACCCCGATGCGGGGGTGCCGGTGGCCACGGAGCCGGCAACGATGCGCATGGAATAAAGCACGGCCAGCGTCAGCACATCGGCAACCGCGAGCTGCTTCAGGCGCCATGAGTAGCAGGTCGTGATTGCATAGTAGGCGAGCAGAGTGAAGAAGAAGGACAGCGGCAGGAACAGGCAGAACAGGATGCTGGCAGCCACGAGCAGCGGCATCATCAGCGATCCGACTGCGATCGGCAGCTCGCCGGACGCGAAGGGGCGTTTGCATTTGCGCGGATGGTGCTGGTCGGCGCTCAGGTCGAACAGATCGTTGAGTACATAGATCGACGAGGCTGCGAAGCTGAATGCAAAGAATGCGAGTACGGCGTCGGCGATGCAGGCTCTCTCCGTGAAGCGGTGTGCGAGGAACATGGGGGCAAAGATCAGGATGTTCTTAAGCCATTGCCGGCAGCGCATGGCCTTCAGGATCATCAGCATCATCGGTTGCTGCTCAACGAAGACATGGCTGGCCTTCGAAGCATAG
>JBNLDM010000133.1:0-54516 GCA_050304335.1 Pontiella sp.
TACTATCTGGGTTTGCTGACGCAGGAGACTAGCGAGTAACCGCGGCTTAACGGACAGAATGGTTAGATAGGCAAACCCGGATCAGGGTTGAAGTCGGGTTTGCCGGTCTTTACTGAAGCTGATCAAAAGGATTAGACATGAAATACAATGCTGGAACCGTGATCTCTAAAAAGACGGTCTGCTTAACCGCAGCATTGCTGCTGCTTGCGAACACTTCGCTTCGGGCGGAAAAGGTTCAAAGCCCCGATGGTTCGATCGAGGTGGAGTTCAATCTCGAGGCGGGGAAGCCGCATTACGAAATTTTCCTGAAGGGTAAAACCGTACTTGAACCCTCACCACTCGGTCTGGAAACCAGCATCGGCAGTTTTGCGGAGGGGCTCAAACTTGAAGACACATCGGTGCGGAAGATTGAAGAGGACTATGTGCTGCCGCACGGCAAGGTGCGCGAAGTGCACTATGAAGCCAATGAACTGGTCGTGCGCCTGACCAACGGGAACCGCGATACGATCGAAACTGTTTTCCGGGTCAGTAACCGCGATGTGGCCTTCTCGTACCGCATTTCGGCGCGCGATAAATTCCGCATCGTTATCGAAAAAGCGCTGAGCGGGTTTGATTTTCCGAAATCAGCCACGACGTTTGCGACGCCGCAGGCGCGTTGGGGCGGCGGGTTTGCCAAAACGAAACCGAGCTATGAAGAGGGCTATATCGTCGATGAGCCGGTTGGAACCAAGTCCTGGACGGGGCTCGGATTCACGTTTCCAGCACTCTTTAAGCTGGCCGACGGCTGGGTACTCGTTTCTGAAACCGGGACCTCCGGGAAATATGCCGGCTGCAAGCTGAGCGATCCCACCGCAGACGGCCTCTATTCCATCTCCTTCCCCGAGAAGGAAGAGAACGCCGGACTGGGGGCCGCCACCGTTTCCGGTTCGCTGCCGTTCAGCACGCCGTGGCGCACCATTACGATCGGTGAAACCCTCGCGCCGATCGTCGAAAGTACGGTGGCCACCGACGTGGTCGAGCCGCTCTATGAGCCGTCGATGGAGTATAAGCCCGGCCGTTCAACCTGGAGCTGGATCCTCTGGCAGGATGCCAGCATGAACGAGCGGGATCAGCGTGCCTACATCGATCTGGCTGCGGAGATGGGCTATGAATATATTCTGATCGATGCACTCTGGGATGCCAACATCGGCCGCGAAAAGATGGCTGAAATGGTGAAATATGCCAATTCGAAGAACGTGGATGTGCTGCTCTGGTACAACTCCAACGGCTACTGGAACGATGCGCCGCAGTCGCCGCGCAACCGCCTGGACAGCGCGCCGGCCCGCCATAATGAAATGGCCTGGATGCAGTCCATCGGGGTTAAGGGCATGAAGGTTGACTTCTTCGGCGGCGACAAGCAGATGACCATGAAGCTCTACGAGGATATCCTCACCTCTGCCAATGTGTATGGTCTGGTGTTGAACTTCCACGGGGCCACGTTGCCGCGCGGATGGGAACGCATGTATCCCAACTTCATGACCAGCGAGGCGGTCACGGCTTCCGAGAATCTGGTCTTCTCGCAGGGGTTCGCCGACAGCGAAGCCCGCAACAGCACGATTTTCCCGTTTGTTCGCAACCCGGTTGCGGCCATGGATTATGGTCCGATGTTCCTGAACAAGCGGTTTAACCGCCGGCCGGATCGCGGAAATATCCGCCGTACGACCGACGCCTTCCAGCTGGCGACGACCGTGACGTACCAGTCTCCGCTTCAGCATTTTGCACTGACGCCGAACAACCTGGAGGAGCAGCCGGACCATGTGATCGATTTTCTCAGGAAAGTTCCGGCCGTATGGGATGAAACCCGTTATGTGGACGGCTATCCCGGTGAATTCATTGTGCTGGCACGGCGCTCCGGAAATCAGTGGTACGTGGCTGCAACGCATGCGGGCCAGGAAGAACGTGAGATCACTATTTCGCTTCCCGGCCTGAAAGGGCAATCGATGGACCTCCTGTATGACAAAGAGGACCGCACCGCGGGATATAAGAAGATCCGGGTGGATCGCGACGGGAAAATCACCCTCACGCTGGCCGGTGCCGGCGGGGCCGTGCTCGTATCGACTCCGTAATCGAAGAACGGGATATAATCATGAAACGATGGTATAGGAAATTCCGGCTTACCTGTGCCGGGCTGGTGTTGATGACCGCAACGGTGTTGCATGCGGAACCGGTTCGGCTGACGGTGCAGGTGGATGAAGGGAAGCCGATCAGCGCCGATCTGGTGGGAGTCTTTTTCGAAGATCTCAATTATGCCGCGGACGGCGGGATCTATGCCGAGCTGGTGCAGAACCGCTCGTTTCAATACAGCCCGGCCGAGCAGCCCGACTGGCATCCGCTGAAGTTCTGGGATCTCGAACAGCGCGGTGATGGAGACGGCCGTATCAACGTGGCGGACATGCGGCCTATTCATGAGAACAACTCGCTCTATACACTGCTGACGGTGAATGCGCCGGGTGATGGCGTGGGCATTGCCAATGGCGGCTTTGACGGCATTATGCTTAAGGCTGGCGAAAACTACAACGCGTCGTTCTGGGCGTATCAGGCGTTTATGGGTCAGATGTGGGGCCGAGGCGATAACAGCAAGCCGATGCCGGTAACGCTGCGCCTTGAAACCAAAGAAGGAGAGGTGCTGGCCGAGGCCTCGTTTGAGGTGAAAGGGCGCGCGTGGACGCAGCATACTGCAAAGCTGACGCCGAACAAAACGGTGAACGATGCCCGGCTGGTTCTGCTGGCGCATGCGCAGGGCGGAATCTGTCTGGATATGATTTCTCTGTTCCCGGAAAAGACCTTCAAGAACCGGCCGAACGGACTGCGGGCAGACCTCGCGCAGGCCATCGCAGATATTCAGCCGAAGTTCGTGCGTTTTCCGGGCGGCTGTCTGGTGCATGGCGGGGGCATTCACCAATACTACGACTGGAAGGACAGTGTGGGACCGGTGGAGCAGCGTATATCGGAGCGCAACTCCTGGGGGTACAGCCAGACCAAGGGCTTCGGGTATTTCGAGTTTTTCCGGTTTTGTGAAGACATCGGAGCCATTCCGCTGCCGGTGGTTACCGCCGGCGTCTGCTGTCAGCATGCCGGCAGCTCGCCCAATCGCGGCCAGGAAGGGCTGCCGATGGATAAAATGCAGGATTATATTCAGGATGTTCTCGACCTGATTGAATGGGCCAACGGGCCGGCGGACTCGGAGTGGGGTGCGGTGCGTGCCGCGGCCGGGCACCCCGAGCCGTTCGGGTTGAAATACCTGGGCGTGGGGAATGAGGATGCCATTACGCCGATCTTCAAGGAGCGTTTCAGGATGATCTGCGATGTGATCAGCGAGAAGCATCCGGAAATCGTGGTGATCGGTACCGTCGGGCCGTTTGCGAGCGGAGCCGATTATGATAAGGGCTGGGCCTTTTCGAACGAGCTCGGACTCGAGATGGTGGATGAGCACTACTATGTGAGTCCGGAGTGGTTTTGGGAAAATCTGGAGCGCTATGATTCCTATAACCGCTCCAGCGCCAAGGTGTATGTGGGGGAGTATGCGGCGCATGACCGGGGTAAACGCAATACGCTGCGTTCCGCTATCGCCGAGGCGGCGGGCCTGATCGGCTTCGAACGAAACGGAGATATCGTCCATTTTGCCTCCTATGCACCCTTACTGGCGCGGCGCGGTCACACACAGTGGACGCCGGACATGATTTATTTCTCCGACAGCGAGGTCTATCTGACCCCCAACTACTACGTGCAGCAGCTCTTCGGGAAGCACAGCGGCAACCGGTATCTGAAAACCGTATGGGATGGCGATGTCAAAGTAAAGCTGGCTGCGTCGACCGTGGTGGATTCGCGGAGCGGCGACCTCATCATCAAGATCGTAAACGGCGAGGACCAGCCTTTGGATATGGATGTTCACCTGGCGGGACTTCCGGACGATGTGTCAATGAACGCGCTTCGCACGGTGTTAACGGGACCGGATGCCGATGCCGAGAACGAAGATGGCAAGCCCCCGGTTGTCAAACCCGAGAGCGAACAGGTTGTTCTCGATCCGGCGTTCCGCTATCAGGCCCCGGCGAATTCACTGACAGTTTTCCGGATTGCACAATGAGTCACCGAAAACAGGTTTATAGATGAATACCATCAATTGGATGAAACGACTGACCTGCCTGGGCCTGGCTGTCGCTGCGATAGCATCGGCTGAAAAGGCCCGGAATCCGACGATATGGGCCGATGTGCCGGATGTTTCCACCATTCGCGTGGGCGATACCTACTACATGAGCAGCACCACCATGCACATGAGCCCGGGTGTGCCGATCATGAAATCGAAGGACCTGATCAACTGGACCATGGCTGGTTATGCCTACGAACGGCTGATCGAAAACGATCAAATGAACCTGCTCAACGGAGCGGATGCGTACGGGAAGGGCACCTGGGCCAGCAGCCTGCGCTACCATAACGGTACCTTCTATGTTTCGACCTTCTCCGCCACTTCCGGCAAGACGCATGTCTACTCCACGAAGGATGTCGAAAACGGGCCCTGGAAAGCGAGTTCGTTTGAGCCGGTGCTGCATGATAATTCGCTCATTTTCGATGACGACGGACGCGTTTATATGGTGTACGGAAGCGGAAAGATTACCCTCATTGAACTCCTGCCCGATGCGTCCGGCATCAAGCCCGGTGGGGTGAACAAAGTGATTATCGAGAATACAAACCTGCTGTTCGGCGAGGATGAAGTCGGCGGACTTCCAGGTGAGGGCTCGCAGATCTACAAGGTCAACGGAAGATATTATCTCTTCAACATCGGCTCTCCGAAGAGCCGCTGGTCGCGGACGGTTTTGGTTCACCGGGCGAACAGCATTGAGGGGCCGTATGAAGGCTGTGTTGCGCTGGAAGATCGACATATCGCGCAGGGCGGACTGATCGATACGCCGGATGGAAAATGGTATGCCACGCTGTTCGGCGATCGCGGGGCGGTTGGGCGCATTCCCTATCTCGTTCCCGTGACGTGGGAAGATGGGTGGCCTGTTTTGGGGGTGAACGGCAAGGTGCCGGCCGCGCTGGATATCGAGGACGCACAGCCGGGGTTGCAGGGCATCGTGGCAAACGATGATTTTGAGCGTATACCGGGCGAGCCGAAACTGCCGCTGGTTTGGCAATGGAACCACAACCCGGATAACGAGCATTGGGAAATTCTGCAGAATCCGGGTCGGCTCAGGATCACCACCGGTCGTGTGGATAAAAACGTACAGCATGCGCGAAACACGCTCACTCAGCGCACGTTTGGTCCCGCATGTTCTGCAACCACCAGCATTAGTGTAAGTCACATGAAGGATGGAGACGTAGCCGGCCTGATTGCCCTGCAGAACCGGTACGGCTACGTCGGGGTGAAGATGGAAAACGGTGAAAAGTCGATTGTAATGGTTCGGGCCGAGCTCGATGCCGACGTGGGAGAGGGCAAGCAGTCCATCGTGATGGTCAATACCCTGAGCGATTCATTCACGGAACTCGAATGCATTCCGCTGCGGCAGGATAAGGTCTATTTGAGGATCGACTGCGATTTTCGAACCGACAAGTCATTCTTCTTCTACAGCCTCGATGGAAAAAGGTGGGAGAACATCGGCGGCTCGCTGCAGATGGTCTACACCTTCACCAAGCACTTCATGGGATACCGCTTTGGACTCTTCAACCAGGCAACGGAAACCGACGGAGGATACGTCGACTTTGATTTTTATCGCGTCAGCGATCAGATAACAGATGGGGTTTAATGCCCGCAAAGCGAAAAGGAGCAGTTCATATGAAATACAGAGTACTTGCATTGATGGCGACCATCAGTTTGTCGACCGTTGCAATGGTTCAGGCAGAAAAAGCCACCAATCCCGTCATCTGGGCCGATGTGCCGGACATGTCCATGATCCGGGTGGGGGATACCTACTACATGAGCAGCACGACGATGCACATGAGCCCCGGGGTGCCGATCATGAAATCGAAGGATCTGGTGAACTGGGAGATCGTCAACTATGCATATGACCGTCTGGTTGAAAACGACAAGTTGAATCTCGAAAACGGACAGAATGCCTACGGCAAGGGATCCTGGGCCAGCAGTCTCCGGTATCACAACGGGACCTATTATGTATCGACCTTTTCCGCAACATCCGGAAGAACACATGTGTACACCACGAAGGATATTGAAAAGGGACCGTGGAAGTCCATTGAGTTCAGTCCCGTGCTGCATGACAATTCACTGTTTTTCGATGACGATGGCCGCGTCTATATGATTAGTGGAGGTGGTCGGATTTCGCTGACCGAGCTCAAGGAAGATGTTTCCGGTATCAAGCAGGGCGGCATCAGCAAGGTCCTCATAGAAAACGCGAACCTCGCTTTCGGTGAGAACGAAGTTGGAGGTTTGGGAGCCGAGGGGTCTCAGATGTTCAAGGTGAACGATACGTATTACCTCTTTCTTATCGCATCCCCCAGAAGCCGCTGGCTCCGGTCTGTGCTCATTTACCGTGCCGACGAAATCACGGGCCCCTATGAAGGACAGGTCGCGTTGCAGGATCGGGGCATCGCGCAGGGAGGGCTGGTCGATACGCCCGACGGAAAGTGGTACGCCTATCTGTTTGGCGACCGCGGTGCGGTGGGACGTATTCCGTACATCACTCCTGTGACATGGAGAGATGGCTGGCCGGTGATCTCCAAGGTGCCCGACACGTTGGATCTTCCGGATAATTCCAAGGGCATCCGGGGTATTGTCGCCTCCGACGAGTTTGAACGCGGGCCGGGCGAACCGAAGCTGCCATTGGCGTGGCAGTGGAATCATAATCCGGACAACGAACACTGGAACATTCTGCAGAATCCCGGCCGCCTGCGCATCACGACGGGGCGGGTGGATACGGATGTGCTGAGCGCCCGCAACATGCTTACGCAACGGACCTTCGGGCCTGTCAGCTCGGCAACGACCTGCTTGAATGTGGAAAAAATGAAGGATGGCGATGTGGCCGGCCTGATTGCGCTCCAGTACAAGTACGGCTTCGTTGGTGTGAAGAAAGAACGCGGAAAGACATCCATCGTCATGGTCAGCGCGCAGAGCGATTCGGCCGAGGAGATTGAGGATATTCCGCTGAAGCAGAAGGTAGTCTATTTCAAAATCGACTGCGATTTCCGCAACCAGACCGACATGGCATACTTTTACTACAGCCTGGACGGCAGGAAATGGAAGCAAATCGGCAACACGCTGAAAATGTCCTACGACCTAAAGCACTTCATGGGCTACCGCTACGGCCTCTTCAACTATGCGACCGAAAAGTCCGGGGGCTATGTGGATTTCGATTTTTACCGGATCGGAGATCAAATCGCCGAATCCAGGTGATGAGTCTGCTGGGGTTTCATATTTCCGGTTATTTGGTTCAAAAGTGTCGGTTGATGTCCGTGTTGAAACGGGTATTTTGTTTAACCGTAGAGGTAGTGTCCGGGCTGCCGGCTACGGCTAATGAATCAATCGACGCGAGGGTATCCGATGAATATCAGACAAACAGGAATCATGATGCTCTGCGGGGCTGTTGGTGTACTGGCAGCCAGCTACACTGCGGCCGCTGACGAGCCGCAGATCAACCGCGGTCGAACGATCGAGCTTGGGCCGGATGACAAGCCGGCTTTTGCGGAGCCGCCGGCGGGCTTCAACGTCAGGCGTGACGAGATTCCGCACGGCAAGCTGGAGATGATCGAATACGATTCGAAGACCGTCGGAACAACGCGCAAGATGAACGTCTACACGCCTCCCGGTTATTCCAGTGAGAAGAAGTATCCCGTACTCTATCTGATGCATGGCATCGGCGGTGATGAAACGGAATGGGAGCGCTATGCCCATCCCGGACTCCTGCTTGACAACCTGCTGGCCGACGGCAAGGCCGTGCCGATGATTGTGGTCATGCCAAACGGGCGGGCGCAGCAGAACGACCGTGCGGAGGGCGATGTTTTTGCTTCGGCTCCTGCGTTCGCTAACTTCGAAGGCGACCTGCTACATGATGTCATTCCCACCATCGAGAAGCGCTATAGCACCTACACCGATCGGGAGCATCGTGCGTTGTCCGGCCTTTCCATGGGTGGGGGACAAACGTTTAATTTCGGACTTGCGCACCTCGATACCTTTGCGTGGCTCGGGGCTTTTTCCGCAGCCCCCAATACCAAGGCGCCGGAAGAACTCGTTCCCGATCCTAAGGCTGCGAAGCAACAGCTGAAGCTGCTCTTCATCTCGTGCGGCAATCAGGATGGTCTGATCCGCATCAGCCAGGGCATGCATGCCTATCTCAAGGAGAACGATGTCCCGCACATCTGGCATGTGGACGGGAACGGTCACGACCCTACCCATTGGCAAAACAGTCTGTACCATTTTTCACAGCTGATTTTCCAATGAGACGAATGAATGAACCCCTTGAAATCTATGATGCATGGATTGCCCCCTTGCTGCCGAATGGCAGCGGTGACTGTGTCTATGCTGCTGTTCGTTTCGGCTGCGATGGGGGATTCGCCGGGCGAACTGAAGGCCGTGGCCTATAGGGACGGCCGGAATTGGGCCGAGGACAGTGTGAAGACTGCCGGCGACCCCGCAGCGTTGGTCCTGTCCGCGGAACGCAGTGGATTCCTCGCAACCGACAACGGCGATCCAACGGACATGGTGCCGTTTACCTCGCACGAACGCGCGGCTTTCAATGGACTATGCCTGGCCATTGTAAAGGGCGTACCCGGCAAGGCCGGCACCCTTCGCCTTACCGCCGCAGGCGGTGGCGTAGGTGAGGCATCGCTGAATATAAGGACCGATGTTGGAGTCTCTCAATAAAGGATAAGGACGGCGGTCATGCCGGCGATCGAGACCGCTTGGAAAGAAAAGGAACCAAGAATGAATAAACAGTTTGCGAATCGCAAGCTTGCGGCAGCAGCCCTGCTTGCCATCGGCTTCGTTACATCGAGTCAGGGCGTAAACGTCTTGATTGACCACGGTGCATCCTGGGCGGGCGGAGCGGCCGGCAATCAGGCCACTATCGACTTTTTCAACAACAATTTCCTGGATACCACCGTGGCCAGCGGTGATTACAGCGATACCGCCAATGCAAGCGTTCAAGTATCAATCGCCGCTGCGGATGTACTTGTTCTCACGCGTACCACGTATAGCGGAGGATATGATTCCACCGATCAGGCCTTTTATGACAGTCTGACCATTCCCGTCATCGATCTCACCAGCTACACCGCGCGTTCCTCCAAGCTGGGATGGGAAGGTGGTGATGTCTCGATCCCTGCAATAGATGGAAACGAAGCGACGGTGACTGCGGCTGGAGCGGCGGTTTTCGGTTCGGCCGGCAGTTTTGACTGGTACAGTGGAAGCGGCTCCTTCGATGCCGCGGGGACCGGAGCCGTCGGGGACGGGGCTGTTCTGGCAACGATCGGCGGTAATCATCTTGTTGTGGGCTGGCATGCAGGCGATACCATTGCTTCGGGCGCAGTGCAAAGCGGCAACCGACTTCTGTTCAACATCTCCGGCAACGGCAACAACCTGCCCGATACACCCGACGGCCAGCAAGCGCTCATGGACGCCGTCAGTGCCTACACTCCATTGGTTCAGGGGGTGAGCACAAATCCGACGGGAACGGCCACACTCACCGTCATTGAAGCCGAGTCCGGAACGCTGGGTGGGGAGTTCGGCGTCAACACGCTAGCCGGTGCAACAAACATCACCATCTCGCCCACTGGCGGCGGCTATAGTCCGGGAAGCGATGCGCGGGTGGCCAGTTACAGCATTACGTTCCCTGAAGCCGACACCTATCAGCTCTATGCACGTGTGTATGTCGGATCCGACGGATACAACGACGACAGCTTTTTTACCGCGAAGACCTTTGGGATCAAATCGTCCACGACCGACACCGACTGGGACATGATCAATGGACTGGCGGGTGGCGGTTTTACCGCCGGGCAGGATATCGTGACCTCCTCGGGCGGAGGCGGCGGAACCCTGGTGTGGAAGTGGTTCAAATGGGACACCCTCTTCACGGTAAGTGAAGGCGGTTTGACGCAGACCTTCCAGATCGGCGGCCGGGAAGATGGACTGTATATTGACAAGCTCGTCTTCGGTCCTTCCGACACCGCCCTCACGGTGGGGAATCTGGACAGCGGTACGCTTCCGGTGCCGGTCTACAGCACGAACACGTTCGACGGTCCGTTCGGAATAGCCATCCACCGTTTCAACGAGACATACCAAAACGCCAATCTTGACGGCGCGAATCCGGTCGGTCTCGCAGTGTTCGGGGACATCTTGTGCGGCACGACCTTCAGCGGTGGATCGCAAGGCGATGGAACCGTGTACACCCTGAGTCTGGATGGCACGAACTTCAATTCCGTGGTCTCGCTCTCCAGTGCCGTGAATGCGGGCAAACCCCAGGCCGGTCCGACCGTATCCGGAAGCAGTTTTTATGGAACCACTGCGGTGGGCGGTGCCAACAAGGTCGGGGCGGTTTTTGTCGGCCAGACCAACGGAACCTTCAACATCCTGCACAGCTTCAATGCCCTGTCTTCGGATACGTCCCAGAATGTCGGCGGTGCAAACCCATGTGCAACCCTGGCCATGTCCGGCAGCACGCTTTATGGAGCCGCCTCCGGAGGTGGCGCCAACGGCAAGGGAACGCTGTTCTCGCTCTCTACCAGCGGCACCGGCTTTACCGTGCTGCATGATTTCAGTGCCCTCGATTCGGGCAGCGGAACCAACTCCGATGGAGTCGTGCCTTGCGGCGGCCTGGTCCTTTCCGGTGGCACGCTGTACGGTACCGCCTCGGGCGGTGGAGCCAACGGCGCCGGCGTTGTGTTCTCCATCGGTACGGGCGGGGCGGGCTTCACGGTGCTTCACGATTTTACCGCCGTGGATGCACTCACCACGACCAATTCCGATGGCGCTTATCCTATCGGTGCGCTGGTGCTGTCGAACAATGTGCTCTACGGATCGACCCTGGCCGGTGGTGCGGGTGGCAAGGGAACGCTGTTTGCGATTGGCACCGACGGTTCCGGATTCAATGTGCTGCATGATTTTCCCGCAACCGATCCGCTGACGGGAGCCAATGACGGCGGCGCGTCGCCCAGTGGCGGATTGATGCTCTCCGGCAACGTGCTTTACGGCACTGCTTCCGCCGGGGGGGCAGGCGCTGCGGGAACCGTGTTCTCGCTGGATGTCACCGGTCCCGAATTCAAAACCATCTATGATTTTGAACCCGTGGCAACAACCGGCACCAACACCTACGGTGCATATCCGGTGTCTCCGGTTATCCGGTTGGGCAGCGAATTGTATGGTTCGGCCTTCGGCGGAGGTCCGGGGGGTGCCGGTACCGTCTATCGACTGCCGATTCCAATGTATGCGGCGATCGCAGGCATTTCAGCGGGTAATGTGATGGTCGATTTTGTCGGTGCGCCGAACTCTACCAACGTCGTTCAGGCGACCGCGGATCTGTCGGCTGACCCGATCGTCTGGCAGAATGTTTCCACCAACGTCGCCGATGGCAGCGGCTGGTGGCAGTATTCGGGCGGCATCGTGTTGTCCAATCGTTTTTATCGTGCAAACTCGCTCTAAGGAAAGGATGTAACCGTGAATATGGGAAAAATGACTTTGAGGCTATTCCGGCTGATGAAGACAGCCTGCCTGTCTGCTGTGGCCCTTGTCTGTTGCATGCAGCAAACGGTCCTGGCCGAGAGCGGCCATTGGACCACGACCTGGGGGACCGCGACGGAAAATATCGGAAGCAGCAGCGGGTACTCGCCTCCAATCGCCCTCGCACATAACACCTACCGTATGTATGTGCGCACCTCGGTTGGCGGAGAGCTTGTGCGATTCCGGTTCTCGAATGCCTACGGAACGAGTCCGCTCACGATCAACTCCGCGCACTTTGCGTTCGCCGGGAGTGTGGACAGCAGTGCGGGAAATGGGGATATCGATACAAACTCGGACACGCTTTTGAGATTTCGCGGTGCGCCCGGCACGGTCATTCCTCCGGGCGGCGAGATCTATTCCGACCCGGTGGAATTCAGTTTGCCTGCAACGTCGCTGGTAGCGGTAAGCATCAACTACGGCAAGGTTTCCGATGATCCGATTACGGGCCATCGCGGTTCGCGCACGACCTCCTTCTTCGCCTACGGAAACGCCGTTTCAGATGCGGATATGTTTGGGGCGGTGAAAAAGGATGTCTGGTTTACCCTGGTCGGTATCGAGGTGATGGCCCCGATGTCCGGCAAGGCCGTACTGGCCATCGGCGATTCGATCACCGATGGAAACGGAACCCTGTACAACTACCATACCCGCTGGACGGATTTTCTGGCTACTCGGCTTGCCTCGAACGCGCCGACCGAATCGGTTGGTGTCGGCAACATGGGCATCGGTGCTACGGGTTCGGGCCTGGCGCAATCCCGTTTCTACCGCGATGTGCTTGAGCAGAGCGGAGCCGGGTGGGTGATCATCTTCATCGGGGTCAACGACATCATTTATGGCAACCAGTCTGTTTCCTATCTGACCAATGCCTACACGGACATGGCCAACCAGGCCCATGCGCGGGGCATCAAGGTCTATGGAGCGACGATCACGCCCATGGGGAACGCGGCAAACAGTTCACAACGGACTGTTCGTCAGGATGTGAACACCTGGATTCGCACAACAGCCGTCAGCAGCGGCATCTTCGATGGCTTTATCGACTTTGACGCGACCATGCGCGATCCGGGCAATCCGGAATACACCCTCCCGGCTTATGCACAGGACGATCTTCACATGAATCCCACCGGTTATGAGGCCATGGGCAATTCCATTGATCTGAGCCTGTTCGTCGATCCGTAAGATATTATGAAGAATATCCCTGTACTAGGCCATGCACGCATACAATGAAAGGATGAAACCATGTACACCACCACATTGACTTCGGGATGGACCAAAGCGCGCAAAGCCGGGATCCTGACATGGCTGGCCATCGTCTGCTGCGTGGCAGGGGGTGTGCGGGCGGATGAGGGTCGATGGATGACGACGTGGGGCACCGCCACGGAAAATATCGTCAGTGGTTTCTGGATGGCCAAGGGGTACTTCCCGCCTCAGCCTCTGGCCGGCAACACCGTCCGAATGTTTGTGCGAACATCCGTTGGGGGCGAACAGGTGCGCTTCCAGTTTTCAAACGTCTACGGAAAGAGTCCGGTTGAGATCGATTCCGCGCACTTTGCCCTGGCCGCGAGTGCGGACAGCAGCGCAGGGGATGGGGATATCGATGCAAAGACAGATACCGCCCTGCAGTTTCGCGGCAAGCGCAGCACGGTGGTTCGCCCCGGCGAAACCGTTTTTTCCGATCCGGTCCGGTTCAAGCTGCCGCCGCTGTCGCTGGTGGCTGTGAGTATCCAATACGGAGACATTGACGATGATCCGGTCACCGGCCACCGCGGATCGCGCACCACATCTTTCTTTGCGGAAGGCGATGCGGTTTCGAAGAAGAAAATGGCCGGGGCGGTGAAGAAGGATGTCTGGTATACCCTGGTCGGTATCGACGTGATGGCGCCGAAGACCGGCAAGACCGTTGTCGCCCTGGGAGACTCCATTACCGACGGGAATGGGACCCGCTACAACTACAACACCCGCTGGACCGACTTTCTGGCGACCCGCCTGATCGGCAATGAGCCAACGGCATCCGTGGGTGTCGCTAACATGGGGATCGGCGGATCCGGCGTGGGCATGGCCAGGGAACGCTTCGAGCGCGACGTGCTCGATGTGCCTGCCGCAGGCTGGCTGGTCATCTACATCGGGGTCAACGATATCATCTACGGCAACCGCCCTGCATCCGATCTGATCGAGGCCTACACCGACATGGCCAGGCAGGCCCATAAGAAGGGGATCAAGGTCTACGGTGCAACCATCACACCAATGGGTAATGCTGCCAATGCAGAGCAGGAGGCCGTCCGCCAGGAGGTGAACAGCTGGATTCGCACGACGGCTCTGGGGAAGGGGATCTATGACGCGTGTATCGACTTTGACGCAGCCATGCGCGATCCCGAAAAACCCGCCTTTACGTTGCAGGAATACGCCAAGGATGATCTGCACATGAATCCCGCCGGTTATGAGGCCATGGGTAATTCGATCGATTTGGACCTCTTTACCAAATGAAAGCCGTAAAATGAAAAGTTTATTGGCCACTAAGAACATACATAGACACAACGGCTGGTTTTTGTATGTTTTAGAAAGCTGCTGTTCTGCGCATTCATGTGCCCTTGCGTGGCTAAAAAAATCCGCATGTGTGACCGGTGCGGTGATTCTGGCGGCAGTGATGCCTGTATTCGCCGATAACGCGCCGAAACCATTCGTCAGTCCGATCTTCGGCGAGCACATGGTGCTGCAACGCGGAAAGCCGAATGCGATTTGGGGCTGGACGAAGCCCGGAGAGATTGTGCGGGTGCAAATCTGGGAGAGCATCGCGGAGACCAAGGCGGAGCCGGATGGCCGCTGGATGGTCAGGATCAAGCCGCCGGCTGCAGGCGGACCGTATACGCTCACCATTGATGGAGGCCGGCATGTCGAGTGGAACGATATTCTCGTGGGCGACGTCTGGCTTTGCGGCGGACAGTCGAACATGGAAATGGGCATGCAGGGTGTGCACAACGCGGATCAGGAAATTGCGTCGGCGGACCATCCGAACATCCGGTTATGCGTGGTAAACAAAAAAATTGCCTATGCGCCGGCCGACGTGCCGGAAGCTTCATGGCGGGTCTGCACACCGGAAACGCTGGGTGCCGAAGGGTGGGGCGGATTTTCGGCCGTGGGCTATTTCTTCGGGCGGCGTTTGCAGCAGGACATCGACGTCCCCATCGGGCTGGTCCAGAATTGTGTGGGCGGCACGCCGGCCGAGTGCTGGACCAGTGCCGAGGCACTGCGCCCGCTTGGCGACTTCAATGCGCAGTTGGACGAGATGACGCGTCTCGAGGAAAAGGGCGTTCCAAACTATGGAAACTTTATCGAGCATTGGTACGACGAATATGATGTGGGCCAACAGGACAAATGGAGTGCGGATGCTAAGGATGATCACGACTGGCAGGAGGTCGGTCTGAAGGATGGATTCGACAAACTCGGTGTCGACGATACACCGGCCGTCTGTTATTTCCGCAAGACCATCCAATTACCTGATCCGCTGCCAGCCGGGCCGTCCACCATTCAATTGGGTGTGGTGGAGCGCATGGATACCGTGACCGTCAACGGCCAATGGGTCGGGGCCAGCGCCTGGGTGGAGAATCCGCGACGGTATGCGATCAGGGGCCGTGTGCTAAAGCCGGGTGCCAACCAGATCACTATTCGCGTCTTCAAAACCAAGGTCGACGGCGGTTTCCGCTCTCCCGCTACGGATCTCAAACTTGTGCTTGGCGACGGCATGGAAATTCCACTGGCCGACGGCTGGAACGGTAAGGTCAGCGTTAAGGTCGGCGGGTCGGTGCCGATGCCGGTGGGTTTTGAGAATTGGCCGACGATGCCGTCTGTTCTCTACAATGGCATGATTGCACCGATCGCGCCGCTCTCCATCACCGGTGCAATCTGGTACCAGGGCGAAGCCAATGTGGGCCGTGCAGCGCAATACAGAAAGCTGTTGCCGATCATGATTGCCGATTGGCGCAAGCGGTTCCATCAGGGTGACTTCCCGTTCTACATCGTCAGCCTGGCGGCTTTCATGCAGCACCGGGACCAGCCCGGCGACGATGCCTGGGCGGAGCTGCGCGAAGCGCAGGATTACGTCGCCCACACCGTTCCAGCATCGGGCCTGGCCGTAGCCATCGATGTCGGCGACGCCAACGATATTCATCCGAAGGACAAGAAGGAAGTCGGTGAACGGCTGGCCCTGCAGGCTCTGGCCAATCATTACGGGAAGGATGTGGTCGGTTCCGGTCCTCGTTTTTCTTCGGCCGAGATCGTGACCGGCGCAATCCGGATTCACTTTAAGCATGTGGATGGGGGGCTGGTGGTGAAGGGCGACACGCTGGAGGAATTCGCCATCGCCGGTGCGGACGGTAAATGGGTCCGGGCCGATGCGCGGATCGATGGCGACACCGTCGTCGTGTCCTCCCCCGAAGTAAAGAAGCCTGCATATGTCCGCTATGCATGGCAGTCCAACCCGAAGGCCACCCTGTTCAACAGCGCCGGATTGCCTGCCATTCCATTCCGTACCGACAACCAGCAGAAGTAGTTTGAACTGATGCAGAAAGGAAAATGAGATGAAACAAAAACAACTAGGGATTACTTTGTTACTGATTATCGCTGGAAGCTGGTGCCTGCCTGCCCGGGCGGATTATCCGATTGCGTCGCACCGTTATCTGGCCGATCCATCGGTGCTCGTGACCAGGGACCGCGTGTACGTCTACTGTTCCAACGATGATGAGAGTCCGCTTGAAGGCGGCTACAACATTCCCAACGTGGTTTGCGTATCCAGCAGCGACATGAAGAACTGGACGGACCATGGCGTGGTGTTCGATGCCGAGCGGGATACCTCCTGGGCCAAGAAGACCTGGGCACCCTGTGCGATCGAGCGCGATGGCAAGACCTACCTCTACTTCGGAAACGGCGGCGGCAACATCGGCGTCGTGGCAGCCGACAATCCGGTCGGTCCCTTCAAGGACGTCAACAAGGGACCGCTTATCGAGCATGGCACGCCCGGCGTCCAGCCCGCCGAGCACATGTGGCTGTTCGATCCCGGTGTCTTCATCGATGACGACGGACAGGCCTATATTTATTTCGGGGGGAACGGGGACGACAATGTTCGCGCTGCCAAACTCAAGAAGGACATGGTCACGCTCGACGGCGAGGTCATCAAGATGCATGCGCCGAACTTCTTCGAGGCCGCATGGGTTTGGAAAATTAAGGATACCTACTATTTCTCCTATTCCACCACGCCGAGCGCGCAGATGCGCATCGACTACATGACCAGCGACAAGCCCACCGAAGGGTTTGAGTATGGGGGTATCGTCGCCGACCAGCCGCCGATCAACAATAACAACAATCATGCCTGCGAATTTGAGTTCAAAGGCAAGTGGTATCATGTTTACCATAACCGGATCGTCGCGAAAGAGGCCGGGATCCCTGGGGCGTTCCGGCGCAATATCGCAATCGAGCAGTTTGACTACAACAAGGACGGCTCTATCAGGAAAGTGGAATACACGACCGATGGTGTGGAGCAGGTCGGACATGTCGATCCCTATGTCCGTGTTGAGGGTGAAAGCTTCGCCGCCCAGAAGGGCATCGAGACAGAGCCCTGCGATGAAGGCGGCCTGTACGTGACCGATACGCAGGATGGCGACTGGATCAAGGTGGCCGGTGTCGATTTCGGCAGCAAGGGCGCGGCCAAGGTAGCCTTGCGTACGGCCGGTGCAGCCCGGGAGTGCAGGATCGAACTGCGGCTCGACCGCGAGGATGGCAAGATGATCGCCAACTGCAAGGTGTCCTCCACCGGCGGCGCACAGAAATGGAAAAACACCGTTTGCGAAGTGTCCGGTGCAACGGGGATTCACGACCTGTACATCAGATTCACTGGCGGAGACGGGGATCTCGCGAACCTGGACTGGTGGCAGTTTGCCCCCAAAAACTAGAGTGCTGAACAGAAATGACTATGAACGCGAAAAAATCGAGATCAGGCAGGCTTAACAAGGGGGCTCCCAGCGGTTTTATTGTAAGCCTCATTTTCCATGCCGCGGTCTTCTTCATTGCGGGTATATTTGTCGTATTCGCAGTGGTGCGGAAACCCGAGCCGGAATTCGAGCCTCCTCCTCCGATCGAACGTCCTAAAATGAAACTGAAGAAGCCGAAGGTAAAGGTTAGGAAAAGTTCCCAGCCCAAACCGTCGTCGCGGATCGTTGCCAAGGTCAAGACCAGGGAAATGCCGGAAATCCAACTGCCCGACCTGACGGGAACCGGCGACGGACTGCTTGGCGGTCTTGGGGACGGGGGTGAATTCATGGATCTTCCGGATATCGGCGAGATGAGTCTCTTTGGCGGCGGTATTACCAGTGGAAGCGATCTTGAAGTCACGTTCTACAGCATGAGGCGAAGAGCGAATGGCACCGACAACGAAAACATGGACCACCAGATGTACACGCGGATCATCAAGGAATTCGTGGAAAACGGCTGGGACACGAGCAGGCTCAGGAAATACTACCATTCACCGCGCAAGCTCTACGCCTCAACCATATTCATCCCTCCCGTAACCTCCATTGCAGGACCGCTTTCTTTCGGCGAAGAAATCGATATGCAGCTGGGCTCATGCTGGGCTGCCCACTATCACGGCGAGCTCATACATAAGGACGGCATAACGTTCCGTTTCTGGGGTCATGCCGACGATGTGCTTACGGTTGCGCTAAACAAGGAAGTGGTGCTGGCGGCCAACCTGCCGTGGACCGGCATCGATGCATGGATGATCGCGGACGGATGGAACGGCTACAAGGCTCCGGGTAGCCGTGGACAAACCTCCGGCGACGGACAGCATCCCTGCGGAAACGGAAACCTTGCCGGGAGCGACTGGATTACACTTGAACCGGGTGTGCCGTATGAATTCGATGCGGTGGTCGGGGAAGCGCCGGGGGGACAGTTCTGTGCCGTACTGCTGGTCGAGGTGCAGGGGGAGGAATATGAACTGAACGAGTATGGCGGGAGAACATTTTCGCTGTTTGCGACGCAGCCGCTCTCCCGACAACTGCAGGATACAATTTTAATGGGAATGTACGAAGGTGACGCAATGGTCACGAATGTTACGACCTATTTCAGCGGGTTATAATCATGCAAGAAGTTATACAGACGGGCCGTGTTATCGGTCGGATAAACAAAGGTTTCATGACATTGTCGGCAGGGCTTGCCTTGGGCGTGCTTTTTTCGGCAACCGCGAGTCATGCGGAGGAGGGAATCCGTACATGGACAAGCCTTTCCGGCAAAACCGTAGAGGCTCGCTATGAGTCGTGGATCATGGACTCGGTGAGGGTAGTCGATGCGGATGGCAATATCCTCAAGCTCTCGCTGGAGGAGCTTTCAGAAGAGGATGTGGAGTACGTCGAATTGATGAATCCACCGGAGATAAAGGTCGAATACGAGGAATCGGCTCCTGTTCGTGAGTATGTTGCGGATGCCTGGATTCCCAGCGGCGGAGGGTGGATTGCCCAGAACAATCCCATCTACATCATAGAGGGCAGATTCGGGGCACGGGTAAAAAAGACCTCTTCTAGACCCTATGATCACGAACTGACCATTACGATGATGATCTTTTCTGTTCAGAACATGGACCGGGATAAGTATCATTTGATTCTCCGGTCCAGCAGTCAGCCCTTTAAACTGAACAAGGACAACAGGTATACATTTACCTACACCGATCCCAATGTGCACGACACCATGTTCTACGATCTTAGCGGAAAATGGCCCCGTGGAGAGAAACTTGGCGAATACCTGATCCTGGTATATGACAAGCAAGGCAAGGTCATTGCCCACCGTTCGAGCGGTAACTGGCTGTTCAACAATCATGAGAAGCTGATGGATCTTAAGGTGGGATTCTGGGTGAATGACGATGGAGATCAGGTCTATCCGACGACACCTAAACGACTGTTATAAGTAAATCAGCCTGCGGTGTTTCCTTCAGTACCAAGGGCATCGCCATCGAAAAGCCCGACCAGCATTAACCGCTCGGTGGGGAGCAGGAACTGAAGGAGGGCGATCTTATTCTTGAACTCGACGGCAGCAAGCTCTCCAGCATCAACGACCTGCGCAGGAAACCCGACTCGATCAAGGATGGACAGCTCAAGCTGCTCATCATGCGCGAGCAGATGGAAAAGACTATCGAACGGATCGTCAAGCATCTCAAACCCGTAGCAGGTGATGCTGAAGGCCGTCACGAATACGAGGCGTAACTAAATAACCCGGGAGAGTAAAATGAACCGCACACACATTATTTCATTGGTTGTTATGCTGGCATGCGGGATTTGCCTGACCGCTCCGGCGGTAAAAATCGATGACGCCCGCAAATTGAAAAACGCTCCTGTCCCCAGCGCCGGTCGTGGAAAGGAGCCAGGGGATTTCAAAAGCGGAAGACACACGATGAAGAGTGCCGGTCTCGAGCGCGAATACATCATCGATATTCCCGAAAAATACGACAAGAACAAGCCCTGCCGGCTGGTCTTTGCTATGCATATGATGGGCGGCAGCATGCAAACGATGGTCGACAATAGGTTTTATGGCCTCAAGACCTATGCGGAAAGGGATCATGTCCCTGTCATTTTCGTGGCGCCCCAGGGATACTCCGACCATACCCCATGGCGTGTGGGGGATGACAAGGACCACATTTTCTTCGCCGACATGCTTGAGCTGATTGAGAAAAAGTTGAACGTGGATACCTCCCGTGTATTCTGCTGCGGCTTCAGCTTCGGTGCGATGGTTACCTACTCACTCTCGTTGGATTTCCAGAAAGAGCTTCGTGCTGTTGCCTGCTATTCCCCGGCCAACTGGAACATCTATCTCCCGCGAAACAGGCACAAGCCCCTTGCGTTCTTCAGCACGACCGGCACCGAAGACGGCCTTTGCAAGTGGATCAACTCGGACGAGAAGGAGGAAGGCGGAAAATATTGTGTCCTGACGCACATCGAAGACAACGGGCTTTCCAAACTCCCCGAAATACCCCTCGCAACCTCCGACAAACATGTCACCACCGAGTTCAAGGGGCTTCCGAAGGAATATCCCGTCCTGTTCGGCTCCTTCGTGGGCGGCCATACCGATACCATGCGGGATCCCGGATCCGATGAAAACTGGATATCAAAAGAGACCTGGGATTTCTTCATGCGGTTCTAGTATCTATCGGCCACGAATGAATATTCGCGGTCTATACCGTTACGCTCGCTGCTATACAGGTAAGGAGTCAGTCCCGTAATCCCTGAGTGGAACAAGGATGGGAGCCGATGAGGACTCCCTTTTGATTTACAGGTTGTGGCTGGTTTCCGCGGATCCCGCAGGATTGCCGGCAACCTCCCTGCACGTCCCGGCCGCTTTTTTCATCCACGCGACATGCGTCGCGATGTTTCAAGTCGCCTGCAGGCCGGACCCTTGCGCACGCGGTTTCAGAAATCCGCACTTTTTCTTAATACAACACCTGCCTTTTTGCGGCCAAATCTTGGGTCCATCGCATGTTTAAAAAATCTCGATGGCCCATTAACTCAAACCTTTGAACTTAAGCGTTTGGCGACATTTCGCGGGCTTATTCTGATTTAAGAATTATTAGGCGATTTTCAAAAATCAGTATTTCAGATTCAGGACTTACGATTGTGCTATGTGCGAACTGGTGATAAATGAGGTATAAATGCGGGAAGGTTTAATTCCTGCGCATAGATAAATCAGGTCTTTCGTAGATTCGTTTTGGTCGAGGTGGCCAGGTCGCGGAAGACAGAGAATAATGGAGGAACAATGATGAAGAAGCATATTATATCATGGATGCTGACCTTGATGGTGGGGTCCATGACGGCGATCAGCCATGCGCAGCTCACGGTAGCGACGGAGGATTACGATACCTATCCTCTGTTCCAGGCGTTGGGTGTCAACGGGTATTGGGGCGACGGATCCAATGTTACCGCGATGGTCAACACCAATGGTGCCAACCAGGTGGGACAATGGAGCGGATATGCCACCAGCGACGGATGGAATATCCTGGGATTGAATCAACCGCTAACCATGCCGTCCAACCGCGTGTCCTCCGTGCTGGCCGACTATACCGTCACCTTCGATTGTGCACAGTTGGAAGGTAATACGGCCTGGAACGGTCTGGAAATGCAGGCGTTCGACGGTAGCGGCAGGCGGTGGAGTCTTAGCTCCAACAACCGGCCCTCGCCTGTTGTCGGCGCAGGATTCACCAACTATGTAATCAACCTGGGCACGTATACCTTTCTGCAATCGGGCTTTGATCCGAAGACCCTGTCGTCCCTCGAGTTCAACTGGTTCGGCGGATGGGAAGGTGCCACCAACCCTGTGCTGCAGGTCCTTCAGGTCGATAATATTGTCGTCACCGTAGATCCCACGCCTTTCGTAAAGGTTTCAACCGCACCGATCGGCGTTCATGTCGGTGGCGATCAGACGGTGTCTGCGAAATATACCGATAACGGCAGCGTGATGGAAAGCATGACCCTTTATCTGGATAACGTGATAGTCGCTACTACCAACAACCTGGATATCGACGGCCTGGCAACCAACTCCGTCTCGTATGATGCGACCGGTCTCGCGGTGGGCGTCCACACGGCCAAGGTGGTTGTTGCCGACTTCGGCTCGACCGTCAGCCTGACCAACCAGTGGACCTTCCAGATCGTTGCGGATGATCCAACCATCATTGTGGGTATCGAAGACTTCGAATCGTATGCGCTGGGCACATGGGACAGTGCGACCTATCCCGATCCAAATCCAGCCTTCCACGACGGAGGAACCGCGGCTACGATTGTCGACGAGGACGGCACCAACCAGGCGCTGCTGGTGAACGGCAATCTTCAGAATTTCTGGGCGGCCGGTATCATTTTCGATCTGGATATGAGCGGTCTGAACAAGAGTGCGAATCGAGATGACTACACCTTGGAGTTCGACATCGTTGCAACCAATGTCTTTGAAGACTGGGGTCCGATGGGTTTCGAAGTGTGGGCGATCGACGAATCCGGCACCTACGGCAGCTTCTACCAGCTGGGCGACGTCGACGGAACCGGGCTTGCTACCCTCAAGTCACACAGTCCGTACCACTTCTCCTTTTCGCTGGGTGCGGTGGACAGTACGCCCTGGAACAGGGACTTCCCGTTGATTCCGACGCTGGATACCTGGAGAATGACCTTTGCCGCTAACAACAACAATCAGACGAACGACCGGCCGGTTACCTTCACGATCGACAATGTCATTGTGAAGTACACCAAGCCGGTATTCCTCAACCCGAGCTACGGCCCGATCGGCATCACAACCAACGATCCGACTGTATGGGCAACGGTTATCGACGGAACCAGTGAAGTCGATACGATGGATCTCTACATAGACGGCGGTCTGGTCGCATCGACCAACGTAGCCGGCGGATCCACGACGAATACCGTATATTATGATGCGATCGGCATCGCAGGCGGATCGCATGGTGCGAGCGTGGTCTATGCGGACAACGGAACGAACGTCTGGACCAATACCTGGTCGTTCATTGTTCCGCTCGAACCGCTTCCGCCCGCGACTGTGGCCGACGAGCTGTACAACGTCAACATGGCCGGCTGCGTTAACGATGGCGTGACCATTATTCCTTCCGGAGTGCTTCTGGTGGCGCCGTCTTCCGGCGGGTCCAACCTCTGGTACAACGCCTACGGTCCGGATGCGCCGTGGTCCAATCCCGGATTGGTGAACGTTCCTGATGCGAATCATACCAGTACCAAAACGGTTGGTTTCCAGACTGGCGGCAGCAACTGGAACGCCCCGCCGCAGAGCTGGGCAGGGTATTATGCCGACTTCCTGGCGTTGTCCAATACCATCTGGGGCACCACCCAGGGTGACTCGGACTCCGGTTGGGCGCAGTATACCGGACTGGATACCAACGCAAGCTACGATGTCTATATCTACTGGACCTGGAATCGTAACGATGATGCGAAGACCTATAATGTCACGGAAGGAACGTGTAACCTGCCGACGCTCACGATGGATACGGAACGCACAACGGTCCTGACCAATTACGGCGGCAGTGCAACCAACTACCTGGAAGGCACGAACTATGTGGTCTTCACGGCGGTTACGCCGAATGCCAGCGGAACCATCCGGATCGAGCCCAACTACAGCTGCGCTTGGCAGCTCGTGAAACGCGGCACCGGAGGCCCGGTCGGGCCGACAATCGATCCGGACATCATGTCCATGTCCGTATCAGGCGGCATGGCCTACCTGATGTGGAATTCCGAGACGGGTGTCACCTACAGCGTGATGAGCAAAACCGGTCTGACCGATCCGTCCTGGACGGAAGTAACGACTGTTCCTGGTGCGGGTGCGACGACCTCGGCGTCGGTTCCTGCCGGTTTAAGCCAGGAATTCTACATGATTGAAGGGAACTAGTACATGAGGGACCTGTCGGTGCGATTTTATCTCTTCGTCGCGCCTCATGACCGGCAGGTCCTCTTCTTCTGAATATTGCGTCGGAGTGGCAGGAATCGGTTTCGATGTTGTGAACTGCCACTCCGCGCAACTGTTTTTACCTACCTCCAGCGGATGAGAAATGGATATGCTAACATGGCGAGAAACCACAGTCTTCGCTCGGTCATAATTGGTCTGGCTTGCCTTTTACATTGCGGAACGGGGAGTGTGTTTGCATGGCAGTCGGACAACGGGGATGGAACCTTTTCGAATCCGGTGCTGTATGCAGACTATCCCGATCCGGACATCATTCGTGTAGACACCAATTTCTTCATGGTCTCCACCACGTTTGCCGATTCCCCGGGACTGGTTGTGCTGCGCTCCCCGGACATGGTTAACTGGGACGTGATTTCCCATGCCGCCACTACGTTGGACATGGGTGGGTACGATATGTCCGGCGGGGCAACGAAATACCGCCAGGGTATGTGGGCTTCAAGCATCCGCCATCACAATGGGACCTTTTACATTGTGGTAAGTCCAGTCGGTGCGAATGCGCGAGTCTATTATGCGACCGATCCGGAAGGTCCGTGGAACTACCATCAACTGGATCGCGGGGCCTATGATCCAGGCTTCTTCATCGATGATGATGGAACCGGCTATATTTTCTGCAACAACAGTCCTCAAAGTGTGCTGACCCTGAACGCCACGTATTCGTCCGTCGTATCGCAGACCGACAACGTGGTGAACAGCGGCGGCGAAGGGTCGCATTTGATCAAGCGCGGCAGCTATTACTATCTGTTCAACGCCAATCCAGGAACGTGGCCGTTCCAACTGCGCTGTTCGCGCGCAACGAACATTTTCGGCCCTTGGGAGACGGGCCACGTCTGCCTCACCGCCACCACCGGTGGCCATCAGGGAGCGATCGTCGACATCAACGACAGTGATGAGTGGTTCGGTTTCGTTCATCAGGACAGCGGGGCCGTGGGGCGCATGCCGCGCATCGGTCCGGTCTACTGGAGCAACAACTGGCCGGTTTTCGGAACGGTGGGCAATCCCAACGTAATCGCGGCCACCTACACGAAGCCCGTCGCGGGCCAGCCGCTGGCGCAGCCTGATACCGATGACGACTTCAGCGGTTCGACGCTCGGTCTGCAGTGGCAGTGGAACCACAATCCCGACAACACGCGCTGGTCGCTGACCGAGCGTTCAGGCCACCTGCGGCTGCGGCCTACCCAGTCGTCTGAATTCTGGACCGCCCGCAATACCATCACCCAAAAGGGGCAGGGGCCCAAAAGTTCCGGCGTCGTGAAACTGGACATCAGCAGCCTGCAGAACGGCGATGTAGCCGGATTCGGCACGCTCGGTTCGGTAAATGGCCATATCTACGTCACCGCCGATGCGGGCGGCAGCAAGACCCTGGGCATGGCGGTCGACGACCGGGCGATCGGCTTCACTACCTATGCCGCGAATGTTCCGTTTTCAGGCAGCACACTCTATTTGCGGACCGATCTGGATTTTACCTCGAACCTTGGCACCTGCTCCTACAGCGCCGACGGCATCAGCTGGACAAGACTGGGCGGTGACTTCGATCTGAAGTTCGACATCTCCACCGGTACCTTCCAGGGCGAAAAATTCGCCATCTTCTGCTACAATCCCAACACCGCATCCAGCACGGGGTATGTCGATGTGGATTCCTTCACCTTCAGCGAAAGCTACACACCCGTCAGCATGCAGCGTGGCCGTCCGCAGCTCAATGCCGGGCGCACGACGTTCATCGGCGACAACGGGCAGCCTCTGCGAGGTCCATTTACATCGACGGAATGGACCTCGGCGATCCCCGAGTCGGAACTTGTGAACATGAAGAACCTGGGATTCAACGCCGTGCATCTGTATGCGGAGGTCTTCGATGCAAACTATCCAGCGGCGGGAAGCACGGCCCCGGGCTACAACGCCGCCGAGGTGGACAAGATTGTCCAGTATACCCGCGATGCGGGCATGTACCTGGTCATGACCATCGGGAACGGCGCCAACAACGGCAACTACAATGCCCAGTGGGTTCACGATTTCTGGGCCTTCTATGCCCCTCGCTATGCCGACGAGACGCATGTGGTTTTTGAAGTCCAGAACGAGCCGGTTGCCTGGGGACCTCCTTATTCTTCGCCAACCGCCACGCCGACCGGCGCGGTCGACATGGAGATTGATGCCTACAACACCATCCGCGCGGCGGCGCCCGATACGCCGATTCTGCTGTTTACCTACGCGGTGCTCGGGGGCACTGGAGGAGCGAGCTCGGCATTGCAGGATATCCATGCCTTCAACACCGCGGTTTTCGGCTCAACCGATGTGGTGTGGACCAACGAGGCGGTCGGGTTTCACGGCTATGCGGGCGCGGACTCCACCGCCGTCGCCGTGGAAAACATCATCAATGCGGGCTATCCCTGCTTCATGACCGAGTTCAGCGCCGGAACCTGGGGCGGCAATTATGGCGGCCTGGATGTCGATTGCGTGGCAAACCTGGAGCGTCTGGGCGTGTCCTGGCTAACCTTCCAGTATATTCCTCCCTGGGGTGTCTCCGACGATATCACACGTCCGGATGCCTATGTGGAACGGGTGGAAAAATCCGGCTTGTCCTGGTCTCCCGACTACGGCACCTGGCCGGTTGATCGCAGCGTATACGGCAATGGCGGTGATCCGTGGACCTCGCCGAGCTACGTCAACAACACCCTGAGCGGCACCCTGCGCGTCGAAGCCGAAAACTATGATAACGGTGGAGAAGGGGTGGCCTATCACGATGCGGACACCGCCAACAACGGAGGGCAGTACCGGACCGGCGAAGGGGTGGATATAGAGACCACATCGGATACCGGCGGCGGCTATAACGTGGGCTGGACCGAGGCCGGCGAATGGCTTGAATATACCATCAAGGTGAGCGAGGCGGGGATGTACAACCTGCGTCTGCGCGTGGCGGGTACCACTGCCGGAAGCGTTCAGGTGTTTTCCTATGGAGAGGACCTGACCGGAACATGGACCCTGCCTACCACCGGCGGTTTCCAGACCTGGACGACGGCTACCAAAAGCGTTTTCCTGAAACCCGGACAGCAGCTGCTCCGCATTCATATTCTGCAAGGGGGATTCAACCTGAACTGGATCGAGTTTTCCGTGCAGACGTCGGGACCCATCGCCAACGGTACGTACAAAATGCTGAATGCCGCCAGTGTTCAGGCCATGGATCTGGATGTAAACGGCAATGTCGTGGTGAGCGATTACACGGGCAATGCCGATGAAAAATGGACGCTGCAGCACATTGGCGGCGGCCAGTACAAGGTGACCTCCGTAGGAGACGGCAACAGCTGGACCACGTTCGCCGGGCCCTTGCACGTGGGGCCATGGTGGGGGGCCAGCGGCGATCGGTGTTTTATTTTCATGCCGACCGGCGATGGTTATTACCAGGTCTTTTCGTCCGGCGGCGGCAAGAGTATTCAGCCTTCCGTGAACAACGCGCCCCTGATGGATCAGGTGGTCTTTTCCGGTGCCGCCGAGCAGAAATGGGCGGTGGTCGCCCCGTCGGCGCCGGCGTTTCCGTCGGGACTTGATGCGGTATTGGTCGATTCAACCACGGCCGAACTGAGCTGGAATGCCGTCAGTGGTGCAACGGGCTACAATATCAAGCGGTCCACCACCAGCGGCGGGCCCTACACGACCATTGACACCGGTGTCACCTCCACCACGTACACGGATCCCGGATTATCGGCAGGAATGGAATACTTCTACGTTGTGAGCGCGGTCGCCGGAGGCGTGGAAGGTCTCAACAGCGCCGAAGCGGCATTGGGCTATCCCAAGCTGTCTGGCACCATCATCGGCACCACTGGATCATGGAACAACTCGGGCAACACGATCGCCAAAGTGTTCGATGGCGACCTGGGCACCTTCTTCGACGCACCGACCGGAAACGGGGCCTGGGTGGGACTGGATTTCGGTGCCGGCGCGAGCAACGTCATCACGAAAGTCAACTATTGTCCTCGCGCCGGATTTGAATCGCGTATGGTCGGCGGTGCCTTCCGTGGTGCGAATCTTTCAGACTTCAGCGACGCGGTCACGCTCTACACGATTATCTCGCAGCCCGCATCCGGCGGATTTACGACGGTGGAGATCGATAATCCGGCGACGTTCCGCTATGTCTACTATGTTTCGCCCGATGGCGGTTACGGAAACGTGGCCGAACTGGAATTCTTCGGCTATGCGTTTACCCCGTCGGAGCCAGTGCCTACCGGGTTGAGTGCTTTGGCGATATCGGATAGCCGGATCGATCTGAACTGGAATACACTGACTAACGCAACCGGATACAACATCAAGCGGTCGACCACCAGCGGCGGCCCCTACACGACCATCGTTTCGAATGTGGCGGCAACAAGCTACAGCGACATGGGGCTGACGCTCGGTACCACCTATCACTATGTTGTGAGCGCCATGATTGATGGGGAAGAAACGCCTGACAGTGCGGAGGCCAGTGCCACACCGTTCATTCTCATTCCCGGTGAACCGGCTCCCATTGCGGACGCTCTTTACAACGTCAATTTTGCGGGTTGCCTCGATGATGGCACCTTCCCGGTGGCGAACGGACTGGTGATGGCGGCGCCGACCACCGGCGGCGGCAACCGCTGGAACAACATTGTCGGGCCGGGTGCTCCGTGGGTCAACCCCGGTACCGTCACGCTGACCGACGCGAATGAAGTCAACACCGATACGGTTACGTGCAGCATTGGCGGCGGCTCCATCTGGCAGGGCAATCCGGTTAACTGGGCTGGGTATTACACGGAGTTTACGGCCATGAACAACATTGCGCCGTGGCCCTCCTACATGGGCGATTCCGGAACCGCCTGGGTACGGTTCGGCGGATTGGACACGGGCGCGACCTACGACGTCTATGTGTACTTTACCTGGAACCGCAACGATGACTCCTACACCTATACGCTCACGGAAGGTACGGCAGGGCAGACGGCGCACACGCTGAACTCCGACCGGGCGATGGTTGTAGCCAACCCCGCGAGCTATGTGGAAGGAACGGACTATGTGGTCTTTTCCGATGTCGCACCCAGCGGTTCCGGCACCATCCAGATATCGACCGGGAATTTCTCCGCGCTGCAGCTCGTGAAGCGACCGGCTGTGATCACCGCTCCCGATGCTCCGACAGGTCTGGGTGCGACCTCGGTCTCCGCCACGCAGATCGATCTGTCCTGGACGGCGTCCAGTGGAGCGGACAGCTACAACGTGAAGCGCTCGACCAGCAGCGGTGCGCCCTACGAAACCGTTGTCTCGAACGTGGTGGCGACAAGCTACAGCGATTCCTCCGGTTTAAGCGCAGGCACACGTTACTATTATGTGGTCAGCGCCGTGAACGCCGGCGGCGAGAGCGGCAACTCGATCGAAGCCGATGCGGTGCCTTCGGCGGTGATCGTGCCGGATGAATACTACATAGCGGACTATGCCATAATCGGCGGCACTAATATGATGTTGACGGTATCTAATTCGGTACCCGGCCACGACTACTGGATCTGGGCCACCGAGGATCTGGTGGCTCCGGACTGGCAACCGGTAGGGGATGCGCAGGCCGGTACGGGCTCGACCCTGGACTTCGATATATCCATGAATGGTGGAACCAACCGCTTCTTCATGCTCGACGTGCAGAGGCAGTAGGGATTCGAGACGAAATTTGAAGCACACGATGCCGCAGTTTGCGGTTGTCGGGGTGGGTGGATACATTGCGATGCGATAAAACTGAAAAAAGGAACGAGGCAAATGGTTAATCAGCAGGGTCACGGAGTTACAAGCAACGGTTCAGGTTTTACATCTAGTCATTCACGTTTTCGGATCGGATGGCGGATATGGTTGTTTTCCTTCGCTTTGGTCTGCATGGCTTCCCTGGCGTGGGCGGACTATCCGATCATGTCGCAGCACTATGCCGCCGACCCCACGGCCGTGGAACACGATGGACGACTTTACGTGTATTGTTCCAACGATGAGGAGAACGGGGACGGCACCGGCTACATCATGGACTCGATTGTCTGCTTCTCGACGGACGATTTAAAAAACTGGACGGACCACGGCGTGGTCTTTGATGCGGATGAATTGTCGTCATGGTATTCAGGCACGGCATGGGCTCCATGCATCGTCACCAACCACAACAAATTCTATCTCTATTTCGGCGATGCGTACTGGGGTGTCGGCGTAGTCGCCAGCGATTCTCCGACCGGTCCCTTCACCGCGCCGAAAAACGACCTGGTTGTCAAGCGGGGGGTAACACCGGGCGCGGACAGCACGTGGATGTTCGATCCGTGCACCTTTGTCGATGACGATGGCCAACCGTACCTGTATTTCGGTGGAGAGGGTTCAAACCAGGCCCGCGTCGTGCTGCTGGATACGAACATGTACGATTCCGTCGGATCGGCTATGGCGATCGAATTTCCGGATTTCTTCGAAGCTTCGCTCATGCACAAGTACAACGGGACCTACTACTATTCGTACGCGGACAACTATGCGAGCGACTACACCGATCCTCCACCCACGCCCGGATCGCAGATCGCGTACATGACCAGTTCCAGCCCGACGAACGGATTTGTCTACCAGGGGGTGGCTCTCGGCCCGCCACCGGTTAACTTCGGAAACAACAACCACCACACCTTCTTTGAATTCCAGGGGCAGTGGTATTGTGTGTACCACAACCGATACCAGTCCGACCAGGAAGGCGTTTCGACCACGGAGCACCGGAACATCTGCCTGGATGAGCTTAACTACAATCCCGATGGAACCATCCAGCCGGTTGTTAGCACGCAGGATGGCCTCCCGCAGCTGAAAAACCTGGATCCGTATGTCCGGGTCGAGGGGGAAACCCTTGCCCAGCAGAGCGGGGTGCACACCGCAACCTGCTCCGAAGGGGGCATGAGTGTGAGCTCAATTTCCAACGGGGACTGGATTCGTGTTCGCGGCGTCGATTTCGGGAGCGGTGCCACCAATTTCGTGGCACGGGTGGCCAGCAGCTATTCCGGCGGCAGCATCGAGCTGCGACTGGACAGCGTTGACGGAACCCTGGCGGGAACCTGCCCGGTTCCGAATACGGGCGGGGCGCAGAACTGGTCTTCGGCGGTCTGCTCCGTGAGCGGGGCTACGGGCCTGCATGACCTGTACCTGAGCTTCAAGGGCGGGGCTGGGTCCGACCTGTTCCGCCTGAACTGGTGGCAGTTCAATCTGGATGAGATTCCCGGCAGTACCACAAACAACCTGCCGGATCCTGTGCATCTGTACAGTTTCAGCGAAACTGGCGGTACAGTCGCAGTCGATGAAATTGGCGGGGCGGACGGTACGCTGCCCGCAGGCGGTGCGCTGTCGGGCGGTACGCTGTCGCTCTCGGGTTCGGGGCAATACCTGGATCTTCCCGACGGGATCGTGAGTACGCTGACCGAGTGCACCATTGCGACATGGGTGAAGCTGGATGCGGTTTCGGACTGGATCCGTATCTTCGATTTCGGTTCGGGAACGGGTACCTACATGTTCCTGACGCCGGATTACTGGGGCAACACCGTGCGTTTCGCCATCACCACCAGCGGCGGGGGCGGAGAACAGGTGATCAACGGGTCCTCGATCCTGGCTCCGGGCGCATGGACGCACGTAGCGGTCACGCTGGACGGCACTACGGGCACCCTCTATGTGAACGGCAGTGCGGTCGGCAGCCAGGCGGTGTCCCTGACACCCGCCGATCTGGGCAGCACGACGCAGAACTGGATCGGCCGTTCGCAGTACAGCAACGATGGATATATCGACGGGCATTACGACGAGTTCCGTATCTACGACACGGCGTTGTCGGGTCCGGATATCGCCGATCTATATGCCTCGGCCCTGACGAATGGACTGCCACCGGAAAGCGCGACGATAGACACGTCCACCACATATCAGCAGATCGAAGGGATCGGCGGGGCCGTCTGCTTCTACAACGGCTGGTTCCCGGCCCATCCGAACTGGAATGAAATAGCCGACTATGCCTTTTCCGGACTGAACATTTCCATGCTCCGTCTGGGAAACTGGTGGCGTGGAACCGATGGCGCGGATACGGCTACCTACCAGATCGTGGATGCCGGAAAGCAGCGGCTGGGGGATTCCCTTCCCATTCTGATGAGTTCCTGGTCCCCGCCGGCCTATCTGAAGAGCAACGGCGAGGTTGGAAACGGCGGCACGCTGGTGCAGACGAACGGGCAGTACGATTATGCCGGTTTTGCCGAGTACTGGCATGATTCGCTGCAGGATTATGCCGCGCACGGCATTGTTCCCCAATGGGTGAGCATACAGAACGAACCGGACTGGACGGCAGGCTACGACTCCTGCCGATTCAATCCGACCGAGGCTTCCTGGGGCGGGGCGAATTACGCGAGCTATGCCCTGGCATTGTCTGCCGTTTACCAGAATCTCCAGGCCAACATGGCCAGTCCCCCCAAACTACTGGGGCCCGGCTGCGTCGGGCTCTACGGCAATGCGGGCTCCTACCAGGACTATGTGGCGGCCATGAACCCGGCCCACTACTACGGGACGGCGCACCATCTGTACGGCGGCAGCACGGACGGCACGCCGGACGGCTACAATCCGGTGTTCAACACCCTTAAGACCATCCAGCCCTCGAAGCCGCGCTTCATGACCGAGTTCGGCGACATCAAGGGGATGATCGATTGCGCCAATCTGATCCACAATCTCATGGTGGTTGAGGAGATCAGCGGCTACAACCAGTGGAGCCTGATCTGGCCCGGCGACATCGGGCTGGTGGAAATCGAGAATCCATGGGATCAGGCCAACTGGACCAATCCCGACGGCTACTGGCTCAATCCGGCCTACTGGTCCGTAAAGCACTATTCATACTACATCCGACCCGGCTACACCAGGGTCGCGGCCGGTTCCTCAAGTTCGGACATCCTGACGTCCGCCTATCTCTCGCCCGATGGCTACCGTACGGTCGCCGTATTCATCAACCGCTCCACAAACGTGAGCTCCACGGTTTCACTGGACACGGGATCCTTTGACTACACCCATTCCAGCATCTATCAGTCCACGGCACAAAGCCATTTTGTGTCGATGGGGCCGGTCGCCGAAGCGCAGCTGACGTTGCCGCCCGCATCGCTGACCACGGTGCTCCTGGATAGTGAGGTGGCGATCGGCGCAGCCTACAATCCGTCGCCGGCCGTCGGCTCCATCGATATTCCCGCGGGAACGACGCTGGGTTGGACGCCGGGATCCAATGCGACCAGCTTCGCCGTGTATGTCGGTACCGACTCGAATGCCGTGGCAGCCGCCACGGTGGCATCGCCGGAATACAAGGGGACCACTGAAACCAATTCCTTCGATGTCCCACTGGCACTTGGACAGACGATCTATTGGCGCGTGGACAGTTTGGCCTATTCCAGTACGGCACATGGTTCTGTCTGGTCGTTCAGCACGGAGCAGCAGGTGGTTGAACCTGGGGAACCGTCACCCATCGCGGACGAGCTGTACAATGTCAATTTCGCGGGATGCATCGATGATGGAACCTTCCCGGTGGCGAATGGACTGGTGATGGTGGCACCGATCACGGGCGGCGGCAACCGCTGGAACAACATTGTTGGGCCGGGTGCACCGTGGGACAACCCCGGCACCGTCACGCTGGCCGACGCAAATGAAGCCAACACCGATACGGTTACGTGCAACATTGGCGGCGGCTCCATCTGGCAGGGTAATCCGGTTAACTGGGCTGGGTATTACACGGAGTTTACGGCAATGATCAACATCGCACCGTGGCCCTCCTACATGGGCGATTCAGGAAACGCCTGGGTACGGTTCGGCGGTCTGGACACGGGCGCGACCTACGACGTCTATGTGTACTTTACCTGGAACCGCAACGATGATTCCTACACCTATACACTCACGGAAGGAACTGCAGGGCAGACGGCGCACACGCTGAACTCCGACCGGGCGATGGTTGTAGCCAACCCCGCGAGCTATGTGGAAGGAACGGACTATGTGGTCTTTTCCGATGTCGCGCCCAGCGGTTCCGGCACCATCCAGATATCGACCGGGAATTTCTCGGCGCTGCAGCTCGTGAAGCGACCGGCTGTGATCACCGCTCCCGATGCTCCGACCGGTCTGGGTGCGACCTCGGTCTCCGCCACGCAGATCGATCTGTCCTGGACGGCGTCCAGCGGAGCGGACAGCTACAATGTGAAGCGTTCGACCGCCAGCGGTGCGCCCTACGAAACCGTGGTTTCGAACATCGTTGCGATTACGTATAGCGACACCTCCGGCCTGGTTGCCGGAACCCGCTACTACTATGTCGTCAGCGCCGTGAACGCCGGCGGCGAGAGCAGCAACTCGATCGAAGCCGATGCGGTGCCTTCGGCTGTGATCGTGCCGGATGAATACTACATAGCTGACTATGCCATAATCGGCGGCACTAATATGATGTTGACGGTATCTAATTCGGTGCCCGGCCATGCGTATTGGATCTGGGCCACCGAGGATCTGGTGGCGCCGGACTGGCAGCCGGTAGGGGATGCGCAGGCTGGTACGGGCTCGACCCTGGACTTCGATATTTCCATGGCCGGTGGCACCAATCGCTTCTTCAGGTTGGATGTGCAACGGCAATAAACAGGGAATTGCCAGTCTGTTCAAAATAAAGGTATATCCATGAAGATGAATCGGGGATTGATGGTGCTGTCGGGAGCGTTGTTGTTTGTATCCGGTGCGTTCGCCCGCGATCCGAACTTTTACATTTTCCTGTGCTTCGGCCAGTCGAACAGCGAAGGCTTTCCGGGTATCGAAGAACAGGACAAGGGGCCGGTCGATAAACGCTTCAAGGTTCTGGCTGCGGTTGATTTCCCGGATCAGGGGAGGGAGCAGGGTAAATGGTATCCGGCGGTCCCTCCGCTGTGCCGGCCCTCGGCCGGCCTGTGCCCGGCCGACTACTTTGGCCGGACATTGACAGCCAGGCTGCCGAAGAAGATCAAGGTGGGCATTATCAATGTGTCTGTCGGCGGCTGCCGCATCGAGCTGTTCGAAAAGGATTCCTATCAATCATATGTCGAAACGGCACCGGACTGGTTGAAGAACACCGTGAAGGCCTATGACGGAAATCCTTATGAACGCCTGGTCGAGCTGGCGAAGCTGGCCCAGAAGGATGGGGTGATCAAGGGTATTCTGCTGCACCAGGGAGAGTCGAACAGTGGCGATCAGGAATGGCCGAACAAGGTCAAGGGCATCTACAGGGATCTACTTGAGGATCTGGACCTGAAGGCCAGGGATGTGCCGTTGCTTGTCGGCGAGCTGGTCGGTGCGGATCAAAACGGTGCCTGCGCGGGCATGAACACGATCATTGACGATCTGCCCAAAACCATTCCGACGGCGCATGTGGTTTCCTCGAAGGGTTGCCCAGGCCGTCCGGACCATCTGCATTTCACGCCGGAAGGATACCGCATGCTGGGTACCCGTTACGGGGAGACCATGCTTGAGCTGTTGAAAAATCGCAAGTGAGCGTGCTGCAATGGACATGGTTATGAAAAGAACCTGGATTGCGGTAACATTGACCATGGCCTGTTGCGGGTATGCAGCGGAGCAACCCGCACCCGTCAAGGTGGACGGGGGCATGATTCAGGGGACGTCCGAAAACGGGCTGATGGTGTATCGCGGTATTCCGTTTGCCGCACCGCCGGTCGGCGACCTGCGCTGGCGTGCTCCGCTGCCGGTTGAAAAGTGGGATGGGGTTCGTCCGGCCGATCAATTTGCTCCGGCTCCGATTCAGGGTTCGCGGAACGGCCCGAACATGAGCGAGGATTGCCTCTATCTCAATGTCTGGACCCCGGCAAAAAACAGCAGGGAAAAGCTTCCCGTACTGGTGTGGATTCATGGTGGCGCCTTTAGCATGGGATCTTCTGCCTGCAGCGGTGACCATCTCGCGAAAAAGGGCGTCGTATTGGTGAGCATAGGCTATCGTGTGGGGGAGCTGGGTTTTCTTGCCCACCCCGAACTCAGTGCCGAGAGTCCGAACCATGTTTCGGGCAACTATGGTTTGCTGGACATGATCGCCGGACTTCAATGGATCCAGAATAACATCGCCGCGTTTGGCGGCGATCCCGGCAAGGTTACTATCTTTGGTGAATCCGCAGGTGGTATTGCGGTAAGTATGCTGTGTGCTTCGCCACAAGCCCAAGGCCTGTTCCAGGGCGCCATTTCGCAAAGCGGCGGATCCTTTGGTCCGCCCCGGCGCTCCCGTACATTTCCAGGTGAAAACATGAAACGCCTTGAAGACGCGGAACGCGATGGCGTGGCCTACCAGACAAGGCTCGGAGCTTCCTCCATTGCACAGATGCGGAAGTTGTCCCCCGACAAAATCGTCAGCCGGGGGTTCGATATATCGTGGCCGGTGATCGACGGCTGGGTTATTCCCGACGATCAATACAAGCTGTACGCTGGAGGAAAATACAACGATGTCGCGGTTTTGATCGGCTACAATTCCGATGAAGGCCTGACCTTCTGGCCGCCGAATACATCAGCCCAATACATCGACGGCGTAAAGGGGCGCTACGGTCCCTTTGCGGCAGATCTGATTAAAGCCTATCCCGCCGGTGACGGTGCGGGCACGCCGCCGAAGAGTACGCGCGATTTGATGCGCGATGCCGCCTTCGGTTGGCATACCTGGTCGTGGGCGCGCCTGCAGGCCCGGACCGGAAAGTCCAAGGTCTTCCTCTATTACTTTGATCAGCATCCGGACTATCCGGCGGATTCGCCGCAGGCGGGATACGGTTCTCCGCACGGCATGGACGTGGCCTATGTGTTCCAGGATCTAAATCCCTCGGATCCGCGAACCACGAAATCCGATCTGGTCATCTCCGACGCGATGGCCACCTATTGGACCAACTTTGCCAAGCATGGGGATCCCAACGGCGATGATGTCCCCTGCTGGCCGGCGTTCAGCGATACCTCTTCGTCACTTATGGTCTTCAGCCAAACGCCTCATCCGGGGACCGTTCCCGATACAAAATCACTAAAGGTGTTGGACGACTATTTTGCGTGGCGCCGCACGCCGGAGGGCGAGGCATGGGGAGAATAATCTTCGAATACCGACCAAGACCAGTGGGGGATGTTATGAACAGGTTCCGTAATCTCGTGCTGCCGATAGCCGGCAGCCTGGGGGTATTGCTGATGCAAGGTTGCGCCTCGGTTCCGAACGATCCAGTTCGTACCAGCAAGGCGCCTTACTTCACACCCGCTGCAGCCGCGGCCAAAGATCCGGATGCAGACGGCTTTCTTCAGCGCTGGCTGCTGCTCGAGCCCATCACGAATTCCCTGCGAAGCAACGCCGGGTTTACCGAAGAGTTCATCCGAAGTTCCTTTGCCAGGGAATACTTCCCGAATCAGTTTTCAGTGATTCCGCGGGACGGCGATACGGTGACGGTGGAGGGGGATATCCTCCAATGGCATGCGTTGGACGCCGTCAATTTCAACGTGAAACTTTTCCGTTTCGCCAGCCAGCTGGGCAAGCCGGTATACAGCGTCACTTTCTGGGCGGTCACTGTGATAGACAGCCCGCGGGAGATGGAAAACATACGCCTGGCCGTGGGCTCGAACTCGGCGTCCATGTGGTGGCTTAACGGCGAGGAGGCCGTTGCGCTCTTTGGAGACAAACGGATGGTCATGGATGAGGGCGTTTCACGGCGGCTGACACTGAAGAAGGGCATGAATGTTATTCGTGGCGCTGTGATCAATGGTCCCGGCATGAGCGATTTTTGCGTCCGGTTTCTCGACGAGGAGGGGAATCCGGTCAAGGACATCAAGCTGAATCTGAACCTGGTGGAACGCGATGTACCGTGACTGCCTAATCAATGAATCATCTTTTCCTGTTGGAGGTGTTATGAAAACCCGTCTGTGTGCAGCGGTAATATGTGCAATAGCCTTTCTTGCCCTGTCCCGCTCCGTGAGCGCGCTTGAAGGCGAACCCTATATCCACGATCCTTCGACGCTTATGGAATGTGACGGGAAATACTACACCTTCGGCACGAGGGGTGGGGGACTGATTTCCGACGACGGATGGACGTGGCATGGCGGAGGAGTGCGCCCCGGAGGAGGCGCTGCCCCCGACGTCATCAAAATCGGCGACCGCTATCTTATCGCCTACAGTGCGACCGGCGGCGGATTGGGCGGCGGCCACAACGGCCGTATCCTGACGATGTGGAACAAAACCCTCGATCCCGAATCGCCGGACTTTGAATACACGGAAGCCGTCGAGGTGGCTTCGAGCGACGGCGAGGAGGACTGCGATGCCATCGACGCCGGACTGTTCCTCGATCCGACGACCGGACGGCTGTGGTGCACCTACGGAACTTATTTCGGTTTGATCCGAATCGTTGAGCTCGATCCTCTAACGGGTAAACGCATGGAAGGCAACGAAGCCGTTGATATTGCGATCGACTGCGAGGCTACAACGGTGATCTATCGTGACGGCTGGTATTATCTGCTGGGGACCCACGGCACCTGCTGCTCCGGGCCAAGGTCCACCTACAACATTCGTGTCGGCCGTTCCAGAAATGTCACCGGACCCTATGTGGACCATACGGGGATGGAGATGATCCGCGGGGGTGGTAAACTCGTGATCGCAGCCAATAACCGCTTGATCGGCCCCGGCCATTTCGGCCTGATCGATCTGGGCGGCGGCGTTCAGAAGTTTTCCTGTCATTATGAAGCCGATCTCGATGATCCCGGCCATTTTGGCGTGCTGGGTATCCGCGCACTGCTCTGGAAAGACGGTTGGCCGGTCGCCGGGGAACATTTCACGGGGGGGACGTTTGAAATCGAGTCGGAACGAAGCGGCTATGCACTGGAGATGGGCGTCGAAGCCGTTCCGCTTGCCGAGGGCCGTGTGCGCCAGATGCGTGTTCCGGGTGAAGAAAACACTCCAAGACCCAGACGCGAGAACAACACACCGCGCGAGCCGATTCCCGATCAGGATGTGGCCGTGGTTTCAACAAACTGGCCGGCACATACTGTTGTAACGCGCCTGGGCGACTACATGCTGCAGGCCCATCAGAAATGGACCATTGCTCCCGTTGAAAACGTCGGCGGTTATCTCGGTTCCCCGTTCTTCAGGATTACCATCGCCGGAACGGACCGTACCCTGGCCGCAACCGAAGGGGGCGAGGTGGTCGTTGAACCCGCCTTCAAGGGCCATGACGCTCAACTATGGCGCATTGACCAGCTGATCGATGGCTCGTATCGCATCATGCCCAAGGCGGAGTCCGGAGCTGATAATCCCCTGTGCCTGAGCGCCGTAGGTGTCAGCACGCCATCGCTGGCAATCTTTGATCCCGAAAGCTTTAATTCACGCTGGAGCCTTAAAATACCGTAAGGAGTAAAATGATAAATAGAGCGAAGCAAAGAAACACCGTTCAACGGTCTGCCGGCCTGCTGGTCATGATCTCCCTTGTCACTGCCTGTACCCATGTTGACACATCCCTGAAAGATGCCTACAAGAACCACGGCATCCTTGTGGGCGTGGCGATCAACCGCACGGTGACGATGGACGATCCCGCTGTCGAGGCGGACAACGCCGAAGGTCGGACCCTGGAAGCGGTTCGGACGGATGCGGCCCTCGTGAAGGCACAGTATAATCAGGTCGTCAATGAGAACGATCTGAAGTGGATGTTTGTTCATCCCGATCCCGGTCCGGAGGGCTATGATTTTGCGCCGGCTGACGCATATGTTCAGTTTGGTTTGGACCATGACTTATATGTGGCCGGGCACACGTTGGTCTGGCATGGACAGACTCCCCTGTGGGTCTTTCAGTCGGATCCGGACGCCAAGCCCATCATCCGGGAAGAGGTCACGCGGGATGGGCGCCAGCGTCGGCGTCGGCGCCCGGCCGAACCGTTGGCCACCCGGGAGCAACTACTGGAACGGATGCACGACCATATCCATGCCGTGGTGGGTCGCTACAAGGGCAAGGTCAAGGTGTGGGATGTTGTGAACGAGGCGCTCGCCAATGGCGATGATACCGAAGAGGTGCTGCGCGATTCATACTGGCGTTCGATCATAGGCGATGATTTTATTGCCAAGGCGTTCGAGTACGCCCATGAGGCTGACCCGGACGCCATCCTGCGCTACAACGACTATGGTCTGGAGGATCCGGTCAAACGCGAACGGCTCAAGAAGCTGATCAGGCAGTTGCTGGCGGACGGTGTTCCGGTTCATGCGATCGGAACCCAGACCCATATCAATCTTTCCACGACCTACGAGACCATGGATGAAACCCTTACGGATCTGGCGTCCCTTGGGTTGCCCGTCCATATCACCGAACTGGATGTCAATGTGGCTGAACGCGGGCAGCGTAATACCAGCGCCGACATCGAAGGTGCGGCTCAGCGCACCGGGGGCGGCATTGCAGACGATGCGGATGCGCGACAGGCCCAGGTCTATGCCGATCTGTTCCGGGCGATCCTGAAACACAAGGATTCCGTCGAGCTGGTTACTTTCTGGGGGGTCAACGATGGCGTATCGTGGCTGCGCCGGGGCCGTCCGCTCCTGTTCGATGCTCAGAACAATCCCAAGCCGTCCTTCGATGCGGTGATCGGTGTTGCCGCAGAGGCCATGTAACAGCACGCTGCATCCAGTCATGGATAGAGTCATCGGGAAGAGTGGGCTGAGGGACAGGGATTAGGTATGCCGTACAGGTTGCTGGTTATTTCAGTTCTTTCGGGGCTTTTTGCAGGCTTGTGCACTTCATGCATGCATCTGCCCGGTAAGGATTCATCGACTCTTATTCCCGATCCGACCTGGCCGTGCGGAATGCCGGACGGCATTCCATCCCCGGAACGCGGCGTTGGGGTATGCAGCGTGGAACTGCCGTTGGCTCAGGTGTATGAGGTAGGCGATACTCCGTATGGCCGGCGCACTGTAGTTGTGACAAAGGGCGGGGTGATTTCCGGTTCAAAACTCGACGGGACGGCGCTGCCTGGCGGGCTCGATTTCCAAGTGGAGCTATCCAATGGTGTCGTGGAGATCGAGCAGGTGCTGGTGCTGCAAATGAGCGACGGGACGGTCATCTATATGCGGAATGCCGGTGTAGGCATCACTGAAATGGATGTCCGGGTCGTGATGGATATCGAAGCACCGAACGGCAGCCCGTATGCGTGGCTGAACACAGGCCGTTATGTAGCCCGCCGTGACGTGGATTTTGATTCCATGACCATGAAGTTGGCCGTCTACGACGTTTCCGGCGTGCGTGCGGACCATGCCGTGAGAATTGTAAAACCGACCAGCCGCCCCCCTCAGCCATGGGGTTATCGCAGCGCCGATCCATTGGAGCGGCCGGGAGACCGGATAATCCGTGAGCGGGTGACGCTGGGTGGGTGGATGACTCTCGGTGAAAGCAAACGGGGTGTTCGCAACATCATTCCGATCACCGGCGGCGAGCTGACCGGCCGCATCAAGGGAAAGGTTCTTTTCGGTGGCGGGGATTACCAGCTCCAGTCCGATGTCTTTACACTCGATGCCCGCTATCTCTGGCAGACGGATGAGGGCGAGATCATCATCGTCCGTAATGCCGGAACTTTCGGATCGCTCGTGCCGGCTTTTGAAGCACGGATCGACGGTGCGTACGCATGGCTCAATACGGGGAAATATCTCAGCTCCGATCCAGCGGTGGATGACGGGACCGTCAGTCTGGTCATGTATCAAAGCAGGTCGTCGCAGCCCGCATCACGGTAAGGTTTCAGAATCTCGTATTGTGAATTCATTACCTCGGGTTGATGGAGCTGTCCAGTGATGTACAATGTTCCATTCGAGGAAATTGATGCGAATAAATGAAGTCAGGGAATATGCCATGAAACGCGAAACATCGATTGCTAGAGGTACTCATCATGCAGCCTGGATGCTGGTTGCACTGTTTGTTTGCGGATCCGGTATGGCGCAGACCGATGACTCCGCTGAATCAAACGGTTATGAACCGTCCTCCTCCAACCAGCCGGGTCGTGAATATCCACAGGTCAGCCCCGACGGACGGGTCCGGGCCCGTATTGCCGCTCCGGACGCGCAGACCGTCCTGCTCGATATCGGGGGTGTCAAATATCCACTGACCAAGGATGCCGACGGGGTGTGGACGGGCGACTCCGATCCACAGGACGAGGGATTCCACTATTACCAGCTGGTTATCGATGGCGCCTTTGTACCCGATCCCGGCAGCATGTTCTTCTACGGCGCCGGCCGCTGGGGCAGCGGGGTTGAGGTGCCTGCGCATGACCAGGACTTCTATGCCTTGAAGAATGTTCCGCACGGTGAGGTGCGCGAGCTTCAATACTACTCCAAAAGCAGCGAGGCGATGCGCCGTTGCTTTGTGTATACGCCGCCGGGGTACGAACAGGATGCGAGTCGGCGCTACCCCGTACTCTATCTGCAGCACGGTGGCGGCGAAAACGAGACCGGATGGTCCAATCAGGGCAAGGTCGGCCTGATCATGGACAACCTGATTGCCGGGGGGAAGGCCAGGCCCTTCATCATCGTCATGGACAACGGAACCTGGACGATGCCGGATGGATCGCAGCGCCGAAGGGGCGGGGGCGGCTGGCCGCCGGAAGGCTGGGCTGACAATTTCAGGAAGACACTGCTGGAGGAGATCATTCCCATGATCGATGCCGCGTATCGCACGCAGGCAGATGCAGCTCACCGGGCGATGGCCGGCCTCTCCATGGGCGGCATGCAGACCAATATCATTGCCGTGGAAAATCCGGATGTATTCTCGCACATCGGCATCTTCAGCGGCGGAACGGTCGGCGACCCGGCCACGGCTCATGACGGCATCATGGCCGATGCCGAGGCATACAACAAGAAGGTCCAGCTGATCTTCCAGAGCTGCGGTTCGAAGGAGCGGCCCGAGAGCGTGCGCGCCAACCACGAACAGCTCAAGGCCACCGGCATCAACAGCGTCTGCTATATCTCGCCCGATACGGCGCATGAATGGCAGACCTGGCGGCGCAGCTTCCATCAGTTCGCGCAGCATCTGTTCAAGGATTGATCCGCCGTCGGCAGCGTCAGAGGTTACGGATCTGCCGGCGCGTCAAATGAGCGAATGACGCGGAAAAAGCCTTCGGTGGAGTCCGGTTCGTTCGGTATGGGCAAGCTTTCCATGGTTTCGGTCGCCCGAATCCATCCACTTAGATCCGTGAAGTCGTTGGTGAGAGTGTCCGTCTGCTGGACCCGATAGAATGCGCCGCGCAGCGCTGTCCAATCGAGCCAGCCCGCTTCGGCAGAATCGAACGACACGTGGGCGGCATATGGTTCATTGGTAATGCTTCCATCGAAGTATTTCAGTGCCTGGTCCCAGGCCGCGATCCCGCATTGCGAACCCATGATGCGTCCTGGGCCGTCATCCGCGGGGACATGGATGCCGCCGTAAAGCCGGGAGATGCCGGCTTGATCGGCGGCGTCGTAATACGTGGCCCATTGCAGCACGATATCGGTTGACGGGCCCTCCTCGAACTCAAGGAATTCGTTGGCACGAGCGGTGAATGTTCCCATGCCTCCCGGGAAGAACGCGCTGCCGGTCATGGCCGTCAACACTTCTGCGGCAGCCCGGCTGAACGTGCTGTGGCCGGAGACATAGCCGGGGAAAGCAGGCGTAACGAAGGTGGCGCGCTGGTAGGGCATCCAGTCTTCCGCGCGCATCCATCCAACCCCGGCATAATCCGTCGGCAACGACAAATTCGATTCACCCAGCCACGACCGTATTGCAATCTTTCCCACGGAATTGGTCAGGTGTTCATGCCGTCCACCGGGGGCGGACGACTCGGCGGTTACCACTTCCACCAGTCCAGTAACGAGGGGAATGCCCAGGGGATGGTAGGAGGGTCCCGATGGATTCGTGGACTGGCCCAGCGAAGCCATGTACCGGATGCTGCTAATGGGCCGGATATAATCATAAACCCGCTTGCATCCCCAGGCGGCGATCGCAGCATCATGGAGCGCACCGTTCATGGCAAAATACATCTTTACGTCCCACTCCAGCGGATCGAGCGGATCGCCCGCGCCAAGAAAACGATGGGTGAACGATGCGTGATCCACCACGCTGTTGGCCAGGGTGTTCCAGTGGCCGGGCGGCGTTTCAGAGTCGGGACCGTCGGCCCAGAATTCCGCAAGAACCCGGCCGAAATCACCCATTTTCACTGCATTCGGTGCGTACGGAAGCTCCGTAACTGGATTAACTGGATATCCGGTGCCGTCGTTGAATCCCAGGGTGTTGTTTCCGATCGAACCCGGGGAGATATCGGTGATTACGCCCGAGTCCGGATCCAGGCTGCTGCTGTATGCAATCACCTGAAGATTTCCGGCTTTGTAATCGGCGTCGCTGATTCCTCCCAGCTGGGGCGGCGGTCCCGGATCAAGATGCAACAGCGCGCTCAGTAACGAGGAATGTGCGAAAGGACGCACGGCCCCCCAGTTGGGGCCGAGAAAGCTCTGGATGACATCGGCAGGCAGGCCGTTTTGCGTGACAGCTTCCGCAAAAAGAAGCGGTTGCCAGTGGTTGTAGTCCACCAAAGACGTTCCCGACTCGGTCAGGTCGAGCGGGTTGTTGGTTGGTGTGTAAACTCCGCCCATGAACTTGTCATATACGTCCCATCCATCATCGGCGTAGTAGTTGAGCACCGTCTGGGCAATACGGTTGCCCAGTGCCGCAGGGGAATTCCCATCGGTCGTGGTCACGTTCACGTCATAGCCGAGCTCCTCCATCTGACGATCAAGGCGAAGCAGGGTCGTGCTGCCATTCACCGAATCGGCATATCGAGTCCGCAGAATCCGGTAGGCCGCGAAACTGAGCGCTTCGTTTCTGGCCGCTTTCACGCTTGTACTCGCCGCCGATTCCCGGTGCAGATACCCGACCGCATCATTCGTATACGCTGCCCATGCATCCCACATCGCGACCGAGGTGTGGAACAGGTTCCGCGCGTGCTTGGTCGGGTCTGGAAAGTCTATCCGGATGGCGTCCAGGTTCTGTTCGTTCCAGGCGCGGGCGATCGTGCCCTGCAGGTGCGGCTCCTCGACCACCGTGACGGCAATCCGCTCCTTGCGCACCAGAACCCCTTCATTCAGGATGCGCAGTTCGACCTTGTACTCGCCCGGAACTGAAAAGGAAAACCATGCCGGGTTGGCATTGGTTTCGCCGCCGTAATACCACTCGTAGGTGTAGCCCGGCGGGAGGAGCGTCTCATCGATTTCGAACAGGACCGTGCCGCCTTCGTAGGGAAGGAGGCGCGTGGATGCGGTTGCCAGTGGGCTTTCGATGGTAAGGGCCTGATCCACCGCAACACCTTCCAGTATGATCTCATCGCCATTGTTCCAGACCACTTGGACGTCTACGGCATTCGTAATGGTGCCGAATCCGAAATGGGCGATTCGCGCAGGTCCGTGGCCAAGATATCCGCTGGAGGCGTTAAGCTCGCGCATCTGGGTGGAAACGGCTGAATCCACGTGCACCCGCGATCCGATCCCGTCCGCATGATGGCGAGGCGAGGCCCCCTCCAGCGAAACCTTAAGCCAATGGTTTGCGGATGTACTGTCGTTTCTAAGCAGGACCGGTGGTCCGGGGGCCGCATTGTCCGGCGACTCTCCCATATCCATATCCCGATTGTTCACGATGAAGATATCCTCGTCGCCATCGTTGTCGAAATCAAAAACGACGACGGCACGTCCTTGACCGGTATCGTTGGCTGCACCCGCTGAGATGGACGCAAAAACCCCGCTTCCATCGTTCTGAAACATCAGGGCCGGCTGGAGGTTGTACATATCATCGTCCAGCCAGCCGGTGACGTGGTAGATGTCCAGGTCACCGTCGAGATCAAAGTCTGCCATGGCCGCGCCCCATCCCCAGTTTCCATCGCGGACTTGTGCCGAATCCGTGGCGTCGGTAAGGTTGCCGGCTCCATCGTTCAGCAACAGACGGTTACCGGTATTCAGTTCAATCGAAGTCATGAACCAGTCCAGGTCGCCATCATTGTCGACGTCACCCGTGGCGCTGCCCATGCCGTTTCTAATGTCGCTGATTCCCGCCAGGCTGTAGATTCCCCGGTCGTTCTCAAACCATCGTGCATGACCGGCATCCGCGACCGCGAGCAGTTCTGGATATCCATCTCCATTCAGATCCGCAAACGCCGGAGTGTAGGTGTAGTCGACCGGCAGGCTCTGTCCCAATGCGAGCCCCCCGGCTCCATCGTTGTAATAGATATACAAATCCTCCTTTGTACCGAAACTGGCAAGTGCGAGATCGAGGTCGCCGTCTTTGTCGATATCCGCCCAGCTCGGACTGGTTGCCCTCTGGTTGGGCAGCGTGATCGAGTTCGTGTCGACGCTGAAACTGCCATAGCCGTCATTCAGCAGGAGATAATGCGGGCTGCTAAAGCTCGTGATGATGAGATCGATATCTCCATCGCTATCGTAGTCAGCCGCGGCGCAACCTGAAAAAGTGCCGGTTACGTCCGCGCCCCGGGCTGCGGCATCGTCCAGGAAGGTTCCGTCCCCCTGGTTCATGTACATCAGATTGGGGCCGCTGTTGGCCTGGAGCACGTACAGGTCAATCCACCCGTCGTCATCGAAGTCCTCGGCAACGGCCCCGCCTGTCTGCCAGGCAAATGATCCTTGCAGTACCGCATCCGACAGCAGATGGGTAAACGTATGCGTGATGCCGGCTGACGCCGTAACATCGGTAAAGTTCATGGATGCGTACAAGTTGGTTGAAATCAGGACATGTAACGTCGCTGCCAAAACGGTCTTAGTCTTAAGATTCAAGTGGGGTTGCATGGAGTCATCCCATCGAAAAGCTTATCCTGCATGGTTAGCATATATACTGTTGTTTAACGGTCGCCAGGGCAATGCAATTCTGGACATTCCGCTTTGGACCAGACGATCTTTCTGGATAGGGCATTCGCGCGAGATAGGAAGCACGGATTCGAAAAGAATGCATGCTAAGACCGGCTGCGCCCTTTCATGACAGTGCAAGCGCGGCATCCGGCTCTGGTGACGGCCATCCGAGGGTGCTCCGGGTGGTTTCATTTATCAGCATCAAGTATTCATTTGCGGGGGTTGATAGATCGGGCCGCGCTGATGTATTACTTACTCGGATAGTGGTGTATTCTAACGGGGCATTCTGCCTTCTACCCATGGTGCCCATGAGTCGGTTCGCCAGACATGTTTTAATGTAACCCGAGACAAGGATTAAAATGAAAAAAACAGCAGCCCCCCCATTGATTCGCAAAAATGTTCATTACAGTCTGTTTAGTGCGCTGTTGCTGTTAGGCGCCGGACGCGCGCTGGCCGGCCTGGGCTTGCCGCAGGATATCGTCGTTGAAACCGCCCAGCCGGCCAATGCATTTCCGGTGGTCGGCCAAGGGAAGACCGCGGAGTTGTGGCACGATGCAAACGACTTCAAGGGCGTGGTGCGTGCGATCGGCGACCTGCAGGCCGATATAGAACGGGTCACCGATCGAAAGCCCTATATCGCCACGAAACAGACATCATGCAAGCAACCGATTATCATCGGGACGCTGGGGCACAGTTCGCTGATCGATGCGCTGGTATCCAACGGCAAGGTAGACGCGTCCAGCCTGAAGGGAACGTGGGAAAGCTTCGTCATCACCACTCTCGAAAACCCGGCACCGGGGATAAAGCAGGCGCTTGTGATTGTCGGGAGCGACAAGCGTGGGACGATCTATGGGATCTACGAGCTGTCGGAACAGCTCGGTGTATCACCTTGGTACTGGTGGGCGGACGTGCCGCCGAAAAAACGGGATGCGGCCTATGTGCTTCCCGGCTTCTACGCCTCCGGCGAGCCGGTGGTGAAATACCGCGGCATCTTCATCAACGACGAAGAGCCTGCCTTCGGTCCCTGGGCGCGCGAGAAGTTTGGCGGGATCAATTCCAGGATGTACACGCACATGTTCGAGCTGCTGCTGCGCATGCGCGGCAACTACCTCTGGCCGGCCATGTGGGGCAAGGCGTTCAACGAGGATGATCCGATGAATCCCGTGCTGGCGGATGAATACGGGATCGTGATGGGCACATCGCACCACGAACCTATGATCCGCGCCCAGCAGGAGTGGCACAACCACAAGGGTGAACTGGGGAACGGCGAGTGGAACTACTACACCAATGAGAAGGGACTCAAGAAGTTCTGGGAGGACGGCATCCAGCGCAACAAGGGATACGAGAGCATCGTGACCATCGGTATGCGCGGCGACGGCGATGAGGCGATGATCAAGGACGGCAACATGGACGATAATGTCAAGCTGCTGGAACGCATCGTGGCCGATCAGCGCGATATTCTGAAAAGATACATGAACCCGGATGTTACCAGGATTCCGCAGCTGTGGGCGCTCTACAAGGAGGTCATGGACTACTACGAGCACGGCATGCGCGTGCCGGACGATGTAACCCTGCTTTGGTGCGACGACAACTGGGGCAACATCCGGCGCCTGCCGACGCCGGAGGAGCGTAAGCGCAGCGGCGGTGCAGGCGTGTATTACCATTTCGACTATGTGGGGGGACCGCGCAGCTACAAGTGGCTCAACACCAATCCGCTCCCCAAGATCTGGGAGCAGATGAACCTGGCCTGTGAATACGACGCCACGCGCATCTGGATCGTCAACGTGGGTGATCTCAAACCTATCGAACTGCCCATTGAGTTTTTCCTGCGCATGGCCTGGAACCCGAAAGCCCTGCCGAAGGAGAAGATTGGCGAATTCACGAAGAACTGGGCCGCGCGCGAGTTTGGTGCGGGGAACGCGGATGAGATTGCCGATATCGTCTCGACGTATGGAAAGCAGGTTGGCTGGCGCAAGCCCGAGCTGCTGGAACCCACCACCTTCAGCCTGGTCAACTACCGCGAAGCGGAACGCGTGTCCAAAGCCTGGAACGATCTGGTTGCCCGCGCGGAACAGATCAATGAAACCCTGCCTGCGGAGCAGAAGGATGCCTTCTTCGAGCTGGTCCTGTATCCGGTCAAGGCCGTGGCGACCGTGGTCGACATGTACATCGCCGCCGGACGCAACCACCTCTACGCCGAACAGGGTCGTGCCAGTGCCAACGACGAAGCCGAAAAGGTACGGAAGCTATTTGCGCAGGACCAGATCTTGAGCGACCAGTATAACAACGAGCTGGCGGGTGGGAAGTGGAACCACATGATGAGCCAGACCCGCATCGGCTACACCAGTTGGAACGATCCCAGGCAGAACATCATGCCGGAGGTCAAGGAATTCGATGTTTCCAACGCATCCGGATTCGGTGTGGCGATCGATGGCTCCACCGCCGCATGGCCAGGCAGCAGTGACCCCGCAGTGCTGCCTGCATTTGATTCCATCAACGGGCAACGTTCCTATATCGATGTATTTCAACGCGGCAGCCAAGCCAGCGATTTCAAAGTCAAGACCAGCGCGCCGTGGATCGTGGTGAGCAAGGATGCGGCGCCGGATCCTAAGGCCACCCGGCTTTGGATTTCCATCGACTGGGGCAAGGCTCCGGTTGGACAGGCCGAGGGCGAGATTGCAATTGTGGACGGCGGGGAATCGGTAACGGTCAAGCTGGTCGCCCAACGGGCTACCGAGGGTCAGTTGGCTCAAGCAAAGGGATGCTTCGGCGGGCTGGTCGGTCCTATTGCGATCGCGCCGGAGCAGGCGTCTGAAAACAAGGACGTGAAGGGTGTGCGCTGGGAAGCCATTCCGGATTATGGACGCTACACGGCGGGGATGGAAATCTTCCCAACCACGGCGGACAGCATTCTCCCGCCGAAGCCGGCCCCGTTTCTGGAATATCCGGTCTATATTGCCGAAGCCGGAAAGGTGGACGTGGATGTGATCATCGGGCCGACGCTCAACTTTGTCCCAGGGCGCGGATTGCGTCTCGCCGTCTCGTTCGATGACGCGCAACCGCAGGTCATCGACGCGTTTCCAAAGATACCGGAAGATTACAACAGCTGGGCGAATTCGGTGCGCGATAATGCCCGAACGCTGCGCTCAACCCACGACGTCAAAAAGGCCGGCCGGCACACGTTGCGGATCACAATGGTTGATCCGGGAGTGGTCCTTCAAAGGCTGATCATTCATGGCAGTCCTTTACCTGACAGTTATTTGGGACCTCCGGATGGCAGCATCCGGGAATAGCCGGAATCAATTCGGCACGGCCAAGGTTATCCCGAATTATGAAACGCCCGCCGCCGGGTTTCATATTCCACGACAATCGGTTCAAAGATTGCGATTGATGAAGTGTGCCGTGCATCTAACATGTCATAGGCATAAATACCACCTTACGCATATGTGTGCGTGATGATAAGCATGGGGGGCGGGATTCGTTGCTTGAGGTCGAAATGGAAGCTAAGCAAAAGAAACGGTTTTTTCTGAATCACAGGAAATCAAGCGCATTGGTAGTGAGCATTGCCATTCACGCCTTGTTTATAGTCGTGGCGTTGATGTTTGTCGCGGTCACGGTGATTCAAAAAGACGAAGTCGATTTCAAGGCCAAGGATATAAAGCGCCCTAAGCTTAATCTGCGCAAGCTGCAGGTGCCGGTCCAGATGGACAAGAAAACGCAGGCTCCGAAGCTGCGGCATAATATCGTTGCCAAACCCAAGCTCAAGGATGTCACCTTAAAAATGCCGGAAGTCATCGGCGTTCCGGGCGGCACCTACGGTACGGGCGATGGGTTGGGAGGCCTTGGTTTTGGTTTCACGATGGATCTGGACATGGACCTTTTCGGTTCCGACAAAGGGGCCGGCAATGATTTTGTCGGAACCTTCTACGACCTGAAGCAGGATGATAGAGGCCGTCCCACCCAGATCGGCAAACTGGCGGCAGGAAACACCTTCAATGCCGAAGCTCAGAACATGTATCGCGAAGTGGTCAACAACTACGTTCGTTCCGGCTGGAATGAGAACCGGTTGGATGGCTTCTTCCAGTCGCCGAAACAGAAGTTTGCACAGTTCTTCAACATGCCGCCAATGGGAGCGGGTGCGGCACCCAAGGCATACGGTGTGGAAGACCAGGTAAAACCCAGCTATTGGCTTTGCCACTATCAGGGGACGATCGTAGCGCGCGAATCCGGGCGCTATCGCTTCTGGGGCGAAGCGGACGATGTGCTCATCGTACGGATCGGTAAAAAAGTCGTCCTCGATGGCAGCTGGCCGGAAACCAATGGCAAACTGACCACCTGGAAAAGCGGCGACGACGATAACCGGCGCTTCCCCATCAATACGTCCAAGTACGGCACCTTCAAAGGCGGCAGCTACATGGATCATTTCGAGACCATCCACCGCCGTCTCGAGGACGGGGATGCCATCAGCGGCATCCTCCGGGAAATCACCATCGACGGTAGGAGTCTGACAGATCTAGGCAACTACATGAATATCTGCAACCGTCTGGCGATTGGCGACTGGTTCACCCTGAGGGCCGGCCAACGGGTGGACATGGAGGTGCTGATCGGGGAAATTCCCGGCGGTGAATTTGATTGCCGGCTACTCATAGAACAGCAGGGGGTGGAGTATCGCATGGTGGATTCCGACGCAGGCAAGCGGCCGGTACTGCCCATGTTCAAGACCGCTGCCGTGCCCGATAAGATCGTTCGCCAGATGGAGGCAAATCCCAACGAGATGTCCCTCGACGGTCCCGTGTTCGGGATAGAGCAGCGGGAGCAGCCGAAGACCGCGGTAAACTGACCATGGTATGTTGCGGTCTACTGAGCCGGTTCAACGGTTGCCGGCATAATGATCCGGTAATTTCCGCTCAGGTGCATCAGGCTGAATAGGTAGAGAAAGCCGTCATAGTAGGGATCAAAGTATCCGTCTTCGTAGGGTTCGAGTTTTGCATTCCATACTTCATCCACGAAAGACCATCCCTTTTCCTGTGTGCTCATCAGCGACCCGGCCGCCGTGCTGCCGATCCATCCCAGCGAATGACGCAATGCTGTGTAACCGCCGGCACTCATCAGCCGTTCGCGGGGCGATCCGTCCGGCTTGAACTGGTCCACGAACTTGTCGACGCCCTGAGCAAAGAGGAAGTCATGCAGGCGGTTGATATAACCGGTTTGCCATTCCCGGTCCTTGGCGTACCAGGAATAGTCCATGGCGATATTCATGGGTACCCGCCAGGAATCGAAGCCGAAGTCCTGTAGTCTTCCCGCCGGTGTGCCATCGAAGCGTGCATAGTCCGGTGTCAGGCCGGTAATCGGATGGCAGGCCGCGTGGAGGAATTCACGGGAAACAGCTGCGCACTCGCGATAGAAATCCTCGTGGCCATCCTTCGCATATTCTGCCCATATTTCGAAAAACGCAGGAAGATGGTAGGAGGGATCCGTAAAATCGTAGCCGCGACCACCCGGAACAAATGTGATCATCTTGTGCTCAACATTAATGATGTTCCGTACACCGTCGGTGCCGTCCTTGCTCCACATGGCATCCAGGATGCGGCGGGCTTCGGCATAATAGTCAATCCCTGTATCGTTGCCCCAGCGATTGGATGCAAAGAGAAGGTCGGTGACGAAATAGAGCTCGCCATCAGAGGCTGATCCATGTGAGTTCTTTTGGCCGGTTTCGGGATTGACGGACCAGGCGAAGTAGGCCTCGCGCGGCCCTTCCTGGTGCTGCATGTATTTGACGGTCCAGCGCCACAGCTTGTCGAAGACCTCCTTCTTGTCCAGCTGCACCGCTACCATCAGGCCATACGAAAGGCCTTCGGTACGTGCATCATGGTTTTTCAGATCGGAGACATAGGCCATGTCGTCGCCCACCTCGAAATAGACCCGGTTCGGGCCCTCAAAAAGGTCGTGGTAGGCCTTGGTCAGCTTGGCATCAATCTCTTCCTGGCTGTATCCCGCCTCGAGAAACAGGTTGCGGTATTTTCCGGTTTCCCAAGCACCTTTTTCCCATGGCTTCATTTTTCCCCTCGGCTCGGTCTGTTGGGTTGAGTCTGCGATTGCGGATAACGCCGTGCCGAAACACAAGAGTGCTGACATGGCAATGAAACCTACTTTATTCATCAGATAATCCTTTCCTGTAACGACCGCCTGATCCGGGCGGACGGAATGCCTTGATGGGGCGCGTGTACGTATAATTCATTCGAAACAGATCCAGTCGATTTCAACATCCTGCTTGCGGCGCTGGGTTAGAAACAGATCCTGCACGCCGGTGGGAAGGTGGTGCAAGGGAGCGGCCGCAACATGCCATTCCGTTCCCTTTTCTATTTCAATCTCGGCAATCAGAGGCCCATCCTTACTGTCACGCCGGATTTCAATGAGTCCGCCCGTCGGGGAAACTGCCCGGATCTGAACCGATTTCAGCGGTTGATCTCCGAAATCAACCTGGTTGAATCGTACCCACGCACGTCGTTCGTCGAAAACGACCTTCCATCCGGCATGCGGGTTCTTCTCGTCCAGAAACGAAACGGCGGTTCCCTTGCTGCCGATGTCGCTGTAGCGGTCGACCTGCAGTTTGCGGGTTGCGTCAGGCGTTCCTATCCCCCTCAGGGTGGGGATCACCTTCCGGATGTCGCCGTCATTTTCAAAAAACAGCCGGTCCGCCCGGATGGAACGCCGCTTGTCATCGTTCGGGGAGAGATCCTGATCGTGGTAAAACAGATACCACTGACCGTTGTATTCCAATATGGAATGGTGGACGGTCCAGCAGCCACTGGGGGATTCGTCCTTGATTACGCCGCGAGGCTTGAAGGGGCCCATCGGATTTTTTCCGGTGGCGTATTCCAGTCGCTCGGTTTCGTTTTCCACATGGGGATAGGTCAGGTAATAGATGCCGTTTCGCAGGAAGACGAATGGACCTTCCAGCAGACCTTCCGTCGGCAGATTGTCAATTGTCTGCGGCTCGGAATCGAGTTCGAGCATGTTGTCCTTGAGTTTGGCGACAAAGATTTTGCCTCTGGAATAGTAGAGGTATGCCTGTCCGTCCGAATCGATCAGAACACAGGGATCAATGCCGCGGACCCCTTCAATCGGCCTGGTCTCGGGGGTGAAAGGGCCTTCGGGTCGGTCCGCTACGGCCACGCCGATCCCGAAATCGCCCGACTTGTTTTTCGCGGGAAAGTAGAAATAGTATTTTCCATCCCGTTCGACGCAGTCCGGTGCCCACATGCTGTAGCTGGAGGCATCGACCCACGGGACGTTGGTCTGGCTTACGATGATGCCGTGATCGGTCCAGTCCATGAGGTTTTCCGATGAAAAGACGTGGTAGTCCTCCATGCAGAACCAGTCCGCCCGGGCGTCGGGGGGCGGGATGATGTCGTGGGAGGGGTAGACATAGATTTTTCCGTCAAATACCCGTGCCGTAGGGTCCGCCGTAAACTGATCCATGATCA
>JBNLDM010000134.1:0-10999 GCA_050304335.1 Pontiella sp.
GTGTGCTCACCTATCTGTCGGGACTGCGGCCTACCAATAAGCAAGGCTTTGCCTTCGGCTCCTATGGCTGGAGCAAGCGCGGCGGAGCTTCTGCCGTGGAGGATGCCATGAAGGAGATGAAAATCGAACTGATGCGGGAGCCGATTCGTTCGCAATATGTGCCGACGCCCGAGGTACTTGAAGAGTGCCGGACGGCCGGCCGAATGATGGGCCAATACGCAGAGCAGTTTTCCGGCTAGTCAAGTTCAGGAAAAAAACGCCTTGCGACTCGGGCTAAAGGTGGGAATCATGTACCCGCTTTTTTAAACCAAGGAGTGGAAACCATGAAAAAATATATCTGCGACGTATGTGGTTGGATCTATGATCCGGAAGTTGGCGATCCTGACAGTGGCATCGCTCCCGGAACCGCTTTCGAAGACATCCCCGACGATTGGGAATGCCCGGAATGCGGCGTTGGCAAAGAGGATTTCTCGGTCATCGAAGGCTAAGTAGGTCCACTAGCATCTCAACCGTCCTGCGAAAGCGGGGCGGTTTCTTCTTTAATTGAACGGGGTTGTATGCCAATAGGTCTCTAAATCCCATGAAATGGCTGAAGTACATGTTGTTGATTGGTGTGTGGCTGGCATCCGCCTGGCCATGCATGCATGTTGCCGTGGGCGATATCCACCACCATGGCGATGCGGCCGGCATTGAATTATGTGCTTCGGAATCCCATGAATGCCATTGTCATTCCTGCTCGGAAGTGCCATGTGCTGATCAGACCGCGACGACATCCCTGGTAGTATTCCAGAATGATATTCCGTCAGCTCCAGGCGTTGCCGTTTCCTTCCGTTTTCCCGCTGTGCCCGCACCATGCAAAATGGTCCAGCATCCCGAGACGGGCATCCTTGATGCGCTTCAGACCGTTCGGCTTCTGATTTGATTTTTCTTCGATTCGCACACGAACGAAGAACCATCAATCAGGAGTAACCATGAAACCCCTATTTATTGTGTGTTGTGGCATGTTGGCTGCAACCGGATTCGGCCAGGTCGAATCCACACTGACCCTAGAGCAGGCCCTTGTACTGGCTCGCAAAAATTCGCCCACTCTGCGGGCGGCTAATCTCGACATCCTGGCGGCCGAAGCTTCGGTTGCCGCAGCCGGGCTTTGGCGGAATCCCGAATTGAAGATTGAGGCTGAAGGGATCGGCGGGGACATGGACCCGTACCAAGAAGGCGAATATACGGCCGGCATCAAACAGGAATTCCTGCGAGGCGGCAAACGGTCGGCTGAACGGTTGTTTGCCTCGAAGTCCGTGGGTATTTCCACCCATACGGCGGAAGAAAAGCGAATCGAGCTGTTCGTGCAGGTCCGCCGGGCCTTTACGGAGCTGTTGGCGCAGCAGGAGATTGGGAAGGTCAGAGCTGAGCAGCTGGAACTTGGACAAGCCTTTGTGGAAGTGGCCAAGCGCCGGTTGGAGGCCGGGGCCGGATCGCAGCTTGACGTTGTGCAGGCGGAGCTTGCGCTCGAGGAGATTGTGCTGGCGCAAACCTGCTGCTATGGCGATCTGGCTGCCGCCAAGGCGCGCCTGTCATCCCTGCTCGGAATTCCGGTCGAACAGTTGCCGGTTTTGTCGGGATCCTATTACGATGTCGAGTCTATTGAAGGGCTGATTGTAAACAACACCCATCCGACACTGTTGCGGTTCGAAGCCGAGATCGACCGAAAGATGGCGGCGGCGGAACGGGCCAAGGCGAAGGATGTCGGTAATCTCGCCTTGGGTGCGGGCTACAAGCATGAAGCTGCTGACGATGCCGGTTCCTTCGTTTTTTCAGTTTCGATGCCACTCGCATTCGCCAGGCAGGGCCGGGCGGAGCAGGCTGTGAACCTGCTTCGGGCCGATGCCATCCGGGAAGAACAGGCGGAGGCTAGGCGTAAACTCCAGCAGGAACTGGATACCTTTCGCGAGCTTCACAAAGGTGCGGTCATGGAAGCGTCGCTCACCCGCGACAAACTGCAGCCCAAGGCCGAAGAGGCCTATGCGCTCAGTCGCGAGGGCTACGAAGCCGGACGATACTCCTGGTTCGAGCTGATTGCCGCCCAACAGCATCTGGCCGAGGTGCGCATCCGCCATATTGAGAGTCTCTTGGCGGTCCATCTCATCGAGGCCGAACTATCACGATTTGAAGCGAGAGGAAACTAGATGAAAACCACCCTGATTTTAATTTTACTGCTGGCCGCGAGTCGAGTGCTTGCGCAGCAACCCGACACGGAACCCTTGGCTTGCGACTGCCCGGATTGCCGGGAAAAGGCCGCCGCCGGACCAGGTTTTACCCTTCCCGGATTGGAAGGACTGAACGAACCGGAAGCAACAGATGATCATGGGCTCGGTGAGCAGCATGAACACGGCGAGCACGACCACGCAGAAAAAGAAGAGGGTTGTTGTCCCGAAGACCATGGGCATGCTGACCACGGTCATGTGGACGCCGCCGAACATGCCGGTCATGCCCATGAACACGAAACGCAGGTTGAGGTTTCGACGGGGATTGCGGAGAATGCCGGTATTCAGGCCTGCGAAGCTGAAGGGGGCATAATTGCCAAAACCTCGGTCTTTCCGGCGGAGATCAAGCTGAACCGCGATCACGCTGCAGCAGTCTCCCCGCGCTATGCCAGTGTGGTGCGACAGGTTTTTGCCGAGATCGGCGACGAGGTGAAAAAGGGCGAAGTGCTCGCCTCGCTTGAAAACCGCGAAACCCTGGCCGTCTACACAGTTGCCGCTCCGCTCAACGGCGTGGTAATTGCAAAGGATCTGGCCCTGGGCGAAACCGCCGATGCGGACAAGGTGCTCTACGAAGTGGCCGATCTGTCGAGTGTTTGGGCCGATATCAGTATTTTTCCGCAATACCAGCATTTGATTAGCAAGGGCATGGGCGTGGAGTTCATCGCCCACGACGGGCATAAGGCGCACGGGACCGTCAAATACATCAGTCCGATTGTATCGCACGAAACACGAACCTTCACCGCTCGGTGCATTCTTTCCGACGCGGGGGTGGATTTTACGCCGGGCGCTTTTGTGCGGGCGCGCATCACAACCGAAACGATCAATGTCGGGGTCCGTGTTCCGCGATCTGCAGTGCAATCGGTCGAGGGTGAAAGCGTGGTGTTTGTTCCGGGCAAACACGGCTACGAACCGGTGGATGTGGAAACGGGAATGGCCGATGATCATTTCATTGAAATCCGGCAAGGGCTGGAACCGGGCGACCACTATGTGGCCTCCGGTGCCTTTACGCTGAAAGCCGAACTGATCACCAGCGGCATGGATCCCCATGCCGGGCACAACCACTAGGAGGACCGGATGATTGAACGTCTTATCAATGCCGTACTCAAGAACCGCGGGCTGGTGGTGCTGGCGCTGGTGGGAATCATCGGCCTGGGGCTGGTGGAATACCGCCGGCTCGAAGTGGAGGCCTTCCCGGATATTTCACCGACCATGGTTCCGGTTTTTGCGGAAGCCGACGGGATGGCGCCGGAAGAGGTGGAGCAGCTGGTGGCCTATCCGATCGAAACAGCCATGAACGGCCTTCCGAACGTGACGCAGATCAAGTCGACCTCGGCGTTTGGCATGGCGGTGGTCTATGTGTATTTCACCGACGACACGGACATCTACTTTGCCCGGCAATTGGTGTCGGAACGGCTGACGGCGGCGCTGGCCGACTTGCCTGCATTGAGGGAGCCGCCATCCCTCGGGCCCATTTCGAGCGGGCTTGGACAGGTTTTCCTCTACTATCTGGAGCTGGAAGAGGGGGCCGATACCGGCGGGCTTGATCCACTGGTCTATTTGCGCGATATCAACGACTGGATCGTTAAGAGACAGTTGCAAACCGTGCCCGGGGTGACGGATATCCTCAGTGCCGGCGGCCATGTGCTGCAGTTCCAGATCCAGCTCGATCCCTATCTGCTGCACCAATATGGGCTGGCCATCGAAGACGTGGTGACTGCTGTCCAGAACAACAACCGCAATGTGGGCGGGCAGTATCTTCCGATCAATTCGGAAGAGCATCTTGTGCGCGGGATCGGATTGTTGCACGATCTCGATGATATCCGCGGTATCACGGTCAAGACCGTCGACGGTACGCCGATTTCGATCGGCGATGTTGCGGAAGTGGTGCACGGCAAGGCATTGCGCCGCGGTGTGGTGACGCGTGATGCTGGCGAAGAGGTGGTTTCGGGCATTGTGATGAAGCTCTACGGCGCCAACTCGGCCGAGGTGATCGAAGACCTCTACCAAAAGGTTGAGCAGGTGCAGGCGGGTTTGCCCGAAGGCGTCCGGCTGGTGCCGTATTATGAACAGGCGGACTTGGTCGACAACGCGCTGAACACGGTGCAGGCCGCGCTGTTGCAGGGTATGATACTTGTGTTGCTGGTGCTTTTGGCTTTTCTCGGCAGCATCCGTGCGGCCGTAATCGTGTCGCTGGCAATGCCGTTCTGTGCGCTGGTGGCTTTCATCGGCATGGAGCGTTTCGGGATATCCGCCAACCTGATGTCGCTCGGTGGCATTGCGGTAGCGCTGGGCATGCTGGTTGACGGTTCGATTGTGGTGACGGAAAATATCCACCGTTTTCTGGGCATGCGGCATGAGGACAAATCGCACCGCCTGCAACTGATCTTCGAGGCGACGCGGGAAGTCGGACGCCCGATCGCCTATGCGATCCTGATTGTCATCACGGTGTTTATTCCGATTCTTTCGCTACAGGCGGTCGAGGGAAAAATGTTCAAGCCGCTGGCCTACACCGTCATGCTGGCGCTGGCCGGCTCGATTCTGTTTGCATTGGTGGTGGCACCGGTCCTGGCCAGCTGGCTGCTCAATGAAAAGCCCTACAAGGAATCGCGTTTCTACCGCCGGATAAAGGATGGCTACCACCGACTGTTGCTAAAGGTGCTACGGTTCAAGGCGGTTGCCCTAACCGGCATTCTGGTTTTATCACTCGTGGCTATTGTCGGACTCCGGAGCATCGGAACAGAGTTTATCCCGGTGCTGGAGGAAGGATCGATCATGGTGGCCGCCGGCATGGCTCCATCCATTTCGCTCGATGAGGCGCAGGCAACCATGGAGCAGGTGGCGGGCAGGGTGATGGAGATTAATGGCGTTGATACGGTGATTACACGCATCGGCCGACCGGAAGCCGGCAGCCACCCGCATCCAGTCAATTTTGCCGAGCTGCATGTGGAATTGGAGGCGGGTGTGGATAAACCGGATATCGTCAACCGGATTCGCATGTTGATGGATGAATATCCCGGTGTAACAGCCAACCTGTCCCAACCTATCCAGAACCAGTTCGATGAGCTGCTTTCCGGCGTCAAGGCCCAGCTGGCCATCAAGGTCTATGGCGAAGATCTCGATCAGATCCGTGTAGGTGCCGGGGAAATTCGTGAAGCCATCGACGGCATCGAGGGGCTGGTCGACTTGTCGGTCGAGCAGAGTCACGGGCAGCCGCAGATCAAAATCGTACTCGATCACGCGGCGTTGGCGCGCTATGGAGTGCCCGGCGAAACCGTCTTGGAGCAGGTTGAAACCGCCATCGGCGGTCGTGTTGTGGGCACGCTTTACCGCAACACCCGTCGCTACGGCATCCATGTCCGTTATGCTCCGGAGTTCCGCTCGACGCCCGATGCGTTGCGTCAGCTTTTCATTCGTTCCGCCGACGGTGCCCTGTTGCGACTGGACCAACTAGCGCGGATTGAAATGGTGGAGGGCTCCCTGCAGATTAACCGTGAACACAATCAACGGCGCTGGATCGTACAAGGCAACATCGAAGGACGCGCGCTGAGCAAAGTGCTGGAAGATGTTCAGTCGGCCATCCATAAGAAGGTCGACCTGCCCGACGGCGTGTTCATCGAGTATGGCGGCCAGTTCGAGCAGCAGCGCAGTGCCATGCATCGGCTCGCCATCATCGTGCCGGTAGTCATCGTCTCCATTTTTGTGTTGCTGTGGCTCACTTTCCATTCCATGCGCCATGCGGCGATGATTATCCTGAACGTGCCGCTGGCACTGATTGGCGGTGTTGTTGGACTGTGGGTGACGGGGCAGTATCTTTCCGTACCGGCATCGATCGGGTTCATTGCGTTGTTCGGCATTGCGATGCAGGATGCCATGGTACTGCTCACCGACTTCAACGACCTGCGGAGGGAAGGGCAGGGGATTCGGGCCGCCGTCGTGAACGGCAGCTTGATTCGCTTCCGGCCGGTCATCATGACCACGCTAACCACCATGCTTGGGCTGTTGCCGTTGCTGCTTTCCCACGGTGCCGGCGCTGAGGTACAACGACCACTGGCCGCCGTGGTGGTGTTTGGTCTGACGACCTCCACCTTCCTGACGCTGTTTGTCCTTCCATCGATCTATGAATGGGCGGAGAAGCGAATGGCTTGTTGAGCTCTCAGCGTGTCTCTTCAGGATAGGTGAGGTTCCACTGCCGGCGAAGTTCGTCCATGGTTTCCATGATTTCGAGCGTTTTGGAGAGTGGCATGATATCGCTCTCCGTTTTTCCTGCAGCGATGCATTCCATGGCATGGGCAATTTCAAACTTAAAGTTTTGCCCTTCGCCGTATGGGAAGTCCAAAATCTCGGGTTTTTCGCCAGTACGATGGATGTGCAGTTCCTTCGCGCCGAGAAACTGGGGAATGCGAATAAGTCCGTCGTTTCCCGTGATGACGGCATCCACCGGAGCCTTTTTAGCATAGCTAGCCGACAGTTCAGCCGTCTTTCCATCGCCATAATCCAGCTGGTATTGCGAGAATTCGTCCACGCCTGTTTTTTTGTCCATGGTTGCTGTGCCATGGATTTTTACGGGTGGGGTCCCATAAACGATGGAAGCTATATTGATGGGATAGATGCCGAGGTCGAGCAGGGAACCACCCGCCAGATCCCTATTGCGAAGGCGGTGTTTTGCACGAAGTTTTTTTCCGATGCAGAAGTCGGCCTTAACGGTGTGGACGTCACCGATCACACCATCGGCCAGTAGCTGCTGAAGCTTGAGGATGGCCGGGAGGAACCGGGTCCAGAGTGCTTCCATCATAAATAAATTGTGCTTCCTCGCCTGTTCGGCAAGCTTATGCGTCTGTGCGGCATTCACGGTAAACGGTTTTTCGCAAAGCACATGCTTCCCGTTTTCAAGGCACAGCTTGATGTTTTCATAGTGGAAGTTGTGGGTGGTGGCAATGTAGATGGCATCGATGTCGGGGTCGCCCACGAGCGATTCATAGTCGGAATAGTGGCGTTCCATGCCGTGTTTTCCGGCGAAGTCCCCCGCGCGGCCCGGAGTCCGCGAGGCTCCGGCGAGCAACGTTCCGTGGTTCAACGCCTTCAGGCTGGTTGCAAACGTGTTGGCAATCCAGCCGCAACCCATAATGCCCCATCGGATATCCTGCATGATGCTCCTCCTTCGCAACGATGAAACCATGCAGTTCAATCCGCGTCTGGGCAAGTGGATTGCCGAGCTAATAGGATGCAACCAACTCCAGCGTGCGCCGGCTCAGGTTCATCTGTTCGTGCAACTCCATCTGCATCAGGTTGAGCAGGACATCACGCACATGCTCGGAGAGCGACTTCTGCGCCATCTCCTTGTAGAAGTCGCCCAGGCATTGATCGAAGTGCCTAGTCGCATCAATCACGTCCATCGAGCTCATGGATTCCGGCAGGGCATATTCCGCGAAGCACTTCTTATGTTCATCGACCACGTACTTGAAAAAGGTGTCGCGTATATTGGCCGACGCCTCGTCCTCGTATTCGCCTAGGCGTTCTTCGAGGACCTGCTCATGTTCGATCAGAGTGCCGATCAGCGCACGGGTTTCGTCCGTCTTCGCGCGGTCCTTCATTGTTTCGTATAGGCTGGACAGATTGATATGGAACTGGCGCGCTACATCCAGCAGATCTTTTGTTTGATTGAATGACATGTCGTCCACCTCCTTACGCCTATATTCTAAACCGTGCGGGTGCGGTGTCAACGGGTCCTGAGAAATCGGACTGAATCTAAAGTCAGTGGAGGAGCTTGCCTAGTCGATGACCTTTTCGAGGCGAATATCGAAGATGAGGGCCGCATAGGGGCCGATTTTGTCGCCGGCGCCGCGCTTGCCCCAGGCCAGGTCGGGGGGAACCACAAAGCGGAAATTTCCGCACTCTTTCATCAATGGAAGGCCTTCCTTTAGCCCGTCAATGGCTTCCGTCATGGTGAAGACGTCGGTCTCGGTGCCGTGATAGGTGTCCTTGATGACAGTGCCGTCGACGAGCAGGATGCGCTGGTTCACTTCCACCGTGCTCCACTCATCGGGGCTTTTTCCGGTGCCGGGGTCTTTGATGGTGTATTGCAGGCCGCTGGCAGTTTCGATGACATCCGCCTTCTTACGGTTTTTCTTCAGGAACGCCTCCGTCTCGGCGCGGTTCTGCCCCGCGCCGCCACGCCCTCGTTTCTTTCCACTGTTCTTTCCTCTACTCATAGGGAGATGATAACCACGAAGACTCGAAGGACACGAAGAAGTCGATACCAATGAGCCTTTGTGATCTTCGTGCCTTCGTGGTGGTTTTTTTATGCGAGGGCGGCGTTGACGATTTCGCGGGCTTCGGCCTGGATCTGCTTGAGGTGGTCCTCGCCCTTGAAGCTTTCAGCGTAAATCTTGTAGACGTCCTCGGTGCCGGAGGGGCGCGCGGCAAACCAGCCGTTTTCGGTGCAGACCTTCAGGCCGCCGATGGCCGCGCCGTTGGCCGGCGCATGCGTCAGCTTGGCGGTGATCGGATCGCCGGCCAGGGTTTCGGCCTTCACCTGTTCCGGCGAAAGCGCGGCGAGCTTGGCCTTTTCTTCGCGGTTGGCCGGGGCGTCGACGCGGGCATAGACTGGATTCCCGTACTTGGCGACCAGCTCCTGATAATGCTCGCCCGGATCCTTGCCGGTAACGGCCAGGATTTCACAGGCCAGCAGGCAGAGAATGATACCGTCCTTGTCGGTGCTCCATACGGTGCCGTCTTTGCGCAGGAACGAGGCGCCGGCGGACTCCTCGCCGCCAAACCCGTACGAGCCGTCGACGAGCCCGTTCACGAACCACTTAAAGCCGACCGGGACTTCCTTCAATGTTCTTCCCAGTCCATTGGCGACCCGATCGATCATGGAGGAGCTGACCAGCGTCTTGCCGACGGCGGCATCGGGATTCCATCCACTGCGGTTGGCGAAGAGGTAGTTGATCGCGACGGCCAGATAGTGGTTCGGATTCAGCAAGCCGGAAGATTTGGTTACAATGCCGTGGCGGTCATAATCGGGGTCGTTGCCATAGGCGATGTCGAAGTCGTCCTTAAGATCGATCAGGCTGGCCATGGCATAGGGCGAGGAGCAGTCCATGCGGACCTTGCCGTCGCCATCGACGGTCATGAAGCTGAAGGTATAGTCGACGGTCGCATTGCGGATGGTGATGTCTAGGCCATACTTTTCGGCAATCGGTTTCCAGTAGCGCAGGCCGGACCCGCCCATGGCGTCGGCGCAGATCTTCAGTCCGGCCTTTCTGATGGCTTCCATGTCGATGACGTTTCCGAGGTCTTCGACATAGGGGGTGATGAAGTCGTAGGCGACGGTGGTTTCGGCGGCGAGGGCTTCGGGGTAGTAGAGGCTTTCAACTTCATCGTTATTTTCAGCCAGCAGTTCGTTGGCGCGGTCGGCGATCCATCCGGTGGCGTCGGTGTCGGCCGGGCCGCCGTGGGGCGGGTTGTACTTGAAGCCGCCGTTGTCGGGCGGATTATGCGACGGGGTGATGACCACGCCATCGGCCAAGCCTTCGGTGCGGTCTTTGTTGTAGGCGAGGATCGCATGGGAAATAACCGGCGTGGGGGTGAAGCCGCCATCCTTGTCGATCATGACGGTTACGCCGTTGGCGGCGAAGACTTCGAGCGCGGTTTTTTCGGCGGGGATCGAGAGCGCGTGGGTATCCTTGCCCATAAAGAGCGGGCCGGTGATGCCTTGGTTGGCGCGGTATTCGCAAATGGCCTGCGATATGGCCATGATATGGTCTTCGGTAAAGCTGGTTTTCAGCGAGGAGCCGCGGTGGCCGGAGGTGCCGAAGGCGACCTTCTGGTCCGGGTTGGTGACATCAGGCTGGGTCTCATAGTAGAGACTGATCAGTTCAGCGACATCGGTCAGGTTTTCCTTCGCGACCGGCTTTCCTGCGTTGGGATGAATGGACATGTTTTTTACTCCTGTAGACTTGTTGGTGAAATTGAGCGGGAAAACTAGCAGTCCGACCGGTGGGGCTCAACGCTTTATCGGGGAAAGTGGAAGAGCCTCCGTCATTACAATTTTGATCCAAATTAATAGTGGTCGATGTAGTAGGGCGTGTTAGCCTCTTACCCATCCTTGAAAACACATAGACAGGAGGTTGGGGATGAGTGATCAAGTCGACTTCAGGCCGCCGAAGGTGCAGTTTAACATTCCGTTATTGACCTCGGTGCCTGCATTAATCGTTGCCATACTTGTAGCCGCATTTATTTTTATTTGGTTTTTCTGCCGGATTGAACCCGGTCCGGGCAAGATTGCGGTACTGATCCGCAAGACCGGCGAGAATCTTCCTCCCGGCCAGGTCATTGCGTTGGAAGAGGGGCAGAAGGGGATCCAGCTGGCCGTGCTGCCTGAAGGCCGTTATTTTCGCAATCCCTACACCTGGAGTTGGAAAATCGAGGATATCACCGACGTGCCGGCCGGCCGGTTGGCGGTCATGACCCGTCTCTACGGCGCAGAGCTTCCCCCCGGCAAGATCATTGCCGAAAACGAAGGGCAGCGCGGCATTGTGAAGGAGATTCTGCGTCCGGGCAAATACCGTATCAATCCCTACGCGTACGATGTGGCCGACTTCAAGGCAATCGACATTCAGCCGGGGTATGTGGGGGTCGTGACCGCGCTGACGGGCAAGGATGTGCTCAACAACGACCTGGCGGCGGACAAGCGCAATACCTTCATGGTCGATCCGGGCATGAAAGGGGTGTCCGGC
>JBNLDM010000135.1:0-6223 GCA_050304335.1 Pontiella sp.
GTGAGCGAGGCATACATGCTCATGGCGACGGCCAGCCAGGGGAGCCTGCGCCCGGCGAGGAAGAACATCTCGGCGTTTTCCTGCCGTCGCGAAAAAAAGGCCCCGATGCCGATCATGGCCGTCAGATAGAGGCCGAGCACGAGATAGTTCAGGGTGCCGAAGGATGCGGTCGCCATGGAGGTCACAGATAGAGGGGTTCATTCCCGCTGGTGATGTCGGTCAGGGCGGTAAAGAGAATCTGCTCGAGTTCCTGGTCAGTTAGCACGATGGGGTTGCCTTTCATGCTGCTGGCTTTCCTTGCCTTCCCGATAATATCGGCAAACTGCGCCTCCCTTACGCCAAATGCTTCCAGGCCCGGGACCTTGAGCTGTACGCACATCTCTTCAATCCAGTTGATGCCGTCCAGCAGACCGGCCTCCGGGTCATCCATTACAAGCCGGATGACTTCGAGATACTTAGCGAGCGCCGGGTTGCCGTCATCCCGGTCCCGCAGCGCCACAATATTGGTCTGACAGACAGCAGGGAGCAGCGCGGCGCAAACCATACCGTGGGGCGCCTTGTACATGCCGCCGATCGGCCCCGCGAAACCGTGGACCGCGCCGAGACCGGCGTTGGCCAGGGCGAGTCCGCCGAACAGACTGGCCAGGGCCAGATCGGTGCGCGCTTCGAGATCGTCGCCATGCGTATATGCCCGTTGCAGCGAGCGCGAAGCCAGCTTCAATCCCTCGCGGCAGATGCCATCCGTCAGTGGATTGGCCTTTACGGAAACAAAGGCTTCGAGCAGCTGTGTAAAGGCGTCGAGACCGGTACTGGCTGTTACCGCCGGCGGCATGGAGAGCGTGAGCTCGGGATCGACCAGCGCCACGGTGGGCAGCATTTTCGGGTGGCGCATGCTGACCTTCACCTGATGGGCGGGTGAGAGCAGGACGGCATTGCGCGTGACTTCCGCCCCGGTGCCGGCCGTGGTGGGAATGGCGATGCACGGGGCCGGGTCCTCTGTCAGAGGCTGTCCTTTGCCGATGACTTCGAGGTAGTCCATCAGATCGCGCGTATTGGTAAGCAGGGCCGAAACGGCTTTGCCGGCATCGATTACACTTCCTCCGCCGAAGGCCACCACGAAATCACAGCCCAGTTCGCGGGCGTCGGCTGCTAGGGACGCAATCCGTTCGGTGGTAGGCTCCTCGGTGATGCTGAAGGCCGCCGGGTTGGCGCCGTTTTCTTTCAGGGCCTGGAACACGGGGGCGATCCGTTCCGCGCTGGAGCCGGTAATCAGGGCCGCGCGGCACCCCAGGTTCCGGGCGAGGGCGGGCAGTTCCTGAAGCTTTCCGGGGCCGAATACAATACGTTGTGCCGATGCAAATTCAAAGTTCATAACATTCCCTGCAGGTTGCACGAAAGCTTAGCGGGGTCGGTGTGCATGTCCAGTTCGATCTGGCATGAAGCCGACCGCTCCAAACCCGGAAAAAGGTTGAAAAGACCGCTTTTAAAAGTAGTGCGAAACAGGCACAGTATGCGTCCAATTGCGTTTTTTAGTTGGAGTGGTTTCTTTAAATGTAAAACGAGGACAACTGTACCATGAAGGATAAGAAGGAATTCTACAGCCTGTTGACCGAGCTGGATGGGCAAGCTGTTACCGAATACAAGCAGCTGGTCGGTGATTTCGACTTTGCCCGCTACGTGATCAAATGCGGTAAAATCGATTTTGAGGCGGAGGATGTGCTCAGCCCGGTCTTCACTATTCGGGTGCCGCAAACCATTGCGGAAATTCCGGACTATCTGTTCGACAGTCCCGTGCGCCGCACCGCCATGGAGGATCTGCTGCTGCGCCGGCTGGCATCCAGCATCACGCGCATCGCCAATTTCGACCACAACGGGATTGCCCGCCGCCACCTGCTTGTGTCGTCGCCCGGACAGAGCATTCTGCCGCGCAATGCACTGCTGCTGACGAAGGAATACATCGAGGTCCGGGTTCGTGTCGTCCTGCCGGTGCAGCATGCCCTTGTTGAAGGCAGCACCATGGTCACCATCGATGGCGAAATGGCGCAGCAGGTCTTCTTCGAGGATCTTCCCGAGGTGGTCAGCAACAGCCTGCTTTACTGCAACATCGACGTCGCCGAGACCGATGATTTTGTCAACAACATGGAAGACGCCGACCGGCTCCGCCAGTATCTGGGAGCCAGTGGACAGGTTGCCTTTGCCGCCGAAGGCTCACTGGTTCCGCGCCTGGCGGGCGTGGATGCGCCCGACTATGAGCGCCTGGATCCGCTGGATATCGATGAGTCCCTCATTGAAGAAGTGGAAGTGCCGCACGCCGGTACGGTCCGCGGTATGGGTATCCCGAACGGATTGACATTGATTCTCGGGGAATCCAACGGCGGGCGTGTTGATCTGATGGATGCAATCTCCCAGGGGATCTACAACCACATTCCGGGTGATGGCCGCGAAAAGGTGGTCACTGTGGCCGATGCCGTCAGTATTCGCGCTGAAGTCGGCCGCTCCATTCAGCAGGTCGATATTTCCGCTTTTGCGTCCACCTTATCCGACGGAAGCAACCCTTCGTCCTATTCGTCGAAGTCCGCCGGTTCCTTCACCTCCCAGGCCGCATCGACTGTCGAAGCGCTGGAGGCCGGTGCCCGCGTCTTGCTGTACGACGAGCATTCCTCCTCGTCCACCTTCCTGTCATCCGATACACGCGTCAGTCCGTTGCTGGGCGCGTCCAGCCGCAACACCCTGGCCGCGCGCGCGCGACAGATGGTGGATGAACTGGGTATCTCGATGGTTGTCGCCGGCAGCAGCCTGGTGGCCGAATTCATTCCGATCGCCGACAAGATCCTGAAAGTCGAAAACTTCAGGGTTTCGGATATCACGGAAGAAGCCAAGGCGCTGGAGATCGTGCCTTCCACAGTTGTGGACGACACGGTGAATCTTTCCTCCATGCTCAGCCGTTCTCGCTGGGCCATGCCCAGTTCGATTGATCCGAGCATTGGCCGCGAGGATATTGTCATCTTCACCGACGAAGAGGATTATCTGCAGTTTGGCCGTTCCATCGTCGACCTGAACGCCGTCAGTCAGATCTGCGATGCCGACCAGGCCCGCGCCGTCGGTTTTGTACTGTACTATGCAAAGTTGCGCTACATGGATGAAGGTTATCCGCTGCGTGAAATCCTCGACCTGGTCGACCGTGACCTGTCGAACGAAGGACTCAACGCGCTGTCACGCGATGTCCGCGGCGATCTGGCCCGGCCGCGCCGTTACGAAGTCGCCGCCGCACTCAACCGTCTGCCGGCCTTCCGCGTTTCGCATGTCACTGAATAGCATCGCTTGATGCTTAACAGAAGGTCGCAAAGATCGCGAAGGGAGACTTTGCGCACTTTGCGACCTTTGTGTGTTATGAAACTGGTTGTTCAACGCGTAAAGCAGGCCTCTGTTACAGTGGATGGAGAGAAGATCTCCGGGATCGGGCAGGGGCTTCTTGTTTTATGCGGCGTGGGGTGCGAGGATACGGAATACGATGCCCGCCATCTCGCCGGCAAGACCGCCCGGCTGCGCATCTTCGAAGACGCGGACGGGAAGATGAACCTGTCGGTGAAAGACATGGGCGGGGAAATACTGGCGGTCAGCCAGTTTACGCTCTATGGCGACTGCGGCAAGGGCAACCGTCCCAGCTTCATCGATGCCGCGCGCCCGGAGCAGGGCGAGCAGCTGTTCAACGAATATGTTGATGCCCTGGCGTCACTGGGATTTTCTCCACGGACCGGTCGCTTCGGAGCTGACATGAAGGTGGCGCTGCTGAACGACGGCCCGGTTACCATCCTGCTGGAAAGCACGGGCCGCTCCGCCAGCTAGATTCAACCACTAATCTGCACTAATACTCGTTTAATTAGTGGAAATCAGTGTGGATTAGTGTTTTCTTACTCCCATCCGAGTTGAGGTGGAATATGACTAAACAGAAGACCACGGTTGGAACGATCGATAATGAAGTGCTGGCGTTCACGGCGGGGCGGGATGTCGAGCTCGACCACGCGCTGATCGCGTTCGACTGCATCGGTACCGCCGCCCATGTGACCATGCTCTCGCAAATGCCGGTCGATCCGGCGCTTATTACCGATGATGAACGAAAGCAGGTCATCGCGGGCCTGGTTGAAATCATCGGGCGCGCCCGCAATGGCGATTTCACGATTGAACTTGCCGATCAGGACGTCCATCTGGCGGTCGAGCGGACCCTGACGGAGAAGCTCGGCGACCTCGGCAAGAAGATCCACACCTGCCGCAGCCGCAACGATCAGGTGGCGGTCGATCTGCGTCTCTATGCGAAGGAGCAGCTGCTGGCAACGCTCGAAGAAGCCGCCGCGCTGGCGGGCGCACTGGTTGATTTCGGCCGGCAGCATGAAGCGGTTCCGATGGTGGGCCGCACCCACATGCAGCCGGGCATGCCGTCCAGTGTCGGCCTCTGGGCGACGGCTCATGCCGAGAGCCTGCTCGACGACTGCGTCATGCTGCTGGATGCCTACGATCTGAACGACCAGTGCCCGCTTGGTTCGGCCGCCAGCTACGGGGTGCCGCTGCCGATCGACCGGCAGCTGACTGCTGATCTTCTCGGCTTCAGCCGCCCGACCCACAACGTGCTCTATGCCAACAACGGGAGGGGTAAGATGGAGGCCATCGTGCTGGGCGCCATGGGGCAGGTCATGCTGACGCTGTCGCGCCTTGCGCAGGATTTCATGCTGTTTACGATGCCGGAGTTCGACTATTTCAAGCTGCCGGCTGAATTCTGCACTGGCAGTTCCATCATGCCGCAGAAGCAGAATCCGGACGTATGCGAGCTGGTCCGCGCCAAGGCATCGCGCGTCAAGGCGGCCGAGCTGGGTGTCTACGACCTGATCAAGGGATCGCCGACCGGCTACAACCGCGATCTGCAGGAGGCCAAGGAACTGTTCATGGAAGGAATCGCCACCACGCGCGCCTGCCTGCGGATCATGGCGCCCATGGTTGCGGCCACGCAGGTCAATGAACAGAAACTTCTCGATGGCTTTTCGCCCGATGTTTTCGCCACCGACCGGGCGCTGGAGCTGGTAGGCGAGGGGATGCCCTTCCGTGACGCCTATCATCACGTGAAGGAAAACCTGCAGGAGCTGTCAGGCATTGATCCGCGGGAGGCGATTGCGCGGAAAACCCACATGGGGGCTCCCCTCGGGCTCGACTGGGACTATTTCAAAGATCGAACCGAAGCCGTCCGGGAGGTGGTGCAGGAAGAGCGGGAAGGATTCAACGGAGCGGTCGGGAAGCTGCTGGGCGTGACGTATCCTCTGTAACTATTACTTACTGCGTATTGCGTAGAGCAATCTGCTCAGCTGAAGTCGTTGTCTGCTGATTACGCAGGCTGCAGGAAGCAGTACGGAAGACATACGATGGTCTATCGCGAGGAAATAGAGGTTAAAACCAGCGGGCACCGCGACATGCATGAAATAACGAAGCGTGTCGGGGCTATCGTGGTGCGCTCGGGTTTGAGCAACGGGGTTGTAAACGTATTCAACAAGGGCAGTACGGGCATTATCGGCACGATCGAATATGAACCCGGATTGGAACGCGATCTGCCTGAAATGCTGGACCGGCTGATTCCGCCCAGCCTCGATTACGGACACGAGCGGCAGTGGCACGACGGCAACGGGCATTCGCATCTGCAGGCAAGCCTGATGGGACCGGGCATCACGATCCCGTTCTCCGATGGACAGCTCATTCTCGGTACATGGCAGCAGATATTCCACCTCGAAGCGGACATCAAGCCCAGGAACCGCAGCATTGTCGTTACAGTCATAGGGGAATAGAAAGGTAGTCTGAAGTTTGGGGTTGGCGGTTTGGAGTGTCCGCAATAAATCCCTGACTGCAAACTGCAAACTATGAACATCTTCATCTCCATTCTGTTCTGGGCGGGCGTGGTCTTCCTGGCGGACGGTTCGCTTGGACTGGTCTTTGAGGAGAAGTGGCAGCGACTGGCTCGCGGTGTAAACATTAGGCGTCTCGCCCTGCTGGAAATCGGCGTGGCGCTGGCCCTGCTTGCAGCCCATTTTATCCTGGATTGAACAAGTGCTGTTCCTGATTGCTGTGTGAAGTGGTTTGATAGACGATACAGTTGGAATGCCCTGATACGGCGGACCTGAGTCGGTGCACATCGGAGGAAGGGAAGCCTGTTGGGAGACTGTCATGCAGAAGCGGCTGCTGCCGT
>JBNLDM010000136.1:0-34790 GCA_050304335.1 Pontiella sp.
GGACGCCCCCGATTTTTTTCTGGTTTAATCCCAGGCTGAAAACATCTACCTTTTTCCACGATGTTTACGAAACCTTCAGGACGTACATGGACGAAAGTGGCGATAGGCATCTGCATCCTGGCGGCTTTGCTCGCATACACCTCGAAGCCGTTACCGCGCGGCATGGCCTATGCCGGGAACACCACTGCCGATCAGGTGCAGCTGCTGGTCGACGAGACCTGGGTGGACCACAACGGTGTCCGCCATGTGAATCAGGAGATCTTCGATTCCGTCTTCGAGATCATCGACCAGGCCGATCAATTCATCCTGCTGGATTTCTTTCTGGTCAATGATTTCCTCTACGAGCCGGGGCCCGGTATGCGGCCGCTGAGCCGGGAATTGACGGAACGGATTATTGCCAAGCGCAAGGCGCGGCCGGATGTGCCGGTCATATTCATCACGGATCCCATCAATACGATCTATGGATCGGTCGAATCCCCGTTGTTTGCTTCCCTGGAGACGGCCGGCGTGCAGGTGGTCTGGACGGAACTGGACCAGATGCGCGACAGTAACCCGATCTATTCCAAGCCGTGGCGATTGCTGGTAAGACCCTGGGGGGTCGGGCCGGGAACAGCACTACCCAATCCATTGGGCGAGGGGCGTGTATCCTTGCGGAGCCTGCTGAAGCTGCTGAACTTCAAGGCCAATCACCGCAAGCTGGTGGTGACCGAAAAGTCACTGCTCGTTTCCACCGCCAATCCCCACAGTGCAAGCAGTGCCCACTGGAATGTTGCATTGCGCATCGACGGTGCCGGGCAGGGCCTGGCTCTGGACTCCGAGCAGTCCATTCTCCGTCTTTCGGGGGCGAAAGTGGCTCTTCCTGATATTGGAGATCCGGCGTCCTCTGCGTCCGGAACCGGCGTGCTTCCAGCTCCATACAAGCTTGAGCTGCTGACCGAGATCAGGATTGAGGAAAAGGCAATCGAACTGCTGGACCGGGCGGAGCCGGATGCGCGCATCGATCTCGGCATGTTCTATCTATCCGATCGTGCCGTGGTCTCCGCGATGCTCCGGGCGCAGAAACGGGGATGCAGCATGCGTGTTATACTGGATCCCAACAAGGACGCCTTCGGCCGCACGAAAAACGGTATTCCCAACCGCCAGACCGCGGTGCGGCTGGTCAAGGCGGGCATTCCGGTTCGCTGGGCCGACACCCACGGCGAGCAGTTCCACGTCAAACTGCTCTATGTCGAGAATCCGGACGGTACTGCGACCGCGCTGCTGGGTTCGGGCAACTTTACCCGCCGCAACCTGGACAATTTCAACGCGGAGTGCAGCATTGCCTGCACTGCCGCTGTCGACGATGCGGTCCCGAACCGCGTCCGCAGCACGTTTGACCGCTGGTGGGACAATCCGGATGACCGCACTTACACGACAGACTATGCAACCTATGCCGATCCGTCCCGTCTGCGCATCATCCGTGCATGGTGGATGGAATTTACGGGGTTGAGCAGCTTCTAGCGCGATCAGACGCGGACGTGATCCGGGGTGTCAGGCAATGACATAAAAAAAACACCCCGCATCGGGCGGGGTGTTTGCATATGGCTAGGAAGGATCGCTTACAACTCTTCAATGGTGGCGCTGTCGCGAAGGCTTGCCAGATAGTCACTGACGGCCTGCTGCTTGTTCTGACCGGTCAGGTAGGAAATGAGCTGATCCTTGACTTCGTCAAATTCAACGGTTCCTTCTTCCTTGTGACCGGTGACCTTGATGATGTGGTAACCGAACTGGGTTTCCACGACCGGTCCCACTTCGCCTTCCTCCTGCGAGAATGCGGCCACTTCGAACTCGGGCACCATCTGGCCCTTGCCGAAGGTGCCCAGGTCGCCGCCGCGAGCGCTGCTGGGACAATCGGAATCCGCCTTGGCGGCATCCTCGAATGTGACGGTTCCATCGATGATGCTCTGACGGATTTCCTCGAGCTTGGCCTTTTTCTCGGCCTTGACTTCGTCCGTGTCCTCCGGATCTACCTTGATGAGAATATGGCTGGCGGAAACGCTTTCCGGCTGAACAAACTGATCCGGATTGGAATCGTAAAACTCCATGGCTTCTGCTTCGGTCACATCGGCGATGTCAGCCGTTTTGCGTTCGAGCAGTTCCTTGGTTCCGAGATCCTGGACCAGGTTTTTCTTGAACTCTTCGAATTCCATTCCTCGGGCGGCCAGTACATCCTCCAGCGTCTGTCCTTCAGGAATGTTTGCACTGAGTTCCTCGATGGTTTCCGTGACCTTCGCATCGTCGATGACAATACCGGCCTCTTCAACGGCTGCGGCAAGAAGCTTCTTCGTGATCAGATCGTTCTTGATCTGGGTGAACAGCTGACCCTGCAGCTGCTGCAGCTGTTCCGGCGGTACACGGCCCCCGAACTGTTTCATGGCGAGATCCATCATTTCCATGATTTCCCCGCGGGTGATATCAGCGCCGTTGACGCGTACAACCACTGCATCCGGATCGTTGGTGAGGGGGTTGGGCTTGATGGGCGCCGTAAATAAATCTTCGCTCTGGGTGAGATCCACGGGCTCGGGAGCGGGGGCGTTGACCTCGTTTTCCTTGCAGCCTGCGAGTACGAGCAATACCGCTGCAGGAAGAACCATCATGATTCTCGTTTTCGCCAAATTCTCGAACATCGTTCTTGATCCTTTCTTCGTGTTTCAACTAATAAACCGCACTTGCCAAAATGCGAATGAAGCGGACATAGTGTTCCGTCGGGGAGCAAATGTCAACGCAATCAGACGGTTTACGAGGGCCTGAGTTCAATGTTAAGTGCTGATATTCTGGAACGGTTTTCCTGCACGGGATGCGGCGAATGCTGCCGCTGGGGCGGGTCGGTCCTGCTGGACGACGGCGATGTGGACAGGCTGGCCGAATTCCTGGGATTGTCCGGACAGGATTTTATCGACCGTCATACGCGGCTGGCTCCTAATCGCCGCCAGCTCGCCCTGCACGACCAGGCGGATGGCAGTTGTGCTTTCCTGGTCGGTGATCGTTGCTCCGTCTATGACGCGCGCCCGGAGCAGTGCCGCAGCTTTCCGCATGGCTGGCATGTGGCCGAAGGCTGCCCGGAACTGGATCGGCTGCTGGCCGAGGAGAAAAACATTGATCAACCTGTCGGCAAGCCGTAACCTCAACTTTTCTAAACGAATCAGGAGACAACATGAGTGCAATGGACGTGAATGAAATACTGGGCATCCTGCCGCATCGCTACCCTTTTATGCTGGTGGATCGCATCGTTGAGATCGACCTCGACAGCCAACGTATCGTGGGCTACAAGAATCTGACCTTCAACGAACCCTTTTTCCAGGGTCATTTCCCCGGCGAACCGATCATGCCCGGTGTCATGCAACTGGAGGCGATGGCCCAGATCGCCGGGATCATGCTGAACAAAATCAAGGGACGGTCCGGACAAATCGCGTATTTCATGGCGATCGACAAAGCCAAGTTCCGTCGCAAGGTAGTACCCGGCGACACCCTGCGCATGGAGGTTGAGGTCACGCGCTTGCGCGCCCGCATGGCCACGGTCGACGCCAAGGCCTATGTGGGTGATGATGTGGCCAGCCAGGCCGAGCTGATGTTTGGCTACGGAGCGAGCTAGCATGGCCGTCATACACCCAACAGCCATCGTGGCCGAAGGTGCCCGGATCGCCGAGGATGCTGTCATTGGACCCTACTGCACGGTCAGTGCGCAGGCGGAGATCGGCCGCGGCACCGAACTGATTTCGCACGTGGTGGTCGAAGGACACACCATTCTGGGAGAAAACAACCGCGTATCTCCGTTTGCCGTTCTTGGCGGACGCACCCAGGATCTCAAGTTCAAGGGCGGGATGCCCGGTGTGAAGATCGGGAACAACAACACCATCCGGGAATACGTGACCGTCAACGCCGCCACCAACGACGGCGATTTTACGACCGTTGGAAACGACTGCCTCATCATGGCCTATGCGCACATTGCGCATTGCTGCAGCATCGGCAACAACGTCATAATCGCCAATGCCTGCCAGATCGCCGGCCACGTGACAATCGAGGACAAGGCAACGATTGAAGGCATTGTCGGGATCGTCCAGTTCCTGCGGGTCGGAACCATGGCGTTCGTCGGCGGGATGTCGAAGATCACCAAGGATGTGCCTCCCTACATGATCGGGCACGGCGACCCGCTTGAAATCCGGGGCTTCAACCGTATCGGCATGGAACGTCGCGGAGTAAGCGAGGCCGGACGGAAGGCGGTCAAGGAAGCCTACCGCATTCTCTACCGTCAGGATGCCCCCGTGTCGCAGGCGCTGGACAAAATAGAGGGCGAGGTTGAGCAGACCCCGGAGATCAAGCATCTGCTTGAATTCTGCAGGGCGTCCGACAAGGGCATTACGCGTTAGTCTGATAGGCCGCGTAAATAACTAAGTCTGACAGCACAGGTCCCGGTATTCCGGGATCTTTTTTTTAACGCCGTCCGGTCGTGGTTGTCCGTTTTTTTTTCCGTCGATTGAACGTGCATCCCTGTCGGATATCTAACTCATCGTCTGCACATGATAAACCATTAACAAGGAGTGACGAAATGCGGCGTGTGAAGTATGTGCTTGCAGGTGTGGCGGCAGCGATAACCCTGATGGCAATTCCTTCGGCCCAGGCGAAGGGGATCAGTACCTTGGAACAGACCGGTAATGCCTTCTCGGAGATTGCAAAAAAGGCGATGCCGGCGGTGGTATTTGTAGATGTGGAGTCTACGGTGGAGGTGGCCGTTCCCCAATACCGCTACAGCGATCCGATGGAGCAGTTTTTTTACGGTACACCCCGCAATCCCGGTACACGCAAGTACCACCAGGAAGGCCAGGGGTCGGGTTTTATTATTTCCAAGGACGGCTACATCCTCACCAATAACCACGTCGTCAATGATGCGGACAAGATTACCGTGATACTGGGTGACGGCCGCAAGTTCGACGCCACGTTGGTCGGTACCGATCCCAAAACCGAGGTGGCACTGATCAAGATCGAGGACGATGCCGATTTTCCGTATCTTGAGCTGGGTGACTCCGATGCGCTTAAAGTCGGCGAATGGGTGTTGGCGGCAGGCAATCCGTTTGGTCTTTCGCAAACCATCACGGCGGGGATCGTCAGCGCCACGGAACGCAGCGAGGTCGGCATCACGGAATACGCCGACTTCATCCAGACCGACGCCGCCATCAATCCCGGCAACTCCGGGGGACCGCTGCTGAACATCCACGGTGAAGTGGTGGGCATCAACACGGCGATCTATTCTCAGACCGGCGGTTACATGGGTATCGGTTTTGCGATTCCCATCAACCAGGCTCGCTCCATCAAGGACCAGCTGATCACCCACGGATCGGTACGGCGGAGCGTACTGGGCATCATCATTCAGGAAGTCGACGAGCCGCTGGCGGAAAACTTTGGACTGGCTGAGTCCGGCGGAATTCTCATTTCGCAGGTGATGGAAAACTCCGCCGCCGATGAAGCCGGACTCCTTTCCGGCGACATCATCGTTGAGCTGAATGGCGAGAAGGCCGGTAAGCTCGGTTCGTTCCGCAGCCGCGTGGCTGCCATTACGCCCGGTACGGAGGTCGAACTGAAAATCTTCCGGGACGGAGGGTATCAAACCATATCGGCTGTGACCAGAGCCATGGACGACGGCTCAGGCATCAGTCATACAGCTACACCGGCCATCCTCGAAGAACTTGGATTCACAGTTCAGGATATTGATGACGAGACGCTTAAGCGGTTGGGTCAACAGGAATCCGGCGTGCTGGTTGCCGATGTGGAGCAGGACAGCCTTGCCTGGCGTGCCGGTCTCCGGCACGGAACCGTCATTCGGAGTGTGAACCGCATTCCGGTGGCAGACACCAAGCAGTTCAATCGCATCATTGATGATGTTGCCGGCGAAAAAGGCGTGCTGCTGCTGGTCGCCGACAGCCGGGGTGCGCGTTTTGTCCTGCTGCCCCTCGAGTAGTGCCGGGCAGTTGCTCAGCCCAGAAATCCCAGTGGCTCGAAGGGTTTGAGCAACACCGGTCTGCTGTCGACCTGGAGGTGTCGTTCGAGCAGCGTGGCATAAACAGCTCGATAGTCCACGGTGTGAACGATGTCGCCCTTGTCCAGGTCGGCAGGTGCGAGGCTGGGGCGCTGACCGTGCATGCCACCCTTGACGTTTCCACCCATGACAAACAGAGGAGCGGCCACGCCGTGGTCGGTTCCTCCACTGGCATTTTCCGCCACACGCCGGCCGAACTCCGAAAAAGTCATGACGCACACGCGATCGGTCTGGTGTGCCGAAGACAGTTCGTTCATAAAGGCCTGCATGGCATCGCCCCATTCCTTGAGTCGGCTGGCGTGGGTGCCGAGTTGATTGACGTGGGTGTCGAACCCGCCGTGCGACAGGTAGTAGATGCGCGTCGGCATGTTGCCGCGAATCAGTTGGGAAACCACCTGCAATTCCTTGGCGAAGCGGGTGTCGGGGAATGCCGATTGCGGTTTCGTCCTTTGCAGGATGCCCTCGATCTGCTGCGAACTGATCTTCGCATCCGATGCCGTGTTTTTAAGAAAATCGAGCGGGCTGACCGAGGGATTACCACCCGTGCCGCCACCGGAAAGTTCAGCGATCGAATCGCCGGCAGAACTTTCATCATCCCCGGTGTCCATTCCCATTAGCTGCATCATTTCATCCGAGACATGCCGTTGCCGGACATTCAGACGCCGGGGATCACTGAATGTGACGCCCTTGGGCATGGCGGCGTCGAACGCCTGGGGATTCTGCTTGCCGATACAGATGCCTACGCTGGCAGCCTCTTGCCGGCAGTAGGTATCGAAGTAGCGACCCAGCCATCCATGACGCTCGGTCTGTTCCGCGTCCGAGGCGGTGTGCCAGATCTCCGTGGACCGGAAATGAGAGCGGTTGGGGTGGGGGTAGCCAACCCCCTCTACGATAGCCAGCCGTCCGGCGTCGTATACCGCCTTGAGTCCAGCCAGCGAGGGATGCAGACCGGTGACATCGTTGATGCCCAGTGCGGTGGTCCGCTTGATAGCCAGTTGAGGACGCGCCTTATAGTAGAAGTCGTCACCGGTTGGTACAACCGTATTCAGGCCGTCGTTGCCGCCGGCCAGCTGGATAACCACGAGTACCGGAGCGCCTTCCTGCATGGGTTCAGCGGCATACACCCTGGGCCACGCCATGCCGATGACGCCGCCCCAAGCGGTCGTGTAGAAAAATCTTCTACGATCCAGGTTCATGGCGGGTCTCCTTTCGCTAGGTGAGCTGGAACTCCGGGGTGCTCATCATGGTGCGGTATATATCGCGTATTTGTTCGTTGGTCCACTTTCCGGCCGGCGGCAGGGTGGCGAGGTAGGCCGTCAGTGCTTCACGTTCCTCTCCCGTCAGGCGGGTCTGGTAGACCCGGGTTTCCAGATAGGATTGTGCGGTCTCAGTACCTGTTCGATATTGGGGTGGAAGAACGGTATCCGCATTAACGGAAAAACCATTCCGGTTCCTGACGTTGACGAGCGATGCCGCGAGGTTGTAGCGCTCTGTCAAGGACGCAGTGGTAATCCACGCGTAGCCTCCATCCCATCCCTTCACGTTGGGTGGCGAGAAGAGTTCCTGACCGAGCGAGCGCAATGCATTGAAGCACAGTTTCGGATTGGGGTGTTCAAGGCCCAGCAGGATGCAGGAACCTGCAAGCCATTGCGCCGGGCTCTTGATCTGCGTGCGCCGGGCCTTCGCGCTGTAGAAAGCTTCGCTGGTAAAGATACTTTTCAACAACGGGGCTATCTCGTATTCATTCGACCTGAACTCCGCGGCCAGCGACTCCACGAGATCCGGTTCCGGATTGTCATAGGCAAAGAAGCGCCAGAGCCTGTCTACGATGAACCGTGCAGCCTGATCCTGCTGGAGAATAATGCGGATGATATCGTGCCCATCGAAATTTCCGCAGTTGCCGAAAAACTCCTTGGCTTCATTATCGTGAAGCCCTCGTCTGGGTGATTGTGTTGCGTCGATGAAGGCATATTTGCGGGGAGCTACCATCCAGCCGGTGAAGGCCCGGGCGGCTTCCTTGATGTCCGCTTCGGTGTAGTGACCCTCGCCCAGGGTGAACAGTTCCATCAGCTCGCGCGCAAAGTTTTCATTCGGGGCGCCGGCGCGCGAACGGGTGTTGTCCAGATAAACCAGCATGGCCGGATCCTGTGCGACTGCGGTAACAAGATCCCGGTAGCTTCCCATGCCCAAGCTGCGGAAGGTCTGATTCTGAAGATACATCATGTATGTATTTTTCACTTTGCGGATACTGGTAGCGAAGTGCCCGTGCCAGAACAGAACCATCTTCTCCTGCAGGGGGCAGGGTGTAACAATCATACGGTGCAGCCACCAGTTGACGAGCTCGCGGTGCTGCCTGCTGTTCTCCTGCCGAAGGACTTTCCGCTTTTTGCGGCGTTCCTCCTCCGAGAGCTCCTTCATGGCCCTCAAATCCGGTTTGTCCTCAATACCCGGCACCACCCAGTCAGGCGGCGTGGCTGCGGGAGCCGTCTTCAGGAGCCCATCCACGACATCGGAAAGCGTCTGCGCGGCTGCGGAATCGATCTGTTCGGGTGTAGCGCCGAATCCGCTGCGGGTCAATAAATGGGCGGCGTGTGGGCGGCTCCAGTCTCCGGGGTTCAACTGTTTCATGGATTCGTTACTCCTGATCGCGTGGTGGATTGGAATCAATAACGAGCATGCCGAGGACAACATTGTATGGCGAGCGCCGTTTTTTAATCGGAGTCCCTTGGAAAAAGGGCTTTATATTTCCGCGATGTTGGAAATAATGCACGGCAACCATTTGGACTACACAATGCGTCATTGCTCTCGATCCATTCTATTTCTCCTCCTCTTTCTATGCTGCCTGCCCTTCACCGGCGTGCTGGCGGAGGTAGGGAGTCCCGCAAGCACGCGATTTCCGACGATCCAGGCCTCGCTGGATGATGGATTCTATTCCCTGGCCGAACAGCAGGCGCGGGGTGTGCTGCTGGCGGAACCGGAAGAACCCGACAGGCGGGATGCTACGCTGCTTCTGGCACACTCGCTGTGGGGGCAGAAACGTTATTCGGAGATGCTCCGGTTGCTGATGGCGGAGGATAACGGACCCGATATGGCCTATTGGCGGGCACGGGCCTATTATGAGCTGCGGCAGTATGACAATGCGCTGGATGCGCTCCTGGCCGGCGAAGAGGGGATGACCGGCACGCCCTATGCGCCGGTCGCCCTGCGGCTCCGAGGACGGATGGAACAGCTCATGGGTCATCTGGATGAGGCGGAGAAAACCTACAAGCAGTTTGCCGTGGACTACCCGGCACACAAGGACTCCGTCGACAATATGCTGGATCTGGCCGATGTCTACATGGCGCAGGAGCGGTATGCCGATGCCAAGGCACTCTATGAAGCTCTCCTGAAAGACGAAAACGAAGCGGGGGCGCAGCGTGCGCAGCTCAAGCTGGCCCACCTGCTCTACACGGTGGGGGAAGCGGCCGACGTCGAGAAAGCCCGAAAACTGCTGAAGTCGCTCGCCTCGGATGATTCCGTCCGCCTGGCCTACCGCATCGATGCCTATACCGATCTGGCGGCACTGGAGGAAAAGGACGGCCGCTTCGACGAGTCGGTGGCCAATCTGCAGAAAGGGATCACGCTTGCACCGGATGCCCGTGTGCGGGTGTCACTCAAGCTGGCGCTGGCAAGGATGTACCTGCGGGCCGATAATGTTCCCGAGGCGATGAAACTGCTGGAAGAATGCCGTACCGAGGCGCCGGACGAACGTGTGGCTGCCGAGCTTCAGCTTGAAAAGGCGGGGGCGCTGCTGCAGGCCCAGCGCTACGAGGAAGCCGACGGGGCCTATCAGGTCTATCTCGATGTGGCCGATGATACCAAGGGCCTGGCCCAGGCCTATCTGGGTCGGGGGCTTGCTCTTTGGGGGCTTAAGCGCTACGCGGAATCGGCCACGCTGTTCGACAAGGCAGAGCAGGCACTCGCGGATCGCGATGAAAAAGCCGAAGCCCTGATCAAAGCCGGCGATGCCTACTATCAGGCCGACAAGCTGGACGATGCGGAGAAACGCTACCGCAGTTTCGTTCTGGATTATCCCGGCAACAAGAACATGCCCAACGTGCTCTACCAGTTGGGGTTGGTACTGGCCAAGATCGGTCGTCGCCAGGAAGCCCTGACCACATTTGATATTGTTGAAACCAGCCATAAATCCAGCCCCTTCGCCGAAAAAGCGGCCATGCGTTCGGCGGACATCCTCCGGGCGAACGGGCAGTGGGAGGAGGCGCTTCAAAAATATACCCGGATCAGTCAGACCTATACCAACGGCACCGAGGCGGTACTGGCACAGCACCGTCGGGGGCTGATGCTCTATCGGCTGGGCCGCTATGCCGATGCTCAACAGATGTTCGAATCCGTGGTTGAGAACCATCCGGAAAGTGATCATGCTCCGCAGGCGTTCTACATGCGCGGGTTCTGTCTCTATTCCCTGGGCCAGACGGATGAAGCTATCAGCATCTGTCAGCAGTTTATAGATACCTATCCGGATTCGATCTGGACGCCCGAGGTGATCTTCTGGCTGGCGGAACTCTATTACAACCAGGGCAACTATACCGTGGCCGAACCCCTCTTTATGCGGATTGCCAACGATTTCAAGGAACATGCGCTGGCACCCCGCTCTCTATACTGGGCAGGACGCGCCGCGTCGGCCGAATCGGACTACGTGAGCGCCATCGAGCGCTACAGCGAACTGGCCAGAAGCTATCCCGATAGCGACATCCTTCCCCAGACACGCTTTGCCCAGGGCGATGCCCTGACGGCACTGGGAGAGTTTTCCCGTGCGATTCTCGCGTTCGAGGAAATCATCAAGAAATACCCGGAGAGCGGTCTTGTGAATGCGGCCTGGGGACGCAAGGGGGACTGCCAGTTTTCTCTGGCGGCCGACAATCCAGCCCGCTACGAACAGGCCATGCACTCCTATCAGGCCATTCTGGACCGCCCTGCCGCTCCTGCGGAATTAAAGCTGCAGGCGGAATACAAGATCGGACGGTGTCTCGAAAAATCGGGCCAGTTCGACAAGGCCTTCAGCCGCTACATGAACGTGGTCTATACGTTCAAGACCGTCGAACGTACCCCCGGCAGCGTGATGTGGTTTACCCGCTCGGCCTTTGGGGCGGCGGCGCTCAAGGAGAACGAGCAGGCCTGGCGGGATGCTGTGCAGGTTTATGAGCGGGTGGTCGAGGCCGGCGTGGCGGCCGGTGATGAAGCCCTTAAGCGGATCGAGAAAATCAAAAGCGCGAACTGGCTGCTTTTCCAGCAGGACGAGGAGATGGAGTAATGTGGGAACTGATGATTAAAGGCGGATGGATCATGTGGCCGATCATGGTGTGCAGCGTGGCTGCGGCCGCACTGTTTCTGGAACGCGTGTTCCACCTGCATCGTGCCCAGATCAAGGAAGAGGATTTCCTGAACGGAATCTATACCATTGTCAATCGCGGCAATATTGCCGAAGCGGTCTCTATCTGCGATCAAACCCCCGGTCCCGTGGCCCACATTGTGCGCGTTGCACTGCTGCACGCCGACGAACCGCGCGACGAACTCAAACAGACCATCCGGAAGGCTGGCCTGGCCGAGATCCCCCGTCTGGAAAAGAATCTGGGAGGTCTGCTCACCATCGCCCAGATCACGCCGCTGCTGGGTCTGCTGGGCACCATTATCGGATTGGTCAATGTCTTTGTCGGCATGGAGCAGCATGCGCCCCTGGCGGAGATCGGCGACCTCTCCGCCGGCATCTGGCAGGCACTCCTGACGAGTGCGGTCGGGTTGTGCGTTTCGATTCCATCCTTCGCCGGGTACAACTTTCTGCTGAGCCGTGTTGAGCGCATTACGCTCAACATGGACTTTGCCGCGGAAGACATCTACCACTACCTCGCGTACGACCGTTCCACTGTCAAGGTACAGGACGATGAAACCGTTTGATCCCCATAAACTCAGCAAGGCGCTGCGTCAGTTCAAGCCTACCCGCAAGCCGGCCGGAGTGTTTACCATTGCCGTGGCCTTTTGCGATGCCTCGCTGCTGGCACTTGCGTTCTTTCTCGCGGTTTCGCCGTTTGTACTGCAGCCCGGTATCAATATAAACCTGCCCGCATCACCGTTCAGCGGCGGTGCCCGTTTCGATGCGATGGTGTTGTCGATCAGCCGCGGCGGGTGGTTCTATTTCGACGACCAACGCATGGATGTGGATCGTCTGGGAGTTGCATTGAAGGAATCCGCGTCGCACCATCCCGGGGTGCCGTTGATCATCGAGGCCGACCAGGACGTCGCGCACGGCCGGGTGGTCGAAGCGTGGAATGCCGCCATGGCCGCCGGGATAGAGCAGGTTTCGATTGCGACACGTATTGCTGTTCTGGACGAGGAAAAACCGTGAAGCTGATCCATCCAGCGGGCAGGGTTCTGGCTATCGGGACCGCCATCCTGATGCACCTGCTGCTTTTTGCCGCGGCCAAGCCATCGAATGGACGGGGCGCGGAAACGGCGCCAACGCCGCCGAAAACGGATTACGCGGCGTCGCCTGCCTCTGGAGAGGTGGATGTGAGCACGGTGCGCATGATTAAGTCTCCGGCGGTCTTTTCACTGCCCTCAAAACTGGGCTTCAGCGGCGAGCTCGCCGCCCATGATGTGCAGAACCGGAAGACAGTCACGCCGCTGCCTGTGCGCAGCGAAGCCTTTCTCGATATTCCCTATGCTGCGATGGTAAACGGGGAAGCACTCCAGCCGGAGCGGTTGATGATTTCTGCTGCCGACAAAACGCCCAGGCTTCCTGATGCCGTCGCCGTCGCGGCGCAGGCTCGTCCAGGGGCCAAACGTGTGCAACTTGCACCGGAACTCGCGAGGCGGCTGATGGGCGGCGTGGTGCTGCCTCCCGATCTAAACAAGCCGGCGGAACAGCCTTGGATGGTTCATGCGTCGATCACCGTTTCAAGCCAGGGGGCTGTCGAGCATGTACTGCTTGACAAACCGCTGGATTCGGGCTCGCTGAACCAGCAGGTACTGCAGGTTCTGTATAATCTTCGTTTCAAACCCGGACCGGTGCTGGAGAGCAGCGTCGAGATCTATTCGCCCGCGGTCGGAAAAGAGAGCGGGGGGGCGGAATGATTCATTTGGAGCATGCCGTGATCCTGGTTGTATTTGTCAGTGTGCCGCTGGCGATCACGGGCCTGTTGGCGCTGTTCTATGCGATGCGCTCCCTCCACCGGCCGCTGCGTGCGCACGAAAGCATCTACGAATGCGCGCACTGCGGACACGTCTATGCCATTGCACGCAATCGACCCATGGACCGCTGTCCCTACTGTGGTACGCTGAACGATGCCGTAAGGACCTGATCGGGATCAGGTCAGCAGGCCGCCGGGCCTGTCGTGGATAACGGTGTCGACCGCGTGGGACGCCTGTTCGGGATGATCCACCATGAAGTGCAGCCCACGGCTCTCCTTGCGCTGTTCGGCGGAACGGATGATCAGTTCGGCGACGTCGGCAATGTTGCGCAGTTCCAGCAGGTCGGAGGTAACCAGATAGTTGCCGTAGTACTCCTTGATCTCCTGTCGCAGGTTGCGCACGCGGGCCCGAGCGCGGGCGAGGCGTCGGTCGGACCGAACGATGCCGACATAATCCCACATGGCGGTGCGTACTTCGTTCCAGTTGTGTTCGACGACGACGGCTTCGTCGGACGAGACCGCTTCGCCGCAGCGCCACGGAGGAATCGGCACCTCCTCGCGGAAATCCTTCCAAACCCTTGAAATCTCCAGAGCGGTACGGTGACCGCAAACGAGGGCCTCCAGCAATGAATTACTGGCCAGGCGGTTGGCGCCATGAAGGCCGGTGCTGGCCACTTCCCCACAGGCGTAGAGGCCGGGGAGGCTTGTTCTGCCGTCCACATCGGCCACAATGCCGCCGCATGAATAGTGTGCGGCCGGTACGACCGGGATCGGGTCCGTCGCCATATTGACACCAAAGCGCAGGCAGGTGGCGTAGAGATTGGGAAACCGTTCGCGCAGGAAGGACTCCGGCAGGTGGGTGATGTCGAGGTACACATACGGATCGCCATGTTTTTTCATGATAAAGTCGATGGCACGGGCGGTGATGTCGCGGGTGGCGAGTGAGCCGCGTTCGTCAAAGTCTTCCATGAAGGTGTTTCCGCGGATATCCTTGAGTATGGCGCCTTCGCCGCGGACAGCTTCGGAAATCAGAAACGATTTGGCCTGCTCGTGGTAGAGGCAGGTTGGATGGAACTGGACAAATTCCATGTTGCGGATCGGCAGTCCGGCGCGCCAGGCCATGGCCACGCCATCGCCGGTGGCTACGTCCGGGTTGGAGGTATAGGTGTAGACCTTTCCAATGCCGCCGGTTGCCAGCACCGTGCAGGACGCATGGATCGGAAATATTTCATTCCGGGTCCTGTCGAGGAAGTAGGCTCCGACGCAGCGGTTCTGACCTGCATGACCGATCCATCCCGTTGTGACGAGGTCGATTGCCATGAGGTTTTCGTGGATGGTGATGTTATCCTGCAGGCCGGCCCGGCGCTGGAGCACCTGCATCATGGCCTGCCCGGTAATGTCGCCGGCATGCAGCACTCTACGGTGCGAATGGCCGCCTTCCTGACCGAGGTCGTATTCGTTTTCCTTGCCCAGATGCTTGCGGTGTTCGAATGCGATGCCCATCTGCTCCAGATCGTGAATACGTTCGTAGCCGCCGCGAACGATGGCTTCGACCGCCTCGGTATCGCTCAGTCCACAACCGGTTTCCAGCGTATCCTGCATATGGGCCGCGATGGTATCGTCGGGGTCGACGACGCAGGCGATGCCGCCCTGGGCGTAGAAGCTGTTGCACTCGGAGGCGTTCAGCTTGCTGGCTACCAGCACGCTGCCATACCGGCTCAGTTCCATGGCGGCGGTCATACCGGCCAGCCCGCTTCCGATAACCAGAAAATCGTATGTTGCTTCCTTCATTCTTTATCCGTTGGTTCAAATTGGGTGGAGCATACGTTGTACACGGCGCAACATCAACCTTGTGGATAGACCGTGAATGGCAGTTCGCTCTTCATATCCGGCCAGCGGACGATTGTGCCATGGAACTCGAGCAGCCATTGAATACCGTCGTGCTTGCCGGGGCGGGACGGGGGTTGTTCCCCGGGTATGGTGAACTGCAGCGCACCCTGCACAATTTCCGGCTGGTTCCCTGTATCCAGCAGTACGTGTTCAAACAGCGGGGTCTTGACAATGGACGTACGCGTTTCACCTCCGCTCCTTCGGGTTTCGGTATCTATCTTGAGGCAGCGGAGCTTGACGGTCAGCACTTCGATGCGGTCGGCACGGCCTGAGATGCGCCATCGCAGCGCAGCAGACGTTCCGGGATGCATGTTGCCGGGGGTGAGTTCGGCCCTGGGCTTCGGCGTGAAGATCTGCAGGATGGAATGGGTTGAGCCAAGTATGAGCAGCAGGCCGAAAAAGCCGAAAGCAACAGGAAACAACAGCGGAGCATCGGAGTGGGCCACAAAGAAGACAATTCCCAGCCAGAAGAGCGTGAAGATCGAGAGGCCAGCCGCTTTTTTGACGGGGGAGCTGGATTTCAGTTCGACAATGTGTTCCCGGGACTGGGCCATATCCAGTTGCGGCTGCTTGTTGCGGAAGCCGATATAGAGAATGGCAATGCCTATGATCGCGAAGACCAGGGGGATCAACCCCATCAGTAGCGAAGGAGAATAGTCACGGATGATGACGGAATCAGCCGGGTCGGCCGGGTTGACGTATATAGTGAACGCATGTCCTGCGGGATACTGTCCAACGATTTCCGCCTTGGAATCGTAGCCGCTGCTGGAGCCGCCCATGAAGGTGTATTGGTCTCCAAAGTATTCCCTGCCATCGATTTCATAGCGGTAGGCGATGTAGACGCTGTAGGTGGTGCCGTCATCGTCGCTGTGCGACTTCACCTTGCTTGATACCACGGTTGCCGGAACGATATCCCAGTTCTGCGCATCGCGTGTTTTCTGGAACGGGGTGATGAGCAGGGGTTTGAGCATGAGACTTCCGAACAGTGCGAACACCAATCCGAAAATGACAAAGAAGATTTTCGGCGATTTGCCGGATTTGACCACGGTGGTGTCGGATGTGGATTTCTTCCGGCGGCCCAGCCATGGAACGGAGGCGAAAAACAAACCAAATGCGGGAAAGATCAGGGTGAAGCCGATGGAGGTGCGCGCGCCCTGGACCGTGGGAAGCTTCAGCACGGCGCTGCCAGGATCGGCGGGGTCGACATAGCAGTCGGTCCTGGTGCCCTCTGCGAAACGCGCCTGGGCCTGCTTTATTTCGCCGATTTTTTCCTCCGTGAGATACTGTCTTCGGCTATACCGCCCCCCGGTGAATGTTTGGCCGTTGACTTCATACTGATAAGCAAGGTCGAGCCGGAAATCCTCGCCATCGTCCTCAACCTCGCTCCGGATGATGGTGCAGGGGGTTTTGGTCCAGCCCTGCATGGCTTTGACATCCTGAAGGTTCTGCCACTCCTGCTTGACGAACTGTGATCCGACAAAGGCGAAGAACAGGCCGAAGCCGGTCGCCACCAGCTTGCCCGTGATTCCTTTTCCGGATCCCAGCGAGATGTTCATGCCTGTTTCCAATTACCCGAAGTTGAAAGGTAAAGATAATCAAAGACAGGCGAACGGGACAATTCTATTGAGGGACTGGATTTCTCCCCGGCAGAATCAGCTCTGCATCTGCTGCTGGATGCGCAGTTCGACGTCGTGTTCGTACAGTGCCGTCAGTATTTCCTCCAGATCGCCTTCCATGACACGATCCAGTTTGTAGAGCGTCAGGTTGATGCGATGGTCGGTCAGGCGGTTTTGGGGAAAGTTGTAGGTGCGGATTTTTTCCGAGCGATCCCCGGTGCCGACCATGGATTTACGCTGGGAGGCTTCGGCTTCTGCCTTCCTGCGCTGCTCCTCATCGAACAGCTTGGCGCGAAGCATCTTCATGGCTGCGGCCTTGTTTTTGTGCTGCGAGCGTTCGTCCTGGCACTGCACGACAATGCCGGAAGGGATGTGGGTGATGCGGATGGCGGAGTCGGTGGTGTTGACGTGCTGGCCTCCGGCACCGGAGGCGCGGTAGGTGTCGATGCGCAGGTCTTCCGTGCGCACCTCGATGTCGACCTCCTCGGCTTCGGCGAGCACGGCCACCGTGGCGGCCGAGGTGTGGACGCGGCCCTGGGTTTCCGTGGCAGGCACGCGCTGGACGCGATGGGTGCCGCCCTCGTGCTTCAGGGTCTTGTAGACATCTTCGCCCTCGACCGAAAATGAAACCTCCTTGTATCCGCCGGATTCGGAGGGGCTGACATCCAGCACCGAATACTTCCATCCCTTCGTGTCAAAATAGCGGGTATACATGCGGTAGAGGTCGCCGGAGAAAATACCGGCTTCGTCGCCTCCCGTTCCGGCGCGGATCTCCATGATCACGTTGCGGCTGTCGGTGGGGTCGGGCGGGATGAGTGAAATCATCATTTCGCGCTCGGCCTCCGGCAGTTTTTCCTCGACTTCGGCCAGTTCCATTTCTGCCATTTCCCGCAGTTCGTCATCCGAGTCGGCGTCTGCAAGAATCGCCTCGCTCTCGGATTTCGAATCGGTCAGCGACAGGATTGTTCGCGCGCAGTCGGCCAGCTTTTTCTTGTGCGCGTATTCGCGCATGCATTCCTTCATCTTGTTCGGATCAGCGGAAACATCCGGTTGCGACATGCGGATCTCCAACTCGCCCAGCTTTGCTTGAAGCTGTTCCAGGTATGCGTGGTCTATCATAGGGGCTTCCGGTTTTTGGAATTAAGGTGTAGACGCAAAAAAGCCGAACCAGCGTGCGCGGGTTCGGCCTTCCATCAAAAGCAATGGCTAGTACATGCCGTCTGCAAAACGCTTCTTGAAGCGATCCACACGACCTTCCGTGTCGATAAACTTGGCCTGTCCCGTGAAGAACGGATGACAGCTGGAGCAGGTGTTGACGTGCATTTCCTTGACGGTCGAGCGGGTCTTTATCTCGTTTCCGCAGGCGCAGCGGATCACCGCATCGTTATAGTTGGGATGGATATCTTTCTTCATCGCTAAAATCCTTGTGTTCAATTGGGAGCGTGGTTTTTAAACAAACCACATCGTGCAGGCAAGGCTAACTTTACATTTTTTAGCCCGCCCAAACGCGGATTCAGGTACGTATCCGTCAGGTGGCCGGGGGGAGATCCTTCCGGGAGTATCCGACTTCCGCGAGCACCTTGTCGGTGGTCTGGAAATGGCACTTGGCGGTATCGAGCAGTATGCCGGGACCCTTGTCGGCCACTAGTTTTTCGGCTTCCCGCCGTACTTTATCCGAGGCACCTTTAGGAACCTCAATGCCGTATTCCTTGCCCATCTTCTTCAGGGCGTACACAAAACCGGCGCGCGCAAGAATCGAGGCAGCCGCCACGGCCGGGTCGGATTCTGCCTTGGTCCGCTGATCCAGCTTGATCTTGCGTCCTTTATCCAGCAGGGCCCGTTCGATCTGGTGGGTGGGCCCAAACTTGTCTGAGAGGGCGCGCGGGCATTGCGGCACCTTCTCCAGCAGGTTTTCAATGGCGCGGGCATGGCCCCATGCCAGCATCTTGTTGACGTTCCTGATCTTGGAATACATCCGGTTGTAGGATCGCGGTCCGATGGTCACCAGTGCACAACGGTCCCCAAGCAGCTTGCGAATGTCGCGGGCCATGTTCAGTGCCACGTTGTCGGACGAAATCTTCTTGCTGTCACGCACGCCCATGTCGCGGAGTTTGTTCACCAGATCCTCGTCCACGTAGGCCGAGGCAATCACCAGCGGGCCGAAAAAATCGCCTTTGCCGCTTTCGTCGATACCCATATGCGGCTGGAATGCTTCCGGGTCGTGGAAATCCTCGTAGCCGATGACGGCCTCCTTCAGGATTTCCGGTTCCAGCGTAAAGGTTACCCAGTCGCGGGCCGCTTTGCCCTGAACCAGGAGTTTCCCGGACTGGTAGAGGTTGATTCTGCAATCCGTGATCGAAACGGCGACTTTCGTGTGCGGGACATTTACCGGCAAATACCTGGGGTTTTGAAGTAATTGGACCAGTTCCTCCTGCTGGGTCTCATCCAATTTAAATGTAAAAGAATTCGTGTTCATAATAATTCCCTGCTATAGAATCCGTAGTTAGTAGCAGAAACCCATGTTGTGAATAAAGGTGCATTTACAGGGGATCTCGCTTTTGGAGTCATTCGGGTGGTATATAAGTCACAGTTTGCGGCGATCATGGTCATGGGGATGATGCTGTTTGCTGTCGGAACCGGTTACGGTGGTCAGGCTGAAAGCGAGACCATGCCCGTGCCGACCCACGCTGATGCCGCTGTGATTTTTGCCAAATATTCCGGTCTGTTCGATAGCTACGTCCCCGAAGATGCCACGGTTAGCGACTGCGTTTCGTTCCTGAACCGGACGGGTATCTATTTCGGCCTGATGGAGGTGGTTAACGGTTCCGATTTTACGCTCCATGACTGTGCGCGGGCGATGGGGCAGATGAACCTGGTTTTTTCAGGTGAAGCAGTCTATGCGGCAGGCAAGGTAAAGTTGCCGGAAGGTATTGATTCGTGGGAGGATTTTTGTATTCTAAACGATGTTAAATATGTTCAAAGCTACAAGAATCTGGCTTCAGCTTTGGCTATGCTTCGTGATTTATCAGGTTAGAAAAACTTGCAATTGAAAGAGTGTTCTGTTTTTGTTTGTTAAATTAAATTGAGGGGTTGTGGAATGAAGAGACGAAATTGGGTTGTTGCATTGGTAATCGGGTTGCTTTCTTTTTCCGGCGTGGCCAACAAAGCCGTCGCTCAATCGGCAGTTCCTGCTGATGTCGCGGATAAGCTCGCAGTAGCCGAAGCGGCGGTTGAACAGGCCCGCGCTGCTATTGCGGTTGGAAAGGAACTGATTGCGAAAATTCCTGAAGATTCCCCGTATCTCCCCGAAGTCACCCAGATGCTGCAGGCTGCATCCGCCAACTGGAAGCTTGCTATAGAGTCGCTGCAGGGTGCCACCGAGAGCTCTCAGAAGATAGCCACGGCGACCAGTGAAAACCTCTCTAAGGACTATGCCCTGCTTTCGAAGGTGAATGCCGATGTGGCGCTGGCAGGTTCGAAGGTCGTCGAGATCGGACTGGCGTATGTGGAGGCCGTAGCAGCCGGCAAGACCGAAGCGCTGGGGCTGATTCGCGGCGCCATGCAGGATGCGCTTGCTTCCTCATCGCAGGTGCAGTTCAATTACGAGCGGGTAAAGAATCTAATATCTGAGAAGTACTCGAACTAAAGGAGTCCAGACATGAAAATGAATAATTTCTTGAAATACTGCACGCTTGCCCTGGCAGGTGTGGTCATGCTCGCAGGCCGGGCGTACGCTGCCGATTTAGCCGAAGCGGCGGGCGTCATGAGTGAAGTGGAATCCATGTCAGTCAGCGCAAAAGCAGCCTTGGCGAAGGCCGCGGTCGAAGGTGATACGGAAGCCATTGCCGAAGCAAAGAAGCGCTCGGATGCGATCGATGCAGCCGTTGCATCGGCCCGGGATGCGTTTGCCCGTCTGGAACTAGGCGTCAAGGAAGAAAACCCTGATGCAACTGCAACCGCAGAGGACGATCTGGCCGCCGCGCTTGTGCTGGTAAGAGATGCGCTCATGGGAGCCATACCGGAAGATATGGTGGCCGAAGCAGCTGGTGATGAATCTGGAAAGATTGCAGGCGGTAAACCTGGGGATCCCTACGATCCGCCGAACGTTCATGAAGTTCCATGGAAATCCCAGGGGATCAAGGCATACTATCAAAGTTTGTTTGGAGAATGGTGGAATGCGTCCGCCTTTGGGCATGGTACCGGGTTTGGTGACGGTGACGCGACACCGGAGTAATGGGGAATAAGAGTTAGGTAACTCGTTTAAGGGAGTTTGATTATGAGAGGTAAAACGCTGTGGATGTCCATTGCGGCTATGTTGGTTGCCGTGTCCGCTTTCTCCGAGCAGGAGCGTGTTATACGCATTCAGAACTATCTTCGGTTTGGGGTTGATGACAACATCTATCTCAACAGCGGGAAGGTCGATTCTCCGGAAATTATTGATGTTTTGAACATATCCGGGAAGTTCAATTTCTCCAGCCGGTCCGATGCCGTTTTCTCTTATCAGCCGGAAGTTCGTTATCGTTTCGACGGCGATCCCAAGACCATTACGTTTCATGATCTTTATGGCAAGCTCAGCCATGCCATGTCGCAAAGGACTTTTCTTACTCTTTCCGACCGGTTGCGATACCAGCAGCGTGATGCGCAGGCCGGTACGGTCGCGTCGACAGACGATCACTATCTGAACAACGACTTGCTGGGTGCTGTGAGCATCACGATGAGTTCTGTAGACAGTGTTAAGATCGGTGGCGGGTATGAATTCAGAACATGGGATGATGCGAACTACGGTAAAACACTGGGCAATGACTTTGATGAATATAAAACCTCTCTTTCGTATTTCAGGGTACTCCGCCCGGAGGTCACGACAGGTATGCTGGGAGTCGATTACAATAAAACGGAATACGAAGGAACGCGTGGGAGTCTCGAAGCTGTAAGCCTCATGACGGGCGCGGATCACACCTTTAATCCCAACGTGACCAGCTTTGGGCGTATTGGCGCCACGATGTCCACCACGGATACGTCAGCGAGCTCCAACGATTCAACGACGCCGTACGTGGATGCCGGAATCGACTACAATCCGAGCGAGAGAACCACCCTGAACGGCAACATCGGCTACTCCGTTTTCCGTGCCAATAACTCATTGTACAACTCCCAGAACCGCCTGAAGCTTGGTGTGGGTGCACGACATGACATAACCGCCAAGATAAGCATAGCCGCCATGCTTTCCTATGTAATGAGCGAATACAAAGGGGAGACCGCTGTACCTGGGTACGGTCTTGCCAACATTGACGTGAATGACGATTCGCTGATGATCAATCTGCGTGGTTCGTATCAGATCAACCGCAACAACTTTGTGGAAATCGGATATGAATATACAGATCGCAGCATTGACACAACGGGCTACCTGAATGAATGGGACCGGAATCGTTTTGATATCGGTTGGCGGCTGCGGCTCTAGTAAGCGCTTTCTTGTAGTTTTGATTTGAACGGCAAGGTGGTGAAAGTTTACTTTCACCACCTTCATTTTTGCTAACATGGAGTTTATCATATGAGTACTGAGGCAGCGCAACCGTCGAACACCCTTCATTTCCTTGATTACTGGCGGGTTATACGTTCTAGAAAGGAAATCGTTCTGGCCGTTGCGATACTGGTCGTTATTACCGGTACGGTGTATACCTTGATGCTGCCAAACATTTATGCATCCCAGGTGCGCATATCGGTATCGGAAGACGCGCCGCAAATCAACCCGTTCGCGGTCCAGCAAACCTATTACACCCCCTATAATCCGTATTTTCTTCGTACGCAGTTTGAAATCATTCAGTCCAAACCGATTTTTGATGCAGTTATCAATCGGCTGAATCTGCAGGAAGAATGGAGCAAGGACGGCGAAAAGGTCGCGCGTGAAGTCGCCCTGAAGATTCTTCAAAACAGCATTAGTGTCGTTCAGGATCGCGACACTACGTTGATCCGCATTATTGTTCAGAGAGATGATCCCGATGAAGCGGCTCGAATAGCGAACGAAATCGCTGAAGTCTACAAGGACTCCCGTCTCGAGATCGCCAACAAGGAGATGCGCAGCGCCCTTGATAAGATGGATGAAGCGCTCAAGGATCAAACTGAACGTGTCCAGATTGCAGAGCAGAAGGTGCAGGAAATCCGCAAGCAGTACGGCCTGGCCGTGGTGGGTGGTGAAGGAAGCGTAGACATCAGTGAAATCCAGATGCAGCAATTGGAATCCGATCGCCTGGCCGCCCAGCAAATGATGCTTGAGAAGGAAGGCGTGCTGAAGATCCTTGAGAACCTGGGTGATCAGGATCTGAGCGATCGCGCCGCGGGTATCACCTCGGATCCATTGGTGATGAATACGATCCAGCAGATCCAGGACATCGATGTGCAGCTCAGCGCATTAAGCGCCGATTACGGGCCCAACCACCCCGAGGTAGTCCGTTTCCAGAACCAGAAGGCCAAGGCGGAAGAGGTGCTGAAACAGCAGCTTCAGGCCATGAGAAATCGGCTGCAAACAGAGTATGATCTGGCAAAAAGCAGATATGATAAACTCGACTCGTTGCTGGAGAGCGTTAAGGAAAAAACGATTGAGGAACAGGGCACGGAGTATCAGCCTTTCCGGAAAGCACTTGCTGATTTGGAGAACGAGCGTTTTATCTACAATCAGCTCAATGCGAAGCTGCGTCAGGAAATTATCACCATGAACGTTCCACGGCATCCGGTCGAGATCATTGATACCGCCGAGCCCAACAGACGTCCGATCAGCCCAAATCTTTTCTTGAATGTATTGCTCAGTATCTTTGTGGGTCTTGGGGCCGGTGTTGGTTTGGCATACTTCATCGAGTATCTCGATACGTCCGTCAAGACCGCCGACGATATCGAACGTGTCCTCGGTCTGCCGGTGCTTGGGCTTATACCCCAGAAAGTCCGTCCTCTGATTGAGGAAGGCCCGGACAGCGAGCATGCTGAGGCGTACCGTGTTCTTAGAACCAATCTTGCCTTCACGGAAGGCGGGGCGCATCACGGAGCGTTCTGCGTGTTGAGCGGGGGGGCCGGTGAAGGTAAATCAACCACGGTGTTCAACCTTGCGTTCGTTTGTGCGCAGCAGGGTGAAAAAGTGCTGCTCATCGATGCGGACCTGCGTCGTCCCGTGCAGCATAGCATTCTTGGTGTGTCCAACCGGTTTGGTCTGACCAATGTGCTGTTGCGCGACGTTCCGGTTGAAGAAGCCATCAAGGCTACCAGCGTGCCCAATCTGCATTTCCTTCCCAGCGGCCGGCTGCCCCGGACCTCACTGGGGGTATTGGATCCCAAGCGTATCGGTGAACTGATTTCGAGCCTCAAGTCGAAATACGATGTTGTACTGATCGACACGCCACCGCTGGTCGGCATCAGCGATGCATCCATTCTTGCAAAGGAGGCCGATGGCGCTATCGTAGTCGTGCAGTATCGTAAATATCCGCGTGAAATGTTGTCAAAGGCCAAGCAGATGATTGAATCGCTGGGTGTGAAGGTGGTAGGTGCCGTGCTGAACAACATCAACATCATGCGTGATGACTACTATTACTACTATCATTCGTACTATTCGGATTATTATCGCAGTACACAGAGTGATCTTTCCGACGGGAACGAGCTTTAGCATTAAGTATTTCAGAGAGGCTTTGTAACATGATTCGCAGATTGTACATATACATGATATTCGCATTGGCAGCACTCGTGTCAGGATGCGTCATTCAACCGATTGATGGACCTCAGGTCCAACATCCGGCGATGAATAGCGCAGGCAACCCTGCCTCCGCACAGGCATCTGATGCGCAAGATAACGCTCCGCTTATTGCCGCCTACAAGCTGAAAGCGTCGGATCCGCTATACATTCGGTTCAGCGGCATCATGGAGCAGCAGGTGCTGGAGGTTGTGATCGATGAAAAAGGTGAAATCAATCTGCTGCATATAAACGAACCTGTCAAAGCGGCCGGTCTTACGACTTCAGAATTGGAGGACAAGATTGAACGCCTCTATATCGACGGAGGCATCTATAAGACCGTATCGGTCAATGTCACCATGACGGCCAAAGCCTATTTTGTTCAGGGCGAAGTAAATGCCCCGGGCAAGTTCCAGCTTACCAGCGGAACAACGCTGGTGCAGGCGATTGCCGAAGCCCGGGGATTAACACCGTTTGCCAGCAAGCGTGTAACGGTTACGCGGCAGGGAAAAATCTATACGTTCAATTGGAAGGAACTCGAAGAAGATCCGTCCAAGGACGTGAAGATTGAAGCTGGTGATGTAATAAAAGTCTGGCAGTCCTGGTACTAGGATTAAAGTTCCTATCCGGCGGATATCATGGAGCAGCCTCACCCAGCGGCTAAACGTATCGGCATTATAGGGGGATCGTTCGATCCGGTGCATGTCGGGCATCTTATTATTGCCCAGGATGCCGTGGAGCGTTTTGAGCTGGACGGAGTTGTTTTCATTCCGGCTTCCATACCGCCGCATAAGCAGCATCTACGGCAGATCGGACCGGAGCATCGGCTTAACATGCTCAAGCTGGCCACGGAGACCGATCTCCGTTTTTCAGTGTCCGACACTGAAATTCTCCGAGGCGGAATTTCATACACATACGACACAGTGAAGATACTGCGGGATGAACGCCCCGATGTCGATTGGGTGCTGATCGTGGGCAGTGATACGCTGGTGGACCTTCACAACTGGTACAGGATTGACGAACTTCTTGAGCTGTGCAAGGTTGCATCGTTTCTGCGTCCCGGTGAAAGCTCCGTGGACGACATCGAACACAAAATAGAGCTGGCTGATAAGTACAAGAAAGCGTTGCTGGGCAGTTTGGTCGAGGCGCATATGATCGAAATATCATCGACCGAAATACGCATGCGTGTCGCCGAAGGATTGGGAATTCGATATCTGGTGCCCCCGGAGGTCGAGATGTATATTCATGAGCATGGCTTATACCGAGGATAAAACTGACCGTGGAACAGGATTTGGAAATAATAAATGAGGTCGTTGCATTTCTCGACGATCGAAAAGCAGAGGATATTGTCGTATTGGATCTGCGGCAGCATGCGAACATTGCCGACTATTTCGTTATTGCCACCGGCGCGAACAAACCGCATCTCAAAGCCCTCTACGACGGTCTGCAGCGTTGTTTTAAGGATGCCGGCTTTAAAGGGTACCAGAAAGCGGGTGTGCCGGACAGCGGCTGGATGATCATGGATTATCACGGTATCATGGTACATGTGTTCGAGCGTGATTTGCGCGAATTCTACGACCTTGAAAAACTGTGGAAGGATGCACCCCGGGTTGAAGTGGAGGTTGAATAGAAATGGCGTTTAGAATTTTCAACACCATGAGCCGTACCAAGGAGGAACTTGTTCCGCTGGATGGCCGGCATGTGCGCATGTACACCTGTGGTCCGACGGTTTACAACTACGCGCATATCGGGAACTTTCGCGCCTACATGTTCGAGGACCTGCTTCGCCGCTATATCCGGTTTTGCGGATTCGAGGTAACGCAGGTGCAGAATCTGACCGATGTCGACGACAAGACAATTCGTGCCTCCATCGAAAAGGGGCTTCCGCTCAAGGAATACACCAAAACGTATATCGATGCCTTTTTCGAGGATCTGGCCAAGCTCAATATCGAGCCGGCAGAGCATTATCCCGCGGCAACCGACTATGTCGGCGAAATGATTCGATTGATTGAAATTCTGTTCGATAAGGGGTATGCCTACAAATCAGACGATGGTTCCGTCTATTACAGCATCGACAAGTTTGCCGAATACGGGAAGCTGGCCCACCTCGACCGCGAAGGAATGCAGGCGGGGGCGCGTGTGGCGCAGGATGAATATGACAAGGATAATGCCGCCGACTTCGCGCTCTGGAAGGCGTATGTGCCGGAGGACGGCGATGTGGTTTGGGATTCGCCATGGGGCCGGGGACGACCCGGATGGCATATTGAATGTTCTGCGATGAGCATGAAGCTGCTTGGTGAAAGCTTCGATATCCATACGGGTGGAGTCGATAATATTTTTCCGCATCACGAGGACGAAATCGCCCAATCGGAGGCCGCCACCGGGAAACCGTACGCCAAATACTGGATGCACTGCGGCTACCTCGTGGTTGACGGGAAGAAGATGAGCAAGTCGCTGGGCAACTTTTACACGCTGCGTGAAATCCTCGATATGGGGTACACCGGCCGGGAGGTGCGCTTTGAACTCCTATCCTCTCACTATCGCCAGTCTCTGAACTTTGCGTTCAAGTCGCTGGACGCCAATCGTGCCGCCCTGAAGCGTCTCGATGAATTTTATGCGCAGATGCTCGAAGCCATAGGTGGTGAAACGGAAGCCGGCGCCTTGCCTGGCTGGGCGAACGATACGCGTGCGCGGTTTGCCGAGGCCATGGACGATGACATGAATATTTCCGGTGCCATGGCAGCGATATTCGATACCGTTCACGCCGGCAATAAAGCCATGGCGACGAATCCCATCTCGCCCAGGGAGGCGGTTGCGGTTTCCAGACTCTGGAAGGAGCTCGATTCGGTACTGGGCATCCTGATCCCGCAGGAGGAAGCGGTTCCATCCGAAGTCTCGGAGCTGCTGGAAGCGCGCGCCGTGGCCCGTGCGGAAAAAAACTGGGCTGAATCTGATCGCATACGCGATGCACTGGCAGAGTTGGGCTGGACTGTGAAGGATACGCCGGAAGGTCCCAAGCTGAGAAAACTATAGCCATGATAGGTAGATTCATCACTTTCGAGGGGCCTGAAGGGAGCGGGAAATCGACGCAGATTCGCCTGTTGGCAGAAAAACTCGAACAACGCGGGATCGGCGTGGCTAGCACCCGTGAACCCGGTGGAACCGCCGTGGGCGAAGCGATCCGGAATATTCTGCAGCATGATGCCGTTGACGAGCAGCTGTGCGAGCGGAGCGAGGTTCTTCTGTTTACGGCGAGTCGTGCCCAGCTCATGAAACGCGTTATTCTGCCGTCGCTGGAACGCGGTGAATGGGTGCTATGCGACCGGTTCATCGACTCCACCATGGCCTATCAGGGCTATGCCCGCGGCATGGATATCAAGACCCTGGATCAGATCAATGACTTCGCTGTACATGGGCGGAAGCCGGATCTGACCATCCTGCTGGATCTGGAAGTTAATCGCGGCTTTGAGCGCCTGAAGCATCGGTATGCAGATGGTGTAGATTCAGCAGACCGCTTTGAGCGGGAAGCGCTCGACTTCCATCAGCGCGTCCGTGATGGCTACCACCAGCTTGCCATCCTTGATGCGGAACGCTTTCGGATCGTGAACTCGGATCGGCCGGTTGATGTGGTTTCAAATGAAATCTGGTTAGCCGTGAAGGATGCATTTCTGTAGCCATGCAAGCCATTGACCTTCATGCTGAAGCCTGGGAGGGGATTCGGAACGGTTATGAATCCGGTCGCCTTGCGCATGCATACCTCGTTGTTGGTTCGCCGCGAGGCAATGCGCTTCAGTTTGCCGAATCGTTTCTTAAACTGCTTCTCTGCGTAAACGCGGATAAACCATGTGGCGAGTGCCTGTCCTGCCGACAGGTTGAAAGTCACAAACACGTCGATACCCTGTGGATTGAGCCACAGAGCAAGTCACGGCAGATTGTGACGGAGGATATCGCCATGTTGATCCGTCGCATTACCCAGACATCCTTCGAGGGGGGCTGGAAGGGCGGGGTGATCCTTTCGGCCGAATGCATGAATATTAAATCCTCCAACCAGTTGCTCAAGACGCTGGAGGAGCCGCCTCCGAAGAGCATGCTGCTGCTCGTGACGGATTCGCCTCAAAACCTGTTGCCGACCATTGTTTCCCGTTGCCAGAAGATCGTGTTGTCAACCGGGCGCTCCGAGTCAGCGGATGCTGACTGGAGAATCCCCTTAATGGAGATCCTGCATGACCTGCCACCGTCCACCGGCCTTGCGGCCTCTCGGCTGGCCAGTCAGTTAAAAGGGTTGTTTGATGCCGTGAAGACTGGAATTGCAGAAACCGTTGAGGGCGATTTGGGGCTCCATGCTGAATCCATCGATGAATCAAAGTTGAAGGATATTCTCGCAGCCCGAATCAATGCCCGGTTGAAGGAGGTTCAGTCGGATGTATTTCGCGTGATGCTCGACTGGCAACGGGATGTGCTCTTGCTGGCCAGCGGTGTTGGGGAGCAGCACCTTGTATTCATCGAAGCCCGCGACATACTTTGCCGGCAGGCCGAACTGCATTCGCAAAGTTCGGCTTTGAATGCAATCCAACTAGTAGAAGCAATGGGGCAGCGGCTGGGACGCAACATACCCGATCAGCAGGTTTTCGACGAAACCTTCCGGGCACTGATCAGGCGGTAGGATGCTTCCGGCGAAGGTGCCGCCGGCCGGGTTGTAGTTCAGACTGGCCTGTCGCAATGATTCTAGCGCTGCAGGTAATGCACCAGGGCGCGGAGGGCAAGGTTGTAGCCAAAACCCTGAAAGCCCATGATTTGTCCCACACAGGCCGGTGCCGTCAGGCTTTTATGGCGGATCTCTTCGCGGGTATGGGTGTTGCTCAGGTGTACCTCGATGGCCGGCACGTCGTTGGCGACAGCCTTAAGGGCATCGCACAGTCCCAGGCTGGTATGGGTGAGTGCAGCCGGATTGATAACAATGCCGTCGTAGTCGCCGCGCGCTTCCCCAATCCATGTAATGAGTTCGGCTTCTGCATTCGATTGACGAAACCGAATGTCGATATCCCCGCCCAGCTCTTCAGCGCAGGCGTTCATTGCCGCTTCGATGTCGGACAACGACTCATGGCCATAAATCTCCGGTTCGCGTGTACCGAGAAGGTTTAGGTTGGGGCCGTTCAGCACAAGTATCTTCATTTCATCCTCCAATAGCCACAAAAGGTAGTTCAGTCGTCGTTCGGAAACAAGGACAGATCGATCTGTACCTCGGCCGGAGCGAGACAGTCCGGATCATCATGTGTGGCGGAGTTGACGCGCCGGGAAACGGGACGAGCGGTTAACGGGGGCGCTGTATCGGGTATCCGGAATTCGTTGAGCCAGTTCCGGCAATCGGAGAATGGCAGGATTACGGGCATCCGGTCGTGGATGCCGCACATGTTCGCGTCGGCGGCACGGGTGATGATGACGCAGCGGTCATTCTTCCAGAGCGCTGCGAAGGCAAACAGCCGCTTGTCGGCGGACTGGAAATAGTATGGTTGCTTTCCTTTCCATTCGTAAAAGCCGTCGGCAGGAATGATGCATCGGTTTTGCTGGAGCAGTCCCTTGAACATGGGGCGCTCGGCCAGTGTTTCGGAGCGGGCGTTTATGACGGGGGCACCTGAGACGGGATTCTCAAATCCCCAGACGCACTCCACCGCCATGCAGGGGGCCGCCTGGCAAACAGCGGCGACTTTTTGCGTCGGTGCGATATTGTATCGGCGATGAAAGAGGGGTGGAAGTTCTATGCCGGCCAGTTCCTCGAGGACTTCCTCACGGCTTTTGGTCTGTGTAAAGCGTCCGCACATGGGAGTAGTATGAAACCGTTTTCGGGCAAGAATCAAATGCGTAATGGGGAATTCAAAACAGATAAGTGACTTTCATTTTTGTATTGTGTATTGCGTATTTCTTTGTCTTCGCTAATCTGTATCCATATGTAGTTGAACCCTCTTTGGAGATTGATGTGAAACTGGTTCGTTTTGGTGAAAAAGGAAAAGAAAGCCCGGGAATATGGATGGGTGACGGGCGGATCCTCGATGTGCGTGCCCTGGCGTTCCATATAGAGGACTACAATGCCCGTTTTTTCGCCAGCAACGGGATCCGTCAGTTGAATACGTTGGTCGAGGATCCGGGAGCGAGCTTTGTTGAAGCGGAGGGCCTTCGTCTCGGTCCGCCGATTTCGAATCCTTCGAAGATTATCTGTGTCGGCGCGAATTATGCCGACCATGCCAGAGAATTCGGGCATAGTATCCCCAAGGAGCCAATCCTGTTTTCCAAGGCGACCTCTTCCATCAACGGACCGTATGATCCAATCATCCTGCCGGCGGAGGCGCGAGTGGTCGACAGCGAAGCCGAGCTGGCGGTGGTCATCGGCCGGGAAGCCCGAAACGTCGACGGTGGGGACGCCCTGGAATACGTTGCGGGGTACATGGTGCTGAACGATGTGACCGAGCGCGTGGTGCAGAAAGCCAATGGACAGTGGTTCAGAGGGAAGGGATTCGACTCGTTCTGCCCAGCCGGACCATTCCTTGTGACACCGGAGGAGATTCCGGATATTGGCAGTCTGTCTGTCTGGCAGCGTTGCAATGGCAGGTTGCTGCAGCAGGGCAGTACGGCCGAAATGATGTTTACGGTTCCCTTTCTTATCGAGTATATTTCCCGCGGCATGACGTTGATGCCCGGCGATGTGATCTCAACGGGCACGCCTTCGGGTATCGGGTCTGCTCGAAATCCGCAGGTGCTTATGTCGGATGGCGATATCGTCGAAATCGGGGTGGATGGACTTGGGACCCAGCGTTCCGCCGTCACGGATGGAAGGTGTACGGCGTAGGCAGGTTTAAACAATGAGAATGGCATACCTTACAGCTTTGATGGTTTCTATCATCTGCAACACGTGTTCGGCAGGCGAGCTGCTGAAGAACGCCGGTTTTGAAACCCGTGATTTTTCAGGATGGATCACAAGCGGCAGGGGCTGGTCCATTGACAAGGATATGCATTCCGAGGGCAGTCGCTCCGCACTATGTACAGTGGCCAAGGGAGATTCACCTGAAACACGTGCCTGCCTTCAAATGCTCAAGGGGATCGAGGCAAACCGCATTGTTGAAGTCACCCTGGACATCTCCGGCATCAATGTGGTCCAGACGCCGAACTCCAAGGCAAGTCTGGCGATCCTGTGCATGGACGCCAAGGGCAATGTGCTCAAGGAATACCGCTCCAATGTGATCAAACCGACCACCGCGTTCCAGCCGGTCAAGATTGACGACGCCGTGGTCTTGCCCGGTACTGCGCAGGTATGCGTCATGCTCGTAGTCGAGGTCTACGAAAAGGCAGCCAACAACGATTGGTGGCGCTTCGACAATGTGAGCATCGCCATTCACTGACGATCACAGCCATCAGCCTTCCCGTCAGGGGAAAGGATTGATTTCTCGTGGCGGTTTGCCAGAATCTCTGTGCATTTTTAATTGGAGATAAGATGAAGCTGCCCTTTTCCCTATTTCTGGCGTTTAAGTACCTGAAGCCAAAGCGGTCTTTCATTTCGGCGGTCACGGTCATTTCCATGCTGGGCGTTACGATTGGTGTCGCCGTACTTATTGTAGTCCTCTCGGTCATGACTGGCTTTGACGAGGTTTGGCGCGACAAGATCCTGGGTTTCAATGCGCATATCAGCATTGTCCAGCAGGGGGGTATTGTCCAGGATCCGGCGCGCGTGATTGACCAGGTGGAACAGATTGATGGTGTCAAGGGCGTTGCCCCGAGCCTGGAGGGCCTCGTACTTGTCCAGACCGGCGAACGGGCTATGACTCCGCTGCTGCGGGGGATCGACCCGTCGTACGAACGCAAGATCAGCAGGGTTCCGGACAGCATGGTCGCCGGCTCGTTTAACGTGGAAAACGATCAGATTGTCATCGGCAGTGATCTGGCCAACCGCCTGGATGTTTGGGTCGGTGACGTGTTGACCGTCTATTCTCCGCAAAGCCTTGTGGCGGAAGATGAAATCCGCCTGCCCATCGATTTGGCAATTTCCGGGATTTTCCATGTCGGGATGTACGAATATGATGTCGGGTATGTATTCACCTCACTGGATACCGCGCGGTCGCTCTACGATGTGGAGCAGGGGGTCCATTCGGTGCAGGTGATGCTCGACAATCCTATGCATGCCGCACCGACTGCGGTTAAAATGCGGCAGGTGCTGGGCCGGACCTTCTACCCGCGCACCTGGATGGAAATGCACAGCCAGATCTTCGCGGCGCTCCATGTAGAGAAGAACATGATGTTCTTCCTGCTGGCGTTTGTTGCGCTGGTTGCAGCGTTCAGCATCACGAACACCTTGATTACGCTCACGGTTCAGAAGACGCGGGAAATCGGGTTGCTCAAATCGCTTGGTTTCGGGAACGGCGGCATTACGGGCATCTTTTTCTGGATGGGTCTGGTGCAAGGGGTGATCGGCAACGTGCTGGGCGTGGGGCTGGCGATGCTGGTGCTCAAGTACCGAAACGAGCTGCTGATATTCATGTCGACCGAATTCAAATTGGAGCTGTTGCCGCCCGAGCTGTACCAGCTCAGCAAGCTTCCATCCCATACAACCGGCATGGACGTCGTCATTGTTTGTGGACTTGTGCTGCTTTTCTGCACGATTGCCGGCTTTGTTCCCGCGATGCGTGCCGCACGCATGGAGCCCGTTGACGCGTTGAGGTATGAATGAAGTATCTCTTGTGCATCCTCGCCTTGATAGCGGTTCCCGGTGCGCGGGCAGCCTTTGACTGGGACCCCTTCTATGAAAGCCTGACGGCCACCAACGGTGCTGCCTTCAAAGCGTGGCGGCCCCTCTATTCGACCTCGGTGAACGGGGAGCGGTGGCGCAAGGACTATCTGTGGCCGATCTACACGCAGAAAGGATTCAAGGACGAGCGCTACAGCCGCTTCCTTTTCTTCGGCTACAGTACCGATTTTTCGCCGGAGACCGATCGGCAGCGCACGTGGATTCTTCCGTTTTATTTCCAGGGGACCGATGCCGCCGGGGAGAAGTATTTCGCGATTTTTCCGATCGGAGGCACCATTCATGAGTTCCTCGGTCGCGATGAAATCTGGTTTGTGCTCTTCCCGCTCTTTGGACGTTCGCGCGTAAACGACGTGCAAACGACCAGTGTCTTGTGGCCGATCGGATCGAAAACCACCAGTCCCCGCATTGATCGCTTTCGGATCTGGCCGTTTTACGGAACCAGCAAGCTGGATCATGAATTCGAAAAGAAGTTTGTCCTGTGGCCGCTGTATAATTCGGTCAAATACACGAACGACCGCAATCCGGGCGGCGGGTTCGTCCTGATTCCGATCTATGGCCGGGTTGTGACCGAGAGAGCCGTCGACAAATGGTGGATACCGCCTTTTTTCCGATATTCCGTAGGGGGCGGGCAGCGAATCATACACGCGCCCTTTCCATTTGTTCAGTGGGCTGACGGGAAAGTGTACCGGCGCTATGTATGGCCCCTGTACGGCAAAAAGCAGGTCGGCACCCTGAAGCGCCAATTCTGGCTCTGGCCGATCGTCTGGAACAGCAGGGTCAGGAGTCTGGATAGTGAACAGCACCGCTTTCGCATCATTCCGGTGATTCACTATGAGTCGACTTTGTTGACGAAACCGGCCGGGCCGTTAGATACCGGGGATGCGGTTTCGCGCTACTGGAAAGTCTGGCCGGTAATGAGTTGGGAGCGAAACGGAGAGGATGCCCGTTTTCGCCTGCTCGACTTGTGGCCTTTGCGAAACACGCCGGGGATCGAACGCAACTGGGCGCCGATATGGACGCTCTATCGACGGGAAAGTAGCACAGAGACCGTCAGCCACCACGTACTGTGGGGATTATACCGCCAATCGCGAGGTGATGACAGTATGGAATGGACCTTGCTGAAAGGCTTTGCAGGTTATAAAAGAAGTGGAAATGAGCGTCGTTACCGCTTTTTATTCATCCGGTTTGGCAGCGAGGAGGCACAGCCATAAATAATTTCGGCATAGACTACCTGATTCATCCTGTTCAGTCAGCTGAACGGGTTGGAGGCAAGGTGCTGGAGTTGTTCAGGGATACCGGGCAGGCCATGTTCATGCTCTTCGAAGCCATCTTTTTTATTCGGTTCGTTTTTAGTAAACGCAGCCGTCATGAAACCTTAACCCAGCTGTACATCACGGGCATCAAGAGCCTGGCCGTGATCACCGTCGTGGCCTTGTTCACCGGTATGATCCTCGCGCTGCAGACCGGCCTGGAATTGCGGCGCTACGGTCAGGAGGTCTACATTGGATCGGCCGTGGCCGTCTCCATGATCCGC
>JBNLDM010000137.1:0-35869 GCA_050304335.1 Pontiella sp.
GTCGCTCTGCCACAGGAACAGCACCGGACCATAATCAACCGCGTGTTCCATCAGGTATTCCTCGATGGCGAGATTGCGGTAGACATCCAGACTCTGGGATTCGACAATCAGCATTATTTCTCGTTCTCGTACTTCGTCCTCGTCCATCCTACTCGATTTTCGAGGACGAGAACGAGTTGGAGGATGATCATGGCTGAAGATTTCCTTTGGAACCAACCACCACCGGCGATTAAGATGCCGCATCATGTCAAAGATCACCGAGCAATTCATCCAGAAAATACCCAAGACCGATCTGCATCTGCATCTCGACGGGTCGCTGCGCCTGGCCACTCTCATCGAGATGGCCAGAACCTCGTCCGTGGAGCTTCCCTCCTATGAAGAGGCGGGGCTCAACGAACTGGTTTTCAAGGAGCGCTACGCCAACCTGGGAGAATACCTGACGGGCTTTTCTTTCACGGTCGCAGTCCTGCAGAATCATGAACATCTGGAACGGGCAGCCTGCGAGCTGGCCGAAGATTCATACGCGGAAGGCGTCCGGTACGTCGAGATACGTTTCGCCCCGCAGCTGCACGTCACCCATATGACCGAGGTGGGCGCTGTAGTGGAAGCCGTCCATCGCGGGCTCGAGCGTGCCAAACGGCATCTCAACGCCTCGGTGCCGGAACACGATCTGCCATTTGAATACGGCATCATTCTCTGCGCCATGCGGCGTTTCAACCGACAAATGTCGCCCTACTACGACCGGCTCTTCTCCCGCGCCGGGACGGTCAGACAGCGTGACATATTCGCCCGCGCCTCGCTCGCCCTGGTGAAGGAAGCCGTCCGGCTGCGTGACAGCGGCCTGCCGATTGTCGGGTTTGATCTCGCCGGCGAGGAAGCCGGATATCCGGCCATTCACCACAAGGATGCCTTTCAATATGCGCATAGCAATTTTCTAAGGAAGACTGTCCATGCCGGCGAAGCCTATGGGCCGGAGTCCATCTTCCAGGCCATCACCGAATGCTATGCCAACCGCATCGGACACGGCACCTTTCTCTTCTCCGAGGAAGCCATCAAGCTTAAGTCCATCAGGGACCGGACGCAGTATGTCGCGCAGCTAACCGAATACATCGCCAACCAGCGCATCACCATCGAGGTCTGCCCCACCTCGAACCTGCAAACGATTCCGGAACTGGATACACTGGAAAACCACCCCATCCAGCAGATGATCGACAACGGCCTCTCCGTCAGCGTCAGCACCGACAACCGTCTGGTTTCACATACGTCCGTCACCCGCGAGCTCAAGCTCTGTGTCGATCACCTCACTCTGACCGACAGCCAGTTCCGCGATCTCGTCCTCGCCGGCTTCAAGCGCTCCTTCTTCCCAGGTCCCTATGCCGAAAAACGCGCCTATGTCCGCCGCGCCATCAACCTCTACGACCGCCTCGCCAAGCAGCATCTGGATTAACCACGAAAAAACCGGCAGGGCGGCTTAGGTGAAGCCGCCGCGGACGGATCATCGGTCCGTCCCTACCCCTCCGGAAAAAGGGGCGCCGGCCTCACCGACCCCCCAGCGTAACCGATGCACCTCCATTGACCATCCGGGTGATCTGCGGACAAACCCCTATTTCGATCTTTTTCCATCTATTTTCTGTTGGAGCGGTTTGGACGAACTGCTAGGTTCTCGCCTTCAACCAACTTTCAACCCGAAGGGCAAAGACAAATGAGAGCATATAACTTCTCCGCAGGCCCGGCGATTCTGCCGGAAGAGGTACTGAAACAGGCACAGGCCGAGCTGCTTGATTTCAAGGGAACCGGCATGTCCATCATGGAAATGAGCCACCGCGGCAAGGACTATTCCGCCGTCCATCAGGAAACCAAGGACAACATTGCCCAACTCCTGAACCTCCCGGACAACTACAGTGTGCTCTTCATGACCGGTGGTGCATCCACCCAGTTTTCACTGATTCCCATGAACCTGCTGGGTGAAGGCCAGACGGCCGACTACATCACGGCCGGTTCCTGGAGCTCCAAGGCGATCAAGGCCGCCAAAAAAATCGGCACCGTCAACGAAATCGCCAACACGGCGAAGGATATCCCGACCTGCATGCCGGAAAACGACGCGTTGCAATTCACCGACGACGCGGCCTATGTGCATATCTGCTCGAACGAAACCATCGCCGGCACCCAGGTCAAGGAGTTCCCGAAAACGGTCGCCCCGCTGATCGCGGACATGTCTTCGGACATCCTGTCCCGTCCGCTTGACGTGACTCAGTTCGGTATGATCTACGCCGGCGCACAGAAGAATCTCGGTCCGGCGGGCGTCACGCTGGTAATCATCCGTGACGACCTGGCGGAAAAATCGCCGGAATCATTGCCGGAGCTTTTCCAGTACAAGCACATCAAGGAAAACGATTCGCTTTCGAATACGGCCCCGACCTACCCCATCTACATGCTGAGCCTGGTTACCCGCTGGCTGCTGGATAAGGGCGGCCTCGAAGGAATCCAGAAGCTGAACGACGAGAAAGCCTCCAAGCTCTATGCGGCCATCGATGCTTCGGACTTCTACAAGGGTACGGCTCTCGAACAGTGGCGTTCGCCGATGAATGTTACCTTCCGGCTGCCTTCCGAAGAACTGGAAGCACAGTTTGTGGCAGAAGCTGCGAAGCTGGGCATGAGCAGTCTCAAGGGCCACCGTTCCGTGGGCGGAATCCGCGCATCCATCTACAATGCCTTCCCGGCTGCCGGCGTCGATGCCCTGATTTCTTTCATGAAGGAATTCGAAAGCAAAAACGGTTGATGCGGAAGCTATACCGCCCGCTTCGCTGGAGAACACAGAGGTCCTGGCAATACCTCTCCTCTGTGTTCCTCAGAGTCCTCTGTGGTGAAAACCTGGTTCCTGCTCTCGCGCATTATGAAATCTGCGGACAAGAATAGTATTGCGACACTGCCGTAATCCCCCTATAAACCGCCCTTTCGTGCGCCCATAGTTCAATGGATAGAATAGCGGCCTCCGAAGCCGTAGATACAGGTTCGACTCCTGTTGGGCGCACCATTTTATTGAAACGTGACGATTGATACGTGATTCACTGCTCACGCCTCATTTGTCACCTACCGAAGGATCAAACCATGGCAGACCAGCAATCACTCGAAGATATCAAGTTCGACGGCGAAAACATCTGGAAAGAGGAAAACTTCACCGATCTTAAGACGGGCTCCATCCGCAAACTGACCCCCATCAAACAGGACGGCACAGAGGATGATTCCCGCCAGGCAACCTTCTCCGCCACCACCAACATCATGACTCCCGGCGGTGCATTGCCGCTCACGGGCGAGATCGAAGCGACCACGCTCGCAGAAGCTGTTGAAAAGTTCCCGGAAGCGATCAACAAGGCCCTCAAGCAACTGCAGGACGACATGGTCAAGTATCAGCAGGAGCAGGCCAACCGCATCGTCACCCCCGACGAACTGCGCGGCGGTAAGAATGATCTGATCATCTAGCGGATTGACAACCCCGTATGCCGAAAGGACCGGTTTATTCCCGGTCCTTTTTTTATTCTCCACGGCTGTTCCGGTTATCCAGTTCCGGTAGGCGTCCCACCATTCGGAACCGCCGAGCACCCATATGAGGGCGGCGAGTGCGATGTAGGGCCCGAACGGCATGCGGCTTTGCCATTCCTTCTGGCCCATGGCGATCAGCGAGATCCCGATCAGCGAGCCGAGCAGGGATGATACGAATACAATAAATATGATCGACTCGAAACCCAGGAATGCGCCCAGCGCACCCATCAACTTGACATCGCCAAAGCCCATTGCCTCTTTCTTGAAGACCAGCTTTCCAAAAAAACCTACCGACCAAAGCATGCCGAATCCGAAAGCAAGGCCGACCAGGGATAGAATCAAGGCGGTGACCCGATCATCGGTTCCATGCATGGCAGGAACCAGGAAACTGAACACCGGCCCGACGATCATGCCACCGATCGTGCAGCGGTCCGGCAGCCACATCTCATCGATATCGACCATGCTGCCGAGGATTAGCCCGAACACGAGCAGCCAATAGGGACCGATGACAGGCTGGTAGGGAAAGCGCAGCCACACCAGGGTGAACAATACCGCGGTCACCAGCTCAATGATGGGGTAACGGGGTGAAATCGACGCCTGGCAGTAGCGGCACTTACCGCCGAGCACCAGCCAGCCGAAGATGGGAATGTTGTCGCGCCAGGACAGGTCAGTCATGCACTTCGGGCAGCGAGAACGCGGTTTGATCACCGAAAGTTCCGCGGGAATCCGATAGATGCAGACGTTCAGGAAGCTGCCCCAGCAGGCTCCGAAAAGAAAAACCACAAACGTGAAATACCAATCTATAAAGGTCATTGTGACTACTCCTTACTACGTACCACGTATTGTGAGTGCTTTAGGTATTTCATGCTAATACGAAATAAGCAGTAAGCAATACGCTATCCATATACCGCATCTTCCAAGGCCTTGCGCATAGCCGGAACCGATGGCTTGGTACCGGTCCAGAGTTCAAAGGCGCGCGCACCCTGATGCAAAAGCATGCCCAATCCATTAGCAATCTGCGCGCCAGCCTCGCGCGCGGTGGTCAGGATAGCAGTTTCGGGATACATGTAGATAAGATCGAATGCCCGTTGTCCAACGTGGAATGCATCGGAGGGCAGCAGCGACGGATCGTCCTTCTTCATGCCGATCGGCGAGGCATGAACGACAAGATCGCATGTCCGGCACAGTTTGATCTGAGCGTCCGTATCGATCGCCTGCGTCACCTCCACATGCGGTGTCAATTCTGTTATTTCATCATTCAGTTTCTGCACGCGCTCTGCATCGATGTCCGCCAGCACAAGAGACTTGGCGCCCTCCCGGGCCGCCATCAGTGCCACCGCGCGCCCTGCCCCGCCGCAACCAAGGACAAATACCGCATCGCCCTCGACCCGCTTGCCGAAGGCTTCTTCCAGTGCCATCAGGAATCCATAACCATCGGTGTTGTGACCGATCATGTCATGCTCAGTGAACTGAACCGTGTTGGCTGCACCCAGGAGCCTGGCGCTCTCGTCCAGTTTCTCCAACCCTCGAAATGCGACCTCCTTGTGCGGAACCGTGAGGTTAACGCCGGCAAAACCCATTTTGGCCATCGACGGCAGGACCTCCATTAGTTCGTCCGGATGTACATCCAACGCCAGATAGATGCCGTCGAATCCCAGCTCCTGCATCGATGCATTGTGCATTACCGGCGATAGGGTGTGTCCAATCGGATGCCCGAGCACAGCAAATGGTTTGGTATGTCCACTCAGCTTCATAAATCCGTCTCCAATCGTCCTCGATCATTAGTGCTCGTACTCGTCCTCGGATTCTTTTCGAGCACGAAGGACGAGGACGGTTAATTATTCCTGTTCAATCATATATTCGGTATCGTCTTGTCGAACTTGCCCGATACTTCCAAAACGTTCTACTAGTCTGGTCAACATCGAAACAATGCGAACGGGCAATTCCTTTCCTTCCGCAACCTGATCTTTCGAACAGGCCTTCATGGCAACTAAAGCATCCAGACAAGCGGCACACTCGGTCGCCGATCCACGGGCTATATCGAAGAACTTTGCTCTCGTGCGCATCTGACGCTTTCCATTGCCTTCGGCAGTATTGAATAGAATCGACAGGCTGGCACGGTCCAGATGATCACATGGTTCTCGGACAGAACCTTGTGGATTCTGCTTAACTTGAGAGATCAGAGTTGTAGCCCAGGTGACAAACTCAAGACTCCGCTGGTAAACATCCAGTTTTTCATGATCAAACTGTACCATTCTCTCCCCCTTGCATTCGTTTTCGGCTTCGACAACCTTCGTTCTCGGCCTCAATAAAAAGCAAATCGAGTACGAGTTCGAGCACGAAGGACGAGGACGATCAGGTTTTAGCAATCCGGTTAAGACCGGCCACGATCGCGCGGACGGCGGCCTGGTCAATGTTCGAATCGGCGCCCACACCAAAGATCACGCCGTTGCCGGCAAGCTTGAGCGGCACATAGGCCAACGCCTGAGCATCGGCGCCCTTCCCGATCGCCTGTTCATGGTAGTCGTCCACCGTGAAATCGACCTCAACGATCTTATTGATCGCATTAACGAAGGCGGAGATCGGACCATTGCCATCGGCCTCAACCTGCTTCACCTCGCCGTTCACTTTCACTTTGACTTCACCATGAATAAACGTCGGGTCCGTTTCGTCCGGGCGTGGCCAGTAGCCGATGAGTTCATAAGGCCCCTTCGGCGATACGAATTCGTCCTGAAAGACTTGATGCACCTCTTCGCTGCTGATTTCCCGGCCGACCGACTCGCTGTAGACCTGTACGTACTGGCCGAGCTCGGGCTGCATCGCCCTGGGTACTTCGATATCAAAATCCTGTTCGAGCACCCACGCAATCCCACCCTTGCCGGACTGTGAGTTGATGCGGATGAGACGCTCAAACCGCCGTCCGAGATCAGCCGGATCGATATGAAGATACGGCACCTTCCAGGTCATGCCAAACCGTTCGGGCGCTTCGGGCAGCTTGTGCATGCCTTTGTTGATCGCGTCCTGATGCGAGCCGGAGAACGCGGTAAAGGCGTATTCGCCTGCGTAGGGCTGGCGGTAGTAGATCGGCATACCGGTCAAACGTTCCACCGTTTCCGCGACGCCGGCGAGATTTGAAAAATCGATGCCGGTATCAATGCCGCGTGAATAGAGGTTGTTGATGCAGGTCACCAGATCAACGTTGCCTGTGCGCTCGCCGTGACCGAAGAGCGTTCCTTCCACCCGGTCGGCGCCCGCCATGAGGGAAAGCTCGGTGGCGGCGACGGCCATCCCCTGGTCGTTGTGGGAGTGAAGAGACACGAGAATGCTGTCACGTTCCGAAAAATTGCGGCAGAAATACTCGATCATGTCCGCATAATGATTCGGCGGACGGCGCTCAACGGTAGCCGGGAGATTCATGATCATCGGCTTTTCCGGTGTGGCCTTGCCCCACGCCTCAAATACCGCCTCGCAGAGTTCGATTGAAAAATCGACCGCTGTATCGGTGTATTCCTCCGGCGAAAACTCATAGCGGATATCGGACTCCGGCATCCGGTCGGCGAGCTCGCGGATCTGCTTTGTTGCGGCAACGGCCGTTTCGATCAACTGCGGACGCTCCATGCCGAACACCTGCGTCATGTGAAGATCGGACGGCGCGATGTAGGCGTGAACAATGCCGCGCTTGCATCCCTTGAACGCCTCCAGGGTGCGCTCGATCAAATGCGGTCGTGACTGTGTGAGCCCCATGATAAAGACATCATCGGGAATGAGATCGTTCTCGATCAACCGGCGAAAGAAATCGAATTCGTCCTGACTGGCCGATGGGAACCCGACCTCAATGTGCTTGAAACCGACAGCGCAGAGCATCTGGAAATATTCCAGCTTCTGGTCCGGATCCATCGGGTCGGGAAGCGCCTGGTTTCCATCGCGCAAATCGACGGAACACCAGATGGGCGACTTCGTGATACTCCTGGACGGCCATTGCCGATCAGGGAGCTCAATCATCTCCGGTATCTTGTACTTCGGCACACTCATTTTATTTCTCCTAAAAGGGTCGTAATTTAAACAACCCCGGTTATCTATTCCATTTCATTCCTTCTAAAACCTCGGATGCTGCAACCGCATAATTCACAGAATACTCAAATCACTTCTGTTCAGCCATTTTGTGATTTTTGCAGTTAACACTCCTAAACAAAAAAACCTCCGCAGTTTCCCGCGGAGGTTTTTCAAATCGGTTTATCAGCAACCTATAGGCAAACCCGTCCCGCAGGATCATTCCCAGCGAGTAGCAGCAGGCCTAGCAGGTTGTTGAATTCGTTTCTCATTTCGACGGGGAACATAGGCCCATTCCCGTATGCTGTCAACCCCTCCGCCATCGTTATTTAGATCATGGTGAATTCAACCATGCCGTTAGATGTTCAAATTGGAAGACCAGCCTGATAGTATTGTGAAAAGTTATAAGTGAAGGATGAACCATGAAGTATGACTATGGGTCAGCGGCAGCCAATTCAGGAAAGGCCCACGCCGAATGAGTTCCACTTTCATACTTCATCTGTCATATTTCATCTTTCCTTCACAGCTAGGGAGGTAACATGAAACCTGCACTGATCATCATGGCTGCCGGTATGGGCAGTCGATACGGCGGTTTAAAACAGATGGATCCGGTAGGTCCGAACGGCGAATGCCTGTTGGAGTATTCGATCTATGACGCCATCCGCGCCGGCTTCGGCAAGGTCGTTTTTGTTATCCGCCGTGATTTTGAAAGCGAATTCAAGGAGCAGATCGGAAGACGGTTTGAGGACAGGATCGTGGTCCAGTATGCCTTTCAAACGCTCGACAACCTGCCAAAGGGATTCTCCGTTCCAGACGGACGCACCAAGCCGTGGGGCACGGGCCAGGCGGTACTTGTATGCAGAAATTTTATTCATGAACCATTCGTGGTCCAGAATGCCGACGACTTTTACGGAACCGAAGCCTATCAGGTCATCGCTAACGCGTTCAACCAGCTGGACAAGGACGAAAGCTGCATGGTCGGTTACCGTCTTCGAAACACCCTCTCCCCGCACGGCTCTGTATCGCGCGGAATCTGTGAAACGGTCGACGGCTATCTTTCCAACGTGGTTGAACGCCTGAGCATTCAGGCCAACGCAGGCGGGACCATTCAATACATTGACGACAGCCAGGCCGTAGAGATGACCGGAGACGAAATCTGTTCTATGAATTTCTGGGGGTTCCAGCCCAGCCTGTTCGAGACGCTTGAGGCAAAATTCACCGCCTTCCTGCAGACCAAGGGGCAGGAGCTGAAATCGGAATGGTACATTCCGAACATCATTCAGGATGCGATCGATAACGCGGAGACGCGCGTCAAGGTACTAAGCTCTGACAGCAGGTGGTTCGGCGTCACCTATCCCGAAGACCGACCCGCAGTCGCGGCCAGCCTCAAGCTCATGCACGACAGCGGCACGTATCCGGCGCAGTTATGGCACTAGTCCTGCATCTCCACCGTGCGAGATGCCGGCTGCGACGAGATTCAGGAAGGGGTCATTTCGCTTTTTCAGGCCGTATCCTGATCGCCGCATTCCAGGCATTCCAGCAGCACCAGCTCGATGTAGCTGCTTGGTGAAAGCTGTATGGCGGCGGCGCGCTTTTCGATTTCTGCCGCCATCTCTTCGTCCAGGTTAATGTCTATGGATTGAATCATGAGTATTACTCCCTTTTCACTCAACTCTAGCATCAGGGATGTCTGCATCTACAAATCTTTGTATGTTATTTTCGTACTTTATACTAGGCTGCAGCAGTTGTATTCATGTTCATGCCGCATGCACTACGTTTGACCGAGGGTTGATTTCCTGAGCGCGTTCATATCCCCCTTCCGCCCCCGGCAGATTATCTACGTGCAGATAACAGGAGCCTTCAGTCCCCTGCACAGCAGAGCGCATGACTACAAACGGCTATGTTTGAAAATGTATATATGTTGTTCGGAGCGTCCTGTTGCTGGCACTACTTTTCGCTGGTAGTTTTTTAATTTCTGTAAAAGGGCGTTCTGCGATTGGGATGCACTAGGCGACATAATCGCTGTCAGCCAGAGAACTGACGATCTGCAACGATCACAGTAACGGTATGTCCGACAGAAACAACCCGCGAATTGCTGTGATTCATTTAATCAACGAGATTTTAACCAAACGGTCAAAGTCACATGTAAGGATACATATGAAGCGATTAAAAACCCTGATGGCCTCTCTGGCAATTTTATCGTTCGTGGCAGGCCGATCGGCCCCTGCAGCGACTACAAATCTCATTGCGGAAGCAGATACCTTCACCCGAAATGGCGTGAATGCGGGTACTGCCGAAAACCTGGATGTCCTGGGACTCGGCGGGGGCGACCGCATTGCCTATATACGGTTCAGCCTTTCAGGGCTGCCTGCCGGCAATATTACCGAAGCCACATTTACGCTGCACGAAACCTACGGTTCACGGAACGATTTCATCAATACCGGTCGCCACGAAGTATATGGTCTGATCGATAACCCGGGCAACACACCCCAAAACTGGAGCGAGGCGGCGGACCTTAACCCCGGGGCTGAATACGACAACACCAGCGGAAACGATATCGATACGAACGTGGTCTTCGTCCTCGACCAGGACAAGGGAGCCAGCATCACGGAAACCGTACCGGGATCGGACAATGTGGATGTGAGCGTCGCAGGTCCGGATCTGGTCACATTCCTGAACCAGCGAATGGCTGCCGGCGGACTGGCCACATTCATTGTGGCCATCGATTCCGACAACCGTGGGTATGGTTTTGCTTCCAGGGAACATACTACCGAAGCACCGCCAACACTCACCATCCAATACGATTCCATCAGCAATTCCGTCCCGGCGAATCCGGTTACCTATTATCGGCAGATGGAAAATCTGGACCGCGGCGTAGTGGCCATCTGCAATACCTACCCTTCCACGACGGTGTATGTCGGATGGCGCATGCTGGGCACAGACCCGGACTCCGTGGGCTATAACGTCTATCGAAACGGATCGAAAATCAATGGAGCGCCGATCACCTCCTCGTGCAACTATGTCGACGCAGGAGGCAATCCCGCAGCCACCTACAGCGTAGCGGCTGTGATTGACGGAGTGGAGCAGGAGCGTTCCGACCCGGTGGGCACGTGGACCTCTGCCTACCTCGGATCCGGTAATTATATCGGTTGCCAGGAGATCCCGCTGGAGCCACGCACGGGATATGAGCCGAACGATGCGTGTGTCGGAGATCTGGATGGCGACGGCGACTATGAACTGGTGCTCAAGCGTCTATCGCAGGATCTAACGCATTCTTCCACCACATTCAATCTGATCGAAGCTTACCAGATGGACGGAACCTTGATGTGGACCATCAATCTGGGACCGAACAATCTTTTCGCTCCGTTTGAAATCAATCCGATCGTCTATGACTTTGATGGGGACGGCTGCGCTGAAGTGGTGCTGCGGACCTGCGAAGGCAACATTGACGGCATTGGTGAACAGATCGGCGATACAGACGGTGATGGCATAACCGATTATCGCAGCACCGCCGTCCTGAACAGCAGCTACTACATGATTGACGGGCCTGAGTTCATCTCCGTCTTCGACGGGAAGACCGGTGCGGAAATCACACGGGCCGAGTATATTGAGCGGGATCCGATCTCCCAATGGGGTCTGCCCGGAATGAGCGATTCCCAGTACGGCCACCGGGCCGATAAATGCATGCTGACGCCGGCTTATCTGGACGGGGAAACCCCCAGTCTCGTCATCAGCCGCGGCATCTACCATAAAACCGTGCTCGAAGCATGGAACTTCAAGAACGGAACACTGACCAAGGAATGGACGTTCAACTCGGACAGCTGGCCCGGATTTGATGGACAGGGCAATCACAACCTCACCGTAGGCGATGTAGATGGCGACGGATTTGATGAGATCGTATACGGCCAAATGACCGTCGATCACGACGGGACCGGTCTTTACACCACCGGATACGGTCATGGTGACGCCATTCATATGGGCGCCATGATACCCGATCGCGGCGGTCTTCAGATTTACGGCGTGCATGAAAGCTACCCCTACGGCGCCGACCTGCGCGATGCAGGCACCGGGGAAATCCTCTGGAGCCACACGGCGGGTGGCGATACCGGAAGAGGCTGCGCTGCCCACGTTGATGCAAGCTACCGGGGCTACCAGATGTGGGATGTGGCCAGCGGTGGAACGTATGATGCCACCACCAAAGCTCTCATTGATACGGATGTTCCGAACTGGGGCAACTTCCTGATCTGGTGGGACGCCGACCTGCAGCGTGAAATCCTCGACGGCGCGGGATCCACCAGTCCGGCCCCGATCATCAACAAATGGGATGAGAATACCGGCTCCGCATTCCGGCTGCTGTCCCTCTACAACTATCCCGCCCAGTATGCCAGCAGATGCATCAACGGAACAAAGTCGAATCCGTGCATCAGCGGGGACCTGATCGGCGACTGGCGCGAAGAAGCGATTTATCCCTCCAGCGACAACACCAAGCTCTATATCTACGCGACGGCAACCGTTGCAACGAACCGCATCTATACCCTGATGCATGACTCCATGTACCGCACGGCCATCGCCTGGCAGTGCAACCAGTACAACCAGCCGCCCCACCCGAGTTTTTATATTGGTGCAGGCATGAGTGCACCGCCGAAACCAAAGATCTATATGGCCGGGGAAAACAAGCCGGTTCAACTTTCGATTAAGACCAATAGGCTCACCTTCGCAACAGCGCCGTACTACCTGTACCGGATTGAATCCAGCACGAACCTGACGAACGCATGGCAGGTGTACACCAATGTGGTAGCGGGGGGAACGAACACAGAGGTCGTACTACCGACGAGCACTGAACCGGTCATGTTCTTCCGTGGCGAGCAGCAGTGATATAGGAAACCGCCTTTGGCGCCGCAGGTGCGGATAGAAAACAAAGCAGCACAGAACTGGCTTCAGCTGAAAGCGAGCGCCTTCATCCGCTGAACAGCGTGCGCTGAAGAAACCAGAAGAGCCCGATCAGGGCAATAATGACGGAAAGCGCCGGCTGCATCCAGGTACGCAGACGTACACTGGCGTGCTTCAAACAGAGCAGAGCGGGCAGAACGATGGCAACAATAGTCAGCTGCCCCGCTTCAATCCCGACGTTAAAGGCGAAGAGCGGACCAACGATGCTTTGTCCATCCTGGCCCAAACCAAGTTCGCGCAGTACGGCGGCAAAACCGAAACCGTGGATCAGGCCGAAGGCAAACGTCAGTAATGCCCGCTCCTTGCCAATATACTCGCGCACCAGATTTTCGATTCCCACAAACACGATCGAAGCGGCGATGGCCGGTTCGACGATACCGGCCGGCGGCACCCACCAGCCGAGCGCCGCCACGGAGAGCGTGATGCAATGGGCCAGTGTAAAACTGGTAACGATGGTAAGAATATCCTTCGGCTTTCTGCAGGCGATCAGCAGTCCGGCAAGAAACAGCAGGTGATCGAAACCAAACGCAATGTGCTCTACGCCAAGCTTGAAAAATACAGCGGTGAAGCCGCTTTGCGAAGTTTGGTCTTCGGAATGCGTGCGTTCCTGCGTCTCATTATCTCCCGTACCGCTGATCGCGTCCCTGGATACCGGTGCCGCATTCTTTAGCAGCATAACCGTTTCGGTTGGATGGCTGACGGATATGAATACCTGCTTGCCGGGTGTTCCATCGGCATAAATACTCCTGAGAACCGTTCCATTTCCATCGATCATCCGATCGAGAAAATGGTGGGTGAGTTCCAGATGTCCGTCACCCGTTCGCGGATACCACACCATCAGTACCCCGATTTTGCCCGCTAGCCGGAACTCCGCATCGAGTGGCTCAAGGGTCTTCCCGCCGGCCGCAACCTGGATGATGCTTTTGGCCTCCTCGGCTAGGCGGGTATAAGACTGTTCCGCATGGGCAGGATCAAGGTGTCCGGAAACGAAGGATTCGGTCACATCGCTGTTCAGATGCACTTCGAGAACCCACATGTCGGGTTCCGCCCAGACCCGGCCATGACTCACCTGGTCGTCGTGAGCAAATGCACCGGAAACGGCGAAGCACGTAAAATACATCACGAGCCGACAGGACAGGCGTCGTATTGCTATGCATCTGGAACTCATGGATCCATCGTACACACCTGCATGAGCGCGTCATGTTAAAAAACAAGCTATGAGACCCGTCGTTGCTACAGGACCGGGCTGATAAAGCGAACCCCTTCGTGGTCCGGTTCCGACCGAATTCCTCGCCGGTTCCATCCTCCGTCAATCGATGCGGGTAATTGAATCCCGACCACCGGGCGAGGTTGAACGTGATCATGCAGCCGCATGCGGTGGCCGCAACCGGCCAACCCTGCTTGAATATGCAGCTGGATAATGAATATGATCTTTGACATTCTGCATTCATGTGAACTCAGGGTCCACGGTCGCGTTACCGGCAGGAGACTGGGTGATCTGAGCCCATAAGACTGAACGGGTTTCTGGTTCCTTGGCTTGCTTCGGACGGCTTATGAACTGTCTGTTGGATATTCCTACCTGATCCAAGCCCCAATCATCATACAGTTCGCCTCGTGTACTCGGCTCAACGCCAACGTAACGCTCTAACAGTTCTTCGAATTCAGAGCTTACAGCGCCACCATCACCACTCAACCGCTTCCATAGTTCGTTTTCATGCTTTCAAAGCTCATTTTGCAATTTTCCTTTGAATTACTTACCCCGAAACCGGAAATTTCAACGCGATTTTGGCTATATTTCCCCTTATTTCTCTGCATAGCCGATTCCATGCACCGCCACACCGCACCGATATAGCAGTGTGATCCTGAAATCCCTCGCAGTGGACAGATATTGATAGGCTAAAACCATCTGAGATTGAATAATGATGATTCATGGAGAGCGGTAGACGGTATAGGAAGAGTTATTGCGGTGGTGAAAAACCCGATGCAACATTTCATGCGATTATGCAACCATCCGATTTTTAACACAGGCAATAAAAAAACCTCGCAACCTGTTGATTACGAGGTAAATAAGTGGCGCAGCCATCAGGAGTCGAACCTGAAACCTCCTGATTCGTAGTCAGGTGCTCTATCCAATTGAGCTATGGCTGCGCTAAAGAGGGGTGGAATGTATGGAAAAGCCTATCGGTGGTCAACGGCAAAACGAGGTAAAAATCACGCGTGCTGCAAGGCGTCCAGTTCCGGCTTGCAGAGTTCGTAGAAATTGCACTGCCGGCAGTTGGCCGGATCAAGCGTAAGCTCCCACTCTGCCTTCGGCAGGGGTTCGTTTTTATCACGATCACAGTCGACCAGGTATTCAGTCATTTCGCCTACGGATTCGCCCATTACCGCCCGGGCTTCCTCCATTTCCTCCTCTGTCAGCTGGAACGGGAGCACCTGCCCTTCGTTGAGGTATTCGACGTATAGAAATATGTTTTCCAGTCTGGCCCCGTGTTTCACGATGGCCCATAACGCATAAAGCGACAGCTGAAGACGGTGCTGCTCGGCCTTGATTTTTCCGGCTTTCCAGTCATGGATATGGACCTGATCGCCGATCCGATAGGCATAATCGGGAATGGAATAGATTTTCACGCCCTCGTAGATGAAATGTTCCACATCGCCACCCTGCTCCGGTGTAGCAATCCGGAATTCCTGATCCGGAGTGATCTTACCGATACGCGGAAGCACCTTATCGATAAAGTTATCTATACAATGCCTAACCTGCGACGCAATCCGGCGCTTGGCCTCGTTCTCGTCCTCCATCGTATGGTAGTAGTGCTCACGCAGGCAGCAGAAGCGCTTCGGATCATCGCGCCAGAGGCCTTCGTTCGACTCGTTCCATTTTTTGGTCAGGAACGGGCGGGCTATTGCGTCCCACGCCGCAGAGGCATCAACCGGCTTCCCCTGCTGATGCTGCTTGAGAACCCACATGATGGCGTTTTCCGCAGCCTGCCCCATCAATCCCCAGCGGTTGTCCATCTTGTTCAACCGGTACGCAGTCTTTTGTTCCGGAGAAGCATTGCGTGCCCAACCGCCCCACATACCGTATTTGCTCCAGTATCGGCGCCTGCGACAGGCCTCGAAATCCTCTGCAGCACTGAACGACCAGGAAAACGTATTCTTCAATTCTGCCACTTTAACCCTCCGAAATCATAGCACGGCATGCTGCCCAGCGGCTTGTCTGTTACCACAGCCGCGGCATATTCTGATCCTGCTTCCAGGTGGTAGAAAAACCACCCGTTCCTTTCAGCGCCGTTTTCAATGGGAACGGATGTTCGCTTCAACTCAGTAAACAACGTGGATCCACAGGCTTTAATCAAGGCTTCCTTACGCGCCCACAGCTGGAAAAACATGCCATGCGGATCCTCGGCCAGGCGGATAACCTCACATTCATCCGGTGCATAATACCGGGCAGCTATCGACTGCACATCCATGTCCCGCTTGATCTGTTCTATATCGACGCCGATGGCACGGTCCTGTCCGCATGCCAGCACTATCCAATCCATGGAGTGGGATACATTGAATGCCACCTCTGAACCGGCAATGTGCGGTTTCCCGTTTTCAGTATAGTTGAACTCGATGCGGTCCGCAGAGGATGCCGTGTAGCCGGACAGCAGCACCCGTAGCGCACCGCGCGCAACAATGGAGGCGTTGCGGTCGGCTTCCCGGCCATAGCGCAACGCCTTTGCCCGTTCCGCATCGGAAAGCACACTGCCCAGCGCATCAAGCTGGTCCATCATGTCGGGCACGTGAATTCCCCAGATATGGATGGAGTCAGCGCACAGTTCGGGCAGGCGGCGTATGTTTTCTACAATTTCCATGACGGGCGACCATGTTAGCGTGGCAGGGATTCCATTCAACGTTGCATTCAAGCTTTCTGTACATTGACGCATATAGATACGGGCTGGTACGATATCGATAATTAAATGGAGATTTCTACATGAGCCAATCGGAAAGAAAAACCGCAGGAGTGCCAACCATCAAGCGACTGCCGCTCTATCTGAGCCTCTTGCGGAAAATGAAAACAGAAGGCCAGGAATACGCCTCAGGTACGGTCGTCGCACGCGAGTTGGGTCTCGATCCGATTGTTGTCCGCAAGGATTTAGCCATTACCGGCGCCGTCGGCCGGCCTCGTCTGGGCTTTCCCATGGACGAGATCATTGCCGCCATCGAGGATTTTCTGGGATGGTCGAACACCAGCGATGCCATGCTCGTCGGGGTGGGAAACCTGGGCCGTGCCCTCCTGGGATACCGGGGATTCGAGCAGCACGGCATGCGCATTGTGGCTGCATTTGACAGTAATCCGGACATCATTGGCACCTCGGTTCACGGAAAAACGATACTCGATGCGAAAAAGCTGCCCGAACTGGCCAAGGAGATGCATGTCCAGATCGGGGTGCTCACTGTTACAGCTTCCGTCGCGCAATCCGTTGCTGATGCGATGGTTGAGGGTGGCATACGCGCCATCTGGAACTTTACCCCTACCACGCTCGATGTACCCGGCAATGTCATCCTCCAGCGGGAGGAACTGGCCTCAAGCCTGGCGGTTCTGTCGCATCGCCTGCTTATCGAAAGCGGACGGTAAAGCCGCAATAATCACTCCCTTTGCCGCAACAAGGGCGGAAATCAATGAAGGCCGGCTGTATTAGCCGGCCTTCCATTCATATTCCGCGTGTGCGGATGCACGCTTCTATATCGTTTTGCTATAGCAATGGCCAGCTACGGTCCTTTTCACTGACCACATTGATGGATGACGGCCAGTGGATATTCAGAGCAGGATCATCGTATCGCAACCCCGTGGCGAACTCCGGGTTGTAGTATTCCCCCATCATGTACGATACCTCCGTATTTGCCTCCAGCGTCAGAAAACCATGGGCGAAGTTGCGCGGGACGAACAGTTTCTTCCGGTTCCGGCCGGTCAGCTCAATAGCGAAAGATTGCAGATAGGTGGGGGATTCCTTTCTTAGATCCACGATTACATCGTAGATCGCGCCGTGTACGCATTCCACCAGCTTAGGCTCAGCGGCAGGCTCTTTTTGATAATGCATGCCGCGCAGGGTTCCTTCCGCCACATTGAAGGAAACATTGCACTGAACGACATTGAGCCCGATGCCATGTGCTTCAAACTCCTTGCGACAGTATGTCCGTGCAAAATAGCCTCGCTCATCGCTGCTGGGATCAGGTGTGACGATCCATGCGTCTTCCAGGATGGCTTTCTCAAACATCACGCAATTGACCCTCGTTTGGGCGACGCAAAGCTACGACCATACCTTCCACGGTGCTTCGTTGGCTTTCCACATGTCCTCCAGCACATGCTTGTCCCGCAGGGTATCCATAGGCTGCCAGAACCCGGCATGGCGGAACGCCCCCAGTTGCCCTTCTTCAGCCAGCCGTTCCATGGGCGCACGCTCCCACGGTTCCAGGTCCGAATCGATATAATCGAGCACTTCGGGTTCCAGCACAAAAAAACCGCCGTTAACCCAGGCACCGTCCCCATCGCGCTTCTCCTTGAACGATCGAATCTTTTTTTCACCCGGCATGAGATTGACCACGCCGAAGCGTCCCGGCGGTGTAATGGCCGCCACGGTGGCCAGCAAGCCCTGCTCCTTGTGGAAATTGACCTCGCGGGTGATATCGATATCTGATACCCCGTCGCCGTAGGTCATGCAGAATGTCTCATTGTCCAGGTAATCGCGAACCCGGCGTAACCGGCCGCCGGTCATGCTTTCCAGGCCCGTGTCTACACAGGTAACCCGCCAGGGTTCGACGCGGGAGTGGTGATATTCGATTGAATTGTTCTTCAAATCAAACGTCACATCGGCATCGGACATGTAGATCTTGGAGAAATAATCCTTGATGATGTTGCCCTTGTACCCGCACGCCACAATGAAATCGTTGATGCCGTGGTAGGCGTAGATCTTCATGATATGCCACAGGATCGGCTGCCCCCCCACCTCTACCATGGGTTTGGGTCTGACTGCGCTTTCCTCGCTGATGCGTGTTCCAAATCCACCTGCAAGTATAACCGCTTTCATGCGTCCCTCTCCTGTTCCGACTTAATACATGGCATTCCTGGAGCTGATGGCCCAAGTGCAACCCATACTGGATGATCATTTGCGGCAGAGCAAGGAAACATATACCCAATCCAGGCAGGAAGCCCCGGGTCTATCTCACAATCGAGAGATCAACCTTGGGATGCGGCTTGCTGTTTCTCACCGCGGTCCAGAACCGGTCGGCGATCCGATCAAGGATGGGTCTGTCATCCGGCAGAATAAAATCGTCGATCCGCCGGATCGGCACGAGCTCTGCCAACGTGCCTACCAGAGCCATTTCATCAGCAATATACAGTTCGGTCCGGTCAATCGGACGCTCAATGAATTCGATGCCTTCTGACCGGCAGATATCCCCAACAATATCGAGCGTAATGCTTTCCAACCGGCATTCGTAGGCCGGCGGCGTGTAGACCCTGCCATCGCGCACCATGAGCACGCAGCATCCCGTAGCTTCAGCCACGCGTCCCGACTGGTTAAGGAGGATCATCTCGGAAAAACCACGGCCGCGCCCCTCAATGCGCGCCAGGCGGGCGACTTCATAGTTGGTGGAGGTCTTGACTCTGGGCGGCAGCGAAACATCGGTCGATCTTCGCCAGGTGCTCACCCCGATATCCGCAGGTTTCGGCCGGGTCTTATCCTGATGGAACGCGGTCAGCACCAGGTCCGCCACGGTGTTTTCCCCCCAATGCCCTTCGGTGACATAGAGCGTCGCACGGATCCACATATCGCGCTCCGGATCGTAAAGCGCCTTGACCAGGGTATGACAGGCCTGTTCGAACGCGTCGAAATCAAGCTCGCACGGAATGCTAAGCAACCGGGCGGAGCGTTTCAGCCGGGCAAAATGCCGAGGAATGGCCACGATGCCGAACTCGGAGCCGTCCTCATTCCAATAGCCTTTCAGCCCTTCGTAGACATTCAATCCACGAGTTACCGCTTCACTGGAGATATGTAGCACCGCATCCTTGTAGGGCCGGAGCTCGCCGCCCATATATACCCATTCAGGAGTCTGTAGCTTTACCATAACGAACCTTTCTGTTGTGCGTACTATAAGCCCGTCGCATCGTTTCTCAACGTGATTGCAGTCTTTCTATTTCATCCACCATGTATCGGGTGAAGGGTATGGAACAGGTCCATCCCGGAGAAACCGAGTTCAGCACATGGAAGGATTGATGGTCGCCCTCGAATACGAAATCCATTTCCAGGCTCTTATTCGTTCGGTTCAGCAGCTGCGCCCGAATACCCGAAGGACCCCAGTGCCTGAGGGTGGACCGTTCCAGGCCGGCAGCGAGCGACTGCGACAGCTCCACGAGGTGGCCCCTGTTGTATTTCCGCAGTTCATCGACCGCCAGACGTCGAAAATCAAAGTCGGCCTTCAGCATCAACTGGGCACCGAGCCCCATGCTCTGGACAAGTTCGCCAAAATCGAAGTTTTCAGTTCCTTTGTACTGTTCGCGCCAGAAAGCGGGAATCGCCGTCGGACCAATCTTATGATGTCCGTCTACCGTAACCGTCACATGGACACCCAGAAAGGGATTCTTAAGATTCGGCACCGGATAGATATTGGTCCTGAAACTGCCCACCGGCTCGCTGGATTTCAAATACAGCCCCTTGAAAGGAAGGATGGCGTAGTTATGCCCGAATCCGAACGAATGGGCAATGCGGTCGGCGTACAGTCCGGCGGCGTTGACAACATACCCGGCATCGATCTGCATGGTCCGGGTCCGGACCCGATTGCCGTCGCATTTCATGAATGGTTCGCCACACCGGAACTCGATACCGAGATCCACGGCATCCCTGCGAAACGCTTCCAGCACGGGAACAGGGTCGGCTGTTGCCGTGTTTGGACTCCAGAGGGCGTATTGACAGGTCTTGACGCGCGGCTCAATCTCCTTCGCTTCCTGTTCGGTGATCCTGAGCAGCTCCACGCCATTGGCTTGACCGCGTTTCATCAGCTCATCCAGCGTCGGAATTTCGGATTCATCCTTTGCCACCACCAGCTTGCCGCACTCGTTCAACGGCAGATTGTGTTCGCGGATAAAGTCCTTCATGGCGGCATTGCCGTCGCGTGTAAAGCGCGCCTTCAGGCTGTTGGCCGTATAGTAGAATCCGGCATGGAGGACCCCGCTGTTACGCCCGCTTCCATGCAGCCCCAACTGCGGTTCCTTCTCGATAATGCAAACCGACGCTGCCGGATGGCGGCGTTTAAGGTGCAGTGCAATATTAACACCGATGATCCCGCCGCCGATGATTAGATAGTCAATGGTCTTTGCAGCCATGTGATATACAGTGCAACAAATGTGCTTCAATGGAAAGTATGGATTAGACAGGCGGGAAGTAGCGGCGGACGACCCATCCACCCCAGCCAAAAACCAGGATCAAACTTAACACGCTTGGCTCGGGAATCACACTGATCTGTCCGGTTGAGTAGAGCGAAGAAGTATCCCAGTACAGGCCTCCTGAAAGGGAGGGTGCGTTGGTGGCGGAAAACCCGCCCGTCGCCCCTCCAATCCAATCAAACAGATCAAAGCTGTCGCCATAAGCAGGTTCGTATCCATTCAGCAGGACGATGTCCAGGGTTCCATCGAGCTCGGCATTGCCGGTAACGGTCAGCCGGTCATATTCCGTTCCTAGGGACGTGCCGCCAATCTCCATCTCCAGAGTTCCATCCGGACCAAGGGTCAGTACTCCATCGACTACACTGTCCGCCGGACTGCTTCCCGGGGCCAGGATGCCATGGACAGTCAGATCGCCCAGCACATCCGATGCTTCGAGCCGGCAGCCGGCAGCCAGCAGGGAGAGTCCGGAAAGCTGTCCATGCACGGACAATGCCCCTCCCGAATTGAGAAAGAAGCCTTGCTGCGAGGCATCAAAATCGGATCCAACCGTTAACCGTCCACCATCATTGACGCTTATACCATTCAGGGCGCCTGACGCGACCGGGGCAATGGTTATTCCACCTTGAACAACGACCTCACCGCCATTGGCAATCAGCAGGGTATTTCCTTCCGCGTCGCTATCGCCAATCCCGAGTGACCCATAGTTGATCCATCTGGAGCCGGCTCCGGATACGCTTACCTGATTATCGTAGACGTGATAGCTCAGCGAGCTGCCGATGGTTCCGCCCACACTCGTGACGATTCCTCCATCCAGAACATGAAGCTCGTTCTGCCACGAATCATCACCAATGATCAATGCTTCTGAATTATTCCATTGCGAGCCGTCTCCCGTGACCTCGACCACGTTATCACTGGATCCTCTTTGTCCACCGATTATACCCGCCGTGCTGTTCACTACACCGCCCGCAGATATGGTCATTGTGTTGTTATCGGATCGTTCACTGCCGATGGCCATGGTTCCGGTCTGCAGACTGGAATTCTGTCCAGCGACGATCACGTCATTCCCGCTGTCCCAGCCATTGCCGACCAGGGCATTCTGGACCGACACCGCCCCCGCATTGGTGATTCGCAGCGTCGAATTGTACGTTAGCTCCACATTACCCGCACTTTCCCACATGGAGCCCGTTCCGGAAACTTCTAAAGTACTGGTATCCAGATAGTTTCCGGCTCCGGTCGTCAGTTGCCCTCCTTCCGCAACAATCACCGAACAATAGAATGCACCCGGCGAGGCGATACCGCCTGCGGTGTTCCAAACGGCATTACTCCCCACCAGCTTAAGGTTCTGGAAATCCGTGAGAGATGTCATACCGCTTAACGCCCCGGCCACTGCCAGCGTTCCTCCATTGAAGGAAAATCCATTCATGGCGGCATCGAAGTCGTTTACGGACAAGATACCGCCATCATTCAGCGTCAGCTGGTTCCCGGCGGGCAAAGCACTGCCGAAACTCGCCTGCACGGTTGCGCCAGCATCGACATATAGATTTTTACCTGTCCCGCTACCCAATCCATAGGTAGTTGAATGGGTTCCGCCATTCAGGTGAAGTGTCCCGTTAATCCATGTAAAGTCTGCGGCATCTATGGCCGCGGCGTAGACGGTTCCGCCACTGAGAAAAACCTGGTTGCCGTCGTAGATGTCATCCAGCTCGGTGGACCCAGCTCTCAGGGTGGCATACGGGTCGATATAGAGATTTTTATGTGGATTGGAAGCGTCGTATGTTTGAACGCCATAACTGGCATAATACGTCCCATTGGTAAGATGGAAATCAGGCCATGTCTGCGCTGCCACGTTCACCGCACATGCGACCATCAGAACCATACTGGAACACAGCAACAGCTGTCTCATCAAACACCTCTCCGGAAAGAAGGAGCACCATATCCAGATGGAGCCCGTCATTCAATTTAAACTGTCGACGGACTTTTACAGATTCGACGGGATCCTACAGAACTCGCAACTCCGGAATGGCTACGACAAAACGCCCCCCCCACTCCTCCACGCACGCCTGCTGCTGCATGACCTCTTTGGCAATATTCCAGGGGAGAATCAGCACATAGTCGGGCTGCCTTTCGGCCAGTGCACGCGGCGGCAGAATGGGAATATGGCTGCCGGGCATGTATTTGCCCTGCTTCGAAGGTGCGGCATCGCAGACAAAAGGCAGTAGATCCGGCATGATGCCTGCATAGTTGAGCAGGGTGTTGCCCTTGGCCGCCGCGCCATAGGCGGCTACAGTTTTTCCCTGCCGGCTCTGCTCCGTCAGGAAGGCGTGCAGATCGCTTTTGATCCTGTCCGCACGGGGCTGGAATGCCAGATAAGCATCCAGGCCGCATAGCCCCCCCGCCTTCTCTTCCGCCAGCACGGAGGCAACGCGTCCGGTGTCGGTCCGGGGGTCGTCGGCGTGGCACCCGTACACCCGCAGACTGCCCCCATGTGTGGTGAGCTGCTCAACATCCCAGACCCGCAGGCCGGCATTCCGGAAAATCCGGCTCACGGTATTGAGTGAAAGATAGGAATAGTGTTCGTGATAGACCGTATCGAACTGGCTTTCCTGCATCAGTCTGAGCAGATGAGGAAACTCGAGCGTGATGGTACCCCCCGGTTTAAGCGCGGTTTTGAGTCCGGCGGTAAAATCATTGATGTCGGGAACATGGGCGTAGACATTGTTGCCGATGATCAAATCCGACTGCTTGCCATCCATGGTCAGTTGTTGAGCCAGCTCCGATCCGAAGAATTCGGAGAGTACGGGTATTCCCAGACCCTTCGCTACCTCGGCCGTACCGGTCGTGGGCTCGATGCCGAGACACGGAATTCCCGCAGCAACAAAGTTTTTCAGCAGATAGCCGTCATTCGAGGCAATCTCCATAACGAAACTGCCGCCATCGAGTCCCAGTCTCTCGATGATCATCTCAACATAGCGCGCCGCATGGTCGAGCCAGCTCGATGAAACTGAAGAAAAATAGGCATAATCGGCCTGGAACAAATCCGCGCCGCTGTCGTTGTCTTCGGTCTGCACCAACCAGCAGTTGTGGCACACGTAAAGCTTTAACGGATAGCTTTTCTCCTCATTCGCGAGCTGCTCCTTCAGTAGATAGGAATTGGAGGGCGGCGCCACACCCAGATCAAGAAAGATATGTTCCAGCGGCTTTTGGCAATGGTGGCAATTCATGGTTTCCTCGTGGTGCTTGATTCATTTACAGCTTTCTCAGCAGATCGGTCTGCAGCAGATCGTTCACCGCATGTCTTAATACGTCGATATCCAGTCCCGACCTTTCCGCGATATCCTCCAGCGAGCTTGAACCATCGGAAAGGTTGAGAATCCAAAGCAGGGCCATCTGATAATCCTTCGTATCACTCGCCCCACCAACCTGCTTGTACAATCCCCGCTTGCCCAGCTGGGGCTCGCACTTCGGTTTAAGATTCAGGTACCGATCGGCCGACTCAAGCCGGCCAACGATTTCCAGTATCAGATCATAGGATTCGGCCAGACGGACCGGCTTTATGAACTCAAGATTATCGGCCGAGGTGTGGTATTCGGGGAACTGCCCATGCGGCGTACGGGTCAGACTGCCGACCGGCAGGTCGAAGCCCGGCGAACAGAACTGCCGCTCGTCATAGCCATAGGGATAGAAGTCGATGATCCCGTGATCCGGATTGGTTTCCCTCAGCAGGCGGCACACGAGCCGGTCGATCTCCGCGCTCCCCCGGCGGCTCTTCTTGTAATGGAACTTCCCTTCATCGCCCAGCAACGCCAACACGAGGCCATGCCTGATGTTACCGACCTTGTCTTCGTTCAGGCTCAACCATGTAATCGAACCGATCGTGCCGGGAATAAAGAGAAACCGGTAGGTGTAGCGCCCCCTGGATTGCGCCAGATGCCGGGCAAGCAACGTGTTTATAGCAATACCCGAGAGATTATCGTTGCAGAGCGATGGGTGGCAGACATGGGTCGTAATCAACACTTCATCCGGCGAGTCGCCTTCTATGACATATTCGCCGTATGTCAGTGATCCCGGCTCGAGCGTTGCATCGATCCTAACTTCGTACTCACCCTCCTCCAGGGACAGAAGCCGGTTGTGCGAGATGCAAAAACCCCAGTTCCGGTTGTGATACGATGTCCGGTACGGCACCCAGTCAGGATGGTCGGGAAGAGAAAACAGATGCCTCTTCAAGGTTTCCAGATCCATGCGCTCATGGACGGGAATGCTGTAATGAACCAGATGGAGATTGGAATCCTTAAAGTCAACAACGCGCTCGCCGGCAGCGTTGCAGATGTAGGCCTCGGACACGTTCCATTCGTCGGGCACGACCCAGTCGAACACCTTCGTGCCACTGGGGACTTCATGAATGTTCAGCGGAATGTATTCCCCGAGAATACGCAGCGTTTCCCGCACGCCGTTCCCGGTGATGCTTCGATGAATCGGATAGAGTCGCTCGGCCAGACCGTACAGCTCGCTTCCAATATCCGTTTTACCAGGGGAACTCACTCGGCCCTCACCCATTCCAGATTGGCATTCAGCGATCCCTGGTTGCGCAGGCGCGCCAGAACCTTCAGCCGGATGAACTGTGATTCACGGAATTCCGGATCGTTGAATTCCATGGCGGTGAGATTATCCTTCAGATCGCGTATCGTGTCCTGCAGGGTCCAGACAGGCTGATGATCAGGAGCCAGTTCTTTGAAGAGATCGAAATTGACGCGATAGGAGCGCTTGTCCGGCGGCGCGTCTGGATTAACACTGACAGATGCCTCGGGTATCTCGACGGCCACGGCATCGGCCAACGGCTTGATCTGATTGTTCCATTCATTGCAGCCGGTATTGACGGCAAGGAATGCCCCGCCCTGCCCGGGCTTGCGCAAAATGCCCCACTCGATCGCACGTGCCATGTCCTTCGTATTGATCATCGGCCGCCACGGCGTTCCGTCGCTCAGGATACCGATTTCCTTGTTCACCAGCGCACCGGCGACAAAATCATTCAGCACCAGATCGAGCCTTAACCGGCTGGTGAATCCACAGGCCGTGGCAAAGCGCAGACAGGTGACAGTAAAGTCGGCATCAGCCAACGGCTGCAAATCCTTTTCGGCAGCCACCTTGGAACGGGCATAGGCAGTAAGCGGATTGAGCTCGTCATCCTCCTTCTTGGGAAACTCACTCGCCGCTCCGTACATGCTGCAGCTGGAAGCATAGACGAAGTTGCGGACCCCCTTGCGCTTGCACATTTCCGCCAGACGGACAGCAGCCCGATAGTTGACCGCCATCGTGACTTCCTCGAACTCCCTGCCCATGGGATCGTTGGAGATGGCAGCCAGGTCAACCACAGCATCGACTCCATCCAGCAGCTCTTCCGGAAATCGGCGGATATCGCCGAACACCTGCCGGTTCAATACCACTTCCGGAAGAAAAGCCGCATTGCTCAGGCTGTGGGCGAAATAACCGATATCAAAGCCAATCAACTCCGCATCTGGAAACGTGCTGCGGAACCTGCCAACAACACTGGGCCCGATGTATCCCAGATTTCCTACTACAATAATTTTCATGAAGGTCTCCTATTCTTCTCGAGCTGTTACTCTAAATTGCGATAACGCCAGCCATGCCGCAAGGCTTCCCAGCAACGTACCTGTCAGGTTGTAAACCACATCCAGGGCGGATGGAACCCGGTTGGCAATAAAACGCTGCGCTCCCTCGATACTGCCGCTCACCAACAAGCCGAGCATAGCGGGAACCAGAACAGCCGCAACGACTTTTCGCCTTTCAAGTCGTGCAGGCAGCAACAGATAAACCAGCGCACCCAGCGGAAGGAACCCGGCAATGTTGAACACACAATCATGAAGCGTGCTTTGCGTGTTATCGACCGTGATGAACGGATTGCGGTACCGCATCGGCTTCACGCCTTCCGTCTCGGCCGACGCGGATGCATTCCTAAAATCGCATTTCAGGATGGCATCCGGCACGGCCATTCCTTCATGCAACAGTGCGATCTCCTCGATATCCAAGGCCCGGTCATAGATGGCAAAGCGTTCAATCCAGCCCTGCCAGGGCTTGCCTCCAGGCGGTTCGTCACCAATGAGCAGCAAGTGGTTGTGCCCCCAATCGGAAAAAGTACCTCGTAGATTTAAAGCCTGCAGTGTTGAATTCCCGTCCACATAGGCCCGTAACCGTGTTCCATCGTAGGTTACCGCCACATGCTGCATCAAGTTGGAGGAGGCAAACGCCCCGGGCACTATCAGGTTCGAAAGCAACGCATTGTGATCCGACTCGGTTGTTCGCAGCCGGAACGAAAGGGCATTGCCCTCCTGGGAAAGCGTAAAATTACGGCAGAGCGCGTTCCGCGATAAGGTAAGAATGCGGGCAGGACCGCCCTGCTCGATCGAGTCTGTGCGCAGGACAATCTCAAGCGACATATGACCCGACCGGACCAATGCCTCGCGCGTGGCTGCCGTTGCACGGCGTTCGACCTCCAACGCCCTGCCCGGCACAATATGCAACGCACCGTTCTCCAAAAGGGGAGGTTTCGGCGCGACATCATAGGTTGAGACCGGCTTAAACGGACGAAATGCATAATACGCCATCACGGCAAGATAGACGATTATCGCCAGTCCGAGGTACGCCCTATGCATCAGGCCTGTCCCCCCTCTTTCCGATGGTCGGTGCTAAAGGCCGCATTGACCATGTCTGCCACTTCGGCAAGCTTCAAAACATCGTTGTGTCCACCTCCAACAACATGTCCATCGAAGCGCCCACCGCACAATTCCCCGAAGCCCATAAATGGATCATTCCACCATCCCTGCAGTCCCAACTGCCGGCCGAAAACACACGTTGAACGGAAATAAACAATGTCTCCGGTGTAGCGTTCCGCCTGATGTCGCTTCGCCGCCAGAACCAGGGTGCGGCTGGAATAGAATGGTCGTTTGTCGACAGGAACTTTCTTGCCCAGCAGCACAGCCACCCGCAATCCAATCAACGTAGGCTGATAGCGCAGCCAATGAACAACGGATACCGCCAACGCCGAACGCTTCAGCCAGCTCTTCAATCCTGCTTCACACTCCATCGCGGATGGCATCCAGGCTCCCCAACCGACATGTTGTTTTTCAAGGGAATTTACCATCTCCGTGAATGCATCGCGGGAGACCACCGACTGCTCCGGCTCGGCCAGGCAATAACTTGATGCCTTCAGGTTAGGGCAATCGCCGACAATCAACGGTCCGTCGATTCCGATTCCATCCTGGCGCAGCAGCCGGGCCAGCTCAATGGCAATAAGACCGCCGATGCAATGCCCGCCGATCCGGTATTCGTCCATGCGGCGGAAACGTAACAGCTCCTCTTTGTATGCGGAGGCCATGGCAGCAATAGATTCATGACCGCGATCCCCGTCCCAGCCCGACCACTGGAAGGCATAGACCGGTTGCCGGGCACCTAGATTTCGCGCAAATTCATGAAAAACCAATACATTGCCAGCCCCGCCATGAATCATGAAAAGGGGTGGCACATCCGGATCACCGGCCTGGATCAGCTGCAGGCAGCGAAATCCAGCCAAATGCAGCTCCACGGAGTCGCCGTCCAGGACCGATGCCAGACCGCGAATGGTCGGTTGCTGGGTGAGTGTTGACAAGGGAAGCTCACATCCAAACCGTTGATTAATTTCATGGAAGAGATGGACACTGCACAGGGAATCGCCACCAAGCTCGAAAAAGTCGTCGTCTATCCCCACCCTGGATAGGTTCAGGAGACCTTGCCACAACGTAGCCAGGGTCTTCTGCGTATCCGTTTCCGGAGGCGCATACCGGTCTTCAACCGAAGTGGACGGTTGGGGCCTGGGTAGCGCTTTACGATCCAGTTTCCCACTGGGCGTGTACTGCCATTCCCGTACCGGAACGAAGGCGGCCGGCACCATGTAGTCCGGGAGTTTGCCATAGGCAAAATCCTTCAGCTCATCGACCGGGAATTGCTCCGGATCCTCGACTTTTACAAAAGCTGCCAGCCACTTTCCACGGCCTTCATCCTCGTAGACCGCTGTTACGGCCTGCTCCACTCCGGGGAACGTCCCCAGCGCCAGGTCGATATCCTGCAGCTCGATCCGGAATCCGCGCAGCTTGATCTGGTTGTCGACGCGTCCGATAAACTCAATCTGTCCCCCTGGATTCCAATAGACTACATCGCCCGTCTTGTACATACGCGCGCCAGGTCTAGCGCTGAAGGGATCATCGAGAAAACGTTCGGCCGTCAGGTCCGGCCGACCCGCATACCCCCGGGCCACTCCGGCACCGCCGACATACAGCTCACCCGGCACACCGGGAGCGACCGGGCGCAGGAAACGATCCAGTATGTAGCAGGTAGAGTTGCCGATGGCGCGCCCAATCGGGATCGGCTTAGCCGGATCAAACGTGTTGCGATCGAAGGCATAGGTGGTTGAAAACGTGGTATTCTCCGTGGGACCATAGCCATTGATCAACTGTACCTGCGGCAGTTCCCTTAATGCCATTTCCACGTGAAGCGGAGAGAGCGCTTCGCCGCCTGCCAGCAGATACTTCACAGGCCTCAGGATTTCCGGCGCCGCGGAAACAGCCAGATTGAACAGCGCCGCAGTCATCCAGAATATGTTAACCTGATGCTCTTCCAGCAGCTGGCCGACGGTTTCGAGCGTCGGCACGCGCGATGGACTGAGTACACAGATGCCGCCGTGCAGTAATGGACCCCATATCTCAAGTGTGGATGCGTCGAATGAGGCCGCCGCCATATGGAGCATGACGGTGTCGGAGCCGAAGGGGACATAGTCCACGCCGAAGAGGAGTCGAATAATCCCCCGGTGCACAACTTCCACCCCCTTCGGGCGGCCGGTCGATCCGGAGGTATACATGATATAGGCCAGCGCATCGGTGCTGCACTCCACTGCCGGGTTGGTAGCGGGACAGGACTCCAGTTCCGTCTCGATTTCGTCGAGGCAGATCCGTTTAGCCCCCGATGACTTCGACAGCTTTCGTGCCTCGCCCGATTGAGTCAGTACCAGCGGTGGTTGCGCATCCTCCAGCATTTGCTCAATGCGCTCCGCGGGGAATTCAACATCAAGCGGTATGTAGGCGCCGCCTGCCTTGAGAATGGCCAGCGTCGACACCATCTGGGGAATGCCCCGCTCAAGAAACGTGGCCACGCCCTGTCCCGGCCGGACACCGGCATTGATCAGATGATGCGCCAGCCGGTTGGACTGCCGGTTCAACTCGGCATAGGTGACTCGCGCTGCACCATAGATGAGCGCAATGGAATCCGGTCGACTGGATACCTGTGCTTCGAACAGCGACTGCACCGTGCTTTCAGGATAGGGTGTTGGTGGCGGGTTCCACAACCGGATCACCTGTTCCCATTCTTCATCGGCAAGGTGTTGAATAGTCTCAACCATCGTTTCAGTAGCTGATAAGGCTTTGCATAAACGGTGCAGGTGGTCTGAAACGCGATCCAGCGTTTCCCCGGAATAGCCGCCCAGCCCCCGGACACCCTTATCAACCTGCGATGAAGCGAATACAACACTGTTGAACAACGGTATGCCGACATCCAGACCCAGGCATGTTCGCACCTCGGCTTCACTCATCTGCTGGGATCGGACCTGCTGGTTGATCGAAACCAGATAGTTCCCGACCGATTGCCGTTCATCGACGTCCAGCAGCAGCGGACGCACTTCAGTATCATCCACTTGCTGAAAGCCGACGGAAATGCGGGATTGGCCTGAGCATCGCGATAGCAATAGAGCCCAGCACGCCAGCAATTCAGTAACTCCGGTCAGGTCATCAGTTCGGATCTCCCAGTCGGTCGAACCCACGCCATCGCCATAACCGAACGCTAGCGGTGTCGCTTCCTCGAAATCCATGAAACGGGATTCAAGGTCTTGCTTTGTTTGCTGAGATTGCATGCAGTTTTCTGATTAACCGGGCCGAACAGATGGATGTCAGTGTTTGCGTATGCGCATGACCAAGCCGATCAAACAACCCGCCGCAATACCGATCACAGCCGGCAGCAGGTCGTGGATATCGCACTTTCGGCCGAATTCATCAGGCAGGTAACTCTGGAGCGCTTCAAGAGTTACGGCCAACAGCAAAGCAAGGGCCATGGTTTGCATGACGGCAGTCATGGCTTTTTTTGATTTCAGGTAGTGCATGATCAACACGGATATCGAAGCCATCAGACCAATATGCACGGCCGGTTCAAACCGGTGCTGAATCTTGTCGTAGTACGGACTGATCACATGGCCCAACCTGCCCCACTCCCGCGGTGCCGGCACCAGCAGAACCGTCAGGGCCACCACCAGCCATGCCAAGGCCAACAGTATAACGGGTACAGATGTCCGGTTTGCGATCATGATGATGGCCTCTGAAGAAACTGCCTCACCTTGCTTAGGTTCTTCCACGTCAGGGTAAGGGGGCCGCCAATGCGGTTGCGGCGTATGACCTGCCAATCCTCTCTCGATTTATTGATGATATGGCCAACACTGCGGTTGCTGGTTCCTCCAATCCGCATGTTTACCAGCACCTTCTGCAGGTAGGCCGGTTCGATATTCAAGTCCAACAGAACGCGGATCATCAAATCATAGTCGGCGGCGCAACTGTACGATGTATCGAAAAACTCGCCGTTTTCGAGCATGATCCGATCGTAGATTGCGCGCTTTATATACAGAGCCGGATGCGGCGGCATCCATCCCCATTTGATGTGCCCCTGATGATAAATCCCGCTTTTCCAGTAGCGGACAACACTATACCCGCCATGTTCCCGGGGTTTGACATACTGAAGATCCCCGTATAGTGCATCCGCACCAGTCTGGTCCAGTGCACACGCAATGCGGCTGAGCACATCGGGAGCAGCCAGAAAATCATCGGCATGCAGAAAGCCTACAAAGTCACCGGTTGCCAGGCGAACCCCCTTGTTCAGAGCATCGTAGATTCCCGTATCGGTTTCCGAGAGCAGTCGGTCGGGCTGGAATTCGCATTCCTTGATGATTTGCAGGGTACGATCCACCGAACGACCATCCACAACAATCCACTCGATATTCGCGCGTGGATAGTCCTGTTCGAGTAAAGATCGGGCCGTATCGACAACCGACTTTTCCGAATTATACGTAGCTGTAACGATCGAAATCTTCATCGCCGCTTTCTGGTCTTGCCGGTGGTTTGAAATATTTCAGTCAGCATGCCCGACCCCACCGAGGAAGAGGAGCCTAAAAACCGTGCATTTTGATGGTCATCCAGGCCATTTGCTAGGCCCTGTCAGAGCGATAAGATGCGAACCAGTCCACAAACAGTTGCAGTCCTTCACGCAGCGTGGTCGTGGGCCGGTAACCAAGCTTTGACTGGGCTTTATCGATATCGGCATAGGTGATGGGGACATCCCCGGGCTGCATGGGCAGCATTTCCATCTGTGGTTCGACCCCGAGCGCCTCACCGAGATAGGTGATCATGTCCATGAGTAATTCGGGCTGGTTGTTTCCGAGGTTGAATACTTCATATGGATTCAATTCATCGGTAAACAGTGATGCCTTTACCCCCTGCACGATATCGTCGATATAGGTAAAATCCCGCTTCATGTCGCCGTGGTTGAATACCTTGATCGGATTTCCCTTGAGCATCGCTTCGGAAAACAGCCAGTAGGCCATGTCGGGCCGACCCCAGGGACCGTAAACAGTGAAAAAACGCAATCCGGTGGTCTGAAAACCATAGAGATGTGTATAGGTATGCGCCATCAGCTCATTCGCCTTCTTGGTGGCGGCATAAAAACTGACGGGATGATCAACCGGATCGCTCTCCGAAAACGGAACTTTTTCGTTACCTCCATAAACGCTCGAGCTGGAAGCGTATACCAGACGCGGTACTTCGTGGTGGCGGCAGCATTCCAGTATATTCAGGTGACCAGACAGATTCGACTGCTCATAGGCGAAGGGATTCTGGATGGAATACCGTACGCCGGCCTGGGCGGCCAGATGGCAGACCCGATCGAATCCATACCGCTCGAACGTCGCCGACAGCAAGGGATAGTCCACGAGGTCCCCTCGAACACCAGTGTACCCTTCTCGCATCTCCAGCCGGGCGTGACGCGCCTCCTTGAGTTCTACCGGATAGTAGTCGTTGAAACTGTCGACACCGACTACGTCATGCCCCTCGTCCAGCAGCGCATGCGCCACATAGGATCCAATGAATCCAGCCGCTCCTGTAACAAGTATTTTCACAGCTTCTTCCTTCCCTCGTCAGCTTTACAGTAGCGACTTTCTGCCACTTTCAGATCGATCATGAATTCGTACATCGCCCGCATCATGGAATAGCGCAGCCCCGGCATGCCGTCAAGCCAGCCGCCGCGAATGACGTAGAGATAGAAAAAAACAATAGCCGGCCGACCGGGGAGACGATAGGCCAGTTGCTTATTTGCTCTCCTGCGGATGGTTGCCTCGGAAGACCACAATTCGTGCATGTGAAAGGCTTCCTTCACCTCCTGTGCCAGCGCCTGCGCTTCCATCGAGGAATAGCGATTGTGCCGCTCGATCCAGTACGCGAGTCCATTGGAGAAAGGGTAGTGATCCAGATGTTCCTGCAGGCACCGCACTTCCCCATCGGTATGGTACTCCTCATTGATTTCTCTCTCCACCCGAACTCTTCCGTGGCGGACCAGGCGACCAAACCAGGTTGGGTACGCCGAAGCATGCTTGATCCATTTGCCGAAGAAGAAATCTCTCCGGCGCATGCGGAACATGGTCACTTCCGGTGCAACCGCTTCGAGTTCAGATGCAATCTCCCGGTGCAGTTCCGGCGTGACGCATTCATCGGCATCAACCATGAGTATCCACTCATGCTTAAAATCTAGCGCCATAGCTGCATTTCGCTGGCTGGCATAGTTGTCAAATATCCGGCGCTCAACTCGCGCCCCCAGCGCCACGGCCCGCTCCACCGTATGGTCCTCGCTGAATGAATCAAAGACAACAACATCGTCCGACCATGAGACGGACCGGATGCAGCGTTCAATATTGACCTCTTCGTTTTTGGTCAGGATGAGAATGGACACAGGAACCATCTAGGGTTGCTCCTTGATCTCCCGCTTCTTAACGAAACAGGCCGGATTGCCCGCCACAACCGTCCAGGGATCCACATCCTTGAACACCACCGCGCGCGCGCCCGCAACGGCACCTTCCCCGATGCCGACACCTGGTCCGACAAACGCGCCGGCGCACACCCACACATGGTCTCCGATTGTGATCGGAGCCTGTATCAAGGGGCGATGCAACGACGTAATATCATGCGATGCAGAACATAGGATCGAGTATTGGCTGATCGTTACTTTGCTGCCCAGCGTGATTGGGGCTACGCAGTAGCAATCGACATTGTTGGCCAGGCAGACATAGGAACCCATTTCCAGATTCCACGGTGCCCAGACCTTGCACGAGGAAGCGATCCGGCACCCTTTTCCTATCCTGGCACCGAAAAGGCACAGAAGCCCCTTCCGCCATCCATCAAGACACCAGGATGGTGTAGGACGAAACAGAACCAGCCACACGATGTCCCAAATCAACCTGGCCAGCTTCGACCCGAGCGACAGTCTGTTGCGGTATTTGTACTGGTCAAAGCTCTGGGACGTTTCATCCATATATCATCCTCTGTTCAGTTACTTCCTGCCAGTCGAGCCAGCAAGTGTCAACAGGAACGAACCTTGAAATATGCCTAGCCGCTGAACCTGGGCGGCGGCAGGAACGGATCATCCGGCGAACACGGCAGGATATCCCGAATGATCGGAACGCGCCTGCACCTGCAGAAACCAGTGGTGAGATCAACCACCGGACATCAGCGATGTCTGCAGAAAACGAGCGGCATCGCTTCTCCATGCGTCCAGCAACTCGTACACCCGCGTCCAATCGATCGTCTGATCCAGCATCCGACGGACGCTTGTTTGATCCCCATTGAAAACCATGCGATCAGCAAGTCCGACTCGCTCCAGAAATGATACCGACCGTTCATTCAGCCCCGCCTTTTTTCCACCCAGTCCTACAAATACAAATGGCTTTCTGAATATAACACTGAACAGTGTACCGTGAAACGAGTTGGTTACTACCAGCCGTGAATGCCTGATATATCCCAGCCACTGACCGGGTGTACATACGATTTCTGTTCCAGACCCTTTCCATCGCCGCTGGTGATTGTAGGGAACGATGACTTCAAGACCCAGACGCCCGGCTATGGAATCCTGAATTTCGCCGATGCTCTGTCCTGATCGCAACACATAGCTCATCAGATAGTCGTCCCTGCGTGCGGGAGGCTCTGTGATCTCTTCGTAATCGGACAATAACAATGTGGGATCCGGTACGCAGGTCGCCTCGCGACCTGACAGGTGCTTCACCAGTTCGACAGCGCTCGGCTCACGGACGCCGATAGCCGCGAATTCTGAAAGCAGCCTGCCAATCTCGTCATGATGGCATGCTTCGATTTCGGCACGTCCGAAACTCGCGGCGTATGAAATTCGTTTTGCGCTTCCGAAATCAAGAAAGTAAGCAGGATCCACCCCAAACTGGACGGAAGGGTTCCATATCTGATCGCTGCCGCAGACATAGGCATCGTATTCAGGTGGATGCTGCCGCAATGCAGCAAGACGCGTATAGCGGACGGAGCCCAGTTTCAGGTGATCGCGTTTAAATGCGGCGTAACTGCTCGCCAGCGCTCTATTGCCCATGATCCGCTGTTGCAGGTTGGACAACTTCTGATAGGCAATGACGACATCGGCACGGATAGCCTTTTTGTTTAGCGGCATCTTGAACGAGCCGCCGTTTTCCACCCAATCGGGATGGTAGTCAATCAGTTCGGCTTCGTGACCGAGTTCTTCGAGATAGCGTTGCAGGGC
>JBNLDM010000138.1:0-8223 GCA_050304335.1 Pontiella sp.
TTTTCCAAACCATGGATAAGGGAAAGCAACTGACGGCTGAACAGGTTGCCTCCGCTGAAATCCGAACCATGGACTGCATCGACTGCCACAACCGGCCCACCCACCAGTACCACTCCCCCGAACGGGCCCTCGACGCGGCCCTGGCCTCCGGCGCGCTCAATCCCGCCATGCCCGGCATCAAGCAAAACGGCATCGACGCGCTGACCGGCGACTACAAAACCGAAGGCGAAGCATTGCAGGCCATCGACGAGCTGCTGACCAAGACCTACCCCGAAGGCGGGACCGATCTGCTCCAGGCGATTGCCACCATCCAAGGGATCTACCAACAAAACATGTTCCCCGAAATGAATGTGAGCTGGCAGGAATACCCCGACCACATCGGCCACATGATCACCCCCGGCTGCTTCCGCTGCCATAACGGGGAACACGAGAGCGATCAGGGAACGGTGATCTCCCGCGACTGCAACAGCTGCCACACCATTATCGCCCAAGGGCCCGGACGTGATGTCGAAAGCATCAACACAGGCGGCCTTGAATTTGTGCACCCCGAAGACATAGATGAGGAATGGAAGACCAGCCGGTGCGACGACTGCCACGCCGGCGTCCCTGTGATGTAATGAAAACGATTCGCCCGAACCCCGCCCTCCTGTTCGCGGCCGCATGGCTGCTCTGCGCCATCGCCGCTCCCGCACAGATCAGCAACGCCGACTGCCTCGAATGCCACGCCGAAGAGGACGCCGAACCGTTTGTCGACGGCCCGCGTTTCCTGCGTTCCGTACACGCCGACAACGAATGCACCAGCTGCCATGACGACATCACGGATGCCATGCACGACACGCCCCTGAAAAAGGTGCAGTGCTCCGACTGCCACGACATTGAATCCGAAATATACCTGCAAAGCTCCCACGGACAGGCCCTGCGCAAAGGGCGGGAAGAAGCCGCCACCTGCAAGGACTGCCACGGCAACTCGCACTACATCATGCCCGCGAAAAACGAGGAATCGCGCATCCACCGCTCGAACATCTCCTCCACCTGCGCCCGCTGCCACGGCGACACCGAGCAGATGGCCAAATACAACCTGACCGAGCTTACCCCCATCGATTCCTACGAACACAGCGTGCATGGCATTGCCAACCAGGGAAACGGGTCCATGGCGGCCACCTGCACCGACTGCCACGGATCGCACAACCTGCTCAAATCGTCCAACCGCGAATCCAAGCTCCACTGGCAGAACATTGCCACGACCTGCGGCAAGTGCCACGAAAACATCGCTCAAACCTATTCCCGCAGCATTCATGGCCAAGCCGTCGCGGACGGCAAACGCGATGCCCCCACCTGCACCGACTGCCACGGCGAACATACGATCTCCAAGGCCGATTCCGAGGAATCCATGGTTTCAGCCGCACACGTCTCCACCACCTGCGCCGAGTGCCATTCCTCAGAACGCATTGTCACCAAGTACAAGCTGCCCCGGTTTGCCGTCGAAACCTACATGGACAGCTTCCACGGGCTCTCCATGCGGCTGGGTTCCGTCCAGGCGGCCAACTGCGCCTCCTGCCACGGCAAGCACGACATCCTGCCGTCCACCGATCCCCGCTCCTCGATCCACCCGCAGAACCTCCAGAAAACCTGTAGCGTCTGCCACCCCGGCGTGACCGACCAGGTGGCCCGCGGGCAGATCCACTCCGGCACCCGCCCGGGCCTGGAACACCGCGCCACGGGCGTGGTGCGCAACATCTACGGCTGGCTGTTCCTCGTCGTGCTCGGCGGCATGCTGTTCCACAACGCCCTCGACCTCCTCCGCAAGCTCCGCGAACACTTCAAAAATCTCGAAGATGCGGGGGCACCGCACCGAATGACCCTCAACGAACGGATCCAGCACGCCATCCTGGCCACCACCTTCATCCTGCTCGGCTATACCGGCTTTGCCCTGGTCAACCCCGATGCATGGTGGGCCCGACCCTTTGTCGGCCAAACCTTCGACTGGCGCGGATTAGGCCACCGCCTCATGGCCATCATCTTCGTTGCCTTGAGCGTCTACCACCTCATCTACATCGTTTGCACGAAACGCGGCCGCTGGCAGATCAAGCAGCTCGCCCCCCGCTGGTCCGACGCCGTCCACGCCTACCAGATGTTTGCTTTCTATCTCGGCCTGCGCAAGGAACGCGCGAAGTTCGAATACTACAGCTATATCGAAAAAGCCGAATATTGGGCCCTCGTCTGGGGATCGGTCGTGATGGTACTGACCGGGGCCTTACTCACCTACGAGGAGTGGACGCTGGCCCACTTCCCGAAATGGTTCTACGACGTCTGCACCGCCGTCCACTACTACGAAGCCATCCTCGCTTGCGCCGCCATTGTAATCTGGCACTTCTACTTCGTTATGTTCGATCCCGAGGAATATCCGGTCAAGTGGACCGCTTTCTCTGGACGCGAAAGTCCCGCCGATCGCGAGCGGCTCCCCCCCGAGGAAAGCCAGATCGGCCGCAAGAAGCACAAGAAATCCAACGGCAAGTAGGCATAGGAGAAGCAAGCGTGGCTTCCGACTCTATCAATGTTCCCGCTTGCAGAGGAAGAGTGATCCGCGGACGGAAGCCCAGTACACTCGGGTTGCATCACTTCGGAAAACCGATCGGCGGTGACCGTCTGCATCCTCCCGGGAAAAGATAAACCCCGCCGAACGACGGGGTTTATCAACAACCTAACAGGCCTCCCAAGGGGAGGCTTCCGGATGACTAAAGCTCCTGCGTCGGACGCCCACCGAATATGGGCCCCCAATCCGACGTGCCTGCATGATAGTAAACCGTACAGGAGTTAGCCCCGATAAAGACGCTCGGGCCCTCCAATGCAGGAGCATCCCCCAAAAATTCCGCATTCGTCAGGGAGGAACAACCTGCAAAAGCGTAATCACCAATGGTGGTAAGCCCACTGCCGATCTTGATCTTGGGCAGACTGGAACAACTTGCGAAAGCGTAATCACCAATGCTGATAACCCCACTGCCAACCCTGATGTTGGGCAGACTGGAACAACCTGCAAACGCAAAATCACCAATGGTGGTGACACTGTCGGGAATATCCGCGCTCGTCAGGCTGGAACAAGCCACGAACGTCGAGCCGGCAATGGCGGAGACACCGTCGGGTATATGCACGCCCGTAAGACTGGAACCACCTGCGAACGCCGCACCACCAATGGTGGTGACGCTGTTGGGTACATCCACGCTCGCTAGATTGGAACAATTTGCGAACGCCCCGCTACCAATGGTGGTGACACTGCCGGGTATGTTCGCGCCCGTCAGGCTACTACACTGAGCGAACGCCCCATCGCCAATGGTGCTCACGGGCAGACCGTCAATGTACCTGGAAATGACCACATCACCTCCGGAACCATTGTACCCGGTGATCGTAATGGTGTTGTCCGAATTTGTTGTGTAGTTGAACTGAGAGGGATTATCCAACGGCTCCGTCGGACGCCCCCCAAACGTGCTTTCCCAGCCAGCCGCACCTGCATAATAGTAAACCGTACAGGAGTTATCACCGATAAAGACGTTCGAACACAAGGAAGGCGCATCTCCAAAAAATACAGCATCCGTCAGGGAGGAACAACTTGCGAACCCATAATCACCAATGGAGTTAACCCCACTGCCGATCACAATGTCGGGCAGACTGGAACAACCTGCGAACGCGTAAGCACCAATGGAGGTGACACTGTCGGGAATATCCGCGCTCGTCAGGCTGGAACAAGCTACGAACGTCGAGCCGACAATGGCGGTGACACCGTCGGGTATATGCACGCTCGTAAGACTGGAACCACCTGCGAACGCCGCGCCGCCAATGGCGGTGACACTGTCGGGAATAACCACGCTCGCTAGATTGGGACAATTTGCGAACACCCCAGCACCAATGATAGTGACACCGTCGGGAATGTTCACGCTCGTCAGGCTGCCACACTGAAAGAACGCCCCATCGCCAATGGTTGTCACGGGCAGGCCGACAATGTACCCGGGAATGGCTACATCACCTCCGGAACCGTTGTATCCAGTGATCGTAATAGTGTGGTCCGTGTTTATTGTATAGCTGAACTGAGAGGGATTATCCAACTGCTCCGTTGGACGCCCACCGAATGTGGCTCCCCAGCCCGACGTACCCTCTATGTAGTAAACCGTACAGGAGTTATTACCGACAAAGATGTCCGAACCCAATGAGGGAGAATCCCCCAAAAATAACGCAGCCTCCAGATTGGAACAACCTGCGAACATATAATTATCAATGAAGGTGAGTCCATTGCCAACAATTATGTTGTTCAGGCTGGAACAAGCGGAGAACGCAGCGTAGCCCATGGTGGTGACACTATCGGGAATGTCCATGCTCGTCAGGCCGGAACAACTTGCGAACGCTCCGCTACCAATGGTGGTGACACCGTCGGGTATAACCACGCTCGTCAGGCTGGAACAAGATGAGAACGCCCCGCTGCCAATGGTGGTGACACCGCCGGGGATGTTCGCGCTCGTCAGACCGGAACAACTTGCGAACGCCCCACCGCCAATAGTGGTGACACTGTCGGGTATGTCCACGCTCGTCAGGCTGGTATAATTATAGAACGCCCCATCGCCAATAGTGGTCACGGGAAGACCTACAATGTACCCGGGAATGGTCACGTCGCCGCCGGCACCGGTGTATTTGGTGATGGTGATGGTGTTATTCGCATTTGTCGTGTAGTTGAATTGGGCCCGGGCCGAAATTGCGGCTAGACAGACCAGTGCGCAAAAAGCCGCACGTATATTATTGGTGCTTTTGAGTCCCACATTTACCTCCTTGTATTAGGTTCACTTCTCTGCAACCCCTCCTCGATAAACTAAAACCACAGCGAAGAGCGGCGGAAACACGCTTTTCGTAGGTGCGTAACCCAACGGTCCCACACACACAAAGCGCAACATCTATCCCTAAGGCCACCAAAAGTATTATTTTTTTCTCTGTTTGTTTATTTTTATTACTTGTTACAGTATCATACTCATTTATAAATTATATTTTCTTCCAACCCAAGTTGCTCTCACATCTAAAGAAAATATCTCAAGTTGCTAGAACCAGCAATCGCAACGCAACAAACACCACCAATCCATTGGCTTTTCCGCCTATCCCCGCTTTACAGTCCGGGTGCGCTACCCTATCTTCCTTCCCCTTTCGGGCTATTAAGAAATGCGGCCTAGCCAAATGAGCGCCGCTTTGGTCTAATTTTGCGCACCGAGAGGATCATGAGCGAAGAAAACCCAAGCTATAACGGAATACCCATTAACCTGTTCCTGGTCGGCCGGCCCTGCCTCGTGGTGGGTGGCGGCAAGGTGGCCGTCCGCAAGGTCCGCCTGTTGCTCGACGCCGGTGCACAAGTCACCGTCGTCAGCCCGGAAGTCTGCGGCGAAATGGCGGAGCTGATCGAAAAGGGGACCATCACACACATGCCCCGCCGCTTCGAAGACCACGACATCGAGGGCGCGGTCCTGGTCTACGCGGCCACCAACAGCCGCGGGGCTAACCGGCATGTGCTCGAGTGTTGCCGGGCGAAACATATTCTTTGCTGCTGCGTGGACGGCAACTGGTCGGACGGCGACTTCACCACGCCGGCCATCACCCGCCACAACGACCTAACCCTCTCGGTCTCGTCCGGCGGAAACGACTGCCGCCAATCAAAGATGGTCAAGAACAGCCTGGCCCGCCACCTGGAGATGATCGAATCCGCCCATTTGGTGGTGGTCGGAACCGACCACAACCATCTAACAGTCGAGGAGCGCGAGCCGTTCCACTTGACCGGACACCGTTTCGAGCGCGCCGGCTTCATGATCATGCAATTGTGGGGCATCCACGAGTTCATGATGCTCAACACCTGCAACCGGGTCGAAGTTATTGCCGTCGTTTCCGGGGAAACCTCGCGCAACGGCATCCTGCGCCACGTCCTCGGCTTCACCAACCTTAAGGAAGACAAGTACTACCTCAAGACCGGCCGCGAAGCATTCGAGCACCTCTGCCTGGTAACCGCGGGCATGCTTTCCCAAACCCCCGGCGAAAACCACATCACCGCCCAGATCAAGGAAGCGCTTGAACTGGCCAAGACGCGCGGTTGGGCCGGCAACATGATTCAGGAGTGGATCTCGACCGCCCTTCACATCTCGAAGACCATCAAGAACCAGTTGGCCCCGCTGCTGCACAACTATGAAATCGAAGACCTGACCCTGCGCTATCTGGAGGCCAGCGGAAAGATCAACGAACAGACCACCCTGATGGTGCTGGGCGCCGGCATGATCGGCAAGGGGCTGGTGAAGGATAGCCTGGCCAAGGTCGGCAGGATCATTTGGTGCTACCATGTGAACAAGCCCGAGATGCCGAAGGATTGCGACGGAAAGATCGCCCTGTTTACCTTCAACGAAATGAAGAACCAGATTACCGATGCCGATGTGATCGTCAGCGCAACCGATTCCCCCGGCCATCTGCTGCATCTCGGCCACGCCCCCTTCTTCAATCAGGAACGGCCGGTGACCGTGATCGACCTCGGAATGCCGCGCAACATCGATCCCGAGCTCGACGATCTTTCGGCCGATGTTACCGTCGTCGACCTCGACGGCCTCAAATACTGGTATCGCCGCGAACTGACCGACATGAACAGCATCCTCGCGCAAAGCCGGGCCATCGTTGCCGACAACCAAAACCTTTATGAAAAAATCACCGATAGTTTTAAAGGCGGGCACGCGCCCCAGTAACCTGGCACTCACCCAATCCCGCGCCGCCCTCGACCGCATCGAGGCCTTGCTGGATGGTATCGTTTTCGAACAGGTGAAGATTGCCTCCGTCGGCGACACCGACCGCTCGACCGATCTACGTGAAAGCCCGCCGGACTTTTTTACCAAGGAACTCGACGATGCATTGCTGCGCGGCGAAGTCGATTTTGCCGTCCATAGCGCCAAGGATCTCCCCTCGCCCATGCCCGGCGGCATCGACTGGTTCTGGCTCCCCTGGCGCGCGGAACCGCGCGATGCGTTGATCCTCGCCCCCGGCCGCACAGTGGCCGACCTCCCGGACCATGCCGTTATCGGCGTGAGCTCCGAACGGCGCGAAGCCTATTGCACCAGGAAGTTTCCCCATGCCGTCCAAAAAACCATTCGCGGCAATATTGAGGAGCGTATTGCCCAGGTGGACGCAGGCGATTTCGATGCCATGGTCATGGCCGGGGCGGCCCTCGTCCGTCTCGGGCTGACCGAGCGCATCACGGAATGGATTCCGCTCGCGGAGCTGGAAGTGCCCGAAGCCCAAGGCTATCTGGCCATCACCTTCCGCGAGGGCGACGAACGGCTGATTGCCTTGCGCAGCCTGTTCACGCACAGCGTCGTTTTTGCCGGCGCTGGCGTCAGCAACAAGGACCTGTGCACCGTGGCTGCGCTGCGCGCGTTGAAACAGTGCAATGTCTGCCTGTACGATTCCCTGATCGACAAGACCCTGCTGGATGAACTGCCACCCCACGTCGAAGCCATCGACGTGGGCAAGCGCTGCGGCGCGCACAGCAAGGAACAGCACGAAACCACCAAGCTGATTTGCGAGTATGCCCGCCAAGGCAAAAGCGTGTTGCGGCTGAAGGGCGGGGACCCGGGCATTTTCGGCCGGTTGGCCGAAGAAACCGAAGCCCTTGAAAACCTGGGCATTTCCTTCCGCGTCATCCCCGGAATCAGCGCCCTGCAGGCGGCCACGACCGGGACGGGCATGCTGCTGACCCGCCGCGATATCTCGCGCGGTTTCGTGGCCCTGACCCCGCGCATGCACGGCGGCGGACTGGCCCGTTGCGACGCAAAAATGAAAGACGAACTCCCCGCCATCTACTACATGTCGATCAAGGCCATTGAACCCGTTTCCCGACAACTGCTCGAAGCCGGCCATTCGCCCGACACCCCGGCCGCCCTGGTCTTCAACGCCGGCGGAGAAAATGAACGGGTCTTCAAGATGACCATCGGCGAATTGCCCGGCTTTGCCACCAGCCACTGCATACGGCAACCCGGCCTGATCATGGTGGGCGATATCACGCGCTATGCCTACAAGAAGGAGTTGGGAGCGCTCCACGGCGCCAAGGTCCTGATCACCTGCTCGGACGCCATTCAACGCAAGGCGGCGGATCGCGTTATGGAGTACGGCGGAAAACCGGTGCAGTTTCCGCTGATCCGCTTGCAGTGTCGCTACGACACCCCGCTT
>JBNLDM010000139.1:0-13376 GCA_050304335.1 Pontiella sp.
CGTCGAGATCGCCGAGGGAACCGATCCGCTAAACCCAACCGACAACCCGGGTGCGACCGGAACGATCATTGTCGACGGCAGCAAGGATCCGCTGTACGGCGATCCCGTTGCAGTCCAGAAAGTGGATACTCAATTCGGCGACAATTACAGCGAACTGAACGCGGCCTACGCCTACAGTACAAACGGCACTCTCTGCCTGCTGTTGACCGGCAATCTCGAAGGCAACTGGAACAAGTTGGAGATCTTCATCGATTCTACGGATGAGATCACCACAAACGTGCTGACAGCGGCCGGCAACGACAACACGTCCAACATGGATGGCTTGACGTTCGACACCGGGTTCTCTCCCGAGTATCACTTCAGTATCCGTCATGGAGACGGCGCCACGACACCGGAGTTCTGGATTGACCTGGCCTATCTGGCTGCCGCATCCAACAACGTGTCGTCGTTCGGTGACTTGTTCAATGGCGAACATGAAGGCTTTGCTTATACCGGAACCGGTGGCGCGAATGCCACCCCGATCGCGATAGCGTTCGACAACAGCAACACCGCCGGTGTGATAGGAGGGACCGGTACCGCCGATACCAACGCAGCGGTCGCTGTCACGACCGGGCTTGAACTGTGCATCGCCCTGTCGGATATCGGAAATCCCCCGACCGGTACAATCAAGGTTGCCGCGATGGTCAATGGTACGAACCACGACTATCTCTCCAACCAGTGCCTCGGTGGATTCCCTGCGGGAACAGACAATTTGGGCGGCCCTCTGAACGGTATTGACTTCAACACCTACGCCGGCGACCAGTTCTTCACGGTCAACGTACAGGCAGGAGGATCGGTCGGTCCCTTTGGAATCTCCTCCATGCAGCTCATTTCCGGCAATACCCAGTTGCAGCTGACCTTGAACGGCCTCTCTGCGGGACAAGCCTATAAGATCCAGGATTCCATGGATCTGACCGCCGGCTTCAGTGATGTTGCCGGGTCCGAGTTCACGGCTGGAAGCAGTTCGGAAGTGCGGGTTCTGCCGGTCGACCTGAGCACGGAACCGGTCCGCTTCTTCCAGGGCTCATCGGTCGCGCCGTAGTCAAGCGATTTAACCCCTTCCCGCGAAGGGAAGGGGTTAGTGCAGTCAACCTCATCCAGGGGTATTTCTGCGATCGAAACGAAACGAAATAAAGGAGAGAAATGAAAAGAAAACTGTTAGGAATAAGTGTCGCATTTGCCGGTCTGGTGGGGCTTGCCAGTGCCGGTACGATTGCCACGCCCTATATCGCGGGCGACTTCCAGGGCTGGGATCCGGGAGCAACCCCGATGTCTGAAACGTTTCTTGGTTCGGATATTTGGACCTATACCGTGACGGGACTGACCAACGGCCAATACCAGCAGTTCAAGATTACGGATGGCACATGGGGTACTGCTGTCCCGGCCGCGAATAGCTGGTATACCGCGAATGCATCGGGTGAAGTAACCATTACCTACGACGGCAACACCTATGCCGACGGCTGGTCCGCTGATGGCGACCGAATCGGTTTGGATACAGATCCCGGCGCATGGACGGTGGCAGGTGATTTCAATGGCTGGAACAATGCCGATGCCGCAACGGCGATGACCCCCCTTGGCGGCGGTATCTACGAACTTACCATTTACGATTGGGCAGATGGCACGTACTACGGCAAACCCGTCGTGACAGGAAAGTGGGACGGCATTGGTACAGAAGGCCGCAGCATAGATGCATGGAACTTTGAGATCGTCACAGCGGGAGACCAGAACGACGTAGTATTCCGCGTGAATGCCTTTACCGGTGCTGCGCAGGTGGAAGTCATTCCCGAACCGGCGACGATTGGCCTGGTAGGCATCGCCGGCGTGGGCTTGCTGCTTGCCAGACGTAGATGGCGCATTTAGTATTGATATGTGCGGTCCGGTCGGGGGTGCCGGCCGGGCCCGCAAGGAAGTTGCATTGCGGCTTCACCAGAACAGGGGGAGGCCGCAATGTGTATAAAGGGCATGAACGTTTGAGGATGGCATGATGTATCGTTTGGCAAGTCGGCATGGAAGTATGAAATGTATATTGCTGTGTGTCTTCGTGGCAACAGGTCTTGTTGTTCATGTCCATGCATCAAGCAGCACCATTGATCCGCTTTTACCGGTGTCCGGTCAGCCGGTAACCATAACCTATGATCCGACCGGCGGCCCGTTGGCCGGCGCGGGTACCGTATATATCCACAAAGGGGAAAACGGGTGGAATAATGTACAAGATGTCGCGATGACGCTCTCGAATGGTCTTTGGTATGCAACCTATCCTGTGCCGGAGGGAACGTATCAGTTGAATTTTGTTTTTTGGGATCTGGCCGGTACGTGGGACAACAACAATTATCAGGACTGGAACTTCAGAGTGGGAACTGCAGGTGCCGGCGGCGTCATGATGCAGGGTTTTTACTGGGATTGTCCGCAGGGCTGGTACAGCACGATGACTGCAAACGCCCCTGATGTGCGCAACATGCGCGGTGGCTATGGTATTGACCGTATCTGGTTCCCGGCACCTTCAAAGGCCGACGGCGGCGGCTTCTCGATGGGATACGATCCCTACGACTACTATGATCTGGGCCAGTACAATCAGCAGGGTTCCATACCGACCCGCTTCGGTACACAATCGGCTCTGAAAAGTGCAATCGCCGCATACACCAATGTGGGTGTCGTCTGCATGGCCGACATGGTGCTCAACCATCGCTCGGGAGGCGCTTCCGAAGCGAATCCCAACACAGGCGGCACCTCCTACACGGACTTCAGCGGCGTGGCCAGCGGCGAGTGCACCTGGCACTACAACGAATTCCACCCCTCGACCTATGAGGCTTTCGACCCGGGGGCATTTGAAGGTTTTCCGGATATCTGCCATGTAACCGCCAATCTGCCGGGCTCGGCGAATTATGATTTGATTGAATGGGGGAACTGGCTCATGGATCCGGCCAATGCCGGATTTGACGGCGGATGGCGGTTCGACTATCCCAAAGGCATTCATGCTTCGTTCATCGGATCCTTCCGCGCCGGTACGGGCAATAACTTCGGTATCCTGGAATACTGGGACACCAATATTTCCCTGATCGAAAGTTACGTAAACGGTTCAGGTACCACCGCGGCCTTTGATTTTCCGGCCTTCTACACGATGCGCGACGTATTCAACTACAACCAGCATATCGGGCGTCTGATCGACGACACGCGGATTTACGCCGCCAAGGATCCAGCCAATGCGGTGATGTTTGTTGCCAATCACGATACGGATAAGGATGCGTTTGTGGAAGACATCGGGGACAAGATGCTGGCCTATGCCTACATTCTCACCTACAAGGGCTATCCGTGCATCTTCTGGAAGGATTATTTCGATTATGGTCTTGCCGATCTCGGCGGCCAGTCGGGCAACGGGATCGATCCACTGGTATGGGTGCGCGGAGCGCTGGGCGGCGGACAGCCCGATATCGAGGTGCTCAAGGCCGACAGCAGCGATCTGCTTATCTACGGAACGCGGAACGGATCCATGGATGCGCCGGGCTACATTGTCGTACTCAACAACAGTGACTCCTCCACGCAGAGTGCATCGGTCACCACGGCGGATTCGTTCCTGCACGGCAAGGATCTGGAGTGCCATGCGTGGTATTCCTACGTGACCGGTCAGAACGTGCAACCGGCCAACACCACCTGCAGTGCCGGTGGCACCGTCACGGTCCAGGCGCCTCCGCGCGGGTATACCGTCTACTCAGTGGACACCTCGCTTCCTACACCGCCATGGACGACCAAGGATGTAGGTGCCACGGGGCAGGAAGGCCGAGCCGACTATTACAGCGAGACCTACAGGATCGCCGGATCCGGTTCGGACATTGGAGGAACCGAGGATCTGTTCCGTTACGTTTACCGGGTCACCAGCGGCGATTGCGGTATCCAGGCCCGCGTACTGAGCATCAGCGAAACCGATTCCGCTTCCAAGGCCGGCGTCATGATCCGCAAGGGTACCTTGTCGTCCGGTGCAAACATCAATGCGGCGGTGTTGGTGACGCCAGAGGACGGTGTAGTTTTCCAGTGGCGCAGCGCCGACGATGACGCCACCGGTTCCTCTACGGTTCCGGGAGTTGAACCACCGTGCTGGGTCCGCCTCGTGCAGTCCGGCGGAGAATGCCGCGGCTACTATTCACTGGACGGCTCCGGCTGGACACAAATCGGCAGTGCCCAGACCGTGCCGCTTCCGGCCAGCACGCGCACCGGCCTGGCCGTGACCGCGGGTGACAGCAATAAGGTGGCGATTGCCGCGATAGACGAGGTCAGCGTAAACCTGGCTCCGGTGCTGCCGGAGATTGACGATGAGGTGCTTGTTGCAGGCAACACCCTCACGATCACGAATATTGCCATCGATGCCGAATCGCCACCGCAGATCCTGACTTACAGCTTAAGCAGCGCGCCTGCCGGTGCTTCAATCGGGCTCACTAATGGAATCTTCGAATGGCGGCCGCAGATGGTGCAGTCGCCCTCCACGCAAAGCGTATCCGTCGTGGTTTCGGATGACGGCCTGCCTGCATTGAGCAGTACGCGTTCCTTCTCGATCGATGTGCATCAACCCGCAATGCCCGGGATCACCTCGCCGACCATTACCAACGACATGTTCAGCTTCTGGATCAGCGGCGACGCGGGGCCCGATTATTCGGTCCTCTACGCGACCAATCTGGCGGAAGGGATCTGGATGCAGGTCTATACGACCAATTCACCGACCCTGCCGTTCTTCTGGTCATCACCGACATCGGGTGTTGATCACGAATTCTTCAAGGTGGAGCTGGGTCCGTAGCGCATGTTGAAGGACGGCACAGCCATCACCATGGAGGGGCACGGGCTCCGTGCCCTGGTCGGCGAGGCCGTCGCCCCTCCTAAGGGGTTGCCCGAGCGTGTACAGACTTTCTTCATTGCTCTTGTCTGCCTGCTGATTTCATGCACAACCGGCTATGCCGGCACGGCACGCGTCATGATGCAGGGCTTCTACTGGGACTGTCCCCAGGATTGGTACCGCACCATGGAAGACAAGGCCGGCGAGCTGCGCGATATGCAGGACGGCTACGGCATTGACCGGATATGGTTTCCGCCTCCTCAGAAAAGCCAGTCCGGTCGCCACTCCATGGGGTACGACCCGTACGACTATTATGACCTCGGGCAATACGACCAGAAGGGCACCGTGCCGACCCATTTCGGAACGCAGAACGATCTTAGGAAAGCGATCGAAGCCTATAGGGAAATAGGGATCGTCTGTATGGCCGATATCATTCTCAACCATCGCTCCGGCGGTGACGCCGAATCCAATCCCAATCTTGATGGGCGGAAGACGTGGACCGACTTCAGCGGTGTGGCAAGCGGGAAATGCAAATGGCACTTCGACCAGTTCCATCCTTCGTCCTATGAAAAGACCGATACGGGTGTTTTTGCCGATTTCCCCGACGTATGTCACACACCCGCCGACAAAAAGGGTTCGGCCGGATACGACCTGATTGAATGGGGCAACTGGCTGATCGAGCCGGACAACGCGGGTTTTGACGGCGGCTGGAGGCTGGATTATGTGAAGGGCGTGAATCCATCCTATCTGGACGCGTTTTTGTCGGGCACCGGCGGTGCCTACGGCATTCTGGAATGCTGGGACGGCATCCCGCTGATCGAGGAATACCTGGAGGCTTCGGAGCATGCCGCTGCCTTCGATTTCCCCGCCTTTTACACGATGGCTGCAGTCTTTAACCACGGTGAAGACATCGATGACCTGGTGGATCCCGATAAGGTATACGCCGCCCGGGAACCCGCAAGGGCCGTCACCTTCGTGGCCAACCACGACACCGACAAGGATGCCCATGTAGAATCGGTCACCAACAACACGATGCTGGCCTATGCCTTTATCCTGACCTACCAGGGGTATCCCTGCATCTTCTGGAAAGACTATTTCAACTATGGACTGTCGGATTTCGGCGGGATGCCGGGCAATGGAATCAAGCCGCTCGTCTGGGTGCGCGGGGCACTGGGCGGCGGCGATCCGGAAATCGAAGTGCTCAAGGGCGACAGCCGGGACCTGCTGGTCTACGGCACCTTGAATGGGATGCCGTCGGCTCCGGGCTATATCGTAGCGATAAACAATCATCCGACGAAGGCCCGCACCGCCAAAATCAGGTCGGATAACGATTTTTTACATGGCAAGACACTGCGGTGCTATGCGTGGTATTCCTATGCGGACAATCATAATGTCCGGCCCGCGGACGTGGGTTGCGACCGGCATGGAAAGATCGAACTCAGCATTCCCCCGCGCGGGTATGCGGTTTATTCCGTTGACATGCCGCATTCAAAATAAACTAACCCATTGGCTAGCTAGGCAGAACCGGTTCATGTGTGAGAGCGTTTTATATCTGATTAAGAGATGGAGCATTCGGGGGCAGTATAGATGGCCAAGGAAACGGGGCTTGGCCAACAGCAGGTAAAATGTATGGCTAATACAGGTAAAATAGGACCTTGGATTGCGATGTTTGCCGGGGGGCTTCTGACCTCCGCCATCGCCGGGAATCAATTGGAAGCGTCGATTGACCAGGGTGACATGAAAGCAACGATCTCAGTGACGGAAGAGGGTGCGTTGCGCACCTATCAACTGTCCAGTGACGCTCCCTTACGGGACAACCGCCCGGAAGATAAGCGCATCGTTTTCTCCGAGCCGGCGGGACAGGCCTTAGTCCGATCGGGAAACCTCATGTTTGACGGGTTGTATGCAATGGCCGTGCATGAGGCCCTCCAGAATTCCGTTCCGGAGATCAGGGACAATGCCTATGCCGACGGTACGCCCATCCGGCTGGATGCGTTCCAGACGGGCGAATACTGGACCTATGTCTGGACGCGCGACCTTTCCTACTCTGTAAACCTCGGACTGGCCGCGTTCGATCCGCAGCGCTCTATGGATTCACTGCTGTTCAAAACATCCGGTCTGAAGTCCTCTGTCGATGGGGGGCTAAAACAGCAGATCATCCAGGATACCGGCTCCGGCGGCAGTTATCCGGTCTCGACCGACCGAGTGGTCTGGGCCCTCGGTGCATGGGAAACGCTCAAGTACCTGTCGGGCGCGGAGCGCGAGATGTTCCTTGAAAAGGTCTATTCGATCCTGCACGACACGATCGAGCAGGACCGCGTTCTGGTCTACGATCCGAAGGATGGGCTCTACCGGGGCGAGCAATCCTTCCTCGACTGGCGGGAGCAGACTTATCCCGGATGGACCAGCGACAATGTACTTCCCATAGCCCTGTCGAAATCGCTGTCGGTAAATGTACTCAACTTCTACCTGCTGACGGTCGCCTCCGAGTGCGCCGGATACATGCATGAGAAGGCGGATGCAAAGCGGTATGCAGCGTGGGCTGAAGCTCTCAAGGATGCGATTAACCGCAATTTCTACAACACGCATAGCGGCCTCTACAGTACGTATCTGTTGTCCGACGGCTTATGCAGCATACGCGCAAAGCGATACGACCTGCTCGGAGAGTCGCTTGCCATACTCTTCGGTGTAGCCGACTCTGCACAGTCGCTGGCTATTCTTGATACCTATCCGGTCGGTCCGCATGGACCGTCCGTGGTGTGGCCGCAGGAGCGGACCGTGCCGATCTATCACAACCAGGGCATCTGGCCCTTTGTTACCGCCTACTGGGTGAAGGCCGCCCGCAAGGCCAATCACAGCGAGGCGGTCAATCTCGGGATCCGCTCCATGGAACGACTGGCCGCATTCAATCTTTCAAACATGGAAAACTTCGACTTCGTAAGCGGCCTTGCGGAGGTAAAAAACAAGCCGCTGACGGGACCGGTCATCAATTCGCGCCGTCAGCTCTGGTCCGTGGCCGGCTATCTTTCCATGGTGCAGGATATCGTGTTCGGTCTTGACACCTCCTGGGATGGCATTCGTTTTCAGCCCTATGTTACGGCGGAGCTGCGGAATGAATGTTTTGCCGATACGAATGTGCTGGAGCTGCGGAACTTTACCTATCACGGCACACGGAACAATGTCCGTGTACACCTCCCGGCGGTGAATGCCCAAGCCAGCGGTGCGCTGTCCATCAGGGATGTTGTGCTCAACGGGAAGAAAACCGATTTTTCCTATGTGCCGGACAGCAAGCTGAAGGCGATCAATGAATGGGTTATCTACCTGCAGGCCGGCGGTCAAAGAGAAGACGGTGTGCATGAACTGCGTGTTGTGGATGGTTCCGATGCGCGCACGTTGTACGGACCGGTACAGCCACGCTGGACCGATAACGGCATTACGCTTGAAAACGGCCGGCTGAAATTGCGCTACGACCACCCCGACGCGAAGCATGTGGTCTTCAACATCTACCGGGACGGCCAACTGGTCGGACACAACATCAAGCAGACGGAATGGGTGGACGAGGCATCCGCGGACTATGCTTCCGTTGTGCATTGCTATGCGGTTGAGGCGCAGGATCCAGCGAGCGGCAACGCCTCGCACCTGACACCGTTCGGCTGTTACACGGCCAGCGTGCAGAAACAGGTGATCCTGGCGAAGGACATGAAGAACCGGGGAGGCGACCTGGTTTCTGGCCACCATTTTGAAAACTGGGGCGAACCGAAAGACGAACTGACGACGAAGCCCTTTGAAATAGACGATAGTGGAGACTACGCGATACGCGCGGAATTCGCCAACGGTTCGGGGCCCGTTAATACAGGGATAACCTGTGCTGTGAAGGCGATTGATCTGCTGGAAGGCGATTCGGAAAGGGTCGTTTCATCCGGCTACCTGATCATGCCCCAGTCTGGTAACTGGAACCGCTGGGACATGTCGTCGCCCTTTGATGTGGAGTTGAAGGCCGGGAAGACGTATCGCCTGCGGATCTATGAGAACGAGTATGCACGCAATATGAGCTATCTCGAACAGAACAAGCGCTATACGGCCTGGCCCGGCGGGGGCGACGGGGGATACAACTTTGTCAATATCGCCTCGCTGCAGCTGGAGCGGCTGGCCATGGATGGGGCCACTGGGCAAACACTGACTTCGAATCCCTAACAGACAGGAGAGGGAATGATGATGGGAAAATCGATCACAGGATGCTTATTTGGATTTTTAACGAATTATCCCGAAGCCGGTCGAGGCAATGAATGCATCTCCTGCAGAGGCAGGGCGTTTTCGACGAATGCGCCGCGGACGGAGCGTCGAGCCGTCCCTGCCAAAGGCGGCTCTCATCTTGCTGCGTGGATGTTCGTTCTGTTCGTTTTATTCGCACACAACGCCTGGAGCGGATCCGCCTGGCTTGCAGGGGAGAATACAGCAGTATTCATTCCTGACAACTTCGATCCGTCGGGTACGCAGCCATCGATGATGTTCGTTAGGAGCCTGGAAGAGCAGGGGACGGTTCCGCTCGACTGGGAAATCAAGCCGGTGTTTTCGATGGAGTCCGGCAAGGCGGTCGCCCGGGTTGCACTCAAGGGGAATATCGATCTGTATGGCACCGGCGAGGTGACGGGCCCGCTCCGGCGGAACGGCACGGACGTGGTGCTCTGGAATACCGACAACTACTGCTATCAGAAGGCTGACGGCAAGCGGCTCTACCAGTCGCATCCGTGGGTAATGGGCGTTCGCCCCGACGGCACCGCGTTCGGGATCATTGCCGACAGTACCTGGAAGCAGGAGATCGACCTGACGGATTCCATCACCATCACGTCGGAAGGTCCGGCGTTCCGTGTCATTGTCATCGAGAGGGACAATCCGCTTGAGCTGCAGAATGCGCTGGGAGAGCTTACCGGTACCATGGCACTGCCGCCGCTCTGGGCTCTAGGTTTCCAGCAGTGCCGCTATTCCTATTTTCCGGATACGCGGGTGAAGGAGATCGTTGATAACTTCCGCAAACGCCAAATCCCCTGCGATGTCGTATGGATGGATATCGACTACATGGATGCTTTCAAGATCTTCACCTTCGATCCGTCAAGCTTTCCAGATCCGAAAGGGCTGAATGACTATCTGCACAAGAAGAACTTCAAGTCGGTATACATGATCGATCCCGGCGTGAAGAAGGAGACGGGATATTTTGTTTATGACCAGGGATCGGAAGGCGATCACTGGGTGCAGACCGGTTCCGGCAGCGAATTCAACGGCGACGTATGGCCGGGCGCCTGTGCCTTTCCTGATTTCACGCGGCCCGAAACCAGGGCCTGGTGGAGCACCCTGTATCAGGACTTCATGGCGCTGGGCATCGACGGTGTCTGGAACGACATGAACGAGCCGGCGGTATTCAATGGACCCGACGGAACGATGCCGGAAGACAACCATCATCGCGGGGGCGATGGGCTCCCGGCGGGACCGCATCTGCGCTACCACAACGTGTACGGCATGCTGATGGTCAAGGCCAGCCGCGAGGGAATCATGCAGGCCAATCCCGGCAAGCGTCCGTTCGTTCTTTCACGTGCCAATTTCCTGGGCGGCCAGCGCTATGCCGCCACCTGGACCGGCGACAATAAATCGACGTGGGAGCACATGAAGATGTCGATTCCGATGTCGCTTAATCTGAGTCTTTCGGGGCAGCCGTTCAACGGGCCGGACATTGGCGGCTTCGAAGGTAACTGCAACGGTGAACTGCTGGGGCACTGGATGGCGCTGGGTGCATACTATCCCTTTTCCCGGAACCACGCATCGAAAAACGCGATCAACCAGGAGCCGTGGGCCTTCGGCAAGGAGATCGAGAATGTCTGCCGGACCGCCATGAACCGCCGCTATCGCCTGATGCCTTACCTCTATACGCTGTTCCACGCGGCCTCGCAGTCGGGTGTGCCTGTCATGCGCCCGGTGTTCTTTGCCGATCCAGCCGATCCGGCACTTCGTGATGAGCAGCAGTCCTTCCTGCTCGGGAGCGACCTCCTGATCGTGCCGCGCTGGGCTTCCAATATCGATTTTCCGGATGGCGACTGGGATCGTGTTGTGCTCGAAAGCGATGACGATGGCTATCAGCCTTTCGTGCTGATCCGTCCAGGGGCGATTGTCCCTATGGCGCCCGTCGTCCAGAGCACCGCGGACTATACGACGGAACAGATTACGCTGCTGGTCAATCCGGATGTCGACGGGGCAGCTGAAGGTACACTATATGATGATGCCGGCGACGGATACGGCTATCGCGACGGAGACTATTCAGTTCATCGATTCACATGCTCAGCCATCGATGGCGGCAGGCTCCGCGTGGCCATTGAGCAGATGGAGGGCGAGCGAAAAGCGAACCGGCAGTATCGGATCGGCTACGTGAATGATGACGACGTGTTATATACGGAATGGTCGACGAACCTCGTGCACGAGCTCGCGTTGCGCCGCGACCGGGTGACCTCCGTTGACTACAGCCTGTTTCCCTCCATGTATGTGACGTCCGATTTCAACAGCTGGACCGCCTCGGAGCTGCCGTTGAACTTTTTTGGCAACAGCCAGTGGCGTTCCGGTTCGATCTCGCTTAATGCCGGAAATCATGAGCTCATGTTCTCGGTATTGAAAGACCGGCCGTTCAAGGTATGGGGCGGGGCGGAGGGACTCTCCGGAACCGCCACGGCTGCCTCCGACGGAAAAAAGAATCCCATCCGGTTCAGTGTTCCTGCATCCGGTAAATACATTATTTCATTCAACCAGTCTTCCGGCGACTATGCCATTCGGCCGGCGGCAAAATTTGATTATCTCTCGCTTGTCGGCGACGCTACGCCCGCCGGGTGGAATCCGCAGGGAATTCCGTTGGAGCAGGACGAAAGCAATCCGAACCTGTATCGCTGGACGGGCCCCCTCACAACGGGTGAGTTCAAGTTTCACACCAGCTCGGGCGGCTGGGGCGAGGGCAGCTGGCTATGCGCACCCTCGGCCGGGCAGGATCTGGATGCGCAAAGATACATCATTACTACCGATGCGGCCGGACCGGATAATAAATGGCAGGTACGGGAAGCGGGCGATTATTCGATTACTATCGATCTGGAAAAGGAAACCATCAACATCAAATCGATGTAGCCGCACTTCACCGGGACGAGCATATGTGTCTGTTGTCAAAAAGCGTCGGCCTGGTTGGGTTGTGTTGGTTCGCCGGCTTGCTGGTTCAAACGGTGCAGGCCGGAGCCGGTATTGCCAATGTCAACACCGACAGGGCGATGTATTCTCCGGGAGCAAACGTAACGATCTATGTGGATCTGGAAAACAGCGCGGGCAGCGCCTTCAGCGGCTCGGTCGAAGTGGCGATATCGCATTTGGGCACAGCCGTTACCAACCTGCCGGCACAGGCCGTATCCATTGGATCCGGGGGATCCGGGACGAAGGTGTTCACGTGGCTTCCTCCGACGGTCGACTTCAAGGGCTATCTCGTCGCCGTCTCGTTGAAAGATGGTGGCGGGACCGTGGTCTCTACCGGCTCGACTGCGATCGATGTCTCGAGCGACTGGAAACGCTTTCCCCGGTATGGATATGTTGCCCAGTTTGATGCGGGACTGGATGCAGCGAACATGGTCTGGCAGTTGAAGAACTACCACATCAACGGACTGGAGTTCTACGACTGGCAGTGGAAGCACCACATACCCTGCAAGCCCGAACCCGCCGCCACCTGGCCGGACATCGCCAACCGCACCATCTCGAGAGCCACCGTTGAAAACTTAATCGCCGCAGCCCACGGCTATGGCATGATGGCCATGAACTACAATCTGTACGGTGGTGCCTATGCGGATTACCTGACGGATGGCAGCGGGGCCACGCTGTCCATGGGAATCTTCGACAAGGCGATGCCCGGTGGCGGATACACGCTCGCCGATCAGCTGGGACACAATCTGCCCGGAGGCTGGGCGACCTCGAAGATTTACTCGATGAACAACCGGGATGCGGGATGGCAAAACTACATCTTCAATCGCGAGCAGGAGGTCTTCGATCATTTTGATTTCGACGGGTGGCATATTGATTCGCTCGGAGCGGGTACCGTTTGGGATTATGACGGCAGCAGTTTCAACCTGCTCGATTACTATGCCGATTTTATCAACAATGCCAAAGCAGCGCTGGGCAAGCGCATGCTGTACAACTCAGTGGACGCCGGCGGCGAAGACCGGATTGCGCAACATGCCGATGTTGATTTTGTCTATTCGGAACTGTGGGGCGGCAACGCCAATTACATCGATTTCAAGACGCGTGTGGACAGCGTTCGCAGCCAGGGCAGCAAGGCCCTGGTGGTTCCGGCCTACATGAACTACAACAAGACTTCCGGATTTTTCAACGAGGCTTCCGTGCGTCTGGCCGATGCCGCCATCTTTGCCTGCGGGGCCGCGCATCTCGAACTGGGCGACGGCAGCGAGATGCTGCGCACGGAATACTTTCCGGAAAACACGGTCAAGATGAG
>JBNLDM010000140.1:0-25480 GCA_050304335.1 Pontiella sp.
CCACCACGCCATCCGGATCCGGATCGGACCCGGTGTAGGTGATGTTCAGCGATGCGCCGGCCCCTGCAGGTGTATTGCCATGGCGGTCGACGCCCGTAACGGTCAGGCTGTTTACCCCAGCCATCAGCGGAATCGTCATGCTCCATTCCGTCGTACTCGTCCATTCCACCGGATAGGGGATGCCGTTAATCCGGATTTCCGCCACCGTCAGCGGAGCTGTTCCTGTCAATACTGTGCTGTTGGAGGAAACCGAGAATGAGGAGGATCCATCAACCGCGAAAGAGGCGGACGGAAGAATTCCCTGCAGGTACGAACGGCGCGAGTTGATCCAGTTAATGATCGATTGCGGTGAGTTGACGCTTACTCCGTTGGCCACCAGATTGGCATAGCGCTCGTTCAGGATTGCAGCCGCAACTCCCGGCGCGAACGGGCCGTCGACCACTTCCTGGAAGCCCATGAGGTATTCGCGGTGGATCGATGGTATCGATGTAATCATGTTCATCAGGGTGCTGTCCACAGACTTGTAGATGCTGGCCGTTGCCCCGTCCGAGACGGTGCCGAGAGCAAACTCGATATCCCACATGAACAGTCGCCACCCCTGGCCGTCGGGCTTGTAGGCATACATGTTCTTGCCGCGGTCATAGGCATAGCTGTCCCAGCTGCCGCAGGCATGGTGTGCCGCGATGGGCCGGAGAAAGTTGCGCACATCCATCCAGGTCCGGATACGTTCCTCGTAATCGGGGGCTGCCGTATCGTTGACCGCCGCCACGAGGTTGGTGAAATTGAACCAGTTGTTGTGATCCGGCGTGGCGCGCGGCCGCCAGTTCCATCGGTACCTTTTGAGATCAAGTCCACCGGAACTCTTCTCAACCGCATCGATGCGGGCAAAAATATTGCCGTGATTATAGAAAGCATCGTCAAATTCGAACCATCCTTCGATCTTTCGCAGTTCTTCCCGCGTATCGTTCGGGAAGTATTCGTCGAGCATTTCGCCGTTGGGCTGCTGGGAATCCAGATAGATCTCGCCTCGTTCGTGGCCATTGACCCACATATGGACATGGCGGCGATAGTTGTATTGCTGCCCAAGCTTGCGGGCAACCCATGTCCCCGTCAGATCCACCTGGGTGGTTGGATCTCCTCCTGAGCCATCCTCTGCCGCAAGAACAAAAGGTTCCGACCCGAGGAAGCGCTCGCCCGCATGGAAATTGATTTCGTAATCACAAGGCGTGCCGAGTGGACCGTTATATGACCACACATGGAACGGACTACCACTGTACATCGTGTCCACATTGTAAATCACCCGGCTGTTTCCATTAACAAAGGTCGCATCCAGCGTGTCGTTGGCATTCCGCTCGCGGCTGCTCCAGAAATCGAGGTTTTTCTGGGTCACCCACAGTCGGTAGGTTCCCAGTCCTCCGCCCGCCATCGACTCGCCCCAGCGTACCAGGCATTCCCGATCCGGCGCTTCAGCGGGGAACCGTGAAGTGGCCGAGCCGTCGGAGGCGGTGACATAGAACGCCACCAGCGTACCACTCGATTTTCCGGGAATGGCGAACGAATAGATTCCGTCTCCGGCAACCGCGTCGCCACTGCTTCCGCTGTCGTTCATGAACGTGGTCGAGTATACGGACGAAGGATCGGTACGATAATAAAGTGTCATGGTGTCAATCCCGTCCGGATCGACCGCACGCGCCGTCACCACCACATCCTCGCCGGCGGCCGGCAGTACCGGGCTGTGCGCCACATCATGAATGGCCGGTCCCGCATTGGAGACCATTTGCGAGTTGGCCAGGCCTGGCGTGCCACAGTTGGACGGAATCTTGATATCCTGACAGACCTCCATCCAGTTTCCGCGCAACCGCAGCAGGATCTGCCTTGATCCCTTTAACCAGCGCACCTTGGCCCGGATGGTTCCGCTAGCCGACCCGCCCATGGACGGGACGGAGGACAGTTCATTAAAGGTCTTGTTGCAGCTCGTATCACCGCGAGCAACCGACACCAAATGCAGTGCGCTGGATCCGCCGTACCCAACCCCACTTTCGATATAGGAACCACGGGTCACGCCACCGAAACCCCAGTAGGTTGAACCGCTCGAGAAAGTACCGTTCTGAACGAGCGATGATCCACCATTGTTCAGAAACTCGACATCGTCGATCAGTACTTCACCGGCGCCCTGCAGGAAGAGTTCAAGACGGTTGCATTGCCCGGCAGTTCCATAGTTCCCGCCTTCGTCAACCCAGGCCTGTCCGTTTTCGAGAATGTCCGTCACGTCGATGGTGGTCCACGGAGCTTTCGCCGTTTCATCGCTGTCGGCCCAGCTGGCTGGCTGGCGGTTGTCGGCATCGGGGTCGATGAGTTCCAGCGAGCTGCCGCCGCCGTCGCTCCACTGGCCCCAGTCGCCGCCGTCGAGGTAGGTGACCTCATCCATGGGGATTTGGAAATAATTGGTCACGACAAGTCCCGTATCGTTGGTGGATACGAGATCTTCGGGCATCGACAAGCGCACGGTGTCTCCGCCGTTGCCGAGCGATCCTCCATAGTTCCCGTAGGTGTTGGAGGTGTTCAGCTGAACATATTTCGACATCAGGTTGGTGGCGTTCCCGGCCACGACAACATACCCGTGGGCGGGAATCTGGGCACCCTCAGGAAACTCGTAGGAAATTCCGCCCTGCAACCGCCAGCCGGCGAGATCTATGGGGCTGCCGGAGCGGTTGTAGAGTTCGATGTACTCCTCGTTGTTCGAGTCGGAGATCGGGTGGTACATGATTTCGTTGATCACGACATCCTGAAGCAGCGGAATGTCGTTGGCGCTCCCTTCAGTCATGGTTTCCAAAGGCTGAAAACCGGGTGCGCCGTCTGGATAGCGCCCCTCGGATACCCCGTTGGCCTGGCCACGGAAGGTGACCGCATCGAGCACCCGTGTCTGGTCGGCGTTCACCAGATAGATTGACTCCCCGTCCGCCGAAAGTGCGAAGCCGAGTTCATTCTGGTCAAAGCTCAGGAAGCCACGCGCCGGAATCGAGGTCCCGTCCGCGATGCGGTATTTATTGGTGCCGGCCTCATCGCTGAGCCATGCGCCGGAGAGATCGACTGCCGCCGAACCGGTGTTGAACAACTCGACATAGTCGAACTGCGGCAGGTCGGTATGCGCCAGGTATTCGTTGATCACCACGCCGCGGGCCGGCTCAGCACCTTGGATGTCGTCGGCACCGGGCGAGCCACCGATCACGTCGCTGGCCGACCAGGCGCGCGGATCGTTTTCACCGTAGCTCGGATGGCTCAATACCATGGAGTGTCCCGTGCCGAAGGCAGCGACGGGCCACGGAGCCTTGTTGTCGTATTCCACTTCCAGCAGAATACCGTCAAGCTCGTTGCGGAACCGCAGGGTACCGCCGGTGTTGGACAGCTTGCCGTCGTAGGGGCCCAGGAATGAGCCGCCATAAAATGAATTTGCCGCAACCGGGTTCTTGGCAACAACCAGGAACTGTCCCGGAGCAAGAGAGGCGCCATCGGGGAACGTGTAGTCGATCTCGCCGGAAAAGCGGTGTCCGGTCAAATCCTCGGTAATCAGGCCGGAGTTGTAGAGCTCGATAAACTCAAGGCTGTTGGTCCCGCCCCATGTGGCGGGCGCATCGATCATGATCTCGCTGATCACCATGGCCCCGCGACGACTGCTCGGCCCCAGTGGTTCGGGCGTAGTGGACGGGGCCAATGCAACGGCCATACCAGCCGGCGCCATTATCACCAACAAAAAGAGGTTTGATTTTCCATGGTTCAGCATGTGTTTTTCTTTATTTAATAAGTAACCATATATGTAATCACGAACCACTCGAATCGTTCATGTAATTAATGTTGAGCATTTTCCGGATCTACCGCAAATGGGGCTCTGCGGAGCAGTGAACCGGCAGACTGCTATGCCGAGCTGCCCCCGTTTTATCTTTCAGGCAATGCGTGCACACAAACGGCCATTCTCCGCGCTGGAACTGCTCCTTTCCCGGCTTCTGCGCATTAGAACGGCCAACGATTGCTCTCTGAAGGAAAGGCATGCGCAAGGCGAACAAATACAGCCTGTTTTCGATGGATCCATAAACCTTGTCACATGCAATTATCCTATCATATGTCGCTCAAAAATGATGTTCCTCTCAGGGCCGGTTTTCCTTGGAGGTGCCGAATAGTTTGTTGGGCGCCGGTCCCATGCGGAATACAAGCTCGCCGCCGGCAGTGATCATGTCATGGGTGATATAGGATTTGGGGTAGGGGGTTCCATTATAGGTGACCGACTGGATGTAGATGTTTTCCTGGCTGTTGTCGACGGCCGAAACCGTGAATGTCTTGTTGCCGGACAGGCTGATCACTGCTTTGTCCAGGCAGGGGCTTCCGATGACGTACACCCCGTTGGCCGGGTCTACCGGATAAAAGCCCATGGCGGACATGATGTACCAGGCCGACATCTGACCGCAGTCTTCATTGCCGCAGATGCCGTCCTGCTGGTCGGTATAGAGCGTCTCCAGCACCTGGCGAACCCGTTGCGCGGTTTTCCACTGCTGGCCGGCAAAGGCATACATGTAGATGGTGTGGTGGCTGGGTTCGTTGCCGTGCGCATATTGGCCGATGAGTCCTGATATGTCGGAGGAAGAGCCTTCCCGCAGTTCAGAACTCATGTTGAACAATGCGTCCAGTTTGGCCGTATAGGCTCCTTCCGAACCGAAGAGGTCAATCAGGCCGTGCGGATCGTGCGGTACCAGCCAGGTATACTGCCAGGCGTTGCCTTCGCAATAATCGTTCGCCCGGTGGTTGGCTGAAATCGGATCGAACGGGGTGCGCCAGGAGCCATCTGCCATTTTCCCCCGCATGAACTGGGTGTCCGGGTCGAAGTATTGGGCGTAGACCTTGGAGCGTTTGAGAAAGTATTCGTAATCCCCGGTTTTACCCAGCGCCTTGGCCATCCGGGCAATGCAGTGGTCGTCAATGGCGTATTCCATGCTCTTGGCCACCGCTTCGTTTTCAAGATCACCCGGAATGTAACCCATCTCTTTAAGGAATTTTACGCCCTGACGGTCGTTCATGGCGGTATCGACGATAGCCTGGTAGGCCAGTTCGACATCGAAGCCGCGGAAGCCTTTAAAGTAGGCATCGACAATCGGCGGAACCGCATGATAGCCCACCATCGTTCCGGTTTCGCAGCCCATCAGGTGCCAGATCGGAAGCAGGTCCTGCTGCTGATAAATAGCCAGCATGGAATTGATTATATCGTCGACGCGCTCCGGTTGAATAATCGTCAGCAGCGGATGCAGGGTCCGGTAGGTATCCCATAGCGAAAAGGTGGTGTAGTTGTTGAAGCCGGGGTTTTTATAAACCTTCTTATCGGTCCCGCGATAATCGCCGTTGCTGTCATTGAACAGGACCGGGGCGATCATGGAGTGATACATGGCGGTGTAGAAGATGGTCCTGGTTTTGTCGTCGGCCGATACCTTAATTTTATCAAGTTCTTTATTCCAGGCAGCGGCGGTTTCAGTGACCACCTTGCCGAACTTCCAGTGTTTCATTTCGGCTTCGATGTTGGCGAGCGCATTGTCGGTGCTGACGGGGGAAATGGCGATCTTAACCAGAACAGGGCGATCTGTTTTTTGGAAATTCAGTATGGCGCGAACGGCGTTGCCCTGCAGTGCTTCGCCTTCGGTTTTGTTGGCCTGATCGAACAGGTCAATCGAGTCGATGGGGTGGTCGGTCTTGATGGCGAAAAAGAGGCGTTGATCGTTGGCCCAGCCGGAGGAGTGGCGATAGCCGACGCAGGTCCGGGCATCCACTTTTTTGATGAAGGAATCCGTGACCCGATCGCCGTTGCCATGGATGAGGTTGATATAGAGCCGTCCGGCTCCATTGTCCGGATAAGTCAGGCGGTAGAGGGCCACGCGTTCGGTGGCGGCAATTTCAAGCCCGGTGTCGAAGCGGTCCAGTTTAACCCCGTAATAATCCGGCCGGGCGGTTTCGTTGGCGTGGTCGTAGGCGGAGCTTACCGGATATCCCTCGACGGGATCCTTAATGGTTTTATCTTCCAGGCTGCACTTCCCGGTGAACGGCATCATCAGGATATCCCCGAGATCGGCGCATCCGGTTCCGCTGAGATGCGTCTGCGAAAAACCGATCAGGTGCTGGCTTGTATAATGATAACCGGAGGACCAGTCCCAGCCGCCGTAATAATTGTTGGGACCGGGCTGAATGGCTCCGAACGGGCGGGTCGGCCCCAGAAACGTGTGACCGTGTCCGCCGGTACCGATGTAGGGATCAACATAATTGATCGAAGCGGCCTGAACGATATTACCTATGCCAAGCAGAAGTGATGCGACAATGTTTTTATTCATCTGTAATCCTTCATTCAGCATAGGTAACCGGATGGAAGTGCTGCTGTCATGTAGCCGGTTTAGGTGACAGGTTGAACCTTCTTCGCATTCAGCCACTGCACACGAACCCCGGGCGGTGTGCATTTTTACGCAATTTGGGGGTTATTTTTTCGGAGCGGACGACGTGGTAATAACCAGTTCCCCGCCCGTTATGAAATCAGCCCAGCTAAGCTGGCAATCGTTGATTTCCCGATCGTTGTACTGCACCGATTTGATGAATTCCTCGTTTTCAGGATCCCCTTCAACCCGAATGACAAATTCGGATCCGGGATAATAATTCGGATCCAGTTTAACATGAATCGAGTCAAACTGCGGAGCACACAGTTGCAGCGAGCCGTCAATGGCCGTCCCCCCCTGGACATCAAACAGTCCCATGCCGGCCAGAACATACCAGGCACCGAGCTGTCCCTGATCCTCATCCTGTCCGTAGCCATACCCATGTATGCCGTCAAGCCCATAGAATTCATTGCAGATTCTCCGAACCCATTTTTGGGTGAGCCAGGGTTCCCCGGCATAGTTAAACAGCCATGCAATATGCAGACTCGGTTGGTTTCCATGATTATAGACATTCTGCAACCCCGCAAATGCACCAATCTCTTTTCCGCTGCCAAAGCCCAGTTTCTCGGATTGCTGAAAAATGGAATCCAGCCGCTGGACAAACGTTTCCCGGCCGATGGTTGAAATCAATCCCATCGGATCCTGAGGCACATAGAATGTGTATTGATAGGCGTTACCCTCCTGGAAGCCTCTCCATACTTCTTTGGGATCAAAGGGGGTGATGAACGAACCGTCGGGCCGCTTCGGCCGGATGAAGCCGGTTTCGGAATCGAACAGGATCTCCCATCCTTTCGACAGCTGGGCCAACTGCTCGTAGTCGTCGGTTTTGCCCAGAGATTTTGCAAATTGGGAGGCGGCATAGGCGCTGAAAGAATATTCCAGCGTATGCGAAGCCCCAAACCGAGCGCCTGTTGGATTCGTTTGGGGCTGTGGCGCGTTATGGAGATAGGGCGAATATCCTTTTTCAACAAACACGCGCGTATCGGCCTTGCCAACGCCCATGGGACGGTTTTTCCAGCCCAATTCATTTTTCCGGACGGCCTGATAGGCCTTTTCCACATCAAAATTCCGGATGCCACGCAAATAGGCGGCGGACACCACCAATCCCATGTAATCCGTTCCCACTCCGGAAACAAACTTAGAGGCGGCGACACCGTCAGGCAACCAGCCGCAATCATCATATTGCTGCAGCTGGCTTCGGACAAAACCACTGAGGTAATCCGGATATGCCATCGTCCACACCTGAGTGAGATTCCAGAATCCTCCCCAAATTGCGTCGGTATTATACATCTGGAACTCAGGAATGCCGTTTGAATCACACGGGAGCTGACCGATCGATCCGTTATTCCGAACATATTGACCGTTACAGTCGCTGGCCACGCCGCGCCCCAGGAGTGCGTGGTATAATCCGGTATAGAACTTTGTTCGATCAGCTTCGGCTCCACCCTCGACACGAATTCGCCCGAGCATCTCCGACCAGCGGCCTTTTGCTGCGGTCAGGGCCTGATCAAACGAGAGGTTTTTCGCCTCGACGTGCAGGTTGTGTCTCGCATTCGCAATGCTCGTATAGGACAGCCCGACCTTGATCGTTACGGATTCTCCGGCCTTCGTTTCATAATTTAAATAAACGCCTGCGCCCGGGCCCTCAACGACCTGTTGGCCTGCAAACACCTGTTCGCGCTTAAAAACACCAAACGACTGGGCATCTTTATCCAGCGTGGCGGAAAAATACATTTTCACTTCCGCGCCCGGTTGATAGCGCTTTACGTATTCAGGCAGCGTGCTGACAAAGCCCTCAACCTGACGGGAATTGACAATGTGAACATACGAATCGATGACCTGGCCGCTCTCACCGAGCCGATTTCCGATATCAAAGAGAATGTGCGACTCGTTCGATTCCGGAAACGTGTACCGATGAAATGCCACGCGCGTGGTCGATGTCAGTTCCGCTGTCGCATCATAGTCGTCCAGCCTGACTTTGTAGTAGCCCGGCTGGGCGATTTCGTTCGCGTGGGAAAACAGCGAGCGGTATCCCGTCTCCGGCTGGCCGGGGTTCCCGGGGATAGTTTGAAGTTTCCCAACCGTTGGCATCATCATGATGCCCCCGATCTGGAATTCATGCAAATTGGCGAAGCCTTCGATGGAGGTATGACGGTCGTCATATCCAACAGCCTCCCAGCCCTGGTTGTTTCCTAAATGTCCATCCGTAGACGGGGCCGGCTTGGCCAAACCAAACGGGCAGGCTGCCGGCGTATAAAAAAACCACCGCGAATGAGCGGTTCCTATATTGGGGTCTACACAGTCCGAAGGCTGTCGATCCACTCCTGCGAAAGAAAAGTGTTCAGCGACGAAGAGTGCGGCAATCAGATATATGTACTTTTTCATAATCAACCTTTGATTTATCACGAAGGACCCGACTCGTCAGGCGCCTCCAGCTTTTCTAACAGGATTAACCCTCTTTTTATTCACTCAATGACCGGTCAGCCCGGACATCCAGCGTATGAAGTGCGAACGCATAGGCTCCCAGATATATTGCTTTGCTGGTGCCCAGTCTGGACACCATTACGCCGGTTTTCAGTTCCGGCTGATACGGAATTTTTTTATCGGTTCCGGGAATGTCGAGCTCCACCGTTTTCCTATCCACGAACTGCTTGAGCTGCGTCTCGTCGGTCAGGTTGTAGACCTTCGCCGGCAGGCGCGGAAATACATTCCCGTCGCATTCCAGCGTACTGTTCATTTCCTCAATCATGGCCGGCAGAATATACTTTGACGCACCGGTTAGCCCTCCGCCGACCACGACCAACCCATCGATGGTGGTAATCGCGTGGCAGACCGCATCGCCGGCCATTTCACCCAGTTCTGCAAACGCCTGTGCGGCCGCCAGGGGATCTCCGCTCCGGTTCCCTTCGGCAATGTCAAAAATTTCCCTGGGGGCCAGTTCGGTCCGGTCGCCCGTGAGTTCCTGGTAAACCCGTTTGACCGCCCGAATGCTCACGCTGGTTTCAATGATCTCGTCTGGATACTTTTTGTTCCGGTAGCACCAGATGTCACCGCCGCAACTGTTGTCGCCAATCAGCAGCTCGTCGTTAATCACAACCCCGCCGCCGAATCCCGTTCCGAGTGTTATGCCGAACAGGTGCCTGTACTGTTTCGGACTCCCTTTTTCCTCAAGGATTCCATTGATTTCCGGCAGCGCGCCCGCAAGTGCCTCGCCATAGGCAAACAGGCTTCCATCATTGTTGATAAAGACCGGGATCCCGAATGCGGCTTGGAGCATCGGGCCCAGGGCCACTCCGCCTCTGAATGCCGGCAGATTCGGCAGATCGCCGATAATTCCGCGCCCATAGTCAGCCGGGCCGGGGAATGCAAAGCTGATGGCCGCCGGGGGCGCTTCCAGTTGGGCGATCACCTCATGAAACCCCCGTTTGATGGTCTCCAGACACCGTTCGAGATTATCCGCATTCGGATGATGCCGAATCGGATCAACGACCTCTTCGTTTCCCTGAATCGCCGAAAATACAAAGTTAGTCCCTCCGGCATCCAGCGTGGCCACAATGCGCTTGTCTACATGGTAACTCATAACATCAACCTTTGCGGATACATCGTGAAATCAGGCCTCTTCATGAATGACGGTATTCCTGCCGGCAAATATGCCCAGACCGGCCAGGTAAAGAATACATGCAGTCAGTACATAAATCAGACCGCTCGGTCCCATCGCGCTTTGCACGGCTCCCATGATCGGAGGGATGATGGCGCCGCCGGAGATCGCCATAACCATCAGGCCGGAGATCGCATTGGCATACTCCGGATGCTTGTTCATCGCCAATCCAAAAACCATGCCGAAAATATTCGAAAGCCCGAGACTCGCAATAAACACACAGGCCAGCACGACGGTGGCCTCCTTGAAGAACAGCATGGCAACCGTACCGGCCAAAGCAATGAATGCACTCGCGGAAAAGAACTTTGACGGAGTGAATCTTGCAAGAATGATGGCCCCTAGGAAGGAGCCGATGGTTTTGGCAACAAAGTAGACCGTCGGCCCCATGGCGGCCTGGTTCAGGTCAAGCTGACAAACATTCTGCAGGTAAGGCGGAATCGAGAAGCCCATTCCGACATCGACCCCCACAACAAAAAGAATGCCGGTAAACATCGCCAGGGTGTAGGGGTCTTTGAGCAAGGAGAGGCATCCCGCAAATGTGGTATGGATGCCGTCCTTCTTCTCGCGCTCTATGGGCGTAAGCATCAACCACAATGCGGAAACCAGGGTCACCACGCCGTAGAAAGGAAAGATCAGTTTCCAGTTTCCAATTTTTATTGCGGCCGTCGCGGCAATAATCGGACTCACCGCTGCGCAGAGCGCCTTCACGAACTGTCCCAGCGTCAACGAGCTGGTCAAGTGCCTGGGGCTGACGACATTGCTCATCAATGGAGGCAGAGCAGCCTGGATCACCGTATTGCCAATCCCCAGCAGCGCGAACGCAATAAACACGATATACTTGTTGTAGATGGCCAAAGGCAGAAACATCGCCACCACGGTAATGGCCAGGCTGATCAAAACCGTGTTCTTCCGGCCGAGGCGACTGGTCAGTATCCCCGTGGGAATGGAAATCACGAAAAACCACAGAAAGATCATGGACGGCAGAAAGCTGGCAACCTTGTCCGACAGTTGGAAGTCGTTCTTCACATAGGCCGTAGCGGTCCCGACAACATCCACAAACCCCATCACGAAAAAGCCGAATAGAATCGGCAGGAACTTTATCCCCTTCATACCTCATTCTCCTTTTATGGTATTCAATCCGCTGGTTTTACGCCTCATCCGCGCACATACGCCTTAATGGTTCCGATTTCCCGGCCTTCGCTCTCTTCGCAGGGGCGAATGATGTATTCACCCACCGCCGCCGGAACAATGAAGGTTTCGGCATAGTGCACGGTGAACGGCTTAAATGCGCCCGTCGGGCTCTCGACAACGGCTTCCCGGCCTTCAATCAGGTTGAGGACATTGACGCTGCCGTTCGTGTTGTGGGTCACCGGCACGGAAAACCAATGCCGTCGGGTCTCGATGAATTCGCGCTCATGCAGGCCGGTACGCTCCTCGCGCCAGCCGTCCCCCTCCGCGATCGGCTCAAACTGGTTGATCAGATGCTCCTGCACCCATCCGGTCGTGCGGTCCCACTGGATGTTCTCCGCCCCGCGCGCAACGTTGATCGGGCGCGGAAGACCATCAAGGCCCATCCGCCCCCAGTCCCACATCTTAAAGGTGAAGATATAGGGGGTGGCACTGATCTCCAGCACCATGGCCCCGGCACCGCTGCAGTGGCAGGTGCCTGCCGGAATCAGGAAATGATCGTGCTTTCGGGCCGGGAAGCGATTGACAAATTGTTCGTCATCAAAAGCTTTTTCGCCGCGCTCGGCGGCTTCGAGGTCCGAAATCATCGCATCGGGATCGATTCCCTCTTTCAGTCCGAGGTAGACGGAGGCGCTCTCTTCGGCGTCGAGGATGTAATAGGATTCATCCTGCGTGTAGTTCATGCCGAAGTTCTGCTGGATATACTCCGTCAGCGGATGAACCTGGAATGAAAGGTGGCCGCCCTGGATCGTATCCAGAAAATCAAAGCGAATCGGGAACTCATCGCCGAACCGGGCATGCACTCGGTCGCCGAGCAGGTTTCGTGGTTCGTGGAAAACCACATCAATGGAGGGCAGTTCCATAATGGTGTCGCCGAATTTAAGCAGCAGACTGTTTTCCTCCGGCACACAGTCAAAACACCAGCCGTAGTTCTCGGGTTCCGGATCGAGTCCGCAAACCTCTTTCATCCACTGGCCGCCCCACGGCGCCGGATCAAAAAAGGGAACCACGCGGAACGGCCGCCGAGCGGTTTCGCTGAGTCCAGCGCGAACGCTCTCGCCGTCCGCGAGGCGCGGATCGCCCGGCTTGTTGGTATCCAGCACAAAATCCCAGCGGTGCATCAGCTTCCGCTTCAGTTTGTCGCACACCCGCCAATCGATGAAGTAAGCGCGCTTATACTGCAGGGACCATTTCAACTCCTTGTTTTCAACCCCGAGATTGGAGATCTCGTTACGGCGCATGCGCAGTTGCGCCTCCCAGCGTGCGAGATCCGCATAAACCAGGATATCGCCCGGATGAATCAGGCTGGCTCCGCTGCCCATAATGATAACAAGACCCGATCGAACCCCCTCAATCTCAGCGGCCAGCTGAGAAACCTTTTCCGGGTTCAGGAATTCGTTCATGTGCTGGTGGCTGATCCAGCCGAATATCGGATCATCGCCACCGTTGAAAGGGGCCACCTTGCTGTCAATTTTATCCGTTGTCAGGAAGGCATCCGCACTGGAAATCATGCGTACAGGGTTAAGTGACCGCAGCGCCTCAAAAACCTCGTGCTCGAGAACGCCGGTATAGCACTCAACCGTCAGAACGGTCCGCTGCGAACCGCGGGCCGAAACTGCACGCTGTAGTTTCCCGCAGGCCGCCTCCCAGCCCGCAACGCATTTTCCCTCGCCGTTCGGTACCTCGACAACCGGTTGCCTGTCATAACTCGTCTTGACCATTTCCGACCAGCCTTATTAAAAACCAGCGCTTTCACCGGACATTGACTCCGTAAACTACAGGAGACATAAGATGTCTATTTAGAACACCATGTATACACGGATTACCCGTATAAGCTCACGAGAACATTTTTAGCTTATATGGTATATAATGGTGGTAATTAAGTTTAAGCAGTGGTACATATCAAACATTTGATTCAGTAGACCATCCACAGCCGGGCGATAGGAGATGAACGTAAAAATATCAGCAGACAGGCTTCCGTCCATCGATCGGGCAGGACAATACCCGTTGTTGAATCCGGTTTTTGAATTCACCTACCGCAACCCGACAAATGCCCTGCATTTGTACGACTATCACGCACGAATACGAATCGGATCCAGGGAGCACGTCATCCACCCAGGCGACATCACCTGCATCCAGGCCGGAACCGTTTACAGTCTTGCATCAGATAATCCCGGAAAGCACTGGTGCGTCCACTACTACGATAGGCCGGATAGCAGCGAAGAAAGTATTACGCTGCCGACATACCTCCAGCTGGGTGTAAACAGCCGCTTCTATCTGGAGCAAGTCCGCCACATCAGCCGCCTCTGCGGGAATATCCAAGACCGAGCAGAAAGCAATACGCTGATATTGGAAGCCCGTTTTCGTCTCAAGGCATTGCTGCTCGCCTTGCACAATCTAGGCACCCAACGACCATCCAGTCGACGCAGTCAGTCGAATTTTGCATGGGAAGACCTCTTTGAATGGATCGATGAAAACCTCGACCGCTCTCTGTCTATCCCGATACTGGCAGAGCGTGCAAATATTGCACCGGCCACCCTGTCCCGGAAATTCAAGCAGGGGCACAGGATGACTTTAATTCAGTACTTGCTTCATCGGCGCATTGACCGGGCAAAATCCCTGCTGGCCACGACCTCGATGACGATCTGCGAAGTCGGCTCGGCCGTTGGAATCTCCGATCCCCAGTATTTCAACAAGCAGTTCCGGAAAGTAACAGGCCTTAGCCCAAGCGGCTATCGGGATAACAACCGCGAATACCTCACCCGCACAACCCCTGAAGAGGCTGTTTTGGACGGGATTTGGAATTCTTCCGATCCAGCAAAGCGAAACCCTTAAGGCTGCTTTTCTTTTGACCGGCGGCTTTCGATACTACGGTGACACGCCCCATTGGCGGTTCGGCTCCGGTCCCATCGTGAATTCGAGGTGCCCGCCCTGAACCAGCTCCTTGAAAGGCAGGAGGGGGCTGTTCCACGCCGCTCCGTTCAATGTGACCGACTGGATGTACATGTTTTCTTCCGAGAGATGGTGTGCGGTCACGGTGAACCGTTTCCCGTTCGACAGGTTCAGGGTAATTTCTTTCATCTGCGGGGCGCCGATCACATAATAATCGGAGGCTGGTGCAACAGGATAAAAGCCCATGCAGGCAAAGATATACCAAGCGGACATCTGCCCGCAGTCGTCGTTTCCGGTCAGGGATCCCGGCAGGTTTCCATATTGCGTCTGGATGACCTGTCGCAGCAGTCGCTGGGCCTTCCAGGGTTGTCCGGCATGGGAATAGAGGTAGATGATGTGGTGGCTGGGTTCGTTGCCATGCCAGTATTCTCCGATGCGTCCATAGATGTCGTCGACTTCCGGATCGCCGTTTTCTTCGGAATTCAAGGTGAACAGCGCATCGAGTTTCTTGCAGAATGCATCTTTTCCGCCAAACAATTCAATCAGGCCGGGAACATCGTGCGGAACATACCAGCTATATTGCCAGCTCGTGCCTTCCGTAAAATCCCCGCCCTGGACAAATCCCTGCGGATCAAACGGCGTACGCCATTTACCGTCTGAATCGCGTCCGCGCATGAATCCGGTTTCAGGATCGTAAATGTTTTTATAGCTGACGGCCCGCTTCATGAAATAGGCATAGTCTTCCATCTTCCCCAGCGCCTTCGCCATCTGGGCGATGGCGAAGTCGTCGTAGGCATATTCGAGTGTTTTGGAGACGGCTTCGTTTTCCTTGTCGAAGGGAACCCAGCCAAGCCGGGCATAGTCGGCAACCGCATCGTAGTGCGGATTCATCGCGGTGGTCTTTATGGCTTCATAGGCCCGTTCCGGATCAAATCCGGTATTTCCTTTCAGATAGGCGTCCGCAATTACCGGAACGGCATGGTAGCCGATCATGCACCAGGTTTCGTTGCCCTGCAGCTCCCAAACAGGAAGCAGCTTGTCGACACTCTGATCGTAGTGAGCCAGCATGGAGTTGATCATGTCCGAATTGCGTTGCGCTTTAACCAGCGCGAATAACGGATGGGTTGCCCGATAGGTATCCCATAACGAGAAGATGGTATATTTGCGGAAGCCGTCGGCGGTGTGGATGTTCTGGTCCAGTCCCCGATACTGTCCGTTTACATCCTGGTGGGTATTGGGGGTGAGGAACGCATGATACATGGCCGTGTAGAACGTTTCCTTTTCCTGCTGCGTTCCTTCGATTTGGATGCAGGCCAGCTCGTTGTCCCATTGTCTGCGTGTGTCATTCACCACCTGGTCAAAATTCCAGTGGGGGATTTCCGTATCGAGGTTTTCAAGGGCATTGGCCGCACTGACGGTTGAAACCGCGACTTTGACCTGAATGACTTCGTTCCCCGCGGTTTTATATTTTGCCAGAAAACGCAGGTCGGTTCCGGCGGCTTCCCTGCGGCTGCGGAAACGGTAGTTTTTGTGACTGTCATAGGTGACCGGCTCGCCCTTGCTGATAATCAGTCCTTCATCGAACGGACGGGAATAGCGGGCGGCAAAAAACAGGTGCCGTTCCTTGGCCCAGCCGTTGATAAGATGGAAGCCGGTGACGGTTGAGCCGTCTTCAATGCGGACATGCGACTGTGCCACCGTCCATCGTCCGCCGCTGAGGACATGGGCCAGGTCGGTCATAATCGAAGCCCGGTCCGAGGCCGGGAACGTAAAGCGCAGCATGCCTGCCCGGAGGCCTGCCGCAAGTTCAACCGTTACCCCCGGTTTATCAAGTTTCACTTTGTAATAGCCGGCCGAGGCCGTTTCGTTTTCATGGGAGTATGACGATTGATAGCCTTCTTCCGGTTTGTCCTTTGTTCCCGAATCATAGGCCGGTTCACCAATCTGCGGAATGAAAAGAAAATCGCCCAGATCCGGGATGCCGGTACCGGAAAGATGGGTCAGGCTGAACCCCAGAATAGTGGGATCAGAATATTCGTATCCCGAGGCCGTGGCCCAAAGCTCTTTGTCCGTATCCGGGCTGATCTGGATCATACCAAACGGAGCGGATGGACCCGGATATACATTGCCTTCACCTCTGGTTCCGATCAGCGGCCTGACATAGTCCGAAATCGCGGGGGATGCGGAGTCGGCCGCGATGGCAAAAGCGGGGAGAGCCATGGTGATGGAGCCCAGCAGTAGGGTAGCGGTTTTTCTGCTCATGGATTGATCTTTATATCTGCGGGTTTCAGCGAGGGTTGTTCAGTTTGATCTTCCGGGGCGGCACGCCTTCGAACGTGATTTTTACGGGATTGATTTTTCCATTTTCGTCAAAAACCATCCGGTCAATGCAGGTAACCCGGTGATTCGCGTCGGTTTCTCCCAATGGACGGCGATGGTAGACGATATACCACTCATCGGTTCCGGGAATGTTCAATACCGAGTGGTGACCGGCTCCGGTTGCCACTTCGACATCCTGCTGCAGGATTTTACCGATGCGGTCGAACGGGCCGAACATGCTGTCGGAAATTGCATAGGCTACCGAATAATCCGGGCCTCCCCAGCCGCCTTCCGACCACATGAAGTAGTATTTCCCGTTTTTCTTGAACATGCACGGCCCTTCCACATACCCCTTTGGCGTGACCTCCTTGTAGAATGTGCCGTCCTCAAAGGGAACTATGCCTTTGAAATCGTCTCTGAGCTTCACCAGGTTGCAATGTCCCCAGCCGCCGTAATACAGGTAGTAGGAACCGTCGTCGTCGCGGAATACATACTGATCGATCGGCTGGGCGCCATTGACGATATCGTTGATCAGCGGTTTTCCGATCAGGTCGCGATAAGGACCTTCCGGATGCGTAGCCACGGCCACACCAATACCGCCGACTTCGCCCTCATGCACATCATTGGCGCCGAAGAACAGGTAGTATTTTCCGTCCTTTTCAATTACGCCCGGCGCCCACATGGCCCGCTTGGCCCATTTTACCCGTTTTGTATCCAGGATGCTTTCGTGCCTGGTCCAGGTTACGAGGTCGTCGGAGGAAAAACAGTCGAAGAAGGTCTGTTCTTCATAGGCTGCGGAGTAGGTGGGGTAGATCCAGTATTTATTCCCGTAAACGATCACTTCCGGATCCGCATACCACCCTTCGATAATCGGATTACCGGAGGTTTTGGCCGCAGCGTTGTGCAGTTGGCGGGTTTGGGCGGTTCCGGTCATGGCCAGTAATGTTCCAAGCAGCATTGCATATACAGAGAGTTTCATGGTCAATACCTTTCTCGCGGTCCTCTTATCTTTAGTTTAAACGTCAACGTTTTAATCGTTTGCCACGGGGGCGGTCATGTCACTTAAACTAGTTACGAATGGAATGTGTCATCCATTTAGGTGACGTGACGGCTTGAGGTATATTCAAGAAATTACACAATGAATGGATTCGCAGGAGTCGAAGTGAAGTTTGCAGAAAAACCATCCCCATTGTTTTGCGGTTTATGATGTGTTCGGGAGTGATACCAAATATTAAATGGAGTGAATGAATTATGATGACAGAATCACCATCTGAAAACCGCTTCTTGAAGACGGATCTATTCGTGACGTGCACCAATCGTCTGAAAAGCGATTTTCTATCAATTCGCACCCCCGTTCGCCACCGTCTGGTCCTCGGAGTCGTGCTCATGGCATTCTCTCTTTCTACTTCGTTCGCACGCGAGGCATGGCTCGACGACTTCCAAGTCGGGGAAATCACCTGCGGTTATTCCAGCGCGCGCTCCAACAAATCCATATCGGACAAACCCCTCTCCGTCGGAGGAGTGGTTTACGAGCGCGGGGTCGGAGTTCACGCACAGAGTACCGGCGTATTTGTGACCGATGGGGAATCCACGCTGCGATTCCAGGCCAAGGTGGGCGCGGACGATTCCGCAGATGGCCCTGGCAGCGTGGTTTTCCAGATTTTCGGCGATGACAATAAGCTCTACGACAGCGGATTGATGCATAAGGGAGATACGGCTGCGGATGTGGATGTGGAACTGACTGGATATAAGCAGATCGAGCTGCGTGTCACCGATGGGGGCGATGGAATTAATTTCGATCACGCCGATTGGTGCGATGCCCGCTTCATATATACTGGCGTTGCTCCTGTGCTGGCTCCTCGTTGGACCGTGACGATACCGCATTATTCCGGAGCGGCCCCTGCGTTTCCGGCCACCTTCAATACGCTCACCAGCCCTGACGGAAAAGTGGCTGCGTATGTGGGTGTGTCAGATGGCCGACTTGTTCTAGGCATCCGTCGCGACGGCAAGACCGTGCTCGAACCGTCTCCACTCGGCGTTACGGTTGATGGCGCGGATCTTGGTGAAAACGTCGAACTCGGAGCATCGGAATCCTACTCCACCGACAACACCTACGCGAATCCTATCGGTCCGGGCTCGTTGCACGATCTATGCAAGGGAGTGAAATTCAAAGTGCGCTCCAAAGGCGTCATCGAGTCTTGGACCCTCGACATCCGGGCCTATGACGACGGAGTGGCATGGCGCTATCTCGTTCCCGGCACCGGCACGCGCATGGTTAACGGCGAGGCCACCTCATTCGTAGTGCCGGATGGCGCTACCTATTGGTGCGACACCAACACGAAAAGTTATGAGGCCAATTATTTCTCAACCACGGCAAAAGGCTCGGCCGCCTCCCGGCCGGTGACCATGCCCTTGACCGTCGAATTGCCAGCTGGTGGATTTGCCTGCATCACCGAGGCAAGCAATCTCGACTACAGCGGGATGACCATCGGCCCTCGCGGCCGCATCTTCACCGGCCTTTTCGAGGATGACCCGAATGGCTGGAATCTACAGGGAAACATCGAAACACCTTGGCGCATCGTCATCGCGGTGGACGACCTAAACGCGCTGGTGAACCAGAGCATCGTTTACAACGTTTCTCCGGCACCTGATCCGAAGCTCTTTCCCAAAGGCAAGAACGCGGATTGGATCAGGCCTGGCCGCGCGTTCTGGACCTGGAACTTCGGCCATTGGGACACGGCGAAATGGGAACTGATTCAGGGTTTCGTTGACGATGCCGCATCGCTCAACTGTCCATATTATGTCATTGACGATCCGTGGCGCGATCCCCGAATGGGCTGGCACCGCAACGGCCACGACGAATGGGAGAGCCTCAAGGAAGTCTGCGACTACGCAGCAAAGAAAAACGTGAAGATCATGGTGTGGCAGCACTGGGAAGGCATCCGCGACCTTGCAGCACGGGAGGAATTCTTGCGCAATGTTTCCGAAGCCGGTGCCGTTGGCGTGAAAATCGATTTCATGGAAAGCGAGAGCCATGAGCGTCTGGCGTTCTACAAATCCTGTCTAGAAATTGCGGCCCGCAACAAAATCATGGTCAACTTCCACGGCGCCAACAAACCCGCCGGAGAGGAACGCACCTGGCCCAACTTGATGGCCCGCGAGGGGATCTTTGGCATGGAGCAGGGCGGTAACATCCAGCGCCAACACCTGGCCGCGCTGCCCTTCACCCGCTTCGTGACCGGGCCGGCAGACTTCACGCCCACGGTCTTCCGCTCCGAACCGATGGGACGAACCACCGCCGGGTCGCAGCTCGCCACCGCCGTGGAATACAGTTCACTGCTTCATCATTGGGCGGACAGCGCGCCGTCCTACAAGGCCCAGGCCCCCGAGGTGCTGGACTTCATCCGCAACAAGCCGGTTGTGTGGGATGAAACCAGAGTCCTTCCTGGTAGCAAGATCGGCGAAGCCGCTCTGATGGCCCGTCGCTCCGGCGACACCTGGTATGTTGCCGCGATCAACGGAACCGATAAGGCAATGAGTCGCGAAATAAAGCTCGGATTTCTAGCCGCCGGCAAGTGGAACGCGGTCTCCTTCTCAGACGTGTCCGGCGAGAAAACCAAGCTTGCCGTGAAGAAATCCTCCATCACCCACGAGGAGATCGTCAACGCCCGCATGGAGCCAGGTGGTGGTTTCGTCATGGTGCTCACCCCGTACCGCTGACGGGTTGGAATTCCCCGATCGATTAAGCCCATAGACAACCGAAAAATCCATGGCCGGTATCAATTTCCAGGGAATAGCTATAAAACCGTTCAATGCGCGAGTAAGGCACGCGCTGCAGAGGGTTCGTTCCGGAGGGTGGTTTCATGGTAAATGTGGAGTATCGGGCGGAGCGGAACAATCAAGAGTGGCTGTTGACTGGAACGGATGATGCGCCGGAGACAGCCTAATGAGAGTCAATTCAATCCCTGAAAAACAGGAATGATGAAAAAAACGATTTTGTACATCGTGCTGGTCGGAATTGGTTGCGGGGCTAGTGCGGCCCCTCCGGCGACTTCCTACGTGAATCCATTTATCGGGACGGCGCCTCTGACCGATCCGGACGATATCGGGTACCGTGCGCCGTGGCGGGTGTGGGCCGGCCTGACCTATCCCGGTGCCGCGCTCCCGAATGCCATGGTCCAGCTAAGTCCGATTACCAGTTTCGGTACGGGGTCGGGTTACCAGTATGAAGACAAGACTATTCAGGGCTTTGCGCATACCAACCAGGGGCATTGGAACCGGTGCCACCTGCCGGTTCTTCCCGCTTCGGGGAAGGTTGATCCCGATGATTTCAGTTCCGGTTTCAACCATGCGAAGGAGTCCGCGCATCCGGGCTATTATCAGGTCTATCTCGAGCGCTATAAAATCAATGCGGAGCTTACGACTTCCTTGCGGTGCGCCTATCATCGATATACCTACAAGAATAATGACGACAAAAAGCTGGTGGTGAACCTGGCCAGGTCGAATGAGAGAATTCATGGATGGGAGATCGATCAGGACGGACCCAAGGCCTTCAAAGGCGTTCAGCGCGCGTCGTCCGAAAAGGTTTTCTTTTATGCGATGGTGAATCACCGAATTGAAGGCATCGACAATAATGACGGACTTGCGGTTGTCCGCTTTCAGGATGCCCGCTATCCGCTGGAGATGAAAATCGGGATCTCTCTGGTCAGTGTGGAAAATGCGAAGGAAAACCTGCAGGAACTTGAAGGTAAAAGCTTTGATCAGGCTCGCCGGGATGCGCTGATGACCTGGGAAACACTGCTTTCAAAGATCAAGGTGGAGGGGGGATCAAATCGCGAGAAGGAGCTGTTCTATTCTTCGCTCTACCGTTCTTTTCTCTGGCCGGCACTGCGCAGCGATCTCAACGGCGATTTTCCCGGTTCCCGCGGCGAGGAAGATAACAGGCAATTCAGGCTCTACACGCGGCCGGCGCTGTGGGACACCTATCGCAACAAGCTGATTCTGCTGGGCATGCTTACTCCCGATGTGGCCGCCGATGTTATTCAGTCGCTGGTTCATTACGGTAAAAGAGACGGATTCATGCCCACCTATTTTCATGGGGACCATGCGGCGGTATTCGTTGCCGGTTCATATCTGCGTGGTATACGGAACTTTGATGTTCAGCAGGCGTATCAAGAGCTCCTGAACAATGCAACCAAACCGGGTGGTCCCCGGGCGCATATCATGGAATATATCGAAAAAGGATATATTTCCACACCGGAGGTCCGTCATCCCGGGGTCGAAACGGATGCCAAGGCGGGGGTGACTAAAACGCTGGAATATGCCTATGACGATTATGCTTTGGCGCTGCTCGCCAAGGAAATGGGGGACCAGGAAAACCATGACATGCTGATGGCGCGCTCCGGCAATTACAGGAATCTTTTCGATCCCTCCAGCGGCCTGATGCGCGGCCGGCTTGAAAACGGCGACTGGGTGAGTCGGTTTGATGCCGAACATCCCTATTATTCCTACATGTATCGCGAAGCCAATGCCTGGCAGTCGTCCTTTTTCGTGCCTCAGGATCCTGAGGGGCTGATTGGGCTTTATAAGGATAAAGCGGCGTTTGAAGACCAGCTCGATACCCTGTTTTCAAAGCCCTGGAATCCAAATCATATTGCCCGGAACATTTCCGGTTTTATCGGGCAGTATTGTCATGGGAACCAGCCGGATCACAATTTCCCATACCTCTATTATTTTGTGGGTCAACAACCGAAAACTCAGAAGATCCTGGATGAGATCATGGATCGTTTTTATGGCATGGGAAAAGACGGGCTGGCGCTCTGCGGGATGGATGATTGCGGGGAAATGTCGGCGTGGTATGTTTTCAACGCCATCGGCCTATACCCTTATTCTCCGGCCGATCCGGAATACATTGTAACGGTGCCGGTTTTCGATCGGGTGGAGCTGTATCTAAATGATTCCTCCCGGCCGTGTGTCATTCGGAGGTATGGAGAAGGACGGCATATTCAGGCAATCCGTTATGGAACCGATATTCTTGACCGGATGTTCATTTCGCACGACGACCTGTCCAAAGGGTTGGAGTTAGCCATTGCTGTCAAATAGATGGGGTTGCATCGGGTGCACCGGCCACACGGTGTTCATTGTCAATAGTATTGGGGACATGACGTCCCTCGAATTCTGCGTAGCATACACATCTATTTTGGGTTTGTGGAATCTGCGGGGATGCCATCTCTCCCAGGCTCGGAGTAAAGGCCGAAGGAGCCGGAGTGAAAACGACAAGGATGCATAGAGACGTATTATGGTGTCTGGGCGGGTTTATGCTGTTCCAGCTGGTAATCTGTCCGTTGGACACCGCGGCGGCGACGTCGGCCGTTTTTTGCGCCGGCCGACTGGGCCATCCGGATGACGGCTTAAGCGTGAATGATCAGATTGACGTATTCCGATCTTCCGGTGTGGATACGCTGATTCTTTTCACGATGACCGTTCGTACGAACGGAGACTTTTATTACAACACCAAGGATGGGGACATGCTGGTGTGCGAGAACGGTGTCTACGTGGCCCCCTCGAACTGGGGAGGGCTGCTGGACCAATGCCGTGAAGAGCCTTCGAGTGTGGAACGGTATCTTATCAATCGGAAAGAACGGTTTACTTAAGGAAAAAAATAGATGAGTAAATATCTAAAATGGGGGTTAGTTCTCTTTTTGCTGGGGGGGTGGGCTGAAACCCTTCAGGCTGCACCGATTTTTGGGGAAACCTTTGATTTTGAGCAACCGGACGGCACCGAAGTGCCGGTGGTGCTGTTCGGGGATGAATTCTATATGCGGGGTGAAACGCCAGACGGTTATACCGTTATCCGGGATCCGGATACCGGATGGATCTGTTATGCGGAGCTTTCTGTCGACGGCAGTGAGTTGGTTTCAACGAAGGAACGTTATCTCGATGTGGCGGGTGGCTCGGGAGCGAGGATAGCTGCAACGGGTGCAATCGAGCGTGAAAAAAGTATCCGTCTGCCGACAACGCGCCTGCTGGAGAAGGTGCGCGATGCAAGGAAGCAGCTGGGGGTCGGAGATTATACCGATGACGGTTCTATGTCGGTTAAGTCTGTTGCCGATTCAGTTCCGATGGCCGCGGCAGCCACGAGTGCGGCGCTACCTTCCCGCAAGTCCAATCTTGCGCCGTATTCAGGTGCGGTTACCGGTTTGGTGGTGGTGGTCGATTTTTCGGATGCGCCCGCTCCATTCTCCCTGCTGGAATATGACGATATGTGCAATAAGGAGAACTATTACAATGCCAGCGGAATGGCCCGTTCACTGCGCACCTACTATCAAGACGTCTCCGGCGGGACATACGACGTGGTCTCCATTGTGAAGGGTATCTTTCGCGCTCCTAAAACCTTCGCGGAATATGAGGCAATGGGCTACACCGTCGGGGCGAAGGAAATCATGCGGATGGCACTTCAGCAGCTGGAAGATGATGGGTTTGACTTTTCCCAGTTGACAATTGACAGCGACGGTACGGTTCAGCTGTTGTCCGTCATGTATTCGGGGCATCCGCAGACCTGGTCGCAGGGCATGTGGCACCACTCCAGCTCCATTGCAAACAACAATGTTTTCGGCGGGGTAACTTTCGGCCGCTATTGCACGGCCGATGGAAACTCCCTGGCTCCGAACACAATGATTCACGAGTACGGGCACATGGCGGCGCGTTGGCCGGATATGTACAGTTATGTCGGCAGTACACAAAACACCGGAACATGGGGCATCATGAGCGGCGGGCCGGGTAATCTGCCCAACCCTTATCTCCTTTACCGCAACGGTTGGCTTGACCTGCAGAACGTGATTGGTCTGGACGGCACTCTCCAAATGAATTCCACCGATCCGTACAGTGCGTATGTCTATTATGACGCCGCCCACCCAACCGAATACTTCATCATGAAACCCTACACGAAAAACCTGCTCTACTGTGCAGGGATTCCAGATGAAGGAATGACCATCTGGCGGATCAACACCCAAGGGAACAACAGCCAATTTCCCGACCAGCCGCTTGAAGTGGATCTGGTAAAGGCCAACAACATCCAGCTGAACACCAGCGGGAAGGTCTGTTTCAAGCAGGACGGCATACTGGATCATTATACGCCTTACACCGCTCCGTCATCCTCCTGGTTCTACAACGGACGGGAGAATCAGGATTCCGGCTTCCAGATGCTGAACGTCGGGGCAGTAGGCAACCCCATGACGTACGATCTTTCCTCGCTTCCCATTCCGGCGAAGCGTACGCCCCGGCCCGGCTCGACGGCGCTGTTCGTCGATTCGTTTGAGCGGCTTGGCGGGAATGATGCGGACATGCTGGGCGATGGAATGAGCGGCCTGCTGGTTGCGTCGGACAACGGCCTCTATTACGAAGGGTATGAAGGCAGCGGCACGGCGGATTCCATACAGGTGCTTTCCGGTCGGCTGCAGATGGCGGTGGGCTTCGGTATGTCGGAAAACGGAATTATGCATAACTTCATTGATCCCGAGATTGTGGCTGCCGGCGGATTTTCAGTGCAGATGAATGTGATTGACATTAATTCGGCCACGACGGATTCCGCTAACCGCTACTGTGGGTTTGGCGTTGGGCTTTCCCGCGACGAAGCCGCGGCCGGGGAAGACATCAACGCCACTTCCGGAATTGCATTTCGTGGCAAGGCCGCCAACGCGGTGGGCGTATCCGATTGCTTCGTGGAACTGGATATGGACGGCAATGTGAAGGTGTGGCGGGATGGGCTGCTGGTGTCGACCGTTTCGGTTGGCGCCACCAGCGGCACTTTGCGGGCCGATTTTTCCTGTGATGGATTTTCCATTTCCGATGCTGTAACGGTTTCAGTCTACTTCAACGGGAATCCAGTCGATATCAACAGTGGTGCAGCCACGACGCAAACCTTCAATTGGTCGTCGGATAATGAAAACTATATCGGCCTGAGCGC
>JBNLDM010000141.1:0-20896 GCA_050304335.1 Pontiella sp.
CTCGCTCTCGAAGAAATCGACCTTGACGCCGACCACACCCAGTTCCTTGAGCTTGGCAAATTCCTTCATGCGTGATTCATGCGTCAGCATACGGTCGCGCGGCGTGGCCGGCACATAGGTATGCGGTCCGCCGGAGTTATACCACATCAGCGGTTTTACACCTTTCGACTGAATATACTTCAGCGCATCCTCCAGGTTTCCACCGTTGCCCATGGAATCCCATTCCCAGTCGATCAGCGTGTACGGCCAGCCCATCTCGGCGGCCAGATCCGCAAACTCGCAGACCACCTTGAAATCCCTGGTTCCATGATTGTGCGACCAATAATTCCATGAAGCCTTGCCCGGTTTGATCCAGTCCGTCCTTTCAAGCTTTGACGGCGTGGAAACATCCTTCACCAACGTCGATTCAACGATATCGGAAAGGCTTCCCATCATGATGACCCGCCACGGCGACTCCCACGGAAGGTTGATGGTCGGCTGCGATTCGCCAAGCCCGTTTCCGTCGCGCTGATCTGGAAAGGTGATTTTATAGCGGTTTTTATCGGCCTTATTACTGAGCTTGGAGCCGCAGTAACGGCGATCCACATCCGCCTCATGAATCAGATACCAGCAACCGTCTTCACCGCCGACGTTAAACAGCGCCGGATAGCCCCACTCCTGCTGAGAATCGCCGTCCTCCATGGTGGTATAGAGATTTTCGTTCGACGGAATCCACTTCTGTATCCAGCGTTTTGCATCCCCCGGAATCGTGTAGGCCGTCAGCTCATCCTTCACCACATAGGTCCCCTCGCCCTCCGGAAACGCATAACGGAAGGCCACGCCATCGTTGTAGGCGCGGATGATCAGATCCAGCCTGCTTTCATCGGGGTTCTTGAAATGTACGACCACCTCGCTGGCCGTATTGCTGCAATTGCGACGCTTACCGTGAACAGCCGCATACTGCTCGTTGATGGTGACCGGCTTGTCCGCTGCAATGAATTCAAGTTGCTTTGAGAACGCCTGATCATTGCGAACGAGCCCAAGACTGATGTCGGGAATGGCCGTTCCTTTCTTTCCGCCAATGGAACAACCCACCGAGAGAAACCATTCTCCGGAATCGTCATTTCCGCGGTTGAAAAGAGCCACGGCGATTTCCTCGTTCGGTGAAACAACCAGGGTTTGCTGGGCAGGAGAGACTGCAGCCCCCAGCAGCAGGCAGGCGATGATTACTGTATATTTCATGACGCGCATATCCTCATTTTTCAAACCGTCCTATTTGGTGATCCAGACGACGAGTCCGCCACGCGGGCTCATGGGAACATCCATCCGGTCGCGGGAGGTGACGGTCTTTTCAGCCTGCCGGTACGTCGCGGGATCGTCGGGGTCGTCGGCAAATACCCTGGCCTTCCAGGCCCCCTTTCCCAGAAAGGTCAGATCAACCGGCAGCGTGGCGGCTTCGCCGCCGTTAAGCACACCGATAAACCAGCTGTCGCCGCGTCGCCGGGCAAAGCCGACTGTCTTTCCTATTTCGCTGCCGGGTAGAACGATCGTTTCGTCCCAGGTTGAAGGAAGATGACGGATCAGATCCTCGGCCGGGTTGCCGATAAAGTCCTGATAGTTGCCGGCAAAATGCAGCAGCGGCGATGTCATGTCCACCGCCTGCGCCAATAGATGGGCCCACGTATAGCCGACCATTTCCTTCGGATCGAACGCCGTCGGTGTATAATCTGCCGGGCCGGCAAGGAACCGGGTGAACAGCACGATCGTGTCGTGGTCGGCGGCCTGAACCCTGCCGTAGCGGCTCATGTGGTATTCATGGCCGCGCACAGCCTCGCGAGTCAGTTCATGCGGCCACGTGCGCTGCCGGCCGGTGAGCTTGACGGATCCATGGAAGTTGCAGAGCAGGTGCAGCTCGGCGGCATCCTTGAGTGCGCCCTCGTACCAGCGGGTAATCTCGGCCGTGCAGGGTGGAATAAAGTCGATCTTGATGCCTGCGGCCCCGATGGCCGCCACCTTCTCCAGATAGGCGCGGCGCGAAGCGGCGGTGCGCATCTCACTGGAGTTCACCCACACCAACGCCTGCACGCCTTGCTTCCTGGCATAGTCGATCACATCCTCGAGACATTCCCACTGGTCCTTGCCGGGTGCCTTCCAGTTCCGCCAGCCGTCATCGATCAGGTAATATTCAAAGTGCAGTTTTTTCGCCGCATCAACCCAATCATGCTGATCCTCCAGACGGGGAGCGCCGATGGCCCACCACTGCCAGAGGGAGCGACCGGGCTTGATCCATTTCGCGTTGGCCAGTTCATTCGAAGGCGGCGGACAGAGATTCGTGATCAGGTCGCTGTTTACCAACGCGTTGAGCCCCTCGACGATGATGGCCGCGCGCCACGGCGTGATGATCGAGCCCTGATGAGACCAGCCATCGACAGACGCAGGATACACCGGCTGCAACAGGCTGCCGTGACGGACCAGTCCCATGTCGGGGAAGCAGTCGTTGTTGGCTTCGGACAACGAAACATACAAATCGTCACCGAGTCCGAAGGTGATCGGCGGCGACAGCGGGGCATTCTCGGGAATGCCTGACAGCAAACCCGACTCGCAGGGTTTTTCATAGCTCTGGTCATAGTGCTCCCACCACGCCTTCGCATCGGTCGGCAGCGCGAACGCAGTGGTCTCGCCGGCGATGGTGTGCGGGACATCATCGAGATCGACGCGATACCGAACGGCAACGCCGTCGTCGTACGCCCGGACATCCAGCACGTACTTCATTCCATCCGAGATCACGGGAATCGCGGTCTCGGTGCAACGGTTGAAGGCCGTGGAATGGTTGCCATAGATTGGATAGGTTTCATTGATCCCGCGGCTTTGCGGTTTACCTATCGACACCCCCTTGCCCAGATCGTGCCCGTCGACCGTCAGGCCCAGGGGTGAAAATTCAACAACCGTTCTACCCTTGCGCTCAACCGACCACCCAAGCCTGCCGGAAGCATCGGACTGGACAACGACCTTCATGCTTCCTTCCGGACTCGACACGGTTACCGCTCCGTCGCCGGTCGCGGGTGGTTCCGCCCGGCAATGAACGCCCATGGCCAGCAGGGCTATACACCATATGGCAAGCGAACCTAAGGATTTATGATGCAATGTCATGATTGGTTTCATCTTCGTTATTCCTCTCGTTAAGCATTTGCTATTGACGTTGTACATCCAGCTTGAAGAAGCGGTTGGTGGATGAGCCATCCACGGGAATATTAAACTGCAGATTTGAGCCTGTGCCCGCCTGACCGATATCCACTGGCTGCCAATTCGGGGCAACCAGATCGTCGCTGGCCCAGAACTGATAGGCGTGTCCCGGCACCGAATTCGAGACGGTGAGGGTCAGGTTGGTTCCGCCAGCCATGGCATGGTCGGCAATGAAGTACTCATCCGCAGAGATCATCGCCGACGGCACCGCGTTTGTTTCTCCGGAATGCTCGCTTTCCTCACCAGCGTTGACGGCGCTCACCACATAATAGTAGCGGGTTCCGGCATTCAGGCCCGCGACGTCGCTATAGGTCAACGCGACCACATTGGACACAATGGTTTCATAGGGTGCGCCGCTGGTCGTCGAACGCTTCACGTTGTAGCTTTCCGCATATTCGGACGCCGTCCAGGACAGATCGATTTGCGAAGCAGAGACGGGTACGACGGCCAGATCGACAGGAGCCATCAGCCACCCTACGCTGCCGCGGAACTCGATTTCAGCCACATTGCAATACCCGTTTGCCGGGCCGTAGTAACGGATATATCGATAGGTACCGGCATGGGACACCGCACGGGTCGTGAACGTACCTCCGGGCGGCGCCGAGGTTATGGTATAAAGCGTGACCACATCGCTGCTGAAGTCCGGCGTACTGGACACCTGGAACTTCCCGCCCACCATGCGGCTTCCCCAGCCGCTGCGCGGAGCGTAGCGAATCTGAGCAATCACCGCGCCGCCGCCGAGGTCGAGCCCCGTCCAGCCACCCACGCCCAGATCCGAATCAAAGAAGGTGCCGAGATTGCCGTCGAATGCAGCATCCCGGGTCGTATCGGGGTTTCCGCCCCACGAACCGGGCGTGCCGATGACCAATCCGGACAGGATACCGGGCGTGGCTCTGGATTCAGCGCTGTCCAGGCTTTCGCCATGCGTGGAGACCGCACTGACGACATAGTAGTAGGATACCCCTTCAACAACATCGGAGTCGCTGTATCCGGCAGGCACGACATTCGAAGCCAGTACGGTATACGGTCCGCCGGAGACCGACGCGCGTTTTACCGTATAGCTGTCCGCACCGTCAACCGGCGACCAGGACAGGTGGATCCGGCCGGGTGATCCTCCCGAAGCGATGAGATCCGCCGGCGCAGCCAGCGGCCAGGGGGACAGATAGGATCCGGAAACAACCTCGCGACCGAAGCCGGGACGCTGCCAGGCCACCGCAATGTTGTCGCCACCGGTTGCCTCTTTATGCAGCACCTCGATGTAGTACCGTTGCCCGCCCGTCAGAAAAATAGAAGCCGACTGCTGTTGCGAAAACCTGGTCCAATCCCGCGAACCCGTCCAATCCGGTACATAGGCAATTCTGACCTTGTTCGCCGGATCATCGTCCGAACTCAACCACAGCTCACAGTTATCGTCGCAGGCAATCCAGAAGGTGTGCGCGCCATCGAACGAAGGATGCAGATACCCGCGGATACGTGTGCCGTAGTCATCCGCCCAGTCGATCGGCCCTTCGAGCGCGTCGAGATAATCGCTGCCGGTCGGCTGATCCGGATAGTTCGGGTTTGACGTCAGCGAGCCGACCGAAGTCCCGGCAATACCTTCCCACCATTCCCGCAAAATCCTGCCGCTGCCGCCGCCGGCTGCAGGCGTGACATCACTGATCTCAACCGACGGAGCCGACTCGTTTCCGGAGGCATCCACGGCGGTGATCATATAGAAATAGGTTTGCCCGTTGACTACCGACCGGTCGATATAATCCGAAACCGTGAGGTATTCAACGGGAAGCGGACCATTCAAGCGCTGGTAGCCCGAGCCTGACGTCGGCGAACGGTAAACGTGGTAGCCCACCAGATCCGGCTCGCTGTTGTCGTTCCAATCCAGCCAGACCTTTCCATCGTCCGGCAACACCGTTACGCCATCCGGCGGAGACGGCGGCGTAATGTCGCGATACAATGCGTGGTCAGGGATCAGTGACTTGGCTATCCCCGGTCCTTCCCAGCGGACCTCCAGCCCATGCCCCTGATCGCGCTCGAACATCTCCACCCGGATGGCGTGCAGGCCGGCCTTCAGGCCGATCTGGCCCGAGGCCTCCACCATACCGTGAATCCCGTCGTTGTCCACTACGACCGGCGGTCCGATGTATAGCCTGCTGCCATCGTCCGAGGTCGTATAAAAAGTGTACGTTCCGTTGGTGGGAATATCGATATAGCCCTCGAACACATATCCAAAACCGTCGGCACGCAATGGAGTGCTCACATCAAAATTTGCACATAGGCCCTGCTCCATCGGCGTCACCCCATCATAATCAGGAAGTGCACTCCACGTGCCTTCAAAATACCGATAGGACAATCCGTTCTCCGGCTCTCCCGGCGTTACAGGCTCGGTATAGCCGGGTGCTGCCCAGATGTAGCCGGGCAGCCAGTCGAAATAGGCCTGGGCACATTCCCGCACGCTTAGCAGGCAATCCGCTGGACGCGCATCATTCAGGTCGTCGAGCAGGTCGCCGATAAAACCCACCAGATAGGAAACATTGCCCTGCTCATCGATGGCATTACGGATCGCGCGGCCGAACCCGTCGGTGTGTCCATATACCAGGCTGTTTGGGTCGCCCGGGGTTTCAAACCAGGACATTTCCGTGATGATCATAGGCCAGCGGTCAGCCGCCGGCTTGTAACTCGAATCCCACAGGTTCTGTACTGCCGTCGCATCGTCGCGCACTCCGCCATATGCCGGATAATAATGCACCGCAACGCCGATGTTGGTTCCGCTGAAGGGATATTGGTCCCATTGCTGTGGCGAACCCTGCCATTCCAGCGTGGGAACCCAGATCACATGGTCCGAACCGGTAGCCCGAATCACATCGATCACGGGCTGCATCCACTCTGAAAAGGCTTCAAAATAGACAGGACTCTGCATGCCCCAGTCGCCATTGCCCGGGGAGGATTCGATCAGGACCGGCTCGTTCATCAGCTCAAACATGATGTTGTCGGCATTCTTAACGCCCGGTGCATTGGCTACGGTTTCCCAAAACGTCAGCAGACGCGCCTGCGTCCCCTGGCTTGCGTTGCGGGCACCGTCGCCGTCGACATTGACCACCATCGGTCCCGTGGCACTGAGTACCAGATAGAGCCCGCGGGAACTGAGATGGTTGGCATAGGGCACCAGAAAATTATTGATCCATGCATCAAACTGAACCGGGTCAACCAATCCCGACTGACTGGTCCAGCCGCCGACCGCATCCGTGTTGACCCGCACGAAGCTGCAATGCCAGCCGTAATTCCGCCCATAGCGGGGACTGGTGTCGGACATCAGGTCTGCGGCGGCATTCATATAGTTCAAAAAGCCCGATACATTCGAGGGGTTGGTCCAGTCCGTCGGGTCGCTGTACCATCGCCCCGCGCCATTGAACCAGCTGGCGGTCGGCTGCATCCAGCCATGAAGCAGCACGTTTTTCCCGCTCGGATCTTTGAGGAAACGACCCTCAACATGGAGCCGGGGCGTTTCCATGCCTTCATACGCATGCGCCGAATGCACTGCAGATGTGAGGATGCACAATGCGATGACACCTCGGAACCACTTCCATTGAAAAAACAACATCATTACCTCCGTTACAAAGCGGACCTCCGGTTCAAGCCTGAAAAGCGGAGGCACAATCGAAACCTGGAATCCAGAAACCCTACTGCCGCTGAACCTCCAGCGTGAAGAAGCAGTGCGGCAACGCGCCGTTTATGGGAATAGGGATAATCAGATCTGAACCAATCCCCGGCATTTCCGTACCGACCGGTTGCCAATCCGGCGAAACCAGGCTCTCCGTCGCACAGATCTGATAGGCGTGACCGGGCACCGAACTCGCTACACTGATCGTCATAATCGTTCCACCGTCGAACCTCCCCTTGCACCGCCTACATTCATTGCGTAAACCACATAATAATAACGCGCACCTGCTGTCAGGCCCGTTGTATCGCTATAGGCGGTGGTCGTGAGGTTCGAGGCCTTTACGACATGGGCCGCCCCGCTGATGGTTGAGCGCTTAATGCTGTAAGTATCCGCATGGGCGGAAGCGTTCCACAACCGATTGACCTGCGTATCCGACTCGACAATAGCCTCCAGTCCGGCACCGCGGGACACCAGCGTACAGTTTCCGGAAACTTCGGTGCAGGCACAGCCGCGACATTCGCCTTGGGCCACGTTGCCCCACCCGTCGTTCGGTACGCGATCCCGCACATACCGGAACCCGGATGATTCCGACACATTCACGGTAGTAAAGGTGGATTCCGCATGATTTGATCCGCCGGTATTGCTCCAGCCCGTGGTTGCCACCAGCGCTTCGATTTCAAACAGGTCGGCGTGGGCCCGCAACCGGATCATGGATTCCATGTCATCCGGATCCACATGATTCGGTGCAATGTCGGTCAGCACCACGAGACGCGGCATAAGTTCATCCGCCAGGGTTGTCGACAACAGCCCCAGCGCCAGAACCATGGCTACCTTTTTCAGCAGTGCATTCACCTACTTCACCGAAACCTTTACCGCCTTGCCGGTGTACTTCACGACAGCATCCGGCTTGTCGACCGGGTCCATGCCTATCCCGTGGCCGGACGAAACCCATACAATGTGGAAGGTCCGGTTGTGGAGCATCCCGGGGAATTTCCCGTTCCGCTTGCCGATGACCAGCGTCTGCTGTTCTTCGTTCCATTGGATCGGGATGACCGAATAGACGCCCTTTTCATAGGCGTAGGAGTCTCCTTCGTCCTCATACAGAGCAAAACGTCCATCAGCACCACGATAGATCCGCAGCTCAATTGGATCGGCGGGTTTTTCATCGACATACTGCATGTACGGGCCAAGCGGCACGATACTGCCGGCGCGGACAAACAACGGAATTTGTTCCCGGGGAGCAGCCACCTCCGTGCGGGCTCCGCCATCGACGGTTCCGCCGGTCCAGAAATTGATCCACTTCGTAGACGCCGGTAGATAGACGCTGCGCGATTCAGTCCCGGGCTGCGTCACCGGATTCACCAGAAACGCCGGGCCAAACATGTATTCATCGTCGATATCAAAGACCTTTGCATCCGCGCGAAAGTCCATCGGAAGCGCCCGCATCATCGTGTAGTTTTCGTGCGTCACCTTGCCGGCCATCGAATAGACATACGGCAACATCCGGTAGCGGAAACGGTCGTAGGTCACCATCGTATCCATCGCCTTCGGGAACTTCCAGAATTCGGTTTCGGTCTGGTAGCCGTGCATGCGCTGTACCGGGCAGAAGGTGCTGAACTGGAACCAGCGGACCAGCAGCTCGGCAAAGTCGTCCGACTCGTATTGGCCCCAGGGACGGAAGAAACCGCCGCAATCGGTGGTCCAGTATGGCAGGCCGGTCAGGCAGACGTTGAGCCCCGCCGGAATCTGGCGGCGGAAGGTTTCCCAGTTGCCCGCTATGTCGCCGGACCACAGCGCTGTGGCATAGCGCTGCTGTCCCGGGAAGGCGGAGCGCGTCAGGGTGCACACACGCTTGTCGGATGTGGTCGCCCGCTGTCCTTCATACACGGTCTGGTTGGCGAACAGCGGGTAGATGTTGCGGTACAAGTCGCCGGAGCCGATGAACACCTCGTGTCCGGCCATGCCGTTTCCGTCGTCACCGGGCTCCGTCGCATCCTGCCACCAGGCATCGGTGCCGGGCTTGAAGAAGGTGTCGTCGAGATAATCCCAACGCAGTTTGCGGGCGGCGGGATTGGACTGGTCCACCCAATCGGTTCCCGGAATCTTGAAGCCCTTCTCTTTCAAATCATTTCCGGCCTTGCCCTGCGGGTTGGACCATACCGAGATCATGAACTGGACGTTCTGGTCGTGCAGCGAATCGATCATTTCCTTCGGATCGGGATAGGGCCCCGCATCCCATTCATAGGCGCCCCAACCATGCGGGCCCCAGTATTGCCAGTCCTGTACGATCAGGTCGACCGGAATCTGCCGTTTGCGGAATTCGGCCACGGTGTCGAGGATCTGCTGCTGACTGGAATAGCGTTCGCGGCACTGCCAGAAGCCATAGGCCCATTTCGGCCAGAGCGGCGCTTGGCCGGTGGCGTTGCGATAGGCCGCGATGATGTCGTCCATCTCCGGACCAAGGAACACATAGTAGTCGATGTCTTCGGCATAATGGGACCGGAACACGGTCGTGCTCCCGAGCGGGCGGGCATAGAGCTTCGCGCTGCCTCCGCCCCCCAGCAGTTCCACGGAGCATTCCGTATTCGCGGGCAAGGCAATTTTGCCGGCGGTCGTGTACGGCACCCACATGTTTTTCATGCCGGCGATCTGCTTCCCGTTGACGACGATGCCGATTTCACCGCGCCGATCGCCATCCCTGGCGAAGAAGACATATTCCCCGGCCTCGCCGGTCGTGAACGTTCCGGTCCGGCCGCCTTTTGCATCCTTCGCCTTCTCGACCTGTCCGCCCAGCTGCTCGGTTGCCGTCGGTCCGTTGTCAGGCCCGGCGTCGCCGCCCGACAAGCGGATTTCGTGGTCGACGGGATTGAAATCCGTCCATGAAGCGTTGTTCCAGAACAGTCCATAGCCGCGGCTCGACATCAGCACCGGCAGCGCCGCCTGCGTGTTCAACTGCCGCAGTTCGATCGGCATGCCGCGCCAGTTCCATATGCCATCCTGGCATTGCGCCATGCCGTAGAGATATTCATTCTCCGGGGAAAGGAAGATCTGCTGCGCACGGTACAGCTTCCCGTCCCGCTTCTCCAGGGACCGCCCGCCGGTTTCCGGCTCCTGCAGGATGGGGTTTCCGTCGGCATCCAGGAAACGCAGTGCGCCCGTGGCCCGGGCGATGGCGGCCCCGCCGCGCTTCGTGCGAAGCACCAGCGTATCGTCGCCTTCGCGCCAGTCGAATGGAACCGGCTCCCATTTCCGAATGACGGAAAACTCCTGCTTCTCCGGAAGTTGGTCGGCGGTGGTGTAGCGGACGCGCAGCGTGTTTTCGGCGCAGACATCCAGCCGCAACACGCCGGAGTCCATCAGAACGGTTACCCCCGCCTTGTCCTTCATGGCCGACTTGACCGGTTGTGCCGATGCTGGATCGACAACCCATGCACCCAGGAACAAAAGAACCATCAACCGGAATCCACCGGCACATCCAAACCTATATTGCATCCCGTTCCACCTCTCCAATAAGCGCTTGCTATTGAATCTTTTTCTTTTCCACAACCCAGCCCGGCATTTGCGCAACGCCGCAGGGATCGCCTGTAAACATTTTCGCCGCGGCCTTGTCGCCCTTCAACTGCCACTGGAACCATGCCGTTGCCACCTTGGCAAAATCCCCGCCGTGCGGCTGACCATAGGTGCCGCCGTGGCCGACGTCGAGGTTGGCGGCAAAGGCCGGGACATGGTCGATCCGATAGAAGTCGTCCATGCCGTTCCCATAGGCGATATCTGATTCCCCTCCGAGAATGTAGATGATCGGGGTGTGCAACTTTTTCAGGTCCTCCTTTTTCAGCGAGGGCATGCCGGGCAAACCGCCGCCGTTGCCAATGATGCCGCTGTTGCAGATCACCGCCGTCGTCACGCGCGGATCGGGCGCAACCTCCAGCGCCTGGAGCCCTCCGCAGGACATGCCGCTCACCGCAATCTTCTTCACATCAATCTTGTGGTAGTACGGGCTGGTCTTATCGCTGTTGCAGGCGATGGCCCAGTCGATCGCATCCACCAGCTGGGACGCGGTGGATTTACCGCCGCCGCGCTCCCCTTCCTTGGGCATCGGTCCGATAGCGATGACCAGGAATCCGTGCGACGCCACTTCAGAGAGAAAGTTGACATGCTCCCACGGCGAATTTGCGCACGCCCCATTACCCCACACGATAATCGGCAATTTATTTTTCGGGCCAAACGCATTCAGGTCGGACGGACGGAAGACCGTGTGTGTTGCGAGCGTGCTGTCCGTCGCCATAATCGCAGGGAAAGGCCCCGTACCGCCGTCTTCGACCATACGGGATGCCGTTTCATCGGCGAGTACCTGGCTCCAACCCAGCGATATCATCAATGTCGATACCAGAACTACGAGAGCAGATTTTCGAATCATTGCATTGTCTCCGATTTATCGACCACCACGATCACTTCACGGGAATGAGTCGGAGCAGTACGACTCCGTGCGGGGCGACCTTGGATTCGAATTTACCCTGGAATTCGCCCAGGTCCTTCTGCCGCCAGAGGTCGCGTACCACATATTTTTCCCCGCCGTTCGGCGTCGGAAGATTGCCCCACGGCCCCCATTTCACGGCAACGGTCTGTTCGGATTCGCCCCGATTAAAGAGCCCGACCGCGAACGATCCGTCTTCGAGGGTCTTGGCATAGACAATCCGGCCATCCTCGTTGCTGAATTGCGTGGCCTGTTTGCCCAGGGAATCCTGATTGATGGCCAGCACTTCGTCGTTGGAAAGCAGCGACAAGGTAAAGTCGTCCATTTGCGATATGTCGCAACCAATCAGCAACGGTGAGGAGAGCAGGCACCACAGGCTGATGTGCGTGTACTGTTCGTCGGGCGTGAGGTTGCTCGGATGCAGGTTGGGGCCCCAGCCGACCATGCCGACCACCAGCATGTCCGGATCGCTCCAGTGGCCCGGCCCGGTGTAGGCGGCCCAGCGATCCTGCGAAAAGCCTTTCTGGCTCATGCTGCCCCAGCTGTCGTTGATGTCACCGGTGGTGCGCCAGACGTTGGCGAGACGCACGTAATCGGGTGCGTTGTCGTAGATGCCGGTGTTCGAGAGACTGTAGACAATGTCGCGGCCGGTTGCGCGCAGGGCCTTTGTCATTTCCTCGACGTGCGGCACGTCGTTCGGAAACCAGTCATACTTGAGGTAGTCCACGCCCCACTCCGCCCACTGTCTGGCGTCCTGCTGGGCGAACGAATACCTGCCGAAGGTCCAGTTGATCCAGGTGGGCTTGTTGTCGGGCGTTTTGAGTTTGTAGAATTCATTGACGTGTCCGTCCTCCACCCAGTCGTAGGAGCCGTCCTTGTTGTCGGAGGAACCGCCGACGTAGCCCGCGTAGGTGCCGCGCCACGGACCGGAGTAAATGCCGAACTTGAGTCCGAGACCGTGGATCTCGTCCGCGAGTTCCTTCATGTCCGGAAACTTCTTGTTCGGCTGGATGGCGTTGAATTTGCCGCCGCGCTTGCCCTGCCAGCCATCGTCAATGTTGATGTAGGTCCAGCCATGCTGGCTAAGCCCCTTCTCCTCCATGGCCCGCGCCGAACTGAGTACCTTTTCCTGGCTCACCGCGTCGCCCCAGCAGTTCCAGCTGCTCCAGCCCATCGGCGGCGTGAGCGCGATCTGGTCCCCCACCACAATACGGAATTCCCTGGTGTCCGTGCCCAGGGAATTCTTGGCGCCCAGCGTCACCGTATATTCGCCGGCCTTGTCCAGCTTGCCCGTGATGCGCCCTGTCTTGCTGTCCACGCTGAGCCCGGCAGGAAGCTCCTTGACGCCGAAGCTCATCGGCCGCTTCCCGGTGGCCGGAATGGAATAGAGAAACGGCGCGCCCGGACGAACTCCGAAGACACTCGGCCCGTTGATGCGCGGCGTGTCCGGTGCCGGCGGTGTTAGAATGACCTTGTCCTGCGCACCGCACCAGGCGGCAATGCCCATCACGGCACATGCAATCATCGACTTCATAGCTCTTATTTTCATTAATGCTTCTCCACTTTAGTTCACGATCTTCGCAGGCAGCTTCAGACGGATATCGTCCGACGCCGCGCCCACCAGAAATTCATAATCGCCCGGTTCCACAATGTATTGCTTGGCGGCCGTATCCCAGTACCGCAGGCGCGAAACAGGAATCTCCAGCGCAACCACCTTCGATTCCCCGCTCTTCAGTTCCACCCGGGCAAACCCGCATAAGGCCAACTTCGGCTGGGGTACCCGCGAATTGACGTGGCGGTAATAGACCTGCACGACATCGGTCCCATCCATTTTGCCAGTATTTTCCATCTGGACCGCCAGCTTCACCGTCCCGTCGGTGGAGACCGCTGGAGACTCCAACTGTCCGCGCTTGTAATCGAACGTCGTATAACTCAGCCCGTGACCAAACGCATAGAGCGGCGTCCCGTTGAAATAGCGGTAGGTCCGGTTGGCCATCGAATAGTCGTCGAACGCGGGCAGGTCCTTCGTCGAGCGGTAGAAAGTCAGCGGCAGATGGCCGGAGGGATTGACCTCCCCAAACAGGACTTCAGCCACGGCGCGGCCGCCCTCCTCGCCGGGATACCACGCCTGCAGGATCGCCGGCAAATGCCGGTCCTCCCACGTCAGGGCGATGGCCGATCCGCTGCAATTAACCATGACGATCGGCTTGCGGGTGGCCTGCAGGGCCTTGATCAACTCTGCCTGCTCTTCGGGCAGCTCGATCGAATCGCGGTCGAACCCTTCCCCTTCCTGCGCCGGCGTGATGCCGCCGACATAGATGATCAGGTCCGCCTTCTTCGCCAGGTCAAGGGCTTCGGACTTGAGCTTCGAGGTGGACTCGGTCGTATCGTTGTCCTGCTTGCTCCAGGCCGCCTGCCCCGGCTTGGTCGTGACCGGGCTGCCCATGGCATAGGAGACCTCTACGTTCGCGCCGGCCAGTTCCTTGATTCCATCCAGGATCGAAACCGGCTGCGAAGCCGATCCATGGTAGTTGCCCTCCAGCATGGACTTCGAGGCCCCGTTGGGACCAATGACCGCGATATGCTTGTACCTGGCGCGATCGAGCGGAAGGATGCCGTCGTTCTTCAGCAGCACCATGGATTGGCGGGCCACCTCCAGTGCAAGCCGGCGGTGCTCGGGCGTATCGTTGTCCGCGATGGTGTATTTTGAATAAGGCACTTTTTCGGGGGGATCGAACAGACCGAGCCGGAAGCGGGTCCAGAGCGTGTAGTACAGCGACTGGTCGATTTCCTTTTCCGTAACCATGCCCTTCTGGACCGCCTTCACCAACGCGTTGTAATCGCCGCCGCAGCAAAGGTTGCAGCCGGCCTTCACGGCGGCGGCCGCCGCCTCTTCCGGGGTGTCGAGATAGCGATGCGCCTTTTGATTCCAGATATCGTTGATCGCGCCGCAGTCGGACACCACATAGCCCTCGAAGCCCCACTGCGTCCGCAGCAGATCATCCAGCAGGAACGTACTGGCGCTGCATGGGATGCCATCCAGCGCATTGTAGGCACTCATCACACCGGCCACGCCGCCGTCGCGCACTGCCCGCTCGAACTGGGGCAGATAGGTCTCGTACAGATCGCGCTCAGAAGGCTCGGCGTTGAAGCGGTGGCGATCCCGTTCGAGGCCGCTGTGGACCGCGTAGTGCTTGGCACAAGCCATCGCGAGCATGTAGTTTGGATCGTCGCCCTGGATGCCCTTGATGAATTCAACACCCAGCTCGCCTGTTAGAAAAGGATCCTCGCCGTAGGTTTCCTGCCCGCGGCCCCAGCGGGGATCACGGAAGATGTTGATGTTCGGTGTCCAGAAGGTCAGGCCGGTCCACCACTTGGAATCGCCGTTGTGCTGGCTGGCATAGTCGTTGAACTTTGCGCGGCCCTCGATGCCGATAACCGCGCCTTCCTTCCGGAGCAGCTCCGGATTCCATGACGAAGCCATGCCGACCGGCTCCGGGAAGACCGTGGCAAAGCCGTTGTTGGCCACCCCGTGCAGCGCCTCGTTCCAATAGTTGTAGGCGGGCAGTCCCAGACGGGGAATGGCGGGTGCATCGTTCTGCAGCTGGGCGACCTTTTCTGCCAGCGACATACGGCGAATCAGGTCATTGATCCGTTCCTGCAGCGGCTGATCCGCATCTTTCCAGACAACCGGGCCACCGATTTCCGCAACCCGGGTTGCATCGGCGGAAAAGGGATCGGATATTTCGTGGGCACCAAAAGCGACCATGGTTTCACCCGCCGCATTGAGCACTTCAAACGAGTTAAACTTTGCTTCGCCTTTAATGGCCTTGAACAGCACCTTCAGCGGCCCCCGCAATGTATCGTCCGAGTGTTCCACCTCGCCGACTATATGGGCCACCTTCCACGGATTTCCGGCCTCCTTGACAACATCGAAATCCTCCTCGAGCACATCATCGCCGCAGGCTACGGAAAACCGCCGGTCGCCGATCTTGCCATACTCGGTTTCAACCACGCCGATCACAACCGTATACCGGCCTTCGGGAAGTTTCTGGACCGTCACGGCGAAGTCCTCGCCCACGATGCTTTCCCTGAACGCATCGAGCCCATCTTCCGCCCCCCCGATCCGGTCGGACTCATTCTCCTTGTGATGCGAGAACTCGCCCGTGACATTCACTTTCAGGCCACATGGCACACAGACCTCTTCGCCGGCAAAGGAGTAGAGTACTCCAAAGCAAAGGCAAACAACCCCCGCGCTGAATAGAAGCGTCCGCAGCTTTCGCGAAACAAGTAACCAGCAACATTCAATCTTATGCATATTCCTACCCCGGTTGGCTTCCTAGGTTCTCCGATTTATTCTTCAGTGGCGTGAGGAACGGCAATGCCCTCAACTGTCTGGACGACCGGTTTTATCGCTCCATCCTCAGTGTAGTACAGATAGTCCGCGCACACGCTGCGGCGACCCGTTGCCCCCTTCTGTCCATCCAGTGTCAGCGTGGCATTGTGGTAGAACAGGTACCACCGGTCCTTGAATTCGATGATGCCCGGGTGGATCGTGAAACTGTTTTTGGCGTTGCCCGTCAACTCTCCGCGATTCGTCCACGGCCCGGTGACCTTCGGAGCCGTGGCGTAGCGGATGTTTTCGGAGCCGCCCTTGAAGCCGGCATAGGTAAGATAGTAGATGTCGCCGCGCTTGTGGAGCCACGGTCCCTCGACATAGCTTTCGAGTGTTATCTCTTCAATCCCGCCGTCGATCTCGATCATGTTGGGTTTGAGCTTGGCAAGGAAGCAAGTGCCGTTGCCCCAGCACAGCCAGGAGGTTCCGTCGTCATCGATCAGCACCGTCGGATCGATGTCGTTCCATCCCCGTTTATTGGGCGTATCCGAGTCGATCACAAGTGCCTTACCACGCGCATCCCTGAAAGGACCGGTCGGCTTGTCGGCAACGGCCACGCCGATCGCCTTTCCGACATGGGGTTCCCCGTGCTGGACGGTCGTATAGTAATAAAATCTGCCGCCCTTCTCCACGACCTGCGAGGCCCAGGCCTCGCCCGTGGCCCACTTGAAGTCCGTCGGCTTCAACACCGATCCATGCGCGGTCCAGCGCTTCATGTCCCTGGTCGAATAGCAGAGCCACTCTGTAATGTTGTAGTACGGGCCGCCATCCACGGCCTCGTCGTGGCCGACATAGACATACAGCGTATCCCCGACCACCAGCGGCGCCGGATCAGCGGTAAAGGCATCCCTGAAAACCGGATTGCCTTGGAGTTCGAATTGCTTCGGTTCTTTGGCAAACGATCCCGCGCAAAGCGCAATCACACCCAGTCCAAAGATCCATTCCCTGATTTTCATCGATCGTTCTCCTATTCCTTGACAGCCATGACATTCAACTCCGCCAAAGAGGCGAAGTAGTCGTTGTTCCATTCGTTCAGGGCCACGAGCCGGACATAGCGGCCGGGGACGGGATGGTCGAAGCGTACTTCCTGCAACTGGTCGCTGTTCCGGAACGAGCCCTTTGCAACGGGAGCACCCCATGTTGACGGAGAGTCGCTTACATACACCTCGTATTCCCTGATCCGGCCATTGCGGTTTTCCTGCCGGGGCAGTTGCGTAAAGCCCGCCAACTTAAACGACTGGCCGAGATCAACCTGGATTTCGTGGGGATAGGGTTCCCGGCTCGACGACCAGTTGGTATGCCAGAACGTCGACGGATCGCCATCGATGGCGTTGGCGGCCGGCCCCTCGCCCGGGTCCTCGGCGCTGTCGTAATGGACGACCTTCCACCGGCTCTTGTCCAGATCGAGCAGCGGGAGAACCTTTTCGAACATGGCCTGGCCCGGATCGCTGCCCAATCCGGCACCCAGGGCCACACGGGCTTCGACCGTACCGGCGTCGGCCATTTCGAACGGCCCGGCATAGGCTTTCCATTCGCCATTGTTGAGCCGCACCGTGATGTCGCCGGACTGGAACGGCTCCACCGAAACCATGGCCTGTTTGTTGCGGGTCACGACCGGGGCCCGGAAGTCGGGATACCGGACACGGGCTTTTTCAGCGGGATGATCGCCAAGGGAACAAGGCCGCAGCGAATAAGCGAACCGCATCTGGTCGCTTGCATTTACAACGTACTGGCGCAAGGGCGCCGGGCCGCAGCTGTTCCCGCCAAGCCCCGATTGGCCCGCATCCAGGCAGACATATACTTCTTCACGGGTCGGCAGATCCGTGGGATGCCTTGCCGCGGCATAATCCGCCGCGGTGTTGTGAAGCGCGCTGATGGAGAACGTGCCGTCCGTCACGATCATCAATCCCTTGCCCTCCGCGTTCGTGAGCGCAGCCCAGCGAATGTCCGACCTGCTGCCGTTTTCCTGCGGGCGCACATAGTTTTCATACAGATCCGCCACGGAGCTGCTATACAGCCCCACGTCGGCGCTGCGTTTCCGGTCGACATAGTTTTCATGCGGGCCTCGGCCGAGCCAGGTCATCTTATCAAAACCCTGGGGCATGGTGAAGGCAACGCCGAGGCGCGGCAGCTGGGATAGCCCTTTGGAACGGATCTCGTTGGACACCTGAATCGATCCATCCGCAAAGACCGCATAGACGGTCGTGTACTCCAGCGAAACGCCATCGGAAAGATGTCCCTCCCTGACGGTGGTGACGCGCAGCAATCCCGGCAGGTCACGGTCGACAGACACGCTTTTCACGGAATAGCTCGCATGCTCAAGACCGCCGTCGCGTACCGCCCTCCGCAGCCATCCGTCGTTGTCGAGCGGTGCCCGGTACAGATTGAGTGCCGGCCCTTCGCCGTTATAAATGACCTCGACACCGCCATACCGCAGCGAATCGAGCAAGCCGGTCTTTCGACTGAAGGAGGCGCTGAAATTCCCGCCCTTGACCGTGACGGCCTGGCTGTTGTCCTGTACGGAGAGCGGAGGCATCCTGCCGTTCTGCGCAAATGCATCGAGATCGGCCTGCGGCGCGGCGGGCACATCGTACGGCAGCTTGAACTGCTCGGACGCGACCGCATGGCCGGCCTTCGCGTACAGGGTTTCCGTCGGCTGTTCGAGCGTGACGTCCATGAAATATTCAGTACCCGGCTTGAGTTCCGGCTTGACGATGGGCAGGGACACGACCAGGGATTGACCGGGTTTGAGCGTCTCCAGCGTGGATTGGCCTTCAGCAACCGCCTTTCCGTCTTCCAGCAACTGCCACTTGAGCCCATACCCTTCCAGATTCGTGAAGAAATACTGGTTTGACACCCTGACGGATATCGACTCCGGGGACACCTGGTCCAGAGCGAACTTCACATACTGGTAAACCTTGGCGACTTCCAGCAGCTTGGCGGAGATGGCGCGGTCCGGCGGCACCACGCCATTGATGCAGAAATTGTTGTCGTTGGGATTGTCTCCAAAGTCGCCTCCGTAGGCGAAGAACCATTCCTTCGAGCCATCCGGCAGCGTCCTGCCGGTATACTTACGCAACCCCTGGTCCACCCAGTCCCAGATGCAGCCGCCGATCAGGCGGGGATAGGTTTCGATCGCATCCCAGTATTCCTGCAGGTTCCCGCAGGAATTCCCCATGGCGTGGGCGTATTCACAAATGAACTGCGGTTTGGGTGAATTGCTCCTGCCCTGACCGATCAACCATTCGACGGAGGGATACATAACACTATCGACGTCCGTCACGGAATTCATCCGTTCGTAGTGGATCGGCCGCGAAGAATCAATCGCGCGGATCGCCTGGGCCGCAGCCGCAAAGTTTGATCCGCCTCCCGCCTCGTTGCCCAGCGACCAGAATATGACGCATGGATGATTCTTGTCGCGCTGCACCATCCGCACGTTGCGGTCCACATGCGCCTGTTCCCAACTGGGAACAGCCGCCAAGGTTTCCTTGCCGTAGCCCATGCCGTGTGATTCCACATTGGCCTCGTCGACAATGAAGATGCCGTACAGATCGCACAGGTCGTACCAGATGGGCATATCCGGATAGTGGCAGGTGCGGACGGTATTGATGTTGTATTGCTTCATGAGTTCGAGGTCGCGGATCATGGAGGTAATATCCAGGGCCTGGCCGCGATCCGGATCATGCTCGTGCCGGTTCACGCCCTTGAACAGCACTGGAACGCCGTTCACGAGCACCTGTTGATCCTTGATTTCAATCTCCCGGAAGCCGAGGCGGCACGCGCGTACCTCGCGGACCTGCCCCTGCGCATCGAGCATCTCCACCACAACCGTGTAGAGGTTTGGCGTTTCCGCCGTCCATTTCAGCGGCGACTCGATCCTCTTATTGATTTTAATCGGTGTGTCTTTACCGGGAGCGACCGAAACGAGATCCGAGGTGCCGAGCACCGTACTTGATCCCTCGGCATCCACCAGCGTGGCCCGGACACTGCAGCGCGCCGCGCGCTTGTTCATGTTTTCAAGGCTTACCGTCAGATTCAGGTCGGCATTGCGATAGGCTTCATCCAGGTCGGTTAAGACAAACAGGTCGCGAATGCGGATCATGGGCGTGTTGAAAAGATAGACATCGCGGAAGATGCCGCTCAACCGCCAGAAATCCTGGTCTTCCAGGTACGAGCCGTCGCACCAACGATAAACCTCCACCGCCAGGGTGTTTTCACCGGGTTTAAGATATTCCGTAATATTGAATTCCGCCGGCGTCCGGCTGCCCTCGCTGTAGCCCACCTGCCTGCCGTTGATCCACAGATAGAACGCGGATGCGACACCGTCGAAGTGGATATAGGTTTCGCGGCCGTTCCATCCAGCGGGGATCGTAAAGGTGCGGCGGTAGCTCCCTACCGGATTGGATTCCTTGAACGCCGTCATCCATTGTTCCTCAACCCCCATCACTTTCGGAGGTTCGCGCAGATGCGGATAACGCACGTTCGTGTAGATCGGCGTACCGTATCCCTTGATCTCCCAATTCGAGGGAACCTCGATCGTATCCCAATCGGAATCATTATAACCGGGCTTGTAGAAATCCCTGGGGCGGTCGTCCGGCTCCTTGCACCAATTGAATTTCCAATCCCCGTTGAGCGTCTGGTAGAATGGCGAGTCCGTCCACTTCTTCATCGCGTCTTCGGGCCGTTTCATCGCATAGGCCTTGACCGCACTTTCCAGTGTCGGATACGAGACACCCGTGGCCCGCGGCGCCTGCTTGTTGATCCCGATCAGGGTTTCGTTTTCCCAATCCGGTGAATCGGCAAATGCACTGACCACACAAACCGATACTAGACCTATCACAAAACGTTTCATAAACCTCACCTCTTACATTCAGCTCAGGGTTACCCGCCGGCCTTTATGCCGTTTCATTCCAGCGATGTTTGAACGGCCACCAGCTTACGGTTGTGGCTTGCTCGTTCATGAACATATCGCCCATTCAACCATTCCTACTTCTTGAACTGCCAGTCATACACGTTGAGCAGGTAGCCCGAGCCGCCTGTAAACCTGAAGTAGACGTCGTGCTGACCTTTGACGCCGCGCAGCTTGCAGGTTTCGGTATCCCAGGATTGCCACCCACCGGTGTTCTTGACTTCGCAGGTGCCGACCGGT
>JBNLDM010000142.1:0-9405 GCA_050304335.1 Pontiella sp.
TACCTTCGCCAGCTCCTTTTGCTTGCCGAGCATATCGATAATCTTTGCTTGGGTTGCGGTGTCTATTCCGTTCGTGGTCTGTTTCTCGGTCATCGTATTCATTTTTTAATCTCCGTTTCGTAATGGTTGCTGGATTTCAGCCTTGCTGCAGCGCGTGAACATCGGCGGCGGTGAGTGGTTTCCCGCCGATGCCCCAGTCGCCTTCCTTGATCTCATTGATTTTAACCCAGGTTAGATCGCGGAGGTTTGGCCCTTCAATCGACACCATGGCATCGGTGATTTTTTCGATGATTTCCCTCTTCTGTGCATCGGTGAATACGTTTTCGATAGCTTGTACTGTTATCATTGGCATGTTAGGACTCCTTCTTGTTGTTTCGCGCGGGACGGTCCCTCGCTTCATTGGAGAGAATCTAATGCGGTTCAGGGCGGGTCCTCTACGCCTTTAAATGTAGCAATGCACTACAGATAATGTAGTGGGGAGTGAGGATTATGCGTATGCAATACGGGCAGTTCTGCCCGATAGCGAAGGCCTGTGAAGTGCTGGGCGAGCGCTGGACCATATTGATTATCCGCGAACTGCTCTGCGGCAGTACGCGGTTCAATCAGCTTCAACGCGGTTTGTCGCAGATTTCTCCGACCCTGCTTGCGAAGCGGCTGAACCAGCTCGTAGCGGACGAAATCATCATAAAGAAAAAGGTGCCGGGGCAGCGGCGGGCGGAATATTATCTGACGCCGGCCGGGAAGGAGCTTGCGCCTATTGTGATGGGGATGGGGGACTGGGGGCACAAATGGGCCCGCAGCCGGATGGATGACGATGAGCTCGATATCGAACTGCTCATGCTGGAATTCTATCGGCGGCTGGATATCGATGAGATACCCGGAGGAACGCTGGTGGCTCATTTTGCGTTTTCCAAGCTGCAGACCTATCCGCACTGGTGGATCGTCATCGACAGCGCGGAGGAGCGGGAACTGTGTGTGGCACATCCCGGTAGGGATGTGGATATCACCGTTAAGAGCGATGCAAAAACCATGTGCAGGATATGGTCCGGAGAGCTCACGCTTGCCCAGGCTAAGGCCGACGGCGGCATCGAGCTGGAAGGCCTGCCCATCATGAAACGGAGCATCACAAAATGGCTGAAAGCCGGCGCCCTCGCGAATGGCTCCCTCGTCGATCAGTTGCCGGTTTGAACGGCCAGGATGCGTGCAATTAACCTTGCAGGTCATCGGTCGGGGTGTAAGCTACGGGCGAAGCCGGTAAAGAGGAGGTGTGCGATGTTTCCAACAAGACGCAGTGCCGCCAGGGTCCTGCTTCAGGCTTCGATGATTGTCGCGTTCTATGCCGGACCGGTCGCCACCTCCGTGAGCGAGGAGGGTACCATGATTATCTCATCAACCGCATTCACAGACGGCGAGGCGATTCCCGTCAAATACACCGCCGACGGTAAGGATATATCTCCGCCGCTGGCCTGGGACGGAATCCCGGCCGGTACGAAAAGCCTGGTGCTGATCGTCGATGATCCGGATGCGCCCGACCCGAGGGCGCCGCGCATGACATGGGTCCACTGGATCCTGTTCAATTTGCCGCCGGATACCCGAGGCCTGCCGGAAGGTATCCAGTCGAGCAAACTGCCTGCGGGAACGGGCGAGGGGGTGAACGACTGGAAGCGGACGGGCTATGGCGGGCCGGCGCCGCCGATCGGGCGGCACCGCTATATCCACAAACTGTATGCCCTGGACATTGTGCTTGAAGGGATGGGAACGCCCACCAAGGCCCGGGTGGTCGATGCCATGCAGGGACACATCCTTTCCGAAGCAAAGCTGGTAGGCACCTACGCACATTCCAGATAAAGCGTAGATCTCGTTATAATCGGAGGTGGGAGAAATGAAACTAAATGTTAAGGCGTTTGCCATGACGGCAGCCCTGGTTTGGGGGTTAGGCCTGTTTGCGCTGACGTGGTGGGTCATTTTCTTCGATGGCGCAACCGGCGAACCGACCCTCATTGGGCGGCTGTACCGCGGCTATACGATCACTCCGCTGGGAAGCGTGATCGGGCTTGTCTACGGATTTTTTGATGCGCTCATCGGCGGCGCGGTTTTCGCTTGGCTGTACAACCGGCTGGCGGCGCGCAGGGATCATCGGGAGGAAGCGATGTAGGACCCTTGGTGCTGGCGCTGAATTTACCGTGGCGTTGTGCCCGGTATAGCGGAACCTGCCCGGACCGCACCGACCCGACCCTGCCCGCGGCACCAGTAGAGACTATACACGGACACGCCGGAGGGCTGATTTTTTTCCTCGCAGCCGGGATGCCGCCGCCAGGCACAACGGTATCAGGTTCCGGGCAGCCGTAGTGATGTTTGCTGTATCGCGTCACATAAACAGGTGACATGACCATCGACCGCCACATTGCTATAAATTACCAACTGAGGCCTGTCTGAAAATTAGTATGCAATATAAAGACAGGCCTGACGTTCTTATAATTCATTTTGGGGTTGTAGATGTTTCGAACTGGCATACATATGGGGTTATGTGCAGCTGTCGTACTGGGGTCAGGATGTGTGTGGATGCACGATCTGCCCTATCGAGACAGGCGTCAGGCGGCTGATCAGGCCTTTCGAGACCAGCAGTACGTGTTGGCGGCTGCGCGCTACGAAGCGCTGCGGGATCTTTACCCCGACACCCGCATCCGAGAGGATATCATCTTCCGGCAAGGGGTCTCCCTCTATTCGGTTTCGAGCTACCACGATGCGCGCCGTGTTTTTGCCGGCTATCTCTCCGACTATCCGCGTGGGACCTATGTGGCCGACGCCCAGGATTATATTCGGAAGATCGACGTGCTGAAGTCGAAATCGACGCCGGCGGCGGCTAAGAAACTTGAGGCGGCAAAGGCCAAGGATGACCTGGACGAGCTGGGCAGGCTGCTTGTGGAACACCCGACCGACTGGCGCGTCCTGGAAGCGATCGGCGACGCCCACTGGAAGCTGGGCAATTATGACCTGGCAATTGACTACTATTTCAAGGCCCGTAACATTGCTTCGACCTATGAGGAGCGGACGCTGAACAACGGCAAGCTGATTTTGGATAATCAGGGCAAGCCCATACCGGTCAATCCGAAGATCCTTGAGTCGATGGAGGTAGAACGCCACCCGGTGCGTGTTTACAACCTGCATACCTACACATCGCGCAATCCTGTCAACGAACTGGGCGGCGACATCCAGTTCTACAACCTGACCGGAAACGTCCGAAACCAGGGCCGGGAACTGCTGCGCGACGTTGAAGTGGAGGTCGTTTATAGGGATGTTGGTGATAATGTGCTGGATGTCGATTATGTTAGGATCGGCTCGCTCGGGCCGGGCGAGGTGCGCACGTTCCTGTCCCGGGCCGACAACTATGACAATCTGTACAATATCGTGGACCATGACGTCGACGTACGCTGGAATCACTGATTACTGATAGAAAAACCATGGCGATATGGAGAACAGAAAGCATGTGCGAGAGGTTATACCTCGGGGCTGTGCTGGCTTTTTCCCTTGCCCTCCCGCTTCAGGCCCAACAGGAACGACCGCAGGTGCGGATCGAAGCCTGCGTTCTCGAATGGCAGCATTCCGGTTCCCTGGACGTCGATTTTGCTGTTGCCTATCAACGCAATCCGGGAGGGGGTTCAAATGTCGGCGAGGGTGGTCTGGTGACCACGCCCGATCAGCCGCTCAGCACGGCGGCGCGTCTTTTCTTCGATAAGCTCGAGACATCGGCGGGCAGTTTTGATGCCGTCATCGAGGCATTGGAAGGGGCGGGGACGGTGCATATTCTCAGTCGACCCTACAACGTGGTCACCTCCGCCGAGATACCCGAGTCCGAGTTCGGCAACATGAAAACCGATCCGGCCTATACCGCCACGTTGAGCAATGAGACAGAAGTTCCCTACGAATCCGCCAAGGCGGTTGGACAGGGGCTGGTTTCTGTGACCGAATACCAGAAAGCCGGTGTTTCGCTCGTCGTCAGTGTGCAGAAGGTAATCGACAGCCACTTGATTCTGCTGACCATGGATACCAACGTTTCGGATGTGACCGGTTTCGTGAACGTGGGGTTGAACGCCCAGAACGAACCGATGCGGGTGCCGACGCTGGACCGACGTTCGATCAAGAACCGGATTATCGTGGCTGACGGCAAGATGTTCATCGCGGGACTGATGAAAACCACTCAACAGGTGGAGGAGCGTCGGGGTATTCCCTGGCTCAGCGAGCTTCCTTTACTTAAATATATCTTTTCGAGCACGCGAACCGTCACGGTTGACAAGGAACTGGTTTTTCTGGTCAAGGCCAATATTCTTACTCCGTACAAGGCCTACTTCCCGTCGGCGGCGGAGGATGAGGCATGATGCCGTACCGAATCGTACCGGCTCTGGCTGTTGCGGCATGCTTTGTTGCTGCCGGCGCACTCGCCGAAGAACCGGCTGCGGAAGGCGCCGAGGCGGCCGTAGCCGAGGCTGTACCGGCCACACCGCAGGAAACCGTTCTGCCCCTGAACCTGCGCTACAAGGATAAGACCGACTGGCATATGGTGGCCATCGAGGCGCTGGTGGTAGAGGTGGACGAGGAGCGGGCGCGCCAGCTGGGTTTCAGTTACGGGGTTTCCACGCTCGGAGCGGGCGGGGGCGACTCCTCCGGTGCCTTTGACGGTGCCAATGTCGGATTGGGCCCCCAAAGCTTTTCGCCGGTACCCGTCGCCATGCTTTCCAAAAATTCCGACGGAACCACAAGTATTGGCTTTGCCGACCGCATGCCTGGTCTGGGTATCAGTCTGGTCGGCATGAATGTCGACTCGTCCGTGATTTCGGCCCAACTGCGCGCACTCCTTGATCGCGGCGAGGCGGTTATTCGTACGCGACCGGTCGGGGTCGCGCTCAACAAGACCGAAGTTTCCATCGAAACCGTCGACGAGCTGCCTTATGTAGATATCAACGACAAAGGTAAGCTGAATGTTCAGAAGAAGAGCGTCGGAGTGAAGCTGCAGGTGCGGCCATCCATTGTTCCGGAATATCCAGGGGCGGTGCAGCTCGACATATCCAACATTGAAATTTCGTCGGGATCGCGCTTCATGACGCTGCAGAATGTCAACCGGCCGGTCATCTCCCTTTCACGCACCCACACCACGATCACGCTGTGCGAAGGCGAAACCTTTATTATTGGCGGATTGAAAACGCGGCGCAGGGTGGTTGAGACGGAAAGCGTTCCGATTCTGGGCCATATTCCGATTATTAAATGGCTGTTCACCAGTCATCACGAAGTTGTGCGCAACATGGATGTACTTTTCTTCATCACACCCAATATTCTCGAGCCGGGCGAAAACTTCCTGCTTCCCTACGATTTTGAAAACCGCGAGTTTCTCGGATTCGAGGTACAACAGGGAAACGGATAGACTTTACGGATTCGTCCGTTTAGTGGTCGTAGTTTTCCAGTTTGCACTCGAGGCAGGCGTTGTGCTGGTTATACAACGCCACCACTTCCTCGTCGGTTTTCGCCTCCAGCCATTTGATCCGTTCATTGACCGGACGAAGGCGAAGCGCATGCAACGGGCAGTCTTTGGGATTTCCACCCAGCGGACAGCGCAGAATCCGTCCGTGCAAGGCGAATCTTGCTTCCTCGATAAGGTCTTTGCTGGCGACTGTCATGGCTACTCACCCCCTCCAACCAAACATGATACCTCGCTAGGGGTTTTTGTCAACACCTTCGGGTCGGGATATAACCATTAACAGTACTTAATTAGTATTATATTTCGATGGCCTGTTTCGCTTAAACAGCTATGATGCGTTTTCTGAAAAGGGAGGTATCTATTATGAAAAAGTTGTTTGCAGCATTAGTTTGCCTGATGGCTTCCGGCGTGTTCGCCGGTGAGGTGATCCGGTACGAGGTCGATGGAGATGGGTTTGAAGGGTATATTGAGAAGGGTGTAGGCAAGGCGCCGATGGTGTTGCTGGTCCATGACTGGGACGGTCTGACGGATTACGAGGTTAAACGGGCCAGCATGCTGGCCGGGATGGGTTATTCGGTGTTCTGCGCAGACTTGTTCGGTGCGGGGATCCGGCCCACGGAACTTGCGGATAAGCGGAAATGCACGAGCATGCTGGATGCCGACCGCCCAAAAATGCGGGCTTTGATGCAGGGCGCGCTTGATGCCGCCAAGGCGCAAGGGCTGAATACGGATAACTGCGTGGCTATGGGGTACTGCTTCGGCGGTACCGCCGTGCTCGAATTTGCGCGGTCGGGTGCAGACCTAAAAGGGTGGGCCACATTCCACGGCGGGTTGGGACTGCCGGAAGGGCAGGATTATTCGAATGCAAAAGGGGAATATCTGATAATGCATTCCATAACAGACGGCATGGTCCCGTTTTCCGCTCTTGCCGATGCGTTGGAGCAAGAAGGTCTTTCCGCCGAGCTGATTTCATATACCGGGGCACCTCATGGCTGGACCGTGTTCGGTTCAGACCGGTATCGCAAGGAGGCGGACATGAAATCGTGGAGCCGGTTCTCGTCGTTTTTGGATCGCGTACTTAAAGGAGAAAAATGAAGGCGGCTATAGCAAGTTTGATCAATGCACTGATTTTGATCAGTTTTGGATTGTGGGCGTATGTCGGATCGGAAACGCCCTCGAAAACGGCGCTGATACCGGTCGGTTTCGGGGTCGTGATTCTCTTTCTCTATAAGGGCGTGAAAAAGGAAGACAAGATGATCGCCCATATTGCGGTTTTGCTGACCCTCCTGATCCTGGGCGGGTTGGTTAAGCCGCTTCTCGGCGCCCTGGACCGGGGCGACGGTCTGGCTATCATGCGGGTGGTCGTGATGATCGCTTCCACGGTGGTCGCGCTCTTTTTCTTCATCAAGAGTTTTGTCGATGTCCGCCGCGCCCGCGCCGCCGCGGCTAAAGTCGCGGGCGATGTTTGAAGTTCGCAGTTTGTGGGTTGAAGAGGAGGAGACTATAAACTTCCAACTCCAAGCTTCAAACAGTCGAGCGGCAAAGGAGCGAAACCATGGCTTTTGACGAGGGATTGGCGGAACGGATCCGGGAAGTAATGTATGTAGTTCCGCCTCCAGGCGGTACTACGAATCTCATCCCGATCTTCACCGAAAAGAAAATGTTCGGGGGGCTCTGCTTTCTAGTTTCAGGAAATATGTGCTGCGGCATTGTGGGCGACACCCTGATGGCCAGGGTCGGTCCGGATCAATACGCCGAATGCCTCAAGCGCCCGCATGCCCGCGCGATGGATTTTACCGGCCGGCCGATGAAAGGCCTTGTCTATGTCGATTCCGAGGGCATCGCCGAGGATGATGATCTCAAAGGCTGGATCGATCGTTGCCTGGCTTTTATACAGACCCTGCCGCCGAAATAATTATCGGAACGGCCGGATGGTCGGAAGGATTCTGCGTGCGATAAATTATTGGCGTGTGGCGTCATTTATGGCAATAAATACCCTGGGGTCAATAGAGGGGGTGTGCCATGAAGACAAAGGACGAGCGTCGTTTTTCTGCAATCGGCGTTTCACTGGTAATCGGTCTCTGCATTATTTCCTATTTTCTGGGAATGAAGCACGGGATCTCGAAAAGCGAGGACGCGGCCATTCATCAGCCCGCCGCTGCCAAATCCATTCATTCAAATCCTGTCCCGGCCGCCGAGCCGTCGGCGAATTCGGTCCGGAAGGTTCAGTCGGCCGCCGGAGAGACGGTCGCAGCGACGGATTCTCCCGTCACCGCGCGCACGGAAATAGAGTCGGAGCAGAAGCAGCGGCTTATGCGTAATCTCTCAGAAAACCTTGCGATGCCGGGCATGAGCCGGATCATCCGTGATCAGCAGCGCGTGCTGATGGCCGACCAATACCGGGCCCTGATCGAGACCTATGGCCTCAATGAGGAAGAGAAGGAATACTTTCTCGACTTGCTGACCGCGCGACAGATGTATCATGTCGATATGGGCATGAAGCTGATGACCGGAATGCTCTCGGATGAAGAACGCGAACAGATGCTGAAACGGGTGGGTGCCGGCATTGATGAAGTGAACAAGGAGATCGACTGGTTCCTGAATAATGCGACCGACAGCGAGTATTTTCAGTATTATGATCGGACCGAGGGCGAGCGGGCCATTGTGGATTCCGTGAGCGACCAATTGAGCCAGGCCGGCAGTCCGCTTGACGAGGGCATGGACAGGGAGCTCATCGCCATTATGCATGAACAGCTCAGCGCCTATCCTTTCAGTGTGAATCTTGAAGAAAACGGCGAACCTGTATTCTCAAACTTTACGAGCGACAATATCGATACCTTCGTGAAGGAGATGCGGAATCTGCGCGATCCGATGATACAGCAGGCGGCCGGCGTGCTCACGCCGGAGCAGCTGGAAGTTTTCGCCGGTTCCTTCGATCAATATGTGGCCTTCTATGATCAGCGCCTGCGCATGGTGCAGCAGTTGTTCAATCCGGCGCCGTGAGCTGTCTGCTCCAGATACGCTAAAGGATAGGAACATGGTGCATACATTTAGCGGGTGCCAGTTGCAATACCCTGTAAACCCAGCGGTTCCCTCGGGTGTGCGCGCCGTTATTTGCCGGGAGAGGGCGCCGACCTGCAGCAGCTTGAGCTTACCGCCGGCTTGGGCACTCTAAGGCTTGATGCCCTGCTCCAAGCGGGTATTTCGTCTTTAATAGCGTCATTCTACCTGCGCAACGAGCCATGCCCCACGCAAAAAAACGTTGCTGCAAGATGCCGGTTTTCAGCAGGTTGCGACAAGGGGTTGAAATAAATTAAAAAAACGGTTGCCCGAATGAGCGATCTGACTACTATCCGTCCCCCTGTTCACGAGACTTCAGCCGCATTTGAGGCGATTTCGATGAGCGGCCGGATGCCGGGAGCGCGGCAATGATTTTGTTCTTTTACTCAGGTAAAAATAAATTGAATTTCGGGTTGATCGAAAATAATTGATCGCTACCATGGCCCGCCTTGTCCAATTAAAAGCCGATCGCTGCAACATGCGATGCAGGCCGGACGGGGCGCCCTTTCAAAGGGCGGATTAATTGATCTTTGACAGATAGAAAAAAAGTTGAACTTTCGGGTTGCGTGATCCAATCGGATCTATACTATTGCCCGTCTTGCTTGAAACAAATGGACCGCCGTCCGGCGGACATCGAATCCAGCGAATGTTCTTGGAAAACTTTTTTTCAAAAAAGCGGTTGACTCAATCAACGTGTTTGATAGGTTGTCCGCCGCTTCAACGGAAATGCCGCTGAAACATACGGCTTGATGGTTGAAGCATTTTTGTTCTTTGAAATCAGAATAACTCATAAGATATGACAACATGTAAGAAGCATCGCTTCGAATCAGAAGTGGTGCGGTTTGTTATAGCCAATGCTTTGAAACTGTCGATTG
>JBNLDM010000143.1:0-33909 GCA_050304335.1 Pontiella sp.
GCTCTTCAAACTGCGCGATGCCGACCGCAAGATCAATCTCTACCATGACAGCCTGATCCCCAAGGCCAACCAATCGCTGGAGGTCAACCGTCAGGGCTACGAGGCCGGCAAGATGGAATTCCTCAATCTGATCGATGCCGAGCGCATGCTGCTTGAATTCGAATTATCCTATGAGCGCGCGCTCGCAGACCATCTGATCGCCCGCGCCAACCTCACAAAACTCACGGGAATAGATTTTCTGAAAGGACCAAGCCATGAAACGCGCTAAACTCATCCTACCCGTCATCGCGGCCCTGCTGGTCGGCTTCATCCTGCGCGGCTGCTTCACCTCTTCCTCCCGGCAGCCTCAAGCTTCAAATACCCAACCGCAAGCCACAGTTTGGACCTGCTCGATGCATCCGCAGATTCGGCTTCCCAAACCCGGAAAGTGCCCGATCTGCTTCATGGACCTGATCCCGCTCGAGTCCAGCGGCAGCAACGAGGACTCCGCAAACAGACCCGAAGTCAGCGTCAGTCCCTACGCCGCCAAATTGATGGAAATTGAAACCACCGAAGTTGCCCGCCGCTACGTCGCTGCCGACGTCCGCATGGTCGGCAAGGTGGACTATGACGAAACGCGCGTCTCGTATATCTCCGCCTGGGTGCCCGGCCGCATTGACCGACTCTTCGTCGATTATACAGGCATTCCGGTCAAGAAGGGCGACCATCTTGCGGAACTGTACAGTCCGGAACTGCTCACCGCCCAGGAGGAACTGATCCAGGCCATCCAGACCCAGGCCAACCTGAAGAACAGCCAAAGCACCCTGCTCACCGAAACCGCGAAGCAGACCATCGAAGCCGCCCGCGAAAAACTGCGCCTCTGGGGCTTTACGCAGGAACAGGTCGCGGACATCGAAAAACGCGGCACGCCCAGCGACCACATGACCATCTATTCGCCCGGAGCCGGCATCGTGATCCACAAGAATGCGCAGGAAGGCATGTATGTCCAGACAGGAACAAGAATCTTCACCATTGCCGATATCTCCAAGGTATGGGTTCAGCTCGACGCCTATGAAAGCGATCTCGACTGGCTGCGCTATGGAGAACCGGTTGAATTCACCACCGAAACCTTTCCCGGCGAAACCTTCAAGGGTACCGTCTCATTCATCGACCCGATCATCAACGCGGCCACCCGTACCGCGAACGTGCGCGTGATCGTCGACAATGCCGCCGGCCGGCTTAAGCCGGGCATGTTTGTCCGTGCCGTCGCCAAGCCCAGGATGACAGCAGACGGCCGCGTCCTGGATGCGGATCTTTCCGGTAAGTGGATCAGCCCCATGCACCCGGAAATCATCAAGGATCATCCGGGTAATTGTGATGTCTGCGGCATGCCGCTGGTCACCGCCGAATCGCTCGGCTACGTTTCCGAATCCGAATCACAGGCCCCGCTGGTGATCCCGGTGTCCGCCGCCCTGAAAACCGGAACGCGCGCCGTTGTCTATGTGCAGAAGCCGGATGCGGAGAAACCGACATACGAAGGACGTGTCGTTGATCTCGGCGTCCGGCTGGGCAACTACTACATCGTCAAGAGCGGTCTGCAGGAAGGCGAGCGCGTGGTCACACACGGTAATTTCAAGCTCGATGCCGAACTCCAGATCCAGGCCCTGCCGAGCATGATGTCGCAGCCGAGCGAAGCCACGGAGACAAACGCCTTGGTCCAAACCGCACCCAGGACCATGGAAGCGCCGGACGCCTTTCTTGCGCAGCTTTCAGCGGTCGTACAGGCCTATTACGAGGTCCACACCGCTCTCGGCAAGGACGATGCCGAGACGGCCCGGACCGCGGCCGCGGTCATGCAGGGCTCGCTCAGCAAGGTACAGATGGAATTGCTGAAGGGCGACGCGCATATGGCCTGGATGAAACAGCTCAACCATTTGAATGGCACGGTGGACACGCTGACAGCAACCCACGATATAGAGGAACAACGCAAGGTGTTCTACTCGCTCTCGCAGCAACTGGAGCAAACCCTGCAGCTCTTCCCCGTTCCTTCCCCGGTTTACGAACTGCACTGCCCCATGGCTTTCGATAACCAGGGGGCCACCTGGCTGCAGGACAACGAAGAGGTACTCAACCCCTACTTCGGCTCGGCCATGTCCGGCTGCGGTGAAGTCCAGAAAACGCTCGGAGCGAACCATGACTGATTCCAACCATGGAAACCAGACTCCCGAACAACGCTCGCTGGTCGGCCGCCTCATCGGCTTCTGCCTGAAGAACCGGCTGGTGGTGGCCCTTTTCACGCTGGCCGTCATCTTTGCCGGGCTGCTGGTCGCGCCGTTCGACTGGAGGTTCGGCGGTATGCAACGCCATCCCGTTCCGGTGGATGCCATTCCCGACATCGGTGAAAACCAGCAGATCGTCTTCACGCCATGGATGGGCCGCTCCCCGCAGGATGTGGAAGACCAGATCAGCTATCCGCTAACCGTCCAGCTGCTCGGCGTTCCCGACATTAAAACCATTCGCAGCTATTCGATGTTCGGATTCTCCACCATCTACATCATCTTCAAGGAAAAGGCCGACTTCTACGACGCCCGCACCCGCGTGCTGGAAAAACTCAACAGCCTGCCGCCCGGCACCCTGCCCCAGAACGTTCAGCCCACCCTCGGCCCCGACGCCACGGCGCTCGGCCAGATCTACTGGTATACCCTCGAAGGTCTCGACCCTGATGGCAACCCCACCGGCGGATGGGATCCCGAAGAACTGCGCACCATCGAGGACTGGTATGCGCGCTACTGGCTGTTGTCCGCCGACGGTGTGGCGGAAGTCGGCTCCATCGGCGGCTACGTAAAGGAATACCAGGTGGATGTCGATCCTGATGCCATGCGCGCCTATGGCGTGACGATCGACGACATCTACAATGCCGTCAAGGGGGCCAACATCGATGTCGGCGCCAAGAGCATAGAAGTCAACCGCACCGAATATTTCATCCGCGGGATAGGCTTCATCAAGCGCATCGCCGACATTGAAAACAGTGTCGTCAAGGTCAACGCCGACAACATTCCAGTCCTTGTCAAGAACGTGGCCCACGTGGCTACCGGACCGGCCACCCGGCGCGGTGCACTCGACAAGGGCGGTGCCGATGTGGTCGGCGGCGTGGTGGTGGCCCGCTATGGCGACAACCCGATGAAGGTCATCAACAACGTAAAGAAAAAGATCACCGAAACCCGCGATGCACTGCCGTCCAAAGCCATCGTTGACTGGAGTAAAACCTCCCGTACGGAAGTCGAGCAATTTGCTGAAAACGCGGGGTTCGACGCCTACCTGGACGGCCAGCTTAACCAAAAGGAATGGCAGGACTGGCTGCGCGGCAACGACCGCGCGCAATGGCCGCAATGGCTGACGCTCAGCAAGGTCACCATCGTGCCCTTCTACGACCGCACCGGCCTGATCAACGAAACCCTCGGAACCCTCAACGACGCAATCCTCCAGGAAATCCTCGTCACGATCATTGTTGTGCTCATCATGGTCATGCATCTGCGCAGCGGTTTCATCATCAGTTCCATGCTGCCGCTGGCTGTGCTGCTCTGCTTCATCGGCATGAAAGCCTTTAATGTACAGGCCAACATCGTCGCCCTTTCGGGCATCGTCATCGCCATCGGAACGATCGTCGACATGGGCATCGTCATCTGCGAAAACATCCTGCGCCATTTCGATCAGGCTTCGCCCGATGACAGCCGGCTGGACATCGTCCACCGGGCCGCCTCCGAAGTCGGCAGCGCGGTGCTGACTGCCGTACTGACCACCGTCGTCGGGTTCCTTCCGGTCTTCTTTATGATCGGTGCCGAAGGCAAGCTCTTCAAGCCGCTGGCCTACACCAAGACCTTCGCCCTGATTGCCTCCATTATCATCGCCCTGACCCTCCTGCCTGCCATGGTCTACACCTTCTTCAAAAAAGGCAGGGCGCAAAAGGCAGGGCGCTCCGTCCCAGAGCGCCGGGGACGACTGGGGACAGTCGCCCCTGCCCTTCTCAAGAACTGGCCGATCATCCTGACGGTGCTGCTGGTTGGTATCATGCTGACCAACTACGGTGAACCGCTCGGGCCCGAGCGCGGTTTCCTGCGCAACTTTATCTTCGCCGGCGTCATCGTGGGCGGCCTGCTCGGATTCTTCCGGCTGTTCCAGCGCATCTACATTCCCATGATGCGCTGGTGCCTCGCCCACAAGAAAGCCTTTCTGTCCTTACCGCTCGTCCTGATCGTATTCGGCGGCATGGCATGGCTGGGGTTCCCGAAAATGATCGCCTGGATGCCGACCTCTCTCAAGAGTTCCGCGCCGGTTCAGTACATGGTCGAAAAGTTTCCCGGACTGGGCAAGGAGTTCATGCCGCCGCTCGACGAAGGTTCCTTCCTGTGGATGCCGACCACCATGACGCACGCCTCCATCGGTGAAGCACTCGACATCCTGCGCAAGCAGGACGAGGCAATCAACGCCATCCCCGAGGTGGAATCGGCCGTCGGCAAGCTGGGCCGCGCCGACACCCCGCTCGATCCGGCACCCATCTCCATGTTCGAAACCATCATCAACTACAAGTCGGAATACATCACCGACAAGAACGGCAAACGCCTCAAGTTCAAATATGAAAACGGCGACTATGCCCGTAACGAAAACGGCGAGCTGATTCCCGATGCGCGCGGGCGCATTTACCGCCAGTGGCGCGACCATATTCGCACGCCCGACGACATCTGGGACGAAATCGTCAAGGCGGCCAGAATACCCGGCACCACCTCCGCACCCAAGCTGCAGCCGATCGCCGCGCGCATCGTGATGCTCCAGAGCGGCATGCGCGCTCCCATGGGCGTTAAGGTCAAGGGGCCCGACCTGGAAACCATCGAACTAGTCGGTCTGGAGATCGAGAAACATCTCAAGGAGGTGCCCTCGGTCGAGCCCGCGGCCGTGGTGGCCGACCGCATCGTCGGAAAGCCCTATCTCGAAATCGTACCCGACCGCCAGGCCCTCGCCCGCTACGGCATTCCGATCCGCAAGTTCCAGGATGTGATCGAAATCGCAATCGGCGGCCGCCGGGTTACCACTACCGTCGAAGGCCGGGAGCGCTTCCCTGTTCGGGTGCGCTACAGCCGCGAGCTGCGCGATAACATCGAGTCGCTCGGCAAAATCCTTGTGCCGGGCAAGGGGGGGCAGCAGATCCCCATCACGGAAGTGGCCGATATTGAATATGTCCGCGGTCCGCAGGTGATCAAAAGCGAGGACACCTTCCTCGTCGGATATGTCGTGTTCGACATGAAACCGGGTCACGCCGAAGTGGATGTGGTCCAGCAGTGCCAGCGCTACCTGCAGTCGAAGATCGACAATGGTGAACTGGTCCTGCCGCGCGGCGTCAGCTACACGTTTGCCGGCAACTACGAAAACCAGCAGCGGGCCGCCAGGACGCTGGCGCTGGTGCTCCCGCTCGCACTCTTCACCATCTTCATGATCATCTACTTCCAGTTTAAATCCATTCCGACCACCGCACTGGTCTTCTCGGGTATTTTTGTGGCATGGTGCGGCGGCTTCCTGCTGATCTGGCTCTACGGCCAGCCATGGTTCATGAATTTCTCCGTCTTCGGTGTCGACATGCGTACGCTGTTCCAGATCCATACGATCAACCTCAGCGTGGCGGTCTGGGTCGGTTTTCTGGCCCTCTTCGGCATCGCCTCCGACAACGGCGTGATACAGTCGACCTACCTCGACCAGGTCTTCCGTGAACGCCAGCCGAAGAACCGTGACGAGATACGGGAGGCCACACTGATCGCCGCCGAACGCCGCGTGCGCCCGTGCCTGATGACCTCCGCCACCACCATCCTCGCGCTGATCCCGGTCCTCACCTCGACCGGCCGAGGAAGCGATGTGATGGTACCCATGGCCATCCCGTCGTTCGGCGGCATGCTGGTCGTGCTGATCAGCATCTTCGTCGTTCCGGTGCTCTACTGCGCCCTCAAGGAACGGGGAAGCAAATCCGCACTACTGCAAGTGAACGCCAACCAGGGAGAACAACCATGAAACCGATAAAGGCATTCATGCGCCGGCAGTTGCTCGGCAGTACCATCAGCGAGCTCCAGACCAAGGGAGCCCGAGACATTACCGTCACCAACGTCGATGCCATCGGCAACCTCTCCGATTTCGAGATGGACCGCTGGCATATCCTGCGCAGGTACCAGGAAACCTACTCCAGGATCGCCAAACTTGAAATCGTCTGCAAAAACGGCGAGGTACGCACGTTTGTGGACGTCATCAAGGAACACGGCCATACTGGCGAGCGTGGCGATGGCCGCGTGTTCGTCATGCCCGTCGAGCAGGCTGCCAATATCCGTACCGGCGAAGAAGGCGAGAACGCATTGTAGAACGCGAAGCAACCCATGACTGAAACACACAAAGATCCGATCTGCGGCATGGAGGTGGATTCCTCGAGTGATTACTTCGTGGAAACCGATGAAGGCACTGTGTATTTCTGTTCGGATCACTGCAGGAATAAGTTTCTCAACGGCAACCTGCCCAGTGACGCAGAAAAGGAGGTCCCGACCGGCACACTCTACACCTGCCCGATGCATCCCGAGATTGAGCAGGACCATCCGGGTGACTGCCCCAAATGCGGTATGGCGCTGGAACCGAAGGAGTTCACCGGAGTAGATCAAGAAGACGAATCGGAACTGCGTGATATGACTCGACGCTTCTGGGTCGGTCTTGCACTCACCCTGCCGGTCTTTATCATCGCCATGGGGAGCCATCTGCCCGGTGATCCGGTAGGCGAACTGATTCCCAAAAGGATTTCCAAGTGGATCGAGTTAGTTCTGGCGACCCCGGTGGTGCTGTGGGCCGGCTGGCCCTTTTTCAAGCGGGGGTGGAGATCCATCGTCACCTGGAACCTGAACATGTTCACGCTGATTTCCATCGGTACGGGCACGGCCTACCTCTACAGCACAGTGGCCGCCCTGTTCCCGCATCTCTTCCCCGGGTCGTTTCAGCATCACGGCGAGGTCGCGCTCTATTTTGAAGCTTCGGCGGTGATTATCGTGCTGGTTCTGCTCGGGCAGGTACTGGAGCTCCGCGCCCGCAAGCGCACCAGCAGTGCCATCAAGGAGTTGATGGGGCTGGCCCCGAAACAGGCCCGTGTGGTCCGCGACGGAAAGGAGCAGGATGTTCCGCTCGACGAGGTTCAGGAGGGCGAACTGCTGCGAGTACGCCCCGGTGAAAAAGTCCCCGTGGACGGCGTGATCACCGAAGGATCCAGCAGTATCGATGAATCGATGCTCACCGGCGAACCCGTTCCCGTCGACAAAACTGCAGGCGATCCGGTTACAGGTGCCACGATCAACCAGACCGGGTCGTTCCTGATGGAGGCGAAGAAAGTCGGCCGCGACACCGTGCTCTCGCAAATCGTCCGTATGGTCGGAGCGGCCCAGCGCAGCCGCGCGCAGATCCAGCATCTGGCCGACCGTTTCGCCGCCGTGTTCGTTCCGAGCGTCGTCGGCGTGGCCCTGCTCACCTTCGTGATCTGGGCCTGGGCAGGCCCGGAGCCGCGCTTTGCCTATGCACTGGTGAACGCCGTTGCCGTGCTAATTATCGCCTGTCCCTGTGCGCTGGGGCTGGCCACGCCGATGTCGATTATGGTCGGTGTCGGCCGAGGGGCCAGATCGGGTGTGCTGATCAAGAATGCCGAGGCCCTGGAGGTCATGGAAAAGGTGGGCACCGTTATTGTCGACAAAACCGGTACGCTGACCGAAGGCAGGCCGACCGTTACCGAGATCGTGGCGGAGGAGGGCCTCGACCGGGACGAACTGCTGCGACTGGCCGCATCCGTGGAACAGAACAGCGAACATCCACTGGCCACGGCCCTCGTCAAAGCTGCCGAAGATAAGGCGCTGCAGTTAGCCAAGGTATCCGACTTCGATTCCACCACCGGCGGAGGCGTCGCAGCCAAGGTTGATGGAAAGACCGTGCTCGTAGGGAAGCCCGCGTTTCTTAAAGATGCCGATGTCACCAACCTCGACGACCTGCGCGAACGGGCCGATGAATTGCAGGGTAAGGGACACACCGTCATCTTCGCGGCCATCGACGGACGCGTCGCGGGCATCCTCGCAGTGTCGGATCCGATCAAGCCCAGGACCCCCGCTGCCATCAAGGCGCTGCATGAACTGGGCCTGAAAATCCATATGGTTACGGGCGACAACGAACAAACCGCCCGCAGCGTTGCAGATGAGCTGGGTATCGACGAGGTACGCGCCGGCGTGGCTCCCGACGACAAGCATGAATACGTCAGACAACAGCGAAATAACGGGCAGGTCGTGGCCATGGCCGGAGACGGCATCAATGACGCTCCCGCCCTCGCAGCGGCCGACGTAGGCATTGCCATGGGCACCGGTACGGATGTAGCCATCGAAAGTGCGGGCATCACGCTGGTCAAAGGGGATCTCGGCGGCATGGTCAAGGCGGTTCATCTGAGCCGGGCGGTCATGCGGAACATCCGGCAGAACCTCTTCTTCGCCTTCGTGTACAACAGCCTGGGCATCCCGATCGCCGCCGGCCTGCTCTATCCGTTCTTCGGCCTGCTGCTCAGCCCGATGATCGCGGCCGCCGCCATGAGCTTCAGCTCCGTCTCCGTTGTGTCCAACGCCCTGCGCCTGCGCAGGCTGAGCCTGTGAGCGCGTCGGCCTGGCCAATCAGAACTGGCCGAGCAGACGCAGGCTGACAATCGCTTCCGTGTAGCCGTCGCCGATGCGCCCGTCTATGCCGGCAAACCATTCATAGGCCTTCGTGTCGCGATTGTACATCCACCAGGCCAGACCGGTTCCCACTTCATAGAGATCTTCTACCGGGGCCGGCATGCCAAAGCGATAGCTTCCCGAACCTCCCACAAGCGAATATCCGATGCGCTGTTCGTCGGCATTGAACTCATGCAGCCAGTTGGCATGGAGTTCCGGCACAAGTGCCGACCGCCTGAGATCGCGCGTGTAGCAGACCTTCAGACCCAATTCTGACTGGAGACTGAAATAATCATATTCGTCAACACGCCTTGGTACGGCGGTCGTGGATGATTCGACATAGCTCTCCTGAAGATAGTAGGAACCGGACAGCGCAGCCGATGGCGTCACGAACAGACGATCATTGCGGAATACCATCTCCTTGCCGCCACCCAGATAGAATCCGAGCTGGTCGGCATCATATTCCGCCGACGTGTCAAAGGCTGTGCCCGAGCTGTCCTTGATGGAGCTGCGCCCATAACCGAAGTTGAAATCACCGAACCAGGACACCGTTCCCCACGACGCATAGAAGAGGCCGTATCCCGTGGTTGCCTTGCTGCTGTCGCTGTCATCCTGACTGATGTCCGAGGTTGCCGCCCCGCCGGCCAGGCCGGCCAGCAGATCCCCGTAGCTCTTGTCAACACCTACCACCACACCATATGTGGATTGATCGTAGCCCGAAAAGGAACCGTCGTTATCGCGCTGGCCCCAGCTTCCGTACCCTTTGATCCATCCCTGCAGCTGCGAAGAGTAGAAATGCGGCCCGAATGCCCCGCCGGGGAGCATGGAGCTAGGCATCACACCGCGCGTACGGGCCTGCCTGAAACCATCGAGCATGCCCTTGGTGTGGGCATAGGTCGGTGCATGCCGGTCGTAGAGCTGCGACAGCTGGGTATTCTGTTCTGCGGAGCTGAGCAGCGACAAGGTGTTGAGCATGTTATCGGCCAGCGGATTGCCGTCGTCGGCAAGCTGGTCGATTTCATCACTCACACCCGCCATGTCGGTACCGTCTGCGAATCCGGCACTGTCGGCCAGCCGCATCCGCGTGATGAGCGCGAGCAAATCATCGTTTTCAGTCGTCAGGTCGATGCTCAACAGCGATCCGAGGCCGGCAATGGTCAGCGCATCGAGATCGCTGTCGGTGGCGTTGGTCACACCATTCACAACCAGCGTGCCGGCGGAAACCAGACGGTTGGTGAAGATAATCCCGCGTTCAAGTCCGCTTATGGTACCGGTATATTCCACCGTCGCTCCGCCTTCGAATTCGGCCGTGCTGTCCACCTCGAGCAAAGCCGGAACAGAGGGCGTGTTGGTGACCGTGTCGAATGAAAATACGGAGCTTGCATCCTGATAGTAGCTGGACGCCGAAGCATGTCCGCCTGAAGCGAATGAAATGGCGGACTGGTTCATGACGGTGAGCGAGTTGGCGACGGCGACATAGCCTTCTCCCGCGACAACCAGATCATTGTAGTACCCGTCCAGCGCCAGAGCGCCGCTGTTGCTCCAAACCGCATCGGACACATATATCAGGCTGCCCGTTGTGCCGGCGCTGCCGATCATAGCGTCCCCGCTGGACAAATAGGCTCCGTTCATTACGTATAGTCCATTGGAGGACGAGGCGTATCCTACCTGGAGCAGATTGGTGCCGAGATTCCAGACGGCGTTGCTGCCGTTCAGAAGAATCGTCCGCCCGTCTTCGATGGAAGGATCCATGCCGGTGAGCGCGCCCATCGACTCGAGCGTTCCGCCTGCCAGGAAGTTGAAGCCCGGCGTCGAGACGTCGAACCCGTTGCTCATCGTCAGCCAGCCGCCATCGGCAAGATTGAAGGTATTGTTCGAACCCGCGATCAGCAGATCGCCGCCCAGTACAATCGTTCCTCCCGAAGAGACCTCCACCAGGTTGCCCGAGTTACTGACGGATCCAATGGCCAGCGAGCCCGCCAGATCAAACAGCGCACCATCGCCCGCTACCACCACCGTATTACCGGTAACAGACGCGCCTGATCCGATGAGCACATCATTCGCCTCAACGAGTCCGCCATCTTCAACATGCAGCGCGTTGCCGGAGGAGACCGCCCCCACGGCTATATTGCTGCCCGACATGTCCCACCAGGCGTTTGCACCGGTCAGACCCAATGTCCGTTCGCCCTCAATTGCTGCGGGGGCATTCGAAAGGACGCCGCCCACATAGAGACGTGCCCCTTCATTGAAATTGAATCCGGTCATGGCCGCATCAAAATCCGTGTGAACCGTCAGCGACCCGCCCCGGTCCAGATTGAATTCGTTGCCGGACCCTTCGATCATGAGCCCTTCGTATGCCGCCACGGATCCGCCATTGGTTACCGTGACGCTGTTGCCGGTGGATTGTGTATGTCCGATCAGCAGACGGCCGTTATTGGTCCAGACCGAGCCGCTCCCCGCAATCAGCACTGCATTGTCGTTTGCATTGCTGTTGACCCCGACGTACCCGTTGTCCGACACAGCCATTGCGCCTTCCAGAACACTGAGCGTGTTGCCGGATCCAAAGTGTCCGACATACAGATTTCCTTCAGTCACGAGAGCTGAACCACTGCCTGAAACCATAACCGTGTTGTCATCCGCCGTCTGGAGATATCCAACCAGGGTGTCCATGCCTGCATAAACACTGCTTCCTCCAAGGATTTCAAGGGTGTTGTCCGATGACGCAAGACCCAGCACCAGAGCACCCCACACGCCAAGTGATGCATCGTTGTCGACCGTCACGAAGTTGTTCGAAGAAGCGGCCGACCAGCCGAAATAGGCTTCGGCCGCCGCAACGCCTGCGCCGTTGGTAATCACCAGCCCGTTGCCCGATGTGACATCGCCCATCACGAGCGCATTCGTGCTGAAATCAACATATCCATATACGTACTCGGTCTCGCCGCTGTCGATGAGATAGGTACCCTGTCCGGCACACACCATGGCAATACCCGTGATAAAAAAAATGAACTTCATCGATTTCATTCCATTCCGCTCCAATCCACATTCGGTTGTGTTCAAAAACTGCGTCCCCATCGGACAACGCTGAAGGCTACCATGAATTGCCATTCTTCCAATAAATTTCACAGGCAACCCGGATACGTGTCGCGACATGCACGGTATCGATTCGGTGTTTGACCGGCGGAATCAATCCATTCATTATGCCGAACCACTACCATGAACAGGAAACCAATCATGAAACTGAACCCTTGTCATTCAATTCTCCTGCTGCTGGCATTGGTCGCTGGGTGCATGTCCTCCGGAAACCAGGCCGAACCCGAGGAACTGATGGGAATCCGCAAGCAGAATTCCCTGCTTGCCAAGGCACGGTCGCTGGAGGAATTTGGATTCTCGCTTTCGTTTCCATTCGACAACGGCATGCCCTATGTCGGCGCCACCCTGCTTGAACCGGACCAGGCCGCCGTCAGGCGGTTCGCCCCCGGCGGCATGCCGGTGATTGAAATGCAGGGCGAATCGCCCCGCCGGACGCTGACAGTGCTGCTCGATGCCGCTTCCAACGCATCCTGGATGGAGTATTCCTGCGCAGCCGGGAATGACCTCACATTCCTGGAATACAACGGCCAGGCCATGCCCTATCGTGGAACGACGGGCACCAAAGGCGCCAATGCATTCGCCGGCGTGATCCCACTGCTCCGCATTGACCAGCTCACACTTAACAACACCCCCTTCTATATCCGCATGGCTACGGGAACCATGGAACCGGTGGTTTACAGCAGCACGACGCCGCGCGTGGATGCCGTACTCGGCTACGACAACCTCCGGCAGTTCCAGTATTTCCAGTTCGACCTCCAGAACGGCATGGTTCGATTTTCGTCCAGCGCCCCGTATATTCCCGACGAGGATCGCCTGATGGGAAAGGTCGCCATCTCCACCATTTGCCGGGATTGTCTCGCCGTGGATGGCGCTGTTTTCGGAGAGCCGGTCCCTATCGTTCTTGATTTCGCCGGTGACTATGCTTTTGCGCGCGGCGACACGCGCGAGCCCATTACCAAACAGATAGAGCTGGGCGATGTGGTGTTTGTAAATCAGCCGACCCAGGTGCTGATTGCCCAGGACACGTATCCGCGCGCCGGCCGCAGGATGCTTGAACAGTACGTGATAACCGTGTCTCCCCGCGAAGGTGTTGTCTATTTTGAACGGCCGACGGAGCAGCACTGACCGAGAGAGCTGGCCCGTGTATCATGTGCGCTCCCATCATTTTGACATATCGACTAAAGGAGATGTAATCCAGGGCTGGAGATAGGCATGAGTGCACCCGACACCATCATTGAACTGGTCTTCTGGCTGCTGGGCGGCCTCGCGCTCTTCATCTTCGGCATGCGGGTAATGGGCGACGGTCTTTCCTCCGCCGTCGGGAGCGGGATGCGGAGTCTGCTGGGCAAGGCCACCCGCAACCGGATCGTCGGACTGGGTCTTGGGACCATGGTCGGCACACTCATCCAAAGCAGCGCTTCCGTCGTGCTCTATGTAGGATTCATCAACGCCGGCCTGATGACCCTGCGCCAGTCGATCGGCCCCATCCTCGGCGCCAACATCGGCACAACGCTTTCGATGCAGTTGATCTCGCTGAAGCTGAGCGCGTACAGCCTCCACGCCATCTTCATCGGACTGCTGCTTCATCTGGCCATCAAGAATACCAAGGTGAAAAACGGCGGTCTCGCCCTGCTCGGCTTCGGTCTGCTCTTTCTGGGCATGAGTATCATGAGCGATGCCATCCACCCGTATCGCGATGCGTTCTCGCCCTGGCTGGCGCGCATCAACGGCAGCACGTGGCAGGGTCTCGTTCTGGGTACGCTCGCGGCGGCTCTGGTCACGGGCATCGTGCAAAGCAGCGGGGCGGTGATCGGCATGGGATTCGCTATGATCAATGCTGGGGCCATTACCCAGTTCGAGGGGATGTACCCGATCATTCTGGGTGCCAACATCGGCACCTGCGTGACCGGTCTCCTAGGAAGCATCGGCACCACCATCGAGGCCCGCCGCGCCGCGATCACGCATCTGCTTTTCAATCTGATTGGATCCACCCTCGGCATCATTACCGCACCGCTGTTCTACCGTTATATCCACTACACCTCCGGCGACCTCGTCCGCCAGGCGGCCAATGCAGACACGATAAAGATGACGGTGTGCGCCCTGCTGATGCTCCCGCTGGCACCGCTCCTTGCAAAAGCTGTCACGAAACTGGTCCCGTCTCGCACGGCGCCACCGGAACCAACGTTCCTCGGCGATGAACTTCTCAACCGCCCCGAGCAGGCCATTGCCGCCTGCCTGCGCGAGCTTCAGCGCACCAGCCGCATCTGCGCGCACAGCCTTCAACTGACCGCCGAGGAGTTCATCCGGCACAATGCCCGCTGCGAACGCCTGATCCGGATCAATGAGCAAAGCATCAACGCCATCAAGGCATCCATGCGGGACTATATCGCCAGGCTTACCCGCCAGTATCTCTCCAAGCGCCAGGCCATCCTGATCGAACACATCGACCGGTGCATGTCCGACATCGAGCGCGTCGGCGACCACATCGCAAACCTGGGCACCATCGCCCGGCGGCAGCGCGGGCTGCGTGCGGCGCGCTTTGTGCCGGCCGCCGTCGAGGACTGGCTGGCCATTCACGAGGCCGTGGGCCATCTGCTGGCCAAGGTGATCGAATCGCTTGATCCCGAGACGGCGAATTTCCAGGATATGGCGAAGGAGATCCTGCAGCTGCGCGAAGAGTTCCGTACAACGGCCATGAACGCGCAGCAGGCGCACCTGAAGCGACTGGAGGAAAAGGCCGTCACGCCCATCGCCGGGATGATCTTCAACGACTACCTCTCCAACTTCTGGCGCATCACCAAGCACATCAAGGCCATCGCGCTCGCCGAGCAGCAACCCCAGTTCTGGATCAAGCGCGAAAAGCTCGAGAGGGAAATGTCCAGCGAGGCGCCCGGTTATGCCATCCCGGAAAAAATCAATCCGAACGACTATCTAGACCGGCTCCAATCCGATGGGTTTCGATAGCGGCCCGCTTACAAAATCCTCTTTCCAAATACCTGCCGGAGCGCTACCCTCTGCTCAGGTGAAGAACGGGAGACAGCATCATGTGGAACTGCTCTGAATGCAACGCGGAGGTCGATGACCGGTTCGACAACTGCCCGCAGTGCGGCACCGGGCGCGACGGCTCGGAAGCGCCTGTTGATTTCGTGAGGAAGAAAGATGCAATCCAGCCCAATATCCCTGCCGCCGGCCAGGTCGATCCGCGGAACAAAAACAGACTGGTTTCCATCCTGATCGTAATCGCCGTAATCATCGTCCTGTTCATCATCGCGTTCGGAGACTAGCGGACAGCGACGGATGGCGTACCGCGAACTGAGTCTCCACTCTTTGAGCAGTGCTTAATGAGCTTTGCGATCGAGAACGGTTTCTACTCCTGAACGATGTACTCACCTGGTTCGTCGAATGCATAAACGGCTGCTCCGCGGTCTTCAAACCGGTAGCCGCGTATCTTGAGGTATTCAGGCACCTCGCTTTCAGCGGAGCGCTCGGCATCAGTCAGCCTGACCAGCTCGAAACCGGCGTTCCTGAACGAACCGCGAACCGTCACCTTTGCGCCGTCACATGCCTTGACCACCAGGGCGGAAGTTCCCGCCAGTTCGATATTCTCGAGATGGATGTCCTTTCCGTCGATGATCAGCGAGGCTTCGCCGCCAACCGATCCGCCTTTAATCTTTTCGCGTCCCTCCGGAAGGCTCATGACAAACGATGGACGCAGAATGACCTTGGGACCCAGGGTGAAGGGTACCCCGAGAATTTTCTCCTCGGGCGCCGTGTCGACATTCACACCCGCAAAGGCGAGACGATCGCGCCCCGCCTTGTAGAAGTCTGATTCGGCGGTTGCCCCGGCATCGGCCGGACCGCCGGACTCCACCTTGGCGGCGGCATCGGCAATGTTGTTCTTGTTGGGTGAGAAGCTCCAGCTCCGGTCAAAGATCGTTACACCGACCTTTTCATTCTGCCCGAAGAGCTTGGGAAGATCCTGCATCATGGTTTCCAGGCGGGTGGGCTTCTTGAAAGCCGACTTGGACTCGTCGGCATACTTGGGATTGACGAACTCCGCAATGATTCCCTGCGACTCCTCCAGGATCCGCACATAGGACGCGGTGCGGATCACCAGCGTGTTGCAGTTGCCGGGAAACATGGAATAACCGTGTTCGTTGGCCACGTCACCTTCCGGACTGACCGTGGCACGCAGCAGCGGATCGAGCTGGTTGTACTCGACATTGATCGTGATTTCCTTCCCGTTGCCCACCAGCCTGGCCAATCCGCCGACCGCCTCGCCCGGTACGCGATTGATCGCGAGCGAGTTGAAATCGTAGCCCTTCTCCACCGAGACGCCGAGCGCGGCGGGCACCGTATTGAAAACCTGACCGTTGGTATCCTGGATAAACATGAGATACTCGATTCCTTCGCCGGTCAACCTGGCGGCCAGTCCGCTGGTATGCAGCAGCATGTGGATGTCCCCGTGCCCGTGCGGCTTCAGGATCAGTTTGTATTTTTCCTCAAGCGCCAGGGACCCCTCGTTGTCCGCAATGGCGGGAACCAGTTCCTGCTGCAGGACATGCACCTGCTCCTTCCTGAGGCCGAAATAGCCGTTGGCTTCGAGCGACTCCAGGGTCTTGGGCCCGGTATCCTGCGACACCATGATAATAAAGGGTACGGGACGGGGCTTTTCCATGCGCGCTTCCATCGCCAGCAGACAGGAGGCGTAATGCTTCAGGTAGGAGGTCGACTCGAGTGTCTCGACGGCAATATCGAGCTTGATCCCGTTGTAGCCGAGGCGCTCGCCCAAACCACCGGCGACGAGCACGATACCCACCTTGTCGAACTGCTGCACGCCGATCCCTTCATATTGTACGAACTCGTCAGTGATTTCGGTCAAGTCAACCGTATCGGGATGTTCCGGTACAAATCCTTCGAACGGGTTCCTGCCCTCCCGGGCTTCAGCCAGGAGTTTGCGTGCATTCGTAATATAGCCGACAAGCCCGCCCGGATAGTTGCTGTCGATCTTGGTGAGCGACTCGAGAAATGCCGTTTTCTCCTCCTCGGCCGTCCCCGTCGCGTCCCATCCGTGAAACAGATGCTGCTGGCCGTTTTCTACCAGCTTATTGATCAGCGACTGCTGCTCGCCTGTCAGATTGTTCCAATCGGTCGACAATCCGACCAGCTCGACCTCCTTAAAAAATCTGTGACTCATCTACTTCTCCTCCGACCGGTTGAAAGATTCAGGATTCATTGGTGAATACGCGCGCGTATTCTAGGTGACCCTCTACCGCATGACCACAAAAATGCTCGCGAGATTACGGAGGTGGATCCAAAACCAACATATCACCGGGTCGCGATAATGGGACCTTGACAACCTTGGCAAAACATACGCTATATCATACAGATCGGCAGAAGACCTGACTGCTACAGGTTGTTCTTCAAGATCAACGAACTACGCGGCTCATCGGAGAGAACCATCAAGCGCGACATCAAACAAAGCGGCTTCGAGCGAAAAACCGTCTGGTTTGCCTTTCTGGCCTCAGCCGGCATCGTGATCATCCATTTGGCCGCGATCCTGATACGGACCGTCCTGCCCGGCATCTCCGACCCCGTCCGGCCGGTCACGATCGGCACCGTATGCGCAGCGGCGGTTGCCGCCTGGTATACCGCCGGCATTCTGCCCGCCCGGCTCGACGGAACGGCGCGACGGCATCCCGGAAGGGCCGCGCTGGTTGCGGCAATCTCGCTGCTGATGGTCTTCCAAACCGCCCGCATGGCAGCCAACCGCGTCAATCCCGGCAACACGATGGTCATTATGACCGCCAATCCGCTCGTGACCCGGCACGAATGCGGAACCGCCTACTTCCATGCCGTTGAACTGAACAACCGCGGCGTGGAGAACATCTACCTTGCGGAACACTATCCCGCGCTCAATCGTGATGCGGAACCGCACTCGAAAATCGAGGGTCTGGAGGTGGGCGATGCCTATCAGTATCCCCCGCAGTTCCTGCTGTTGCCAAAACTGATGCTAACGTTTACCAATGATTATCCAACCATTCGCTATCTCTGGTTTGCACTCCAGTTCCTGGGTGTCGGCACGGTTGTTCTGCTGCTCGCCCGCTGGGTCGGAGGTACCACCGGAGACTGGATGGCGCTGCTCGCACCATGGATTATTGTGGCACCGGCAGCACTGTATACCTACCAATACACCCAGTTTCATTTCGCGGCCATTGCCCTGGCCGTCGCCGGCATGCTGGCCTTCGAACAGAAGCGCAATGCGCTGGGCGGCGCGTTGCTCGCGTTCGCAGTCATAGGAAAAATCTTCCCGGCGTTTCTCGTGATTCTGCTGCTGGCGGAAAGACGCTGGAAAGCATTGGCATGGACGCTCGGATTCGGCCTGGCTTATACGGCAGCCGCGCTTATGGTGCTGGGCCTCGCGCCTTTCAACGCCTTTCTCGGCTACCAGCTGCCCCGCATGCAATCGTTTGCAGCCTTCTCCTTCCTGGAAACATGGCCGGAAGTGCGGTTCGAACTCATCGCCGCCAACCTGTCCCCCTACGGCCAGGTTATCCGGCTGGGCGAAATGGGTCTGCCGGGCATGACCGCAGCACTTGCATCCGCCTGCAATACGCTGTTCGCGTTATTGCTGGTTGCAGCGACCTGGCTTGCCGCGCGCCGGGTCGCTTCGCGGGTCCGTCGCGCGCAACTCTGGTTGGCGGTTCTAGGACTCGCATCCATGGCCAGCCCCGCCGCGTGGGGCGAATACACCTGCCTGCCCGCACTGTGGCTGCTGACAATCCTTGCGGTGGGCGGAACAGTGCCCCGAATCCGGGCAATCATCTATGGTATCTGCGGCGTGTTCTTCTATTTTCTGCTCGGAGTCATTCCTACACGGATCATCTCCGCCCCTATGGTTGTCTTTTCGCTCTCTTCCATCAGTTTTGTTCTGCTGGTCGCTCTGCAGGGATGGGTCCTGATGCGCCGGTCCCCGATCGCGGACTGATGGAAACCCTTGACCGGGTTATCTCAGGTGAGTTGCGATGCCAAACATTCCGGTGCATCATTCGAAGAACGGGCTTTCCCATTCAGGGAATGTGTTCATTCAGCTTGCGGCCAGATAATCCTCGAGGCGCGCTTCGGCGATGCGCCTGGCGATGAGAGCCGCGGAATCATCATCCGTCACCTGCCGGTAGGACACCGCTCCTTCCAACAACAGCACCCATTCCCTGGCCAATGATTCAGCGTCCTTCACACCCGCCCCTTCCGCCATCTTCCGTATGCCATCAGCGGCATCCGCATAGTGTGAACTGGCGGCCCGTTTGATGGGGTGCGTCCGGGACGGGAATTCAGAACATGCCGCGATGAAGATACACCCGTGGTAGTCCGGATGGTTGAACCATTCATCCATCACATCGAACATCACAAGCAGCATGGCCTTTGGATCATACCCGGCCTTCTCCTGTATCGCTTTCGAGAATGTTTCCATCTCCCACTTGTCACGCAGCTTGACCGCCTCGAGCGCCAGTTCGTCGCGCGACTCAAAGTGATTGTAGAAGGTGGACTTGGTCAGTTTTGCTTCATCCAGAATGTAGTCGAGCCCGACCGCGTGGAAGCCGTGCTCGTGAAAAAGGTTGATCGCGGTGAAGATCAGTTTTTCCCGCGTATTAGCGGGTTTGACGCCACCGCCAAACAATTCCTCCGTCTTTTTTTCAGGTGTCTCAGCCATCGCGACCTCCCGTGGAACATCCGGTTTATCTGTGATTTTTTTAAACTTTGGACTTCGAGTCCACCGCGCTGCACTTCGAGTCCAGTTAACTGGACATCGAGTTTATTCCCAAATCCGTATTCCGGTCCTACGTTAGAACCAGTCAACGGAAGAATGTTGGAAACCCTAACAGGAGGAATAAACGATGACAACACTACTGGAAAGCTCAGCACCCCATGAGGCTCAGGTCGAGAACCTTCAGAACCGGCTGATGGAAGCCGCCGGCGGCGTATTCACTTCATTCTCGATCTACATCGGACACAAGCTCGGCTTCTACCGCATCCTCGCCGAAAACCGGGCCGCAACCACCACAGAGCTGGCCGCCCTGGCCGACACCCACGAGCGCTACACCCGGGAATGGCTGGAGCAGCAGGCGGTTACGGGCGTACTGGAGGTTGATGATCCTTCCCTTGGAGCCTTCGACCGCAGGTACCGGCTGCCCGCCGCCCATGCAGAAGTTTTGGCCGATCCGGATCATATCAACTACATGGCCCCCCTCGTCGAACTTCTCATCGGCGTGACCCGTCCCATGCAGGCGCTGCTTGACTGCTACCGTCACGGCGGCGGCATTAAGTTTGCCGACTATGGAGTCGATATGCGGCACGGTCAGTCAGGCATCAACCGCATGACATTCCTGGAAGAGCTGGGCAGCGACTGGCTCCCGCAGGTACCCGGACTCCATGAAAAACTGCAGCATGAAGGTGCCAGGGTCATAGATTTCGGTTGCGGATGCGGGTGGTCGAGCATCGGCATTGCCAAGGTCTATCCAACGGTCCATATCGATGCATATGATCTGGACAGGGCCTCCATCGACGAGGCTCGGCAGCATGCCGTGGAGCACGGCGTCGCCGACCGGATCACCTTTCATTGCGAGGATGTGGCAGCCATTGCATCGGGACACGATTATGACCTGTTCATTACCTGTGAAACCATTCACGACCTGGCCAATCCGGTTGGTGCATTGAAAGTGGCGCTGCGGAATCTGAAAGCCGACGGCATTGCGCTGGTGGTTGATGAACGCGTTGCTGAAACGTTTATGGGTGAGGGCGGCGATCTCGAGTGGATGATGTATGGCTGGTCGATCCTTCACTGCCTGCCCGCCGGCATGGCGGACGGGGCTGAGTGCCACTGCGGCGGAACGGGTACCGTAATGAGACGGTCCACGCTCACCCGCTATGCCGCCGAAGCCGGCTTCAGCGGAGTCGGCGTCCTGCCGATTGAAACCCTGTTCTTCCACATTTATCAACTTCACGTATAAGCCAGGGAGAGACCGATGAAACATACAAAAATTCAGCCATCCGGAATTGAACGAACAGTCCTGTTGTTCACCATGCTGACCCTGTCCGGCATTGTAATTTTCAACATGCTCGCAACGCTGATCATGCGCCTGCTTTCCGGAACACCATATCCGGTATGGGCAGTTTCGGCTGCTGCGGTGATCGTGGCCGCGGTCATAGCAGTACGTACCAACCGTTTGATGCCGGCCTGGCTCGATGGCACTGCAAGAAGGCATCCTGTCAAAGCCGCGGCGATGGCCCTTGCATGCCTGCTGGCCGTTGTCCAGACCGTCCGGATAACCGCCAACCGGGTCGATCCCGGCAACGGTATCGCCATCCTGACCAGCAATGAGTTCTGGACCCAGCATGAATGCGGCACCTCCTACTTCCATGCGGTGGAGCTGAACGATCGGGGCGAAGAAAACATATACCATGCCGACCACTATCCCGTACTCAACCGGGAAATCGAACCGCACTCCGACATACAGGGCCTGAAGGTGGAAGACTCCTACCAGTATCCCCCGCAGTTCCTGATTCTGCCAAAAGCAATGTTATCGCTAACCCACGACTATCCAACGATCCGGATGGTCTGGTTCGCCCTTCAATATATCGGCATCGCTGCCGTGCTGCTGCTGCTCGCACGCTGGGTAGGCGGTCAGGCCGGCCGAACAATGGCCATGATGGCCCCGCTGCTTATCACCGCTCCGGCGGCACTCTATGCCTTCCAATATACCCAGTTCCACTTCGCCGTCGTCGCGCTGGCCATCGGGGGTATGCTTGCCATCGAAAAAGAACGGACGTCCCTCGGCGGAGCACTTCTGGGATTCGCCATCGTGGGCAAAATCTTTCCGGGATTCCTGCTTCTGCTGCTCCTGATGGAAAAACGATGGAAGGCCGTCGCATGGACGCTTGGATACTGCGCAGCTTACACGGTCGCGGCATATGCCATGCTCGGGTCAGCTCCGTTTTCGGCCTTCCTTCAGTACCAGCTGCCCCGCCTGCAATCCTTCGCCGCGTTTGCCTTTCTGGAAACCTGGCCGGAAGTGCGGTTCGAATTGATCACCGCCAACCTTTCTCCTTATGGACAGATCGTACGGCTGGGCGAGCTCGGCGTACCGGGCATGGGTCAACAGGTGGCCTCTCTGTTCAACAGCCTGTTCGTGCTGGCCGTGATTGCATCCGTCTTCGCGGCATCGCGACGGATTGACTCCCGAGTGCGCCGCGCGCAGGTCTGGCTCGGCATTCTCGGACTGGCGTCGATGGCCAGCCCGGCGGCCTGGGGTGACTACATCACGCTGCCCGCCCTGTGGCTGCTCACCACCCTGGTCCCCGGTTCAACAGGAAACCGGTTCGCTGCAATCACATGGGGGATAGGAGGAATTTTCTTCTATTTCCTTATCGGCACAGTGCCATTCGGAACCTTCTCCTCTCATATGATCACGTACCTGCTCTCCTCCGTCAGCTTTATCCTGCTGGTCGGTCTGCAGGGATGGGCCGTAACACGCAAAACGCAATCAGCGGAATGTTCGGACAGCTGCCTGGTGATGCACGAAGCCGTGATGTAGCCAATCGCGGAGGGGGGGGCACCTCCCCTCCATGATTTCATGGGCTTACCATGGATTGACCCTGTCAGCACCTTCCGGTATTTTCCTCAACATGACCGACAAAGTACATGCACGGCAGCGCATCGAAGAGCTGCGAACGGAAATCGAACGGCACAACCGGCTCTACTACATCGATGCCAGGCCGGACATCGGCGATCGCGAATATGATCAGCTGCTCCGCGAACTGGAGCAGCTCGAAAACGAGTTTCCGGAATTTCAAAGCCCGGCCTCCCCCACCCAGCGCATCGGCGGCGCACCGCTGGAACATTTCGACAGCGTACGGCATGCCGTGCCCATGATGAGTCTGTCGAACACCTACTCGAAAGAGGAACTGGTGGAATTCGACCGCCGCATCCGGAAACTGCTTCCGGAACAGCAGAACAGCTATGTACTGGAACCGAAAATCGACGGCGTGGCCATTTCGCTGCGCTATGAAAACGGAGAACTGGTCCAGGCTGTGACCAGAGGCGACGGCACCACCGGCGACGATGTGACCGCCAATATCCGCACCATCAAGTCCATTCCCCTGCGTCTGTCCGACATGATGCCGCCGGCCGTGCTGGAAGTGCGCGGTGAAGTCTACATGGATACCAAAGGGTTCTCCAAACTGAACGGACAACGGCAGGAAGCCGGTCTCGAACCCTTTGCCAACCCGCGCAATGCCTGCGCCGGATCGCTCAAGCAGCTCGACCCGCGTGAAGTCGCCAAACGCCCGCTCGATGCCATCTTCTATGCCACGGGCGAGCTGGATGGAATCGCCTTCGAGACGCATGAGCAGATGCTTCAAACCCTTCAGCACTACGGTTTACGCATTACACCGACCTTCTGGCTGCGCAACAGCATTGATGACATTCTCGATCTATTGGATGAGCTGGAGAACATGCGTCACGAATTCCCGTTCGAGATGGATGGGGGCGTCATCAAGGTAAACGAACGAAGCCTGTACGAGCGCCTGGGCTATACGGCCAAAAGTCCGCGCTGGGCCGTGGCCTACAAGTATGAGCCGGAACAGGCCGAAACCACGCTGCACGCCATTTCCATCCAGGTGGGGCGCACCGGCGTGCTGACCCCGGTCGCCGAACTGGAGCCCGTTCAACTGGCCGGGACGACCGTTAAGCGCGCTACACTCCATAACGAGGATGAAATCCGTCGCAAGGACATACGGATCGGCGACCGGGTGATTGTCGAAAAGGCGGGCGAGATCATACCGGCCGTTGTTAAGGTGGTCACCGAAAAGCGCCGCGGCTCGGAACTGGAATTTACGATGCCGGCCGAATGCCCTATCTGCGGGAGTGAAGTGGAAAAACGGGAGGGTGAGGTCGCGCTGCGCTGCACCAACCTGCAATGCCCGGCGCAGGTAAAGAACTGGCTGACTCATTTTGCCTCGCGCAGCGCCATGGATATCAGCGGGCTCGGTGAATCGCTGGTGGAGCAACTGGTCGACAGCGGGCTGGTAAAGAATCCGGCAGAGCTCTACACCCTCACGAAAGCAGAGGCGCTGGGTCTCGAGCGCATGGGCGAGAAATCTGCCGACAATCTGATCAAGGGAATCGAGGCAAGCCGGCAGCGGCCATTCGCTCGTGTACTGCTCGGGCTCGGCATCCGCCATATCGGCAAGGGTGCGGCCATCCTGCTGGCCAACGAGTTCAAGAATATCGATGCCCTGATGGCGGCGGATGCCGAGAAGCTGGAAAGCATCCGCGATATCGGGCCCATCGCCGGGCAATCCGTCGTGCAGTATTTCAAGGATCCGGCGGCTCTCGCCGTGGTCGAGCAGCTGCGCGAAGCGGGTGTAAACTTCCGGCAGGAACAGAAAAGCGGCAGCAGCGAACTCGAAGGGCTTACCTTTGTGCTGACCGGCACACTGGAAACCATGACGCGTGACGAAGCCGGCGAACGGATCCGGACGCGGGGCGGCAAGGTGAGTTCAAGCGTTTCGAAAAACACCAGTTACCTGGTGGCCGGCGAAAGCGCGGGTTCAAAGCTTGAGAAGGCGGAAAAGCTGGGAGTGACCATTCTGGATGAGGACCAGTTCATCGCACTGCTGGGCTCGGACCAGAAACTGGAAGACACGAAAAGCGGACAGCTGGGACTGGGATTTTAATCCGCCTTCGCTGAAGCTATGGCGGACAGGCAAGGAGGATACGATGATACTGGACACGTTGAAGAATGCGGCGCGCTATGCGGGCTTGAAGGTGGGGTGTTCGGAGGCGTTCGGGTTTCTGGACCAACCCGGTTTGACAGAACTGCCCGACGGAAAGTACGAGATTGCAGGCGACAGCGTCTACGCCATCGTTGACCGGACGCAGGGCCGCAAGGTATCCGACGCACAACTGGAAGGGCACCGCAGGTATCTCGATATCCAGTATGTCATCAGTGGCAATGAATCAATGGGCTGGCGGTCGCGTGAAGGTCTTGCCAGCGCCGTTCCATACGATGAAGCACGGGATCTGGAATTCTTCGAAGGCGAGCCGGAAAGCATCGTCCGTGTCCCGCCCGGCTCGTTTGCCGTCTTCCTCCCGAGCGATGCGCATCTGCCGCTGATCGGTGATGGCCCGATCCACAAAGTGGTGGTGAAAGTGGCGATCGGGGAAAGATGAAACCGGAAACGTCACACTTGAAACTTGAAATCTGACACCTGAAACGAGTGAACATGAGGGCCATTCACAATTCAAGTCACCGCTAGAATGTATGCCCGATCAGGAAGTTGAAGCGACCTTTTCCATTCTGGAACTGCCTGTCATATTCGATCGGCCACGCATAGTCGAGACTCAGCGGGAAGCCGGGCAGATCGAACCGGAGGCCCACGCCCCAGTCGTCGTTGAACGTGCCCGGGTCGAAATCCCACGAATCGACATTCACGAAGCCCCAGTCATAAAACGCTGCGCCGCGGATCTTCTGCCAGATCGGATAGGTCAGTTCGGCCGTGGCATAGGCCGAGCTGTTGCCGCCGATGGGGTCCCCCGTCGTCGGATCCTTGGGGCCCACATCGCGGTATTCAAATCCGCGCAGTGTGTATGACCCGCCCAGGAAGAGACGATCGAACAGCGGTACACCATCACCATAGAGGGTGTTGGCCTCCTTGCTGACGCCATAGGCTTCAACCGATTCAACCTCACCGCGTATATTGAACACCATATTGCCGATGAGCGGCCAGTACTGGGCGGCGCGTACACGTACGCCGTAGATATCCGTCTGTCCGCCAAGTGCGCCACCGGCCGTATAGGGCGAGATGGACGTCTTATTGCCGCGCGTGGGATTGAAATAGTTGTCCCGGCTGTCATACAGCCATGTATATTCAACCGAACTCTTGGTACGCCCGCCCTCTTCGTCCTTGATAATGGGGGTGGCGTTGTCCGCTACATTGAATACTTCGAACCGTTCCAGCGAGTATGCCAGCGTCCCCCGCGAAAAACGGGAGAGCGGCTTGCCCAGCGACAGGCGGAAGCCATCTGTCCGCTGATCATAGATGCTTGAATAGTAGCGCGCCTCGCGATGGTACAGGTCTACCCCGAAGGAGAGCTTGCGATCCATGAACCAGGGCTCCACAAAAGAAACGTCGAGGTCGTTACGCTTCGTGCCCAGCTGCACGCGTATCTTGAACTTCTGCCCGTCGCCGACAGGCGGCCAGGTCTTGTAGCTGAAGTTGCCCTGCGAAAGCTCGGTGTAGCCGACCAGCGAGTCGACACTGGAAAAACCTACGCCGGCGGCAAAGCGACCGGTCGGCTGCTCCTTGACCTGCACGTCGAGATCGTACTTGCCGCTCTCTTCGGTCGGATCCGGGGTGATGGTGACAAACTCGAAATACCGGAGGTTCCGCAGCTTGCTCTCCGAAGCCTTGACGCGGCTCCGGTTGTATTTTTCACCGGGATAGACCACCAGTTCACGACGGATCACTTTGTCCGCGGTGCGCTCGTTGCCACTGATATTGATCTTGTTGATGTATCCGACGGAACCTTCCGTGATCGAATAGTCGATATCGACGATGCTTGCCGCTGCATCGGCATTGAATACCGGTCGCACGCCTACGCGAATGTAGCCGCGGTTGCCGTAGTAGGCACGGAGCCCCTCGCTGCCCTCGTTGATGTTTTCATACGAGGCGATGTCACCCGGGCGGAGCCGGATGGTTCGGCGAAGCTCCTGCTCCGTGAACTCCTCCATGCCGGACAGGGAAATCTTGCCGATGCGGTAACGCTGTCCTTCGTCAATCCGATAGATCAGCCGTGCATTTCTGGGATTCGCGGCATCGATCACCGGATCCGAAACCTTCACATCCAGAAACCCGTTGTTCATGTAGAACGACTTGATGCTGAACACATCCAGATCGACGGCATCCTCCTTGTATTGCCCCGAACGCGTGATGAAGGAGTACCACTTCTTTTCCTTCTGCTGCAGCAGCCGTTTCAGCTTCCCGTCATCGATGAGATCGTTGCCTTCGAAAACGATATCCTTGATGCCGAGCTTCCGGCCCTCCTCAATCGTGTATACCACATCGACCGTTCCATGTTCCTCATCCACGCTGGAGGACCATTTCACCACGGCATCGGGATGCCAGAAGTCGGCATAGGCCTTCTTGATCTTGGCGGCGGCCTGCTCAAATTCGGAGTCGTCGGCGAACTGGCCGATCTCCAGTCCCGATTTCTGCAGCACCTTGCGGTTGCTCATACGGCTTGCACCCTGGATCACAATCCGGCGGAGGTGATGCTTGGTGGTGACCGTGTAGACGAGCACGACCCCGTCTTCTTCAATATCCATGCGCGCCTTGACATAGGAATAGCGCCCGGAGTTGCGCATGCGGTTGACGTCATCCGCGATGGTGGACAGGATCGTCTGCCGATCCGGCACCTGCTGGCCGACCTTGAAGGAGGTGAAGGCCAGGACCGAACTGATGTCGTACGATTCGCCGGCCTGGTTTACGATGCGGATATCCTTGATCGTGTCCGCATGCACCAGGGTTGCGGCGATCGAGAAGAGCAGGATGGCGAGAATTCTTTTCATAAGGGGTGCTTTAGCAGTTAATCAGACGTCATCCGGTTGGGCATAGTCGTCATCACGTTCGGTTCGATCCTCGAAGCGGGTGTACTCGCGGATAAAGTTCATGCGGATTTCTCCCGTTGCTCCATGACGGTACTTGGCGACATCCACCACCGCAAGATTATCCACATTGCGGTCGTCCCCCTTGGCATAGTAGCTCGGCCGGTAGAGCAGCATGACGACGTCGGCATCCTGTTCGATCGCCCCCGAATCACGCAGATCGGAAAGTTTCGGCACATTGTCGCCCCGGCCTTCCGTGGCACGGCTGAGCTGGCTGAGCACGATAACCGGAACCTTCAGTTCCTTCGCCATCGCCTTGACGGCTCCGGAGATGGCCATGGTCTCGCGCTGGCGCCCCTCCCTGGCGAATTTCGTATAGTTCATCAGCTGCAGGTAGTCGATGACGATCAGCTGGATGCCGTGACGGCTCTGCATGCGGCGGGCACGCGACCGCAGCTCGACCGCTTCCAGGCCGGGTGTATCGTCGATGTAGATCTCCGCTTTCTGCAGCTCGTCCACGGCGCGGGTCAGCCGGGCATGTTCGTCGGCGGTCAGCCGGCGCCCCTTGATGCGGTGGGCGGGCAGCTTCGCCTTGCTGAAGAGCATGCGTTTGACGAGCTGTTCCCGCGACATTTCCAGGCTGAAGATCCCCACCGGCACGCCTTTTCCGCCGGGAGCATAGTGGCCCAGCGCTGCATTCTCGGCGATATTCATGGCCAGCGACGTCTTGCCCATGGCCGGCCGCGCCGCAAGCACGATCATGTCGGTCGGATGCAGGCCGCCGAGCCGCTCGTTCAGTCCGATATAGCCGGTGGTAACCCCCGTGACGATTTCGTTGGGGTTGGTGTTCTCGATTTCGGTAAAGGCATTCTTTACCGAATCCTTCCATTTGGGAATCTGTTCGGCTCCGCTGCTGCCAAGCTCGAACAGGGAAGCCTCGGCCTCGCTGACCAGCAGCGCGGCATCATCCTCCCCTTTGTAGGCGGCATCGATGGTTTCGGACGACTTTTCGATCAGGAGCCGGTAGAGCTTCTTTTCCTGGACGATGTCGCAGTAGAAATCGACATGCGCCGGCACCAGGGTGCTGTCCTGCAGCTGGACGAGATAGTCGTAGCCCCCGACCTTTTCCAGCGCGTTCTTGTCGTTGAGCCATTGGGAGATGGTGATGGCGTCCATGGGCACATTGGCCTGGTTCATGTCCACCATATGCTCGAAAAGCGCCTGATGGCGGCGATCGTAGAACGATTCGCTGCTCAGACGCTTTGCGAGACACTTATCGAGGGCACCGGCGGGATCCAGGAGAATAGACCCCAGAACCCCCCGCTCGGCCTCCTCGCTGTGCGGGGGAATCCGTAGACCTGACCCTGAATCCCCTGGGATCATTTATCTTCTACGATCCAAACCTTGATTGTGCTGGTTACTTCGGGATGCAGCTTGATCGATACGTCAAAAACACCCAGCTCATGCAGCGGGGATCCGAGGGCGATCTTCGAACGTTCGATCTGGATGCCCTGCTCCTGCAGTTTTTCAAGAATCTGCGGGACGCCGACCGAACCGAACATCTTACCGGTTTCGCCCACCTTGGCGGCAATGGTGCATTCCAGCCCTTCGATCTTCTTCGAAAGCTCCTGGGCGGCGCCTTTTTCCTTCTCCAGCTGCGCCAGCCGTTCGGTGCGCTTCTTCTCGATCTGGCGCTTCTTGCCTTCGGTCACTTCGGTTGCATAACCGCGCGGGAAAAGGAAGTTGCGCGCGTAGCCGGGCGCTACCTTCACGACATCCCCTTCAATACCCAGGCCTTCAACCTGATCCATCAACAATACTTCAATAGCCATTGTGAACTCCTTTCAACCTTAGCGGACCAGTCCCATCACCCGCGCACGGCGGATGGCGCTCTTGATCTTGCGCTGCTGCTGAGCAGTCGCACCCGTCAGACGGCGGGGCAGGATCTTGCCACGGTCGGTCATGAATTTCTTGAGCAGTTCCGCATCCTTGTAATCGACGTCCGTCACTCCACGCAGGAGTTCGGGATCGCGTTTGTAGTCATCTCTATCTCTGCGACGCATAATTATATCCTTTCTCTAAAACGGCACATCGTCGTCATCATCCATGGGAGGCTGCTGGGGGGCGGAATCGCCCGGTCCGGCCGCATACTCGGCACCCTTGCCGGGACTGCCGAGAAACTGGACGCGGTCGGCGCGCACGCGCAGCTTGCTCCGCTTCTCCCCCTGCTGGTTTTCCCATTGATCCAGCTGAAGACGGCCTTCCACAAAAACCGGTGAACCCTTGTGCAGGTATTCGGCCGACGTTTCCGCCTGGCGCCCCCACACCACTACATCCACAAAGCAGGTCTGCTCAACCGTCTCGCCTGCTTTGTTTTTGAAGTTTTCGTTGATGGCCAGTCCCAGATCGGCGACTGCCGTTCCCGACGGCGTATACCGGATTTCCGGATTGCGCGTCAGATTCCCCATCAACAGGACCCGGTTATAGCTGGCCATGTTACGCCTCCTGCGCGGCCTCCACGCCGCTGGCTTCGACGAACTGGTGGCGGAACACGTCGGTGCTCAGCTTCAGGCGGCTCTTGAAAGCGTCGATCTTGCCGCCTTCCAGATTGAATGTGATGACCACATACAGACCGGCCTTCTGCTTCTTCAGCGGACGGGCAAACGTCTTCTTTCCCATGCGGGTGGTGCTTTCAAACGAGCCCCCCAGCTTTTCCAGTTCCTCTTTTACACGGCCGATCGACTGGTCGAGACCTTCCTCGTCCAGCGACTCCGGAAAAATGAACAGTCCTTCATACAACGTATTCAATGTACTTCTCCTTCTTATCCTGTAATCGACTGATTGAACTCGTTCATGGTTCGCTCAGTACCGATGGAAAAGATGCTTTCTACCGCATCGGCGGCACGCTCTACAACCTTTTCCAACTTCAAATGCTCCTCCTCGGCAAACGCACCGAGCACAAAGCCGATCATGTCCTCACCTTCGGGTTTAGGCCCGATTCCCACGCGGACGCGCGGGAAATCCTGCGTCTGCAGCCACTCCAGCACCGACTTCATGCCGTTGTGGCTTCCGCCGGATCCCCTGGCCCGCACCCGGATGGCGCCGAACTCCAGATCGACGTCGTCATAGACCACCACGGTGTCGACCGGTGCAACGCGCCATTTCTTCATCGCGCCCCACACCGCCTGGCCGCTGCGGTTCATGAAGGTGGTCGGCTTGAGCAGCCTCACCTCGCTTCCGCTCATACGGCACAGGACCTGCCGCGCCGGAAACCAGAACATCTTCCTGAAGCCGGCGGACTGGCGGCGGGCCAGCTCGTCCACCACCATGAATCCAATATTGTGACGGGTGAACGCGTGTTCCTTCCCGGGATTCCCCAGTCCAGCGACCAGCTTCAAAACAATCCTCCCGGGAAAACCAGACGGGGACTAGTCCTCGTCCTCGTCCTTCTTGCTGTTGACGAGTTCAGGTTCGGCAGCGCCTTCTGCGCCCTCTTCACCCTCTTCAGCTTCTTCCTCTTCAGCACGCGGACCGTGGACAGCTGCCACAATGGCTTCGTCGTCGACCAGCAGCTTGTACTTGTCGCCGAGGTTCAGATCCGACACATGCAGGGATTGGCCAATCTCCAGCTTGGAGACATCGACATCAAAGCCCTCGGTCAGGTCGGCAGGCAGGCACTCGACACTGATGGAGTGCATGACATGATCCAGAATCCCGCCGGCCTTAACGCCCGCACTCTCGCCAACCAGTTCAAGGGCGATATCCACCGCGATCGGCTTGTTGGCCTGTACACGCATCAGGTCCACATGCACCAGATCGCTGGTGACCGGATGATGCTGCACGTCCTTTACGAGCACGGCAACATCGCCTTCCCCCTCGAGTTCGATATCGATGAGCATGCTTTCACTGGCGTGATGATGCAGGATCTGCTCGAAATCGTGCAGGTCGACCAGCACGGAAACCGGTTCATTGCCGGAGCCGTATACCACGCCGGGCAGGTTGCCTGAATCGCGCAGGCGACGCGCATTGCTGGACCCTTGCAGGTCGCGTTTTTTTGCAATCAGTTTCTTATCTTCCATTGATTCTCTCCTAATTATCAAATCCTGAACAGCGAGCTGACCGACTGGTCGTTGTGAATCCGGCAGATCGCTTCGGCCAGAATATCGGCTACGGACAGCACGGTAACACTGAACCCTTCCCATTCGCGCTGGGGCACCGTATCGGTGGTCACCAGCTCGTCGATCGGCGATTCCCTCAACCGCTCAATCCCCTTCTCCGTCAGCAGCGAATGGCTGACTGCTGCACGAATCGACTTCGCCCCCGCCTTTTTCAGCAGGTAGGCCGCCGCCGACAGGGTGCCGGCGGTCGAAGTCATGTCATCGACCAACAGGGTGTTGCAGCCGTCGACATCGCCGACCAGATGATTGGCCACCACATCTTCCGCACTCTTGCGCTGCTTGCCGACGACGGCGATTCCCGCATTGAGCAGTTTGGAATAGGCATCAGCCATTTTCAGACCGCCCGCATCCGGTGAGACGACGACCAGATTGTCCAGCTCGAGGCCGCGCAGGTATTTTACGATTACCGGAGCGGCATAGAGATGGTCCACCGGGATATCGAAGAAGCCCTGGATCTGCTGTGCATGCAGGTCGACGCAGAGAATGCGGTCGGCACCGGCGGCGACCAGCAGGTTGGCCACGAGCTTGGCCGTGATCGGAACACGCGGCTGGTCCTTGCGGTCCTGGCGGGCATAGCCGTAATAGGGCAGTACCGCCGTGATGCGTTCCGCGGAAGCGCGCTTGGCGGCATCGATCATGATCAGGAGTTCCATCAGGTATTCGTTCGGATCGACCGAAACCGACTGGACAATGAAAAGATCGTCCCCGCGCACGTTTTCGACGATCTTTACAAAGACCTCATTGTCCGGAAACCGCGTGATGTTCACATCACACAGTTCCACGCCGGCGGTTTTGGCGATTTGTTCCGCCAACACCCGATGTCCTGTTCCTGATATTATCTTCATACTGTACAATTCTATATGGTTGCCCGACCTGGGTTCGAACCAGGACCCTATGAGTCAAAGTCACATGTGCTTCCATTACACTATCGGGCAACGAAAAATCACGGGAAAGCGTCTGAAAACATCCGACTCCGCCCCTATCTCAAGTTCAAAAGAGCGGAAGACCATAGAAAGCAGGGGGTTGTAAGTCAAGCAGGCAAATAGCCGATATCGCATCCTATCAGGCGCTTGGAAGCAGTGATACCCGCCCGTCAGCCAGCATGCCGCTAGATGAACAGCGGCAGCAGGAAAAGCGGTACCGAAATACCCATGAGCACCAGGCCGATAGCCGTATACAGGTAGGCGCTGAAGCGCCCGGCCTCAAACCGGACGCAGCGGTCGGCCTGCTTGCGGTTCATCAATCTGATCTTTTGCATAAAATCGCACTGTTTTTGGGTCATATCGACCCACTTCGCTGAAAACCGGAGCTTCATTATGATCAGGGAAGGAAACAGGATCCAGGCACCGATAAAATAGACCGGGAATCCTGGAAAACGCAGTGTACCGGCATGCTGATGGATACTGAGCAGGTCTAGACAGGCCCGTTTGTAGGCTTTCAGCTTCCATAACGACCGCGCACGGTAGATGAGGGCTGCATCTTCCATCTCTGGATCCAATGCTGCGGCCTCGGAAAAATCACTGATCGCTGGCTGGAACTGATTGAGCTGATAGAAAATCTTCCCACGCACAAAATAGCGGTACGGGATCTCCGTTTTCATCAATCCGATTGCTACGTCGGCATCTTTCAGAGCCTCCTGATACCGTTCCTGCAGCACGTACAGCTTCGTCCGGTTGAAGTAGGCTCTGTCGACGTGTTCACAGGTAATATCAATCGCTTTGGACAGCGAAGCCTCCGCCTCCTCGAAACGCCCGGCTTTCATCTGGCAATATCCCAGATTGTTGTAGGCACATGCACTGTCGGCGTCCTCGTCGACCGCCATTTCGAAACAGACGATGGCCTGATCGTAATCTCCACGCTCGATCTCTTCGATGCCGGCGGCGAACGCATTTGTGGCAGGTTCGGCCGACAAAACTGATGCAGGCACGATGCCGGCGACCAAAACCGCAGCTGTAAATTTGATGGTATATGTCATCCTGCCCGCGTTACGCCCCCTTGACCGTCCTAAACCACTTATTAAACCAGAATTCCCAACCAGCTTGGGATATGCAGATACGGCAGCAGCCGCTTCTGCATGACAGTCTCCCAACAGGCTTCCCTTCCTCCGATGTGCCCCGACTCTGGTCCGCCGTACCAGGGCATTCCAACTGCATCGTCTATCAACCACTTCACACAGCAATTAGGAACAGCACTCGTTCAATCCAGGATAAAATGGGCTGCAAGCAGGGCCAGCGCCACGCCGAT
>JBNLDM010000144.1:0-36429 GCA_050304335.1 Pontiella sp.
AAACCGTGGGAGACGTGTTATATACCGATGTAGGGTACATGCCCCCGGCAGCGGTCATCTTCGGATCCCAGATCTTCTGGATCTTATCGTTATGGGCTTCAATCACGATGCGCTGCCCCGTGGGATTGCCCACCGCATCGATCACCTCTATATATAACGGAACACTTATTCCTCTGGATTATAAGAAACTTGTAACCCTAACTTGTAACCCAATGCCGAAATTTGGGCAAATTCAGGATCATTAGGGATTATTGGATGATAGTTGTTAGTCCTTGGTTGATAGGCAAAAGCCTAAACAAGACAACTCAGGACGACTTGGGATAAATTACTTTGTAAGAATTAGGAATCCTGTGCTCTGTCCAGCTGAGCTACCGGGGCGACCAAGAAGGCTCGGTAGAATCCAGAAAGAGGCTAAGAAATGCAACCCTGAATTACGGTAACTCCCGCGCCCGTTCGGCGAGCTGTTCGATGTCGCCGGCACCGATGATCAGGAGCATGTCGCCGGGTTGCAGCTCGGTTTTAATTGAAGCCCAGGCAGCCGTCAGCGTGTCGCAATACGTGAGCCGGTCCCCATCCCATGATGATGGAAAGCGTTTAATCAGATCCTCTGTGGTTCCTCCCGCGATCGGGTTTTCCGAGGCCGCGTAAACGGGTACGAGCCAGAGCTTGTCCAGACCGTCAAAGCTGCGGGGAAAGTCGGCACCAAGTGCGAGGGTCCGTGTATAGCGGTGCGGCTGGAATACGCCGAACAGTCGTCCCGGCTGCAGCGCCTGTGCAGTCTGGATCAGCGAGGCGATCTCGGTGGGATGATGGGCATAGTCGGAGATAATGCGTATGCCCCCTCCCTCGTGGACGGTTTCAAAACGCCGGCGGACCGGCTTGATCACTTCGAGAGCGTTCCTGATTTCGTCTTCGCTCTTCCAATGCCTTGCCACAGCCATCGCCGCCGCTGCATTCCATTGGTTGTGCCTGCCCGGTAATGGCATGGAAACCGGAGCGGCAGGATAGGAGAATGGTTTACATCCGCGCCGGTTCGTACATAGACGGCTCGCGATGGGATCATCAACCCGGTAGAAAACCCCTTTCTTCGTTTTTTGGATGAGCTGCTCGAAACAGTATATAAATGCAGCTTCAGAGGCATGATGCTCCATGTGATCGTACTCGATATTGGTGATGACGGCGTAGTCGGGCGTGTAACCGGCGATGGTTCCGTCGGATTCATCAGCCTCGACCACCATCAGTTCACCATCCCTGGCCACGCCCTCGATACCCGCAATTTCGCCACCGATGCAATAACCGCAGTCCAGAATCTGAGCGATCATGGCCGTCGTGGTGGTCTTTCCGTGCGTTCCGCCCACGGCAATGCAGGTGCGCGTGCGCATCAGCGCGGGGAGGACTTCACCCCGGCGGGAAACGGGAATATCCAAAGCCCGCGCGCGTTTGATTTCCGGATGCGAATCGGGTACTGCGGTTGAGCGCACCAGCCATGTAATGGAACCGTCGATATGCGCCTCGTCGTGAGCGGTCGCGATAGAGATACCGTTTCGCGCCAGCCATTCGGTCTGGCGGTTGGCCTGCAGGTCGCAGCCGGACACCGTCAGACCGCGTTCCTTAAGCAGCCAGGCGATGCCGGCCATGCCGATGCCGCCCACCCCCATCAGGTGCACACGTCCGCCCTGCCGGATCAACTGCTCGGCCTGATCAACCGGCGACACAATTATTCTCCCGCCACACGTTCCAACAGATCGGCCAGCAGTTCACCCGCGTTGCTCTGGGCGCGTTTTTTCATGGCCACGGCCATGCGTTCGAGCCGTTCCGGTTTTTCAAAGACATTGACCAGATAGTCTGCCAGCCAGGTGGCGGTAAGATCCTCCTGCGCCACCACGTCGGCTGCCGCGGAGTCCTGCAGCACACGGGCATTGCTCATCTGATGGTCGCGCACCGCGAAGGGATACGGGACAAACAGGGCCGGCACCGCAAAGGCCGCCAGTTCGGCACAGGTGGCCGCACCGGAACGACAGACGGCGAGATCGGTGTTCAGATACAGGGATGCCATGTCCTTCACAAAGTGATGGACGTTGGCCTTAATTCCGGCGGATGCATATACCCGTTCTACTTCACTGCTGTCCTGCAGCCCCGCGATATGTTCCACGCTGATGTCCACCCCTTTCCGGCTGGCGGAGACAATTGCCTGCGGCACAATCTCGTTCAGCACCTGGGCCCCGCGGCTTCCTCCGACTATCAGAATACGCAACGGTTCGTCTGCCTGCCGCATACGACGCGGTTTGTCGCTGGCCAGCTGGAGCTCCCTGCGCAACGGCATGCCGGTTGTTTCAATACTGGAATGTTTCAGGTAGTAGCGGGTCTTGTCGAAACTCACGGCAATCGTATGCGCCCGGCGGGCCAGAAGCGACACAGCGCGGCCGGGAACGAGGTTCGCTTCATGGAGGACATAGGGAACCTTCAGTTTGTGGGCGGCTTTAACAGGCCCGAACGATGCATAGCTGCCCATGGCCAGGAGGACATCCGGACGATCCTTGCTCATGGGTTCCAGCGTCAGCCGGTAGGCCTTGAGCAGCTTGACCGCCGTCCCCAGGCTCCTCACAGACACGCCGAACTGGAAGCCTTCGGACGGGATCGTAATAATGTTCCCGTTCCAGTTTTCCAGGGCGTCGTGTTCAACATCCTTGCCGGCCATCCACAGCGTTACATCGTGACCCCGTTTCGCCAACACGTTGGCAGTAGCCAGGCCGGGAAAGATATGTCCGCCCGTGCCGCCGCATGCCACTCCGACTTTAAGATTGCTCCCCATCCAGCCCACCTTCCAATGGTGCGTGTTTCTAGCATGCAGCATCAGTGATTAAAACGCTAATTTATTGCTGAATACCATATCGATGTCTATAATTCACGCCATCAAGAACGGAGTTTATTCAATGGAAGATCTCGATCCGATTAAACTGAAAGCAGAACTGGACAATTTCAAGCGGGAGAAAGAAAAGATCCGTCAGCTGATGGGTCAGATCGGCGGCAAGGAACAGGTCGAGCGGGATAAGTGGATCAACATATCATTCATTATAGCCATCAGTCTGCTGGCGCTCAACGACCTGTGTCATCACCTGCTCGGTGTCCATGTTCCGATCGATACGGAGTTTTCGCTGGTGATTGCCATCCTGCTGGTTTCGATGAAGATAATCTGGATGATGCATAAATCGACCAAGGTTGAGCATTTTCAGTTCTGGATACTGAATTCCATCGAGTTCCGCTTGAACGATGTGGCAAAGCAACTGCGCAACCTCGAAAAGACCGTTATTGACTACCATAGCGATGACGGCGGGGCCGACGAACTGGAGAAACCGATCATCCCGGTCATCAGCGAAATGGAAGAAGTGGATCCAGAGAAGTCTGACCCGCCATCAGCATAAGCAGCCGGTCAATACCCAGCGCCACCCCGCCGGAGGGTGGAACCCGGTCCAGCGCCTGGATAAAATGGTCATCAATTCCATAGACTTCCTTGCCCAGCGCCTTCCGTTTCCGGGCGCACTCATCAAAACGCCGCCGTTGTTCGTCCGCGTCTGTGAGCTCGGAATAGGCATTGGCTAGCTCGACACCATCGATGTACAGCTCCCAGCGCTCGGCCAGGAGTGGATAGTCCGGCTTCCGGCGCGACAGCGCAGCCGCTTCAACCGGGTAATCCTTGAGCACGACGGCCCCTCCCCGCCGCTTCAGGGCCGGCTCCACCTTCTCAACAAGATCGATATCGAAGCGGTCCTCATCGTAATTGCCTGCAGGATTCCATCCGGCAAACTCGACGAACGCATCGGACACGGACATAACCTCCCAGCGCTTCGCCCCCTGTTCCCAGACCGTATCGACAAGCGCTCTTGTTTCGTCAAGTACATCCATGTAGTCCGCGTTGGTGCGATACCATTCGAGCATGGTGTATTCTGGGTTATGCAATGGTCCAAGCTCGCCCTTCCGGAAACATTTCCCGATTTCGAAAATCTTTGCATATCCTTCGGCAAGCAGCTGTTTATGGAAGATTTCCGGTGACGTACGCAAATAGAGGCCGTTGCTGGATTCTGCATCGATGTGCAGCTCCATGCAGGGTGTTGGCAGCCGGATCGGAGTCTCGACCTCCGTGAAACCGCGTCCATGAAAAAACGCCCGGATGCCGCGCATCAGGGCGTCTCTCAGCATTATGCTGTCGACTGACATCCTAGCCCTTGGATACGCGGTCCGAATACTGGCCGTTTCGTGTATCGATACGGACCGTGTCGCCTTCGTTGATGAAGATCGGCACGTTGATCTCGTATCCGTTGTCCAGCTTGGCAGGTTTGGTTACGTTGGTGGCCGTATCGCCGCGCGCACCGGGTTCTGTTTCGGCAATCTGCATTTCCACGAAGTTCGGCAACGTGATGTCGAGCGGACGGTCGTTGTGGAACAGGATTTCCACCTGCATGTCGTCGACGAGGAAGTATTTCTGGTCACCCAGCAGTTCATCGTCCAAACGGGCTTCCTCGTAGGTTTCGTTATCGGAAAAAACATACTGATGCCCATCGATGTACGAGAAGGTGAAGTCGCGCGAAATCAACGCGCAGCGATTGATTTTGTCGACCGACCGGTAGGTCTTGTCGAACGTATTTCCGGTAACCAGGTTCTTGATCTTGCACCGGTACAGGGCCTGCCCCTTGCCGGGCTTGGAGAATTCGAAACTGGTAATCATGCAGGGATCGCCGTCAATTTCGATTTTCAACCCCTTCTTAAGGTCGGATGCATTGTACATATAGTTGTCCTCTCAATAGTTGTACGTTCAAAAAGGTTGGTCACTATGCAAAAAGCGTATCGGCCTGCCAAGCGCGTATTTACGATTTCCAACCGTTTCCCGGCGGAAATTTTGAATGAAAAACATGGAACCCGTGACTAACAATCTGTATTTATGATTATGCCTTTAAATAAGTGATCTTCATGTCTAAATACATAAGGAGAGGATAAGTATGAACCGCACACTACGATTCCTGCTGGCATCAGCCGTCATAGCCTGTTTTGTAACCAGCAGCCCGGCAAGCCCGAAGAAGAGAGATCCCGACAAGCGCGATGTCGATAGCATACTCAAGAAGATCGGCGACAAACACTATTTTGAAGATATGAAGGTCCGTGACATCGGCATGATCAAGACCGATATCGACGAGGATCAGGATGCGGGGGGCATCAAGGCCTATTACTGGGTTTACAGCACCCCGCTTCCCGAAGACGCCGGCTATCGGTTGATCATCTTTGACAATGAGCCCAGATATCTGGGCTACTACGATGTCCTGATGAGTCCGATGGAGTGCAATGGGAAATATATCGTGCTTGACCAGGGTGATTTCGACCAGGGCGCCGACCCCGTCACCGGCGAGACAGACCGGTGGTCCGTCGAAGTCCCGGTCAATGGCCCCAGGAAACGCATCACTGCACCCGGCCCCAACGGTCCTGCGGAGTTTGTAGCGGCCCCAACGATCGAAGAAGTCAAGGAGCAGAAGAAGGAGGAACGCCAGGAGGCTGCCGAGCAGGCCGGCTCCTCTTCTTCACAAAAAATGGTGCCCGAATACCGCTCCTGGCACATTAAGATCGGCGACAAGGTCATCAAAGTCGAATCGGCCATCTTTATCGAATACAAAGGCGGAGAAGTGACGATCAAGGATGCCAAGACCGGCCGGACCGTCACCAAGCCGATCCGGGACTTCTCGGATGAAGACCAGAAGTACGTGAAGCAACTGATCCGCTAACCATAGCCGGCATACTTCAAAAGGCCGTCCTCCGCGACGGCCTTTTCTTTTTAGGGAGATCGTCCAGTGAAAGAATACAGTATCCGCGAATTGGCCGGTACCATCGACCATGCAGTCCTTAAACCCGACCTGACCGAGGAGCATCTTCGTTCGGATGCACGGATGTGCATCGAGTTCGGTGTGGCCAGTATGTGTGTCCGTCCATGCGATATCAGGCTGGCGACAAAACTGCTGATGGACTCAGCCGTCAAGGTATCCTGCGTGCTTAGCTTTCCTCATGGCGATGATTCCACTTCCGGAAAAAAGCTTCTGGCTCAGCAGGCTATCGAAGATGGTGTGCAGGAAATTGACATGGTCATGAACATCGGACAGTTCCTGAGCGGACACAATGATTACGTCCTCAATGATATCAAGGCTGTTGTTGATGTATGTCACGCACATAATGTACTTGTCAAAGTGATCCAGGAGAGTTGCTACCTCTCGCTGGATCAGGTGGCCGTGGCCTGCGAGCTGGCGCGGCATGCCGGCGCCGATTTTGTCAAAACATCCACGGGATTCGGACCGTCCTCCGCTACACCGGAAATAGTCGATATGATGGTGAAGACAGTCGGCGGAACGATGGGCATCAAGGCATCGGGAGGAATCCGCACATGGGCTCAGGCGGTCGGCTATCTCGAGCAGGGAGCAACCCGGCTTGGTATCGGTTCCACCAAGGCCGTGCTCGAAGGCGGAACGGGATCCGGCCCGTACTAGGATGCAATCTTATCCGAGATTGCCACTTCGACTTCGGTGGCTGGATGTGATGAAAACGTAAAATCGATATGCGTTGCCCCGAAGGCGCGGCTTATCGACTCCAACGTTGACTCGGCCGATTTCTGCACCTCGGACCGTATATTATTGATCAATTCCAAAGCCTGCTGTTCGGCATGCTGCTTGGCCGCGTTGACGAGCTTGTTCTTATCCTCTTCCGAAAAACCTCCACCAAGAAACCCGTTGAGCAGATCAGGCAGCAGCCACGGGAACAGCTTTGCCCCCTGCTCGTCGTAGAACCGGATATCCCGGATATGTACTTCATAATCACAGGGCGGCATGGTGATCGCATAGCAATCGGTTTCCGTCTCCTTGATCTCAAATGACGGACTACGAAGGTTGTATCGGAAATCGATCGCGAACTCGAAGATCATGGCCATTTTCTTGTTGCTGAGCACCCAGCTTAGATACCTTGATCCGACCTCCCCCCACGAATGGTCGGTTTCCGTAACAATTTCCTTGGTCAACACCTTGTAGACCGACAGCTGACCAATCGACCGGAGCCGCTCTATACTTGAGAAAATCCGGGTTTCACGGGACGGATTCTTTTTCGCGCGTGCCCTCCAGAACCACAGGACTCCAGCGGCAATGATTGCAACGAGCATACCTATGAAAAATTCATTCATGTTACACCTCTCCTGTGCAGATTTTTTCTCTACCTGTCATCAGCCTCGCACCACGTATTCTGGGTTGGCTGCCGCGCATTTTTGTTCAACCTCAAAATCAACAATCAAAGGCAGGTGATCCGATAACTGCACCTTCGGCATCTCAAAATGATTTATCATTATTTCGGGGCTGTGAAGGATAAAATCCAAATGCCGCTTAGGTTTGTGGCTCGGGTACGAAGGCTGCATGTTTTGGTCGGCGTTCTGCATGCCGCTGGCAGACATCAGCAGGCTGATCTCATCCTCACCCATGAAAGCATTGAAGTCACCTGCAACAATATAAGGACGGTCGGTCTTTTTGATCAGATGATACAGATGCAGGATCTGGGCCTGCCGGGTCTTGTAGCTCAGCGCCAGATGGACGAGAAAAAATGTCACTTTCTCAAGCTCGAGCTCAATGACCAGCTTCTTCATGCCCCGTTCGAAGTAATGAAACCTTTCGCCGCGGATGGTGTCCTTGGCCAGAAACGCATTTCCCTGCTTGTTGAAGATGGGGATCTGCTGCCAGCGGGAGTTCGTCGCATATTTAGAGCAATAGGCATGAAAATGCCCCAGCTCATCCGCAATGGTCTCGACCTGGCTTTTGCGTCCGGAGCGGTATGAACCGCTGTCAACTTCGACCAAACCCACGACGTCAGGGTTTTGCTGTTTTATGAAATCGGTGATTTCGTGAAGATGGTCGTGCGTTCGACCGAGCATTCCGAGCAGCGGGAATTTACGCTGGTTGCCATGGGTTCCATAGCAAATGTTGTACAGGAGAAACCTCATGTAAATTAATCTAGTCCGTTTCATCCGGAAGACAACACTTCACGTATACTTTTAACTGTGTTTTGTGCATACCGCCAGCTAGCATACGTTCATGCATGAGAGCCTGTTCGATATCGGGTACCTGACCGCCCTGCATTTAGTGGCGTTTATCGGGGTGTGCCTGCATGCGCTGAAGCGGCGGAGGAATGCCAGTGCGACCATTCTGTGGATCTTCGTGGCGTGGTCCTTACCATTCATCGGTCCGTTGCTCTATCTTTCGTTCGGCATTGACCGCATTCCGGACAAAGGGTTGCGAAAGCAGGCAGCCAACCGGGTCATGATGGATCAGCGCCGGGCGCGCCACAAGGATGAGGGGCCGTTCGTCGCATGGCATTACAGCTTCAGGACATCCTTTGAAAGCATGGAAAGTGAATGCAGCCGCAAACTCAACCGGTCGCTGGACACCCTGAATCCGGAACACCCCATGCTGGATGGAAATGTCATTACACCGTTAGTGGGTGGCGATGAAACGTATCCCCTGATGCTGGAAGCCATACGCAGTGCGAAAAATCATATACACATGCAGAGTTTTATCATTCATCGCGATGACACCGGCAGCCAGTTCCTGGAGGAGCTGAAAAAGAAGGCAAACGAGGGGGTCAAGGTCCGCCTGATGTTCGACCGCTTCGGCTCCACGCATGCTTATCTCAGCGGTATGTTCCGCAACTACCGCAAGGTGAAAAACCTTGAGATCTGCGGCTGGACCCAGGCCAACCCCTTGAAACGTCAGTTTCAGATCAATCTGCGTAACCACAGAAAGAATCTCGTTGTTGATGGACGCATAGCCTTTTTCGGCGGTGTGAATATTGCCTCTGAAAACGTAACAACCGAGACGCATGGCGCCATACGTGACTACCACTTTAAAGTGGAGGGTCCGATGGTGCATGAGCTTCAGATTTCGTTCCTTCGCGATTGGTTTTTCATGACCCGGGAGGCCGTTGAGAATTTGATCAACGCTGACCATTTCCCGGAAATGCTTTCCATAGGCGATGCAAGAGCCCGCCTCATTGACAGCGGACCGTCTGAACCACCGGACCTGGCAAGTGAAGCCTTCTTCAATGCCATAACACTGGCCCAGCGTCAGGTGTTGATTGTTACCCCCTACTTTGTACCCAATAACGATATTCTCAGAGCGTTGCGGTCCGCCGCCCACCGCGGTGTAGATGTTCGAATTGTAGTGCCCCTAAAGAACAATCATCGATATGCCGGGATGGCTTCCAAGGCGCTGTTCGAGGAATTGCTGGCCTCCGGGGTGCGCATATATATGCGCAATCCTCCCTTCATACACGCCAAGGCCATGGTCGTAGACGACGCAGTGGCATTGGTCGGGACCGCTAACATTGACGTCCGGAGCCTCGAACTGAACTATGAAACCACGGTTCTGATCGAAAACGAGGCCGCCATCGATAAGTTGAAGCTAATGATTCATGAAGATATGGATTACAGCAAGGAACTGACCCTCAATGAATGGATAAAACGGCCATCAATGCAGAAGCTGGCTGAAAACCTATGTGCTTTGATGACCCCGGTACTCTAGGATCACACACGGCAAGGGAAAGCTACCGGACATCAATCTTTTCCGGTTTCACGACATAGTTCGGCAGGGGTTTTCTGGGATCACGCATAAACTGGATTTCTATGGTGTCTCCTGTACCTCTGTAGACTTTGTTGTCGTACATCGGCCGTCCATTCTTGTCGAGGGCGGCAAGGCGATAGTTGTATCCCGTTTGAGAAGGCCAGCTGATGGTGACCAATCCTTCATTGTTTTGGGAGGTTGTCACGTTGGGAGGATAGACGGGTTCTAATGTCCTGGACACGCAACCCGTCATGCAAAGCAGGGCGCAGACGGATACCCCTAGCAGAAACCTTGTTGGCATGGCTGACCTACTCCTGCTCCATAGGTGTACTCTCGTCCCTCGCTGACTCAGCTTCATCCCCTTCAGACCGGGGCTCAGCCAATTTAGCTTCATCGGCATCGCCGGCACCGAGAATAACAGCCGGCGGCGCAGCATTTGTCAACGGATTATCCGCCATGGATTCAGCGGTTTCGACCTGATTGGAAGCGGCTCCCTCCACCGATTCCTCGGGTGGCAACTCCATCTCGGCTTCAGCAGTGAGCTGCGGGCTGCGGACTACAAAGAAATACTGCAAGTCGGAGCTGCCTATGGTCGCATCCTTCTTCAGGTTTTCACCCAGGCGCTGATGGTACCATGCCACATTCAGACCGTCCGGATTGATACTGTTCAACGGCAGTTTGTAATGAGCGGAAAACCACTTCCAGTCCTTGTATTTAAAGTCGTAATGGCGACCGATAAGGTGTAGCAGCGGCCGGGTCTCGGTCGTTGTGATTCGATAGACTTCCGGACACCAGTCCGGACTGGGAATCAGCGATTCCGGAGCCCCTCCGGCTCCCTCTTCCACGACCATAGCAGACCCGGGACTACTCTGGAAAAAAGTTCCTGAATCGAATGATTCCTGGGTCACGCTCACCCATTCCGACCCGCTCCATCCATGCAGGGAAACAGCTCCGCCAGGCATTACCTTGTAGCTGAGCACCAGGGTCGGATAACGCGTTCCAACATCCATGGCCACACGTACCGGAACATCCTCGCGTGGAACTATAAGCAGGGTGATATCCTGGGATGCAGCACACAATCCCGGCGACAGAACCCCACACACTATCAGTACGCAAACAAGCAATCCAAACCGCTTCATGACAACTCTCCTATGCTCCAGGTGTGGCCGATGCTCCGCCGGGGCGACCCGACAGCTTCTGGTCGATCATCATCAGGCCGCCTTTATCGTTCCCCACCATACGCAACGGACTCAGAATATCATTCACATTGGCTTCCTCTTCCACCTGTTCAGTCACATACCATTGCAGAAAAGCCTGGGTGGCATAATCGTTCTCTCCGATAGCCAGACTCATGAGATTATGGATGGAGCGCGTGATAAACTGCTCGTGCTCCAGTGTTTTTTCAAATATTTCCACCGGGGTTCCGTATTCCTTTGGCGGTTCCTCGATGGCTTTCAAATGCACGGCCCCGCCCTGGTCCAGGATGTAATCATACATTTTGGTTACATGCATGGTTTCTTCTTCGTATTGAAGGCGCATCCAGTGTGCGAATCCGGGGAGGCCGATAGTCGTGCAGTATGCGGCCATGGATAGATATAGGTATGCTGAATAAAACTCCTTGTTGACCTGTTCATTCAGTTCAGCTTCCATTTTTTTCGAGATCATATCGTCCTCCTTATTGCTCGTTGAGCTAGCTAGAATATGTACTTCAAAAATCGATTAGTCAATTGCGTTGGCCCGTTTGGCTGATTCAACTGTGTTGTAGAGCAGCATGGTAATGGTCATCGGTCCAACCCCCCCGGGTACCGGTGTTATCAAAGAAGCCTTGTCCTTCACGGCGTCAAAATCCACATCGCCCACAAGCCGGTATCCGCGTTCACGGGATGCATCCTCGACCCGGTTGACGCCGACATCGATCACCACTGCTCCATCCTTGACCATGTCCGCAGTGATAGTGTTAGGCCACCCGGACGCAGCAATGATGATATCGGCCTGCCGAGTATGGTGCGCCAGATCCTTGGTGCGGGTATGGCAGAGTGTTACCGTCGCGTTTGCGCCATCCTTTTTCTGCAGCAACATGTTGGCAACCGGCTTCCCGACTATATTGCTCCGGCCGACCACCACGACGTGCGCGCCGCAGGTGTCGACTCCACTTCGCTTCAGCAACTGCACCACACCGTGGGGCGTGCAAGGCAGAAAGGCCTTTTCCCCAACAACCATCTTACCGACATTCATTGGATGAAAGCCGTCCACATCCTTGTCCGGATCGATAGCCAATAATACCGCGGACTCGTCGATATGCTTCGGCAAAGGCAACTGGACCAGGATTCCGTTGATCTTGGGATCCTTGTTCATTCGTTCAACAAGAGCCAGCAGCGCCTCCTGGGTTGTTTCTGCTGAAAGCCGGTTGTCATCCGAAAAAATTCCGATGTCGCCACAGGCCTTTTCCTTGGCGGACACGTAGGATTTTGATGCGGGATCCTCCCCTACAAGAATAACGCCGAGTCCGGGCACGATTTGCTTTTCCTTGAGCGCCGCCACTTCCCTCTTTAGTTCCTCCCGAATATCGGTCGCGACCTGTTTACCGTCGATGATTTTTGCAGTCATTGGCTCCTTACCTCGAATAGCTTCTTTTAAACAACATAATCAGGTTTAATGCCTGAAACAGTAGAATAGCCTGCCCATATATCACCGGCAAACCTCATTTACCGATTAATGACAAGTGCGCCTTAATCACAGAAAAAAGGCCCCCCGGAATGGGAGGCCTTGAAAAAGCAACTGAACTTAGCCGGAGGCTTATTCCGCGGATTCAGCTTGCTTCTTTGCTTCTTCGGCCTTCTTGACGCAGGCGGCACATGGTTTTTCCGCAGTACACTTGTCACACTTCTTCTCCGCCTTGCAACATGCCTTTGCCGCGCATGCATTTGTGGATGCAGCTTTGTCCTTGCAGCCACATGAGTCGCAGGCAAATGCCATGGATCCTGCCATCATCAAAGCAACTGCTGCAACGCTCATCATTTTCTTCATGTTGGATCTCCTTTGTTATTTTACCAACTTTTGAATGAATGACCTTACCGGCCTGATTATGTTCAAAAGCATAGAGGATGAATCAAACTTGTCACGTATAACTCAGACGCATGTCGCGGGCGGCTTTTACTTCGTCCAACCGTCCAACCGGCGTGGAAACCGGCGCTTCGTGCAGCTTTTCAGCATCGTTTTTAGCAAGCTCGAACAGCTCCTCCACCACTTCCACAAAGCGGTCGAGCGTATCCCTGTCCTCGGATTCGGTCGGTTCCACCATGAATGCCTCAGGCACGTTGAGCGGAAAATAGACGGTGGGCGGATGGATGCCGCGGTCTATCATGCCCTTGGCCAGATCCAGCGTATGCACCCCGTAATCCGCCAGACACTTTCCAGAGAACACGAATTCATGCATGCAGCGACCCTTGTACTCTGCTCCGAAAAGCGGCCGAAGTTTTTCCTGCAGATAGTTGGCATTAAGCACAGCCCGGTTGCTTGTGCCGAGCATGCCGTCGCGACCCAGTGAAAGAATATAGGCGTATGCCCGGGCAATCACCCCGAAGTTACCATAGAACGGCGCGATATAGCCTATGCTTTTCGGCTCGTCATAGTTGAGGGCAAAGGTTCCGTCGTTGGTTTTAACGACGCGGGAGATTGGAAGATAAGGCCGCAGTTTATCAACTACGCCTACAGGCCCTGCTCCGGGTCCCCCGCCGCCGTGTGGCGTAGCAAACGATTTGTGGAGGTTCAGATGGCATATATCAAACCCCATGTCTCCAGGCTTGTAGCGTCCCATGATCGCGTTGAAGTTCGCTCCATCATAATACATCAGCCCATCGACCTCATGCACCGCATCGCAGATTTCACGAATCCGTGTATTGAAGACTCCCAGCGTATTCGGACAGGTCAGCATTACGCCGGCGGTCTTCTCATTCAGCGCCTCCATGAACAGATTGAAATCCATCATGCCCTTCTCGTCCGACGGAATTGTTATCACCTTGTAGCCGGCCAGCTGGGCGCTTGCGGGATTCGTACCGTGTGCGGAGTCCGGAATAATGATATGATCTTTTTCGCTGCCGCGATCCTTGTGATAGGCCGCCATGATCATCACACCGGTCAACTCGCCGTGCGCACCAGCCATGGGCTGCAGGGTAAATTCATCCAGTCCGGTCACTTCAGACAGCAATCGTTCCGTATTATAAAGAACCGCCAGCGAACCCTGCGTGAGCAATCCGCCCCCACGCAACTGCGGCCATAGTGGATGGACATCGGTCAGCTCCGGCATGTTTGCCGCTGCCTCGCAGGCTTTCGGATTGTATTTCATGGTGCAGGAACCAAGCGGATAGAAATGGGTGTCGACTGAAAAATTTCGTCGAGATAGTGCCGTAAAATGTCGAACCACCTCCGCTTCCGACACCTCGGGAAGTTCCGCCGGTTTGCTGCGCAGATATTTGGATGGTATCTCCTCGGTCGGCGATATCTGAATCGAAGACATTCGTACTCCCGGGCGACCGGGTGATGATTTTTCGTAGATGAGCTTCATGTGTGGAATCCTTTTATGCTTTCAAAGCGCTTTCAAGCTTGGCTACCATTATATCGATTTCCTCCTTGGTGCGCTTTTCTGTAAAGGCCAGCAGGAGTACATTTTCCATTCCCTTGTAATAGCGGCCGACAGGGAAGCCGGCCGCGATACCCTGGTCGACCAGGGCACTTACGACGTCTGAGGCATCCTTCGGAAGACGAACGGCAAACTCGTTGAAGAAACGGCGGTTGAATGCAGGTTCTACACCCGGGATTTTCGTTATTTTGTGCCAGGCATAGCTGGCCCGGTCCATGCAGTCTCGTCCAACCTCCAGGAAACCTTCCCGACCGACCAGCGAAAGGTAGATGATGGCCCGCAAAGCACAGAGCTGTACATTGGAGCATATGTTGGATGTAGCCTTTTCGCGGCGAATATGCTGCTCCCGAGCCTGCAGCGTTAGCACATATCCCCGCCGGCCCTGCGCGTCGACCGTTTCCCCGACGATACGACCGGGCATTTTTCGCACAAGCTCCTTCTTCGTGGCCATAAAGCCGAGATAGGGGCCACCAAAATTTAGAGGAAGCCCAAGGCTCTGTCCTTCCCCTGTCACGATATCCGCTCCCATGGCGCCCGGTGTCGCAACATGGGACAGCGCCACCGGATAAACCGACATGATTGCAAGCGCCTTGATCGCGTGGACGCTTTCGATCAGTTCGGTTAGATGATCCAGACAACCAAAAAAGTTTGGATTCTGGAATACAACGGCGCCGACGGTATCATCCAGAACAGAAGCATATGCAGTCCGATCAGCCACGCCTTTTCCTGAGAGAGGGATTTCCTGATAGTCAACCGACAGGTTCTGTGTGTAGCAGCGAAGCATGGCGCGGTATATCGGGCTTACTCCTTCGTCTACCAACACCTTGTTGCGTCGCGTATGGCGCAAGGCCATCATGATCCCTTCGAACAAAGCCGTCCCCCCATCGAATAATGAGGCATTGGCCACTTCCATGCCGGTCAGACGGCAGATGGCTGTCTGGTATTCAAACGCGGCCTGCAACGTACCTTGCGAAGCTTCGGGTTGGTATGGGGTGTAGGCAGTATAGAACTCGCCCCGACTGGCCAAGGCGTTAACCGCTGCCGGTATGTAGTGGTCATAAAACCCTGCTCCACAGAAATTAACCAGGTTGGTTGAATTCCTCCGGCCTATCTTGCGAATGAGCTGCATCATCTCCATTTCGGAGAGCCCTTCGGGAATCGCTAGTTCATCGCAACGAAGATCTTCGGGGATGGCCTTGAACAACTCGTCAAAACTGCTAATGCCCAAGGTTTCGAACATGGCTGCCTGGTCCTGTTCACTTGTGGCACAAAATGGCGTTTTTTTCATATTTGCTTCTTTCTTCTATAGATCACTTGCGGGCGGTTCCCTCCTTATAGAAAGGAAGATCGACAACCTCAGCAGGGAACTGCTTCCCGCGTATATCAACGAGCAGAGTTTGCCCTAAACGGGCATAATCCGGCGTGACAAAGGCCATGGCTACAGCAACACCGAGACTGGGGCCTACTGATCCACTGGTAACTTCACCAACTTCCGTGTCTTCGAAAAACACCTTATCATGCTCCCGGGCCGCTCTCTTCGAGTCAAACCTGAGCCCTACAAGCAAAGACTCTGGTCGCTCCAGATCACTTGCAACGCGCTGCTTGCCAATAAATTCTTTGTCAAGATTGATAAAGGAACCACGCGACGTAGCCACAGGAGAGCACGTTTCTGAAAGCTCATGCCCATAGAGGGGGTAACCCATCTCAAGTCGCAAGGTATCACGCGCGCCCAGGCCGGCAGGCTGGATCAGCTCGTGTGAAATCACTGTTTTCCAAAACTGTTGGACTGAATCTACAGGCAGGTAGATTTCGTAACCGAATTCACCGGTATAGCCTGTCCGGCTCAAGATGCATCTGGCACTGCCGGTATCGAACTCTTTGAATCGAAAATAACCCAGATCCGGCAAGGTACATCCAAAAATGTCTTCAAGCGCATGACGAGATGCAGGGCCCTGAACATCAACTTTTGCAAGATCAGCGGATAAATCGCTAAAACTTGTACCCTCGGAGAGGTTTGCCCTAATCCATGCTGCATCCTTGTTCGCAGTTCCGGCATTTACCACCAGCATATACCTATTTTGTTCCATGCAATAACACGTCAGGTCATCGATAGTTTCACCGTTCTCTGTCAGCATGAAACCGTAGCGAACCTGCCCCACCTTCAGAGTATTGATAGTACATGTCAGCAACCGCTCCAAATCCTTGCCTGCAGAGGGTCCTGAAACCTCAAACTCGCCCATGTGACAGATGTCGAATGCGGAAGCATTAGTACGCGTATGATGGTGTTCCTGCAGGATGCCTGCATACTGGATCGGCATATCCCAGCCACCGAACTCACCCATGCGGGCACCTAATCCGAGATGCTGCTCGTGCAGCGGTGTTTTTTTCATAATCCGCGCACTTTAGGGAATCACCCTGACTCCGGCAAATCGATTTTAATCTCCACTTGATGGACAGGTACCTTTCTGGCTGTTTCTGCCCGCAGAATGAGGTTGTTTCGCCTATGTTCTCTGATATCTTGAGCGGAATGGGAAAGATTAAATATATTGTCTACGGCCTGCTGTGGGCCGGCTATCTGTTCTTCAGTTTTGTTTATTTCCCAATCTTCAATGTCAATGTTGCAATCTCATCTCTTGGAATTCATGCAGTAGGAGCATGGGTGTTGGGTATTGATAAAGCGCTGGTAATTGTTTTACTTTCAATGCCTTATCACTTCTTTCTTTTAGATTATTACGGGGATATCCTGGATGTATATCAGGCAAAAGCATTTGGTTACTGCGCTCCTGTGCTAATCGTTTATCTGATCGGATCACTCAAAGCACAAAAAGATCAGTTAACACGGCTATCATTGCGACTGGATGAAAAAGTGACTGAGCGCACCATTGAGCTAAACAGCCTGATAATGAAACTAATCAACAATGACGAGCACAGTCGACAAAGCTTGGGACAAGATATCCATGACAGCCTAGGGCAAAATTTGACGGGACTTTTGCTTTACAGTAGCCTGCTTCAGGAACAATTGAACGGTGCCAATTTTCATAATCTGCAGATTATTAACGAGATTATAGCAGACATTGACAGGTCCCTTATTCTGACACGAAAAATCTCGCGGACGTTGTTTCCATTTAAGCAAGTGGAATCGAGTTTTGAAGCAGCCGTGGATGAAGTCACATCATATTACACTGAAACCAATTCGGTCAGGTTTGACATTCAGTTGGATGGAACTGAACAACTCATGAATGACCATGATACCCTGCAACTATACCGCATTGTCCATGAAAGCATCTTGAACTCAACCCACTATGAGACACCGTCCTTAATCAAAATCAGCCTTAAACGCGACCTAGGTATGTGCTGTTTGAAGACACAAATCGACGGATTGATCAAACCCCAAAATATAGTTAACAACATGTTTGTTGAGCTTATGCGCTACAGGGCTCAGCTTTTAAATGGATCACTCCATATCAAGGTTCGGTCCGATAACAGCGTCGTGGTGGGATGCTGTTTTCCCTGCAAAGGATCATCAGTTGAGGCGGTATCGAAAGCAGTGTGACATGTTATCTAGATCCAACCAGCATCGAAGCCCGGCTATGTATTTTGCTGCATGGTTGTTATATATTGTGTTCTCCATCTTGGCATTTCCTGTCTTTAATATTTCAGTTATGCTCTTTTCGGTTGCCTTATCAATGTTTGGGGCATGGCTTTATGGATACGCAGGCGCCTTAATAACTACATTTTTAAGTATCCCTTATCACTGTTTACTGCTGCGCTATTTCTATCCGTTACTAACCAACCATACAGAAGGCACATCGCTCTGGCATGAAGCAATGAACCCATTTGGTATCACAACTCAGCTTCTTGCATCTGGAGCAATGGCCTTATTGCGACAGACAAAGCTTAAACTTGAATATCACAATATGGTTCTTGAACAAACGGTTAACGAGCGCACGCAGGAACTGTCCGATCTCAAGCAATACATCTTACAGAACCATGAAGCCTCCCACGTTTTGCTCAGCCATATACTGCTTGATGACATCTGCGAATCTCTGATGCAAATGAAGAGCAAATGCAACATGCTGGCTAACCAGCTACTTTCAGATAATGATTATGCCGCCGAGCGAACTGCCAAGCTCCACGAGATGATCGAGAACAGTATCGATGTTATCCATAATCTTGAATTCATTGATCGGTTTAGAGCAGATATGCATATCGACTATGCAAGTGCTATAACCTCAGTCATTAGAGAGTTCGAGAAGACGGCAGGCATATATTTTGAACTAAACCTACCTGCGGGACATGACAAGATTCCGATGTTCATGCAGCATCAGCTATACCGCATAACCCAGGAAGCCATAACGAATGCCATGCGTCATGGAAAGGCAACCGACGTGAAAATCCATCTAACAGTAGAAAATGACGTTTACCACCTATCGGTTGTGAATAATGGTCATCCCTTACCAGACAGGATAAAACAAGGCTTGGGTTTAAAACTTATTCAGAATCGTCTGGAGCAGCTCCGTGGAGGCATGGAGTTGCGTAAAACCGAAGGGGGAAGGACGCAACTTATCTGTCGAATACCACAAACACAGACGTTCAATTAAATAGAAATCGGCTTTAAACAAACGATAAGAAGCGCTAGAAAGCATCGACTAAGAAGGTCCATGAAATGAACTCCCTTATCATTGCCGCAACTGCATTTGTACTATACGTCATTGCGTATAATACATACGGTCGTTTTCTGGCACGTAGAATTTTTAAAATTGATCCGGATGCGCGTTGCCCCAGCGTTACGCACCACGACGGGGTGGATTTTGTGGCGACCGACAAGACCGTATTGTTTGGGCATCACTTCACATCCATCGCGGGAACTGGACCCATCGTAGGTCCCGCCATCGCAGTAATCTGGGGCTGGCTGCCCGCATTGATCTGGATACTGGTAGGATCGGTTTTCATGGGAGCGGTCCATGATTTTGGCTCCATGGTCATCTCACTTCGCCATGAGGGCAGAACCATCGGTGATCTCGCCGGCGACATCATTGGGCCCAGGGTCAAATATCTGTTCATGCTCATAATTTTCTTTGCCCTTTGGATTGTCGTAGCGATTTTTGGTGTTGTAATCGCCGCTGTCTTCAGCATTTTTCCAGAGTCGGTCATTCCCGTATGGCTGCAACTTCCTATTGCTGTCTGGCTGGGGTTCATGGTCTACAAAAAAGGAAAGTCGCATATTAAATACGGCATCATCGCCACTGTCCTCATGTATGCCACGATCGTTCTTGGTGCTTACCTCCCCATCGAGCTGCCAACATTTGGCAGCCTGACATCGGTGGGCAGCTGGGTTATCCTGCTTCTCATTTACGCCTATGTAGCATCCACCCTGCCCGTAACGGCTCTCCTGCAACCGAGAGATTACATCAACGCATTTCAGCTGTGTATCGCCATGGGGTTGCTCCTGCTTGGCGTCATCATCACGCACCCGCCCATGGTAGCGCCGGCTACGCAACTGAATGCGCACCAGGCACCGGACCTCATTCCCCTGCTGTTTATTACTGTAGCCTGTGGAGCTATCTCTGGATTTCATTGTCTGGTTTCATCCGGCACATCGTCCAAGCAATGTGACAAGGAAACCAGCGCTCAACCGATTAGCTATGGCGGTATGCTTTTGGAAGGAATGCTTGCCATTCTGGTAATTATTGCCTGTGGCGCGGGCATTGGTCTTGGTATTGAGCAAGACGGAAAATTGCTGCATGGCAGTGAAGCGTTCAGCCAGCACTACGCCAGTTGGAAAGGAAATGCGGGGTTGGCCGACAAGCTGGAGGCATTCATTGTAGGTGCTAAAAACCTTGTTTCCGGCATTGGACTGCCCCCGAAAGTCGTATTGACACTCATGGGTGTGTTTGTCGCATCGTTTGCGGCTACCACCCTTGATACGGCCACACGGCTGCAACGGTATGTTGTGTCCGAACTAGCCTGCAGCTGCAAACTTCCTTTGCTGGGCAAGAAACATCCCGCAACCCTCGTCGCAGTTATCACCGCATTGCTTCTTGCGTTTTCAACTGGCGGCAACGGTACCGGAGCCATGGTCCTCTGGCCGCTCTTCGGTGCCGTAAACCAACTCCTCGGTGGATTGGCTTTGCTTGTTATCACCGTATGGCTCGCTCGCAAAAACACACCTATCTACTACACGGCCATTCCGATGGTATTCATGATCGCCATGACCGGCTGGGCCATGGGCATCAACCTGGAGAACTTTTTCCACCATCAGCAATGGCTTCTGTTTGGCATCGGATCGATCATTGTCGTTCTTCAGGGCTGGATGGTGGTTGAAGGCGTAATCGTTCTTGCGCGTCTCAGACGGAAAACATAGCCTCTGGGCAATTACAGGAGATTATTATGACCAACCTTTACAAGGAACTTTTGTCCCATATTGGAGAAGATCCCAGCCGGGAAGGACTCCTCGATACACCGGATCGCGCCGCCAAGGCCATGGATTTTCTCACGCGCGGCTATCGGCAGCGCCTGGAGGATGTCATCAACAATGCCATATTCACTGTCGACGATAACCATATGATCATCGTCAAGGATATCGAGCTCTACAGCCTGTGCGAGCACCACATGCTTCCATTCTTCGGAAAGTGCCATATTGGCTATATCCCCGACGGCAAAGTCCTGGGGGTCAGCAAGCTGGCGCGCATCGTTGATCTTTTCGCCCGTCGGCTGCAGATTCAGGAGCGACTGACCAACCAGGTAGCAAGTTCGCTTATGGATACTATCGCACCGGAAGGCGTTGGTGTCGTCATCGAGGCACAGCACTTATGCATGATGATGCGGGGCGTCGAAAAGCAGAACTCATGCATGGTAACGTCGGCAATGCTGGGCAGTTTCCGGCGGGAACAATCCACTCGAAATGAGTTCCTTAAGCTGATCGGGAAATAACCGATCTGCTATGCTTAGAACCCGCTCGATATGCTGGCGTCAGGGAATGCCGAAAGGCCAATGGACAGCATGATAGTATGCTCGTTTTCGTCGTAGAAATGATAACCGAGCCCGTAGCGCATGCAACACCAGTTTACATAACCACCAATCGTGAACTCCTCGATCTCGTTGTCCCGGTCCTCGTAGCGGGCATACCCGAAAAGCGATAGGCGTCCTTCCGGATAGAGGTCAAACCGTGGCGTCCAAAGCGACTGGTCCTCCTGGTCCCTGAAGAGGTGTTCGAGTGAAAGCGACAGATCCCGATTCTTGCGGTGCGTGATCCGCGTATTGAAAAAAGGAACCGATCCATCATTCCAGTCAATATTCCCATCCACATCAACCATCGTGCGGCGGGTCAGCGGCATGCGGGCGTTAACGAACAGTGAGTCGAAATTGTCCGATGCACTGTTCTTGTCGACAAGATAATGTGTGTAGAGATCCAGATCGATGAACCGCGAAACCCGGTTATCCCGCTTTGTCTGCAGAACATTCCGCAGACCGATCCGCAGTTTGTTTTCATCAGTCAGTGCATCCACGGCATCGAATTGAAATACCTGATTGGTACCAAGCGACGAGTCGGCGTACATGTAGTCGAAATAAGGCTCGATCTTATGGCGCAGTCCCTTGCCGTACCAGCGCTCCCTCTCTGACAGCACCTTGGCAGCCTGCATGGCTACCTGCACACCAGCGCCAGGTATATTTCTGAACTCGTCCGACCCACTGACCATTCCCTGGGAATAATAGGTTGCCCGATAGCCTGCGCGTGGAACAATGCGGAGGAATCCATACTGCTGCGGCATATAAACTGTATTCGCCGAATCGATACGAACCGTATCGACATCATTCAGGATATTGGTGTTTGCATAAACACGATTGATCTGGGCAATGCTGTTTTCGCTTTGGAAATAGAAGGGGGTATTGGGAATCCGGGACCGATAGAGGTCCAATGAATACTCGATCCTGTCGGTATTGTCATAGAAGTCATTCAGCCGGTAGTTAAGAAAGGCCTCGCTGCCCAGGGCACTGTTACCGTAAACCCAGGAGGCATAGTTTTCCGGCTGGGCATATTGCTGATACTCCGCCCGGAAAAACTCATTCAGGACATAGGGGTCGCTCAGGTAGTTCCACTTGGTGTTCAGGTAATGCTGATTCGAAAACCTCTTGATATTTTCAAGTTTCAGTCGATAGCGGTCTGTATCGATATCTTCTGTGTTGTATTTAGCCCGAGGGTCCTGGTCAGCCAGATAGAAGGATTTAAATATCCCCGTCGCAGATGCGCTATCCCAGGCAAAACCCTGTCCAAGTCCCACGCCGCGTTTGCTGTAGAGGTTCAGATCGGTAATCGACTGAAATTCATCGGACCACGGCACAGTGGCCTTGATCAACCCATACGTACCCCACTGACTGCTGTAGCCGACCCTGAACGTGAATATGCCTTTCTGAAGTGTCTGACGCCAATATGGCACATAAAAAACCGGCACGCCATGAATGTAGAACGTGGCGCCCTTGGCCTTGAGATACCTGTCGTCGATCAGGCGGGCTTCCTTCACTTTCACTTGATAGTGAGGAACATCTTTCGAGCATGTAGTGAAGACAGCGCCTTTCAGCAGATACTCATTGGTCGCAACACGTTCAATATGGTCGACTCGCATTAAAACAGGATCATAATCGAACGATGACGGGCCGAAGTTTCCAATCTGTGTGAGATAGTTGTAGTCAAGCTCGGTTCCGTTCCAGATTACATTGTCCCGCTCGAAATGGATGTCTCCTTCCAGATGGAGATCCCCCGTCTCGAGATTGGCCGAAGCCGAATCAGCCCTGAGCTCGATATTCTCATAGCGACCCGTCACGCCTCCACTCGCATAAACGGTGTCATTTGTCAGCATCAGCCGCGGAGCACGAATATCGATAGGGTCATCGGATAGCTTCTTCGTAATGTCAGGGTCGAGTGCCTGTGAGACGGAGGCAAGCAACAGTATCGGAAAAAGGCACGATGAAATCTGAAATCTGAAGCGATACATACCGGATCCCTTTACCCGAATGGAAGAGGCTTTGCGTGTGGAACAACCGGTATCTTGCTCTCTTCGGGCTTGGCCAGCAATTCCTCCAAAGCCAGTATTCGCTCCTGGGATTCGGGAACCAGCTTGCTCTTCGGATATTCTTCGATCAAGGCCTTGTCATAAAGGATGGCGGCCTGCGGTTTCTTGGGTACCTGGGCATAGAATTCAGCTTTGTTGAACACGGCCTCTGCCTTCACTTCATATAGCTCGTTGCGCATCTGGACAATCTGCGATTTATGTTCGGATCCCGGAAAGGTGGACAGGAAAACCGTCGTAGCAGTCAGGAGCCGATCAAGCATCTCCGGACTGTTGGGATACTCTTCGTGCACCTTGCCGAGGCATAGGATCTGCTGCCACGCAGCATCCTCCGCAAACCGGCTGTCGGGATAGCGGTATCCTACCAGCCCGTAGGCCGCGATCGCCAGCTCGTAGTCGCCGCTTTCCTGATTGCACTGGCCTATCATGTACTGTGCTTCCGCCGCGCCGGACCACTGTGGTCCATTCCGGATGATGGTTTCAAAATACTCGACGGCATATTCCGGGGCGCGATATCCACCGAGTATCCACCGCATCCGGTGCCGGTTCATGATCTGACATGCAATATCAAACTGTACCTCAAGCACGGAATCGTAATCCTCCATGCGGCTTGAATAGTTGTCGATGAGGAACTGGTAGGCATCAAACGCATCGTCCAGCTTGCCGCGGGCAAACAACATGTCCCCCCGCGCGCGCGCTGCCCATGGCGCCTCCTTGCTGTTGGGCCATCGGCGCACCAGGTAGAGCATACGGCGATCGGCTTTTCGCAGCCATCCCTTTTTCTGGGTCGCCCGGGCATATCCCCACTGTTTAGCAGAGGAATCCATTTTCTTGTCGAAGACGGCCCGCCAGGTGCCCCGCCCCTGCTCTTCAAGGGCATAGGCATTATCCTTGGCATGGCATGCCATCGACCCGAGCAGCAGCATGATCAACGAAGATAGTATCAGGTGGTTTGTGGAAAATCGCATAATCTGGTCAATTTAAGGCACCGTCGTTGAATGGGCAATTCCAAAGAGGTGAATCATGAGCTCGAACGCAGCACCTAGTAGCTTTTGGCAAATACTACGCGACCGGGACTTGGTTTACCGCAGCAGATGCACGATCCCTCACCGCTTTTCTCCCGGTCGAACGGTATGCAGCGGATTGTAACGGATAGCTCGTCGTTGATCTTATCCTCGCACTCCGTGCTTTCGCACCAATGGCTCATGGCGAAACCGCCGTGCGCTTCGGGGCGCTCCTTGTTTTCGGGTGTGAAATAGGCTGTGAACTCCCCGTAGGAATCGATTTCCCGGGTATGTTCCTGGCGATCGGCCAATGCGCGCTGCAGCAGGTTTTGCTGGATGCTATCGAGCAGCTCCACGATGCCGCTTACAAATTCGTCCTTGCCGATCCCCTGTTTCTCGCCGGTATCGCGCCGCGCCATGAAGACGGCATTGTTCGCCATGTCGCGGGGCCCGATTTCGGCGCGCACGGGAATCCCCTTCTTGACCCAGCTCCAGCCCTTTTCGCCGGCGTTAATGTCGCGGTCATCGACCACCACCTCGATATCACGCTCATGGAAGCGCTTCTTGCGCAGGCCGGAAGCAATCTCGTTGCAGTAGGCCAGAATGGCCTCACGATCCTCCTCGTTACGGATGATCGGCAGAATCACCACGTGCGACGGTGCCAGGCGCGGTGGCATGATCATGCCGTCGTCGTCACCATGCGTCATGATCATCCCGCCGATGAGACGGGTCGAAACTCCCCAGGAGGTCGTCCAGGCAAACTCGTTGCGTCCTTCACGGCTCTGGTACTGGATGTTCGACGCCTTGGCAAAATTCTGACCGAGAAAGTGACTGGTACCCGCCTGCAACGCCTTGCGATCCTGCATCATGGCCTCGATGCACAGCGTGCTGACTGCGCCGGGAAAGCGCTCGCCCGCTGTTTTTTCGCCCGTCAGCACAGGCATGGCCATATATTCCTCGGCAAACTGCTTGTAAAGATCAAGGATCAGGCGGGTTTCCTTCCACGCCTCATCCGACGATTCGTGCACGGTATGCCCCTCCTGCCACAGAAACTCGGCTGTCCGCAGGAACAGGCGCGTGCGCATTTCCCAGCGTACCACGTTGGCCCACTGGTTGATGAGCAGTGGAAGGTCGCGATAGCTCTGCACCCACTTGGCAAATGTGGCGCCAATGATCGTTTCCGAAGTCGGCCGCACCACCAGCGGTTCCTCCAGCTCACCAGCCGGAACCAGTCCGCCATCCGGACCGGCTTCAAGGCGGTGGTGCGTCACCACGGCACACTCCTTGGCAAAGCCCTCTACATGTTCGGCCTCCTTTTCCAAATAGCTTTTCGGAATGAACAGCGGGAAGTAGGCGTTCACATGGCCGGTATCCTTGAACATTCTATCCAGTGCGCGCTGGATGTTTTCCCACAGCGCATAGCCCCACGGCTTGATCACCATGCATCCGCGCACATCGCTGTTTTCGGCCAGATCGGCTGCCCGCACCACCTGCTGGTACCACTCCGGATAATTCTCTTCCCGTGTCGGCGTAATCGCCGTCTTCTTCTGCTTGGCCATGACTTCGTCCGGTTAATTGTTATCTGTTATCAGGAAACAGGAGGCGGAATCTACAGGTGCCCCGCCCCGATTTCACGCAAAAAAAAGAACAGGCATACAGGGGCGCAGGTTTAAATGGCGGTACTTCCTCTCACTTCGCCCCATCGATCAGGAGTTTCGTACCAGTCGCAGGTGGAGATATACCGGCAAAGCGTCGGCAGCCAGCAAACTTCATCGATACTCAAAAACACGCAGTGAGACTTCATATTTTACATTGCAACTACCGCTTTACGCTATAAAATGCGGTTGTACAGCTAAGGCATTAATCGGCATCCGGTTATATTGTGTCATTGGCAAACTGAGGAAGGGGTGGGCAAAATGAAAACACTGCGCCGGCATGCATTTCCTGCACTTCTCATCACAGGCACATTCTTCCTGCCAGCGGCTGAAGCCACCATTGTGGTAAACAGCCTGCAGGATACCGATACGCCGGCGCCCGGCGAGGTCACACTGCGTTCAGCGCTCGCGTCGGCGGCCGATGGCGAACCCATTATCTTCGACGCCGCTCTGGATGGAGGGACCATCGATCTGCACATCGTCGGCGAGGAGCATTCCACCCTGGTTGGGGAAGTGATGTATTTCACCAATGGGCTAAGCCATCTGGTTGGTTACTTCGAGCGCGATTATGGTCGTTCGGCACTCTACGCCTCAAATAACGTTGTCATCGACGCATCAGGCCTGACAAACGGGATTACCATCCACTGGTCCGGCGGCGATGCCGACCCCGCCCGCGTACTGGCCGTTTACGGCGACCTCACGCTCAGGAATGTTTCGATCAGCGGGGGGCGAAGCGTGGCGGTTGCACTCCCGGCATCATCCGAAGAATACGCACAGCTATCCACCCGAGCCCGCGGCGGAGCCCTGGCGGTCTGGGGCGTCGCCCGCCTGGAGAACTGCCGTCTGTATGACAACACCTGCTTCATGAGCGTGTACACACCCGCGCGCGACCGGGACGCAGGCGCATTCGGTGGCGGGATCTACGCGGATATCGTACAGATCAGCGACTCAACCATCAGCGGAAATCAGGTCATCGCACCCGGAGTCTCCGGTGGGGGCGTCTTCACCGTCGGCGGTGCAGTCGCAGCGGAGGAAGTTTCGACGATCGAACGTTGTTCAGTTACCGGAAACAAAATCGCCGGTATATTCGCCTACGGAGCCGGCGTCTATTCCGATGGCGGCGGCATCGGCAAGCTTAAAACACTGGATATACAGAACTGTACAATTGCCGGCAACCTCATCGACATATACGGCCCGGCCTTCCTGTATGGGATCGGTTACTGGCGCGGCGGCGGGGTCTACATGTCGAATGGCTACATGAAAATCCTGAGTTGCACCATCGTAAACAACGAGGTCCGAGGCGTCCCGCGCACAGATGAACTGGGGAAAGCGAATCTGGCTGGAGGGATTGCGGCCACCATCGGCAATGCCCACTCCGTTGAAACCATGCATATCGGCCATTCGATCATCGCCGGCAACACCGTGCATGAACTGGGAGGAACCACCTATAACGAAGATGTTTTCACCGGCTCCCTGTTTGGTTTCTTCAGTCGGGGCTACAACCGGATCGGCGTCATCAATTTCAGTCAAATCCTCGTGCCGGTCGGCGAGTGGACCTGGTATTCGCTCTGCCGGAAACATTACCCGAAAACGGGTGATAAAGACGGAGTGGATCTTGCCGATGTGCTTGACCTGTCGTACGGGATAACCTATTCGCCCGACATTATTTCCGCGGGCGTTGCCGTTTCGAATGCGGCGGTGCTGCACTACACCCCGAATGCGGACTCCATCGACAAGGTGCCTGCATCCTCCTACGATTTCGAAGCGACGCACGCCGAATACCGTGTGATCGCACCGGCAACCAACAACTTCCTCGAAATCATGCTCGGCCGGGTTGAAGACCACTATGGCCTGACCAATTTTGCGGCCGCCTTCACCAGCGATTTCGAAACATTTCTAGCCAGTGTGGATATCGACCCGGATGCCGCCGGAAACCAGCCGTATACCGATCCCTACGGTATACCCATCCTCTCACTGACCAACACGCTTTGGTATGGCCCGAACGCCACCTGGCCATCGGAGCAATCAAACTATCCCTATATCGAATTCTGGCACCGGATGGACGAGGCGTTGGTTGCCGAAACCATACCGGGGATGGGGCCGGTGATTCTGGGCGACGCGGAATGGCAGGCGCTTTTCATGTCCGGGTATCTGGCTGAGAATCCGGGCATAGAATTCAGGATATACCCCTATTCCTACGCCACACAGCCCTTAACGATGGACCAACGCGGCATCAGCCGACCGGAAAACGGACTCGGTGATATCGGCGCCATCGAGTTCAAACCACCGGAAGCGCTAATCATTAATACGGACGGCGTATCCAGCAACTACCTTCAGATTCACTGGAACAGCACACCCGACCGTACATACTCCATTTGGGGCGCATCGAATCTGATGTCCAACGATTGGATACTGCTGGAGAACAGCATCACCAGCACGATCCCCGTAAACGTCCATACCATTGAAACTGTACAGGATTGTCAGTTCTTCAAACTCGACATGGAATAATTACCGATCTCGCAACAGCAAGCGTTACGATCGCGTACGTCACTTGATCACCCGGCGGGCCCCATCCGCACGGATCACCGCAGATCCCGGAACCTAATGACCCTTCTTTAGATCACCTATGCGCTGCATGATGAGTGCGGCATGCTTCTCGTACGCGGCTCGCCCGGAGCCGAGCGCCTGGAAATCTTCCTGCGTGATGGGCGACCCATAGGTAATTGTGACCTTGCAGGGCTTGATGAATTTTGTCCCTTTTGGATGCGCCTTGAAGGTGCCGTCAATGTAGGCCGGCACCACCACACATCCGGATTTCTCTATGATGAATCCGATGCCGCCTTTGGCCTCCTGCAGCTCGCCCGTTTCCGTGCGCGTTCCCTCCGGAAACATGGAAACGACCTTGCCCTCCTTCAGCGCCTTGATCGTCAGCTTGAGTGCCTTCATGTCGCCGGTGCCACGTGAAACGGGAATGCAGCCCACATGATCCATCCACCACGAACCGAACCGTGAATTCCAGAGGCTGTCGCGTGCCATGAAATGGATCGGCCGGCCACGATAGCCCACACCCACCACCGGCGGATCAAGGAAACTGGCATGGTTTGAGGCAATCAGCACCCCGCCGCGATCAGGAATATGCTCCGCACCCCGTATCCGCAGCCGGTGCCAGATCAGCAGGAACAGTTTAAAGATGCGGGTGGACGCCTGGTACACGCGCATATCGGCCATGACTTCATGTTTTACCGGATCGATCATATCACTCACCTCGCCACCGCATCGATAACCGTCTGAATAACATCCTCAAGGGTCATCGATGTACTGTCAATCACCTGGGCTCCCGGTGCCACCACGAGGGGGTCCGTTTTGCGCGTTGAATCTATCTGGTCCCGCTTTTTGAGGCTTTCCATCACCTCGTGCGCCTTCTCATCCTCTCCGGCGGCTACCAGCTCGCGGTAGCGGCGCATGGCCCGCTCCTCCGGGTTGGCATCGAGATAGAACTTGTAGGGCGAGTCGGGGAAAACCACCGTGCCGATGTCACGCCCTTCCATGACCAGCGACCCGAAATTGGCCAGCGACTGAAGGCTTTGGACAACGAATTGCCGGACTTCGGGAATCGCGGCCACATCGGCCACCGATTCGCGCACATCCTTTTCCCGCAGTTCCTGCACCGGCACCTTGCCGTCCACGGAAAAAACCACGGCCCCGTCCTGCTCAAAAAAATCCCATTCGGCAGCATGCATAGCGTTGATGACAGCATCCGCATCCCTGGTATCAACGCCCTTGCCCAGGGCCTGCCATGTAACCCCGCGGTAGAGCGCTCCGGAATCGACGTACAGGAATCCCAGTTGTTTAGCCACGCCCTTTGAAACCGAAGATTTCCCCGAAGCCGAAGGCCCGTCGATTGCAATTGTCTTTACCATTCCAACTCCATTTAAATCATTCACCACCCGCTTGCATGCTCGCTTAAAGCACGAAGGGAAAATGATCGCCTTCGAATGCTTCGTGCCTTCGTGGTTATCTATTCAACCCGGCCTCCGAGTTGCTCCATATGCTGCCAGAATTCCGGATACGACGTATTCACACATCCTACATTGGTTATGGTCACGGGTTCATTACAGAACGTGTTTAAAATGGCGATCGACATGGCAATCCGGTGGTCGCCGTGACTGTCGATCGCGACCGCCGGAGTCTTGAGCGCTGCCGGACCCTTAACGATCATACCGTCTTCCTTTTCATCCACCTCCGCGCCGAACAGCCTGAGATTCTTCACCATTTCCGCGATGCGGTCGGATTCCTTCACCCGCAGTTCGGCGGCATCCCGGATTTCCGTCTTTCCTTCGGCCAGCGCACCCGCCACGGCAATGACCGGAAGCTCATCGATCAGATTTGGTATTTCGTCGCCCTCGATGACCGTACCCGTGAGCTGCGCGCCTCTCACCTTGATTGTACCGTACGGATCACCCTTTTCTTCAGCAATCACAACTTCGATGTCGGCACCCATGCGCTGCATCACGTCAAGCAAGGCCGTCCGCCGTTGGTTCAAACCAACATGCTCAATCACAAGTTCCGCGCCGGGTCGCGCAGCAACCGCTACGATCCAAAAAGCCGCGGATGAAAAATCGCCGGGCACTACAAAATCGCGGGCCTTGAACCGCGGGCCTTCCGGCCCAAAGCCTTCGATGGAAATCTCCAGCCCCTTGATCGTTAGCGGAATCCCGAGCACGTCGAAAAGTTTTTCAGTGTGATCGCGCGTCGGCCGCGGCTCGATCACCGTGGTTTTTCCCTCCGCATAGAGCGCGGCCAGCAGTATGCAGGATTTAACCTGAGCGGATGCCATCGGCAGCAGATAGCCGATGCCCTGCAGATTTCCTCCGCAAATCATCATCGGAAGCGTACCCCGCTGACCGGACAGCCCGATATGCGCACCCATCAATTCCAGCGGATGGCGTATACGGCCCATCGGACGCGAAGAGAGCGACTCGTCGCCGATCATCGAGACTTCGATGCCTGCACCGGCGACCAGTCCGGCCAGCAGGCGCGTGCCGGTTCCTGAATTGCCCATGTTGAGCGGTTCCGCAGGTTGCTGCAACCTGCCGGCCACGCCCGTGATATAGAGCGCATCGTCGCGGAACTCCGCCCTGGCGCCCATCTGTTCCATGGCCGCCAATGTACTTCGGGCATCCTCGCCGTTGAGGTAGCCCGTCACCTTTGACGTTCCCTCCGCCAGTGAAGCCAGCATCGCCACGCGTTGGGAAATACTCTTGTCGCCTGGTACCCTGATTGATCCACCCAGTCTCGCCGGAAATATTTTCTTACTGCTCATTTTTTTAACCACAAATTAACACTCATCGACACCAAGAGGTTCCCCGCAGTATTAGTGGGGATTCGTGAAGATCAGTGGTTTAGATCATCTCTTCAAAAACCGGTTCAGTTTCAAAATCTCGTTGCGCGCCGCTGCGGCTTCCTGGAGCCACTTCCGGATGTCGTCGCTGTCGCCGCCGCGAAGAATCCCGATCAATCCCTGAAGTTCTTCGTTGAAACGATCAAGCTCGGCTTCCAGGGCCACACGGTTGGTATCGATGATGTCCACCCACATGTCGGCAGAACCGGATGCCACCCGCGTGGTATCCTTGAAACCGGTGCCGCAGAAGTCGGCCTTCATTGCAGGATCATCGTCAGCAACCGAGCGCGCCAGCGCCGCCGCCACCATGTGCGGCAGGTGGCTGGTTGAGGCCAGCATGGCATCGTGTTCGGCAGGCGACATTTCCACCACGTCCGAACCCGCCGACTTCCAAAGCGCCACCACCGCCTGTTCAGCCGTATCGGGCGTGTGCTTCGAGGGGCAGACGATGGTTAGCCGCCCGTCGTACAGATCCGGATTACCTGCCTCCATGCCCGTCTTTTCCGAGCCGGCAATCGGATGCGAGCCAATGAAATAGCCGGCGGAGTCCCTGAATGCGATATCCATGGTTTTAAGCAGTTCGGACTTGGTGCTTCCCACATCAGTGACCACCGCCCCTGGTTTCAGTGCACCGGCAATCTGTTCAGCCAGCTTGGCAATGGTCCAGATCGGCACACAGATTACGGCAATATCGGCCTCGCGAACGGCTTCGGCAGGATCGTCGAAAACCGCATCGAGCATTCCGTTGTCCATGGCGCGGATCCGGGTTTCTTCACGCCGGGCATAGCCCGTGATCCGCCCCGTGATGCCACGTTTTTTCAGAGCCAGCGCCAACGACGCACCCATCAGGCCCAGTCCCAGTATTACGATATTTTTCGATTTCTCCATGCCGGAATCCACAGGATTTAAACAAGACGGTCATTCTCCAAGGAATGAGAATTATTTCAACCTAAAAGCCCTGATTGGATACAAACACTTATTTAATACTGAATCGGTCCTATTTATGTTTGACTTAGAAAGTGACGGGTACATTATAGGGTCAGTTGAAATTAAAACTTATAGGAGGTTTATTATGGCTTACGAACTACCGGCACTCCCTTACGCATATGATGCGTTGGAACCGCACATCGATGCGCGGACGATGGAAATCCATCACACCAAGCATCATCAGGCATACATCAACAACGTAAATGCAGCACTGGAAGGCACGGCGCTCGCCGGCGTGGCGGTCAATGAACTGATCACGCGCCTAGACGAGCTCCCTGCCGACAAGCAGACCGCTGTAAGAAACAATGGCGGCGGACATGCCAACCATTCGCTTTTCTGGGAAATTCTCGGACCGAAGGGCGGTCAACCCGGCGGTGATCTGGCGAAAGCGATCGATGATTCCTTTGGCGGCTTTGATGCCTTCAAGGAGCAATTCAGCAAGGCGGCAGCCACGCGCTTCGGTTCCGGCTGGGCCTGGCTCTGCAAGCATGACGGTGGAACACTGAAGGTCTGCTCCACAGCCAACCAGGACAATCCGCTCATGAAGGACATCGGATGCGGCGGCGTAGCGATTCTCGGTCTCGATGTCTGGGAACACGCCTATTACCTGAACTACCAGAACCGCCGCCCGGACTACATTTCAGCATTTTTCAATGTAATCAACTGGGACAAGGTCGCTGAGAACTATGCAGGCTAGGGCTTGAAGCTTTAAGGTTGCATAGCTGCCAACAAAAGACCCCGCCGGACTTAAGTTCTGACGGGGTTTTTGCTTAATAGAATGCATTTGGTTATACATGTAGTTTTTCAGACTCGGTGCAGCCTTCGGTCTCTATTGCTATCCATTCTGTGGCCCCTGCTTCCGCGCGAGGATCTCTGGCATACCGAGCCCCCATTGGCCGAGCACTTTGGAATACTCACCGATATTTGAATTCACCAGTTCCACCCGGGCAGCGTCGACGATCTTGATGCTGCCGGCAAAGGCAGCCGGCGCCCACGGCAGCATGACGGTCAGCCTGCCGTTGCCGTGGTCTTCTATGACATAGACCAGATCCTGTTCCCCATGCCCGTTATTCAGCAGTCCCGGAATAATGGCCGTTGAGCTGTCGGCATCGGCAAATCCCTGCACCAGACGTTTTACTGCACGATAAAGCGACGTGCGACCAAGGGTATGCCCTTCGATCCACCCGCCCATTTTTCGTCCAATGCGGGAACGCGACAGGAGACCCAGCAAAAGGGATGTAAGCAGCAGCAGAACGAGCGCGATCAGTACTTCATTTCCAACATCCTCCAGCAGATCCTTCGGAAACAGGGTTTCCGCGATAGGCGCCGCCAGTGCTACCAGCAGCTGGAAGATTTCAGTGGCCAGGAGAATGAATAACAGTAAGGGCAGTAAAGTAAACAGGCCCGTTACGATCGTTGATTTGATTACCTTCCCTGCTGCCTTCATGGTGTTCCCCCACTCCCGTTTGTTCAACTGGATTAAGCCCGTGCCGCACAAGCAAGTCAAAAGAATTCAGGCACAGCGCTTTCCTCGAAAGCGCCCTACCCTTTGATCCGGATGAAATGGGCGGCGAACGCGCCCGACAAAGGAAAACCCTGCCGCCCGGGAGACAACAGGATTTTCGCGCGCACGTTCCAGCGTCGAACTACTGGTTGAAGTGCTGCATAAGCGGATCCGCTTCGTACCCCAGATCCTTCCACGGCATACGCCCTTTGACGCCGTGGCAGTCGAGGCATTGCAGCGCATTTTCAGCCGGCTCGACGCCATGGAAGATGCCCATGTAGCGAATGGTGTCATTCCAGGTGTATTTGGCTTCGGCAACTCCGTACATATCCTCCGCGGCATTCCGGACCGCCTTGTCGATATCGCCGTCGGCGAAGAACTCTTCGACCACGATGGGAATAATCCAGTCCTTTTCCGCGAGGACAGGCAGCCGGCCCTTGTGGACCTTGAAGGCATGAATCCTGGAATTCGAATCCGCCTCTCCACCGAGAGGAACCATCATCTCGATCAGGCCATCCTTGTTCCGCTGAGCGGGACTGCCCGGAAGCTGGGCTCTCGTTGATCCGTTAAACCACGCATAAGCCGGAACCTGGTTGGAAGCCAGAATGATCGTGGCTTCGAATTTTTCCAGTTCATCGTTGTAGTGGGGCCTGGACCAGTCCCGGTCCATATCGGTTGGATCCACCTTGGCAAAGAGCGGGATATGACAGACCGTGCAGTCAACCCGCTTCACATGGGTATTGAGCATGGGTTCCGAGTGCGGGTCGGCATCGTGACATTTTTCGCAGCGCAGGGTAGCCCCGGGCATGTCGGTTGCCGCGAGATCCGCACCACGGCCCACTACCCGGTGATCTTCGCCGGCATGGCAGTCGATGCAATTCAGCCCGGCACCGTCCTCCGCCATGTGGACATCATGTTCCCGGTCGCAATCCGCGAGTTCGTATTCGATATCACCGCGTTTATAGTTCGGGCCACCGCCCGAAGCGGAGTGGCATCGCAGGCACATGGCATTCTTCGGCAGCGAAATGCGCTTTGAAACGGAGTCCAGGCCTTCCCTGTTTTTCCAGAGGATGGGTTTGCGAACCAGATTTCCGCTCTCATCTTCGAACAGACTCCTCCGGTAGCCGGATGCATGGCAGATCAGGCAGTCAATGTTCTCCAGCTGGGCTTCGGACATCGTCTCCTCCGGCATCAGGCCGAACCCGGCGTGACATTTTGAACAGCCTTCCGACAACATCTTCCCTGAAGGGCTGGTTACAACACCGATCCAGTTGGCCTGAGGTGATGTACAGAAGTCGTTGATCGTATTCATCTTCCCCAGTCGTTTGCCCTCGGCATTGGCAATATTGGGTGCATTGCCCCGCCATTGGTAGTGCTGTGAATGGAAAAAGGTCTCCGCTTCATCTTCGTGGCACTCAAGGCAGGTCTTCGTGCCTTCGTAGTGTTCGAAATATTCCTGGTGGGTGTATTTGGCCGCCTGGGTCGGGCCTGCGTAAAGCGCGATGCAGCAGACAGCAGCGACGTAATGATAGGGATTCATGAGCTGGTCCTCCGGTAAATGAAAGAGGCAGGCTTGCCTGCCTCTTTCGTGTGCATGATTTCTTAGAAGCGCGCGGTCAACCCCAGTGTGACCATGCCAGCTTCATCATAGGTCTGGGCGCCGAGAATCGGTGTATCATCCAGATCCTTTGGGGCACCCATATGCCAGCCTGATCCGGAATAGTTATAATGGTAATAGATGTAGCTCAGCTTCGCTATGAAGTTTTTGTTGATGCGGTGCGTTACGTACGTCTCCACGACATCCCCGCGCGTGCCGGTCTTCGGAGCGATGATATCGTCCTCGGCAGCAGCAAAATTGAACCAGTATTCCGATCCATGGTTGTATTCCAGCCCGATCTTTGTTTTTTCATCGTTGAATTTAAACCGAGTGCCGGCATAGAGCATGTAGCCGTCCTGTTCCTCGGGGACCTCGAAGGGATCGCAGAACATACCGCCGAACGGCGTGGTTACATTGTTCGGGTTGGAGTGCATATAGTTGGCGCTGATGAACCAGTCAAACAGCCCTTCATTGCGCAGCAGCACGATGCTTGCAAGATCGATGTCGCCAAGATCTGCCGACGGAGTGTAGCGCATGATAAACGGTGCGCCAATTTCTGCACCCGTAACGGGATTGTTCTCCATAACAACCAGACCGTTAAACCCATCCGTCACGTTGAACGCCCGGGCCACGGTGGTCTGAATAAAGGTTTTTTCGTTATTGTATACATCCCAGTTGAGTCCCAGGAAGGAGGCGTCGTTCAGATCGTTATGCGGCGAATCCAGGGGCTGCCCGTTGCCGAAGCCGGACTCGTAGCCGACACCGTAGCAGAGGCGCATGGTTGACACATCGGTAAGATGATATCCCGCAGTAATGCCGTCAAACTGATAGTTGATAAGCGATCCCATCGGCGTACCGCCGCGCATCTCGTCATCGCGCAGGTTGAGCGGAATACCGCCGGTCGAGGGACGTCTCCCGATGGAGAGGTAGGTAGGGGTCCCTGCAATA
>JBNLDM010000145.1:0-45366 GCA_050304335.1 Pontiella sp.
CCAGCCGTGAACTCGGACCCGGCAACATCACTGAAGCCGGCGGTCAGATCCGTGGAATCCTGGATCTTATAGGCTTGTCCCGCAGAGAGGCCGTTCAAGGTCAGCTCCACTTGCGTATTACCGGAGATCAACTGCATGGAGGAGATTCCAAAGAGACCAACAGCGCCCCCTGCCTGAACGTTGACCGTAAAGAACTGGTCACCCGCAAAGGTATTGAGATCGATGCCGCTTAGGTCTCCAGTGAACGTACCGCCGCCATCGCCGCCCAGATTACCGGTCCCCACTGGCAGTCCACCCAGCATCTGGTTGGAGAGATAGTCCATGTTCTGCCCATCCACCATAGTAGCAATACTAATCGGACCGGTGGGTGGATTGCCTAAATCGGACAGGGCTATGCACAGCTCAAGACCGGTCGTGACGGCGACAGCTGCGTTCGTATCGGCAGCATTTCCCGTCGCACCGCCAACCCCTGCATCATTGCTGTTGTTGAATGCCACCGCGATCGGCGTGGCATTCGCAGCCCCGGTTCCGGTATTAGTAATTCCTTCATAGGTTCCACCGAAAAGATCGGCATACGTTGAGGTATTGGATGTAGCCAGATCTGCCATCCACATTTTAAGCCCGCCGCTATCCTGATAGAACCAGATGTGGTAGTCGGGCGTGAAACCTTCATCAAAGGTGAGCCCATCCATGTTGTTGGCTTCGCCACCGTCTCCTCCGACCGCATCCAGTACATTCGTGGTCACAGCATCCGTAGAGTCGATGAAGATATCCAATGTGTTTCCGTTGTTCTCCAGATTACCCGTAATCAACAAGTAGAGGTTGCCGTTTGTGCTGTAGGAGTATGCGGCATTCAGTTCGCTGAAATTATCTCCGAATCCTGTTTCAATGGTCTGGACTGCCACGGGGGCTCCGTAAAGTGGATCCTTGCTGCCATCGATAAAGATGGCTCCTGGATTGTCGGCGGGATTGTTTGGATCCGTACCGGCATCAATTTCCTGCTTGTCGGTATACCCGTCGCCATCAGAATCTGGATCAAGCGGATCGGTAATGTACACATTATCCACACCGTTGGTAGTCACCTCAAAACCATCGCTGAGTCCATCGCCGTCCGAGTCGGCAACCGCGGGATCAGTTAAGTAGGTGCCGACTTCATCGCCATCGCCGAGCCCGTCACCATCCGAATCCGTATTGGTTGGATCGGTCCGCAGCCCCATTTCCACGTCGTCATTCAGGCCGTCGCTGTCGTAATCAACCCCGGATGAGAATGCAGTCAACGTGTTCGTGAAGATCAGTTCCCACGTATCGCGTAGTGAATCGGCATCACTGTCCGCGCCGTCATAGTCGAGGCCGTCCCACGTAGAGGCAATCACTAGATCGTCCCACAGGACGCTGCCCGATCCTCCGGATTCCAGACGGATCGCGTTGTAGGTGGCATTCGAAGCCACGGTGGTCGTGGTAACGACTTCACCGGATGCGGCACCTTCACCCGATGCGATGTCCGGATCGAGCCATAGGGTGACGAAGCGTGTGATGCTGGCAAAATCGACTTTGCCGACAATGGTATACTCGACATTGTTCGAAGGGCTCGAGATGCCTTCCACTGCCGAAGTGAGATCGGCGCCGTCAATGCCCCAGTTGCCGCTCCCGCCCGTTTTACCGAAGAACAGGCGCTCCGAGCCGCCGTTGTACAAACTCGCACCCGCGTAGTTGACCGTACCCGACAGAGTCATTTTCACCTTGAAGTACAGGTTGGAACTCGTGGATCCCGTTGCCGGAACATCCGAGAACACACCCAGGGTCATTCCGCCTGTGTTGATCCCGTTGAATGCACGCAGCCCCTGGTTTCCGCCGGTGGTTTTCAGGCCATAACTGACCACGTTGGCGGCGTTGAAGGAGGTGTCGTACCAATCCGACATGTCGCACGTATGCCCAACGTAGGAATCGTTGCTGATGTTGTTGTCCATGTCGAACATTTCGCCGCCGCTCTTGCCCCAGATGGTTGAGTTGGTGTAATCGAAGAAGTCGACGCCGATTATGTTCGACAGGTCGTTCAGCGGCACGCTGCCTGGATTGTTCGGATCGCTCCCGCAACTGACCTCGGTCGCATCATTCACGTTGTCGTTGTCGCTATCGACATCCAGCGGATCGGTGGAATAAGTATTCACTTCATCGCCGTCGCTCAGATAGTCGCCATCGGTATCCGTGTTCAGCGGATCCGTGAACTCGGTATAGACTTCTTCCCCATCATCCAGTCCATCACCATCGGTATCCGGATCCTGTGGATCCAGTCCTAGCAGGAATTCATTGGTATTGATCACTGAATCGAAGTCCGGATCGCCGTCAGGCCCCTGATCGGGATCGATGCTGCCGTCGTCGGTGGGATCCAGTCCAAATTTGATTTCCCAGCTGTCCGGCAGGCCATCCATATCGTTGTCGACGTCGTCCCCGATGCTCAGGACGGGCCAGTTGTCCTGGTTTTCATTGTTTCGCGTTGCGATCGTAGCGGAATCGCCTGAAGCACTGGGCCAGGTTTGATTGTAGCTCAGACGCAGAAATACATAGTGTCCGGCACCATTACCGCCGTCATAGGCTGCATTCAATTCGGCCAGCAGCGCAGTGTCCGCACTGGCATCTGTGTTGATATGTTGACCGGATCCGGTGAGCGGTGTAATAAAGCCGCTTTGAAGCAGGCTTGCGCCGACATCATTCGGGCCACTGTAGAAATCGGCGGAAAGGATCGTGTTGCTGACGGCGGAGCGCACATAGTACAGGTCAATATCGCTGCCGAGCGAGTTGAGAGAATGAACGTAGACTTGCAGATCAGCGCTCGTAAACGGATCTACCACGGTGCCCAGGTTAGGCAGCTCGAACGGCAGCACCACGCACACGACACCCTGGGTTCCGTACCATTCTCCGGCTGTAGCTAGGTTGGCACTATCATTTTCCCAATGAAGCACGGGCGTAGGCGGAACCCAATCAGAACGTAATTCCACCATACCGTCGTTGGGTTCCGAGTACACGGTGTTCGTGTAGTCTTGGGCCGAAGCAACGCCGCAGATCACAGTTGCGAGCCCGAGGGTGCATAGAAATTTTTTCGTCATCTTTCTCTCCTCTGTTTTCCTTTTCTTTGACTGCCCATCACCACCGCCAAACACTTCTAACGGGATTGTTAAAAGGATGCCCCAAGGGAAGAAAACTGTCTAGCTAGCCAAAAGGTTAGTATTTCAGCCGTTATAATACCTTCTAATCGGCTCCGTACCGGATGCGGTAGAAACCCGGGCTGCTCGTCGCCGGCGTTAAATTCGAGATCGAAAGCAGATCCTGGCCGCTCAATGCCGTTATCGATTCTCCCAGGGATTCCCATGCATTAGTAAGGTTTGCGCACTGTTCAGGCTGATAAATGCGACCCGGTATGCAGCGCCAGGCAAGCACCGGGTTGCTGCCGGACCAGGCATCCGTCGATATCCGGAAATCACGCGCCGGATCGAGCCGGTCGAAGACTCCGTTGGCCAGGGAATCACGCAGGGCATCAACGGGGAACGTCATGATTTCACCGGGATCGACATTGCCATCACCGTTGCCCTCCGGTCCCTGCGCTTCCAGCACGCCACCGTCCGCGGTCGCATAGGCCAATGCGCAGACATAGACATTCGACGGCACCGAACCAAATTCGGCCGCCAGATCTATGGATCCCTCCAGCAAACCTCCATTGAGGTTGAACAGTTCCGAACTGCCCGACACATTGAACCATCCCGCCCAGCCATTCGAACTTTCACCGGCCAGATAGGGTTTGCCGGTACCCACGGCCACGGAACCCGCCTTGGCCCAGGGGGCGGCCGCACTCGCTGTTGGCAGCACGGTGTCGGAAACCATGATGAAATGGTCATGGGCCGTGCCGGCGGGAGATGTTGTTGCCACATATAGACGCGTTCCGCGGATCGCGGCATAGATGGTCAGGTTGGAGTTCACGACCCAGTAGCCCGGCGCATCGGGGGCGCCATCCATGACGAAATTCTGCGCGGGAGGTGGCTCGATGCCATTGTCCTCGACATAGACATGCTGGATGTCGGATTTCGACACGTTGCCCTGCCCGTCCGCGGCCTCGATGTAGTAATCGATCAGCTTGTCCCGGAAACCGGGAACCGTGTCGTCCGTTATCTTCACGAAATAATAATCCGCCAGCACGGGCGGTGTGATGAAATAGTCGATCTGTCCGTTGTTGGCTGCGGCATTCAGTTCGGTGCGCGTATTCGGGAGCACGCGCCTGGTCATGGGAATCGTGATCCACGATCCAACATCGGCTCCGCCGACATAGGTTTCGTTCTGGTCGTTGGCCATCGTGTTGACACCGTCGTTGTCCAGACGCACGCGCACATTGATGGAAGTCACCCCGGAAATGTCGTAGGCATGCGTCCAGATGTAGAACTCCGAGGGCATAGCCTTGAGGTAGCTTGTGTCGCCCCCCGGAATGCTGTTGAACCATCCAAAGGTATAGCCGCCGGGATTCCATGGAAAGCGCTGCGGCCGCAGTACCGTCGGCGGGGTCTGGTCGCTTGCCGGGTTGTTGGTCAGGTGATCGTTCACGAAGTCTGACAGCTTTTCGATGGCACGTGTAGTGGCGAGCGACTGCTTTACCTCGTCGTCGTTGCCCAGGCCGCCGTAGTAGTTGAACCCCGAATCCAGCCCGCCGAGATAGATGTGCCACGCCTGTTCGACCACGTTCGGAGCGCTCCATGTACCGTCCCAATCGTAGGGTGCCTGGATCTTCCAGGCCTGTACGCTGCCGCCATCGTCGAGCAGCATCTGCTCGGCTGTTTCGCACCAGTTCGCGCCGGTGATCACGGGGGCCCAGCTCCAGAACTTCAGGGCAAAGCCGGGGGTCTCGAGATCGACGATGGTTCCTGGATAAGCGTAGGCGCTGCCGGGTTTGAGCGGTGGTTCGATCCATTTCAGGAAATAGGGCGAGCCGTAGTCGCTCTCCGGAAAGATCCATGCGCCATCCTCTACGTGCACCGTGTCCGCCGCGGCGCCGTGCGCATTGATGAAGTCCTGTACCGCGGTGCGGGCATACCCGGCGCCGTCGGCATCGGTGAAGAATTGCGGAGTCGCCACCATCCACGAGTCGTATCCCCCGCCCCACGCATTGTCGCCGTCGGTCGACGGCATGACGATGACCGGTTGCGTCGAATTGGTTGCATAGGGAGCGATGTAGGTCTGTATCTTGCCGATCCCCTCGTTGGCATACCCGAAGCGGTAGCTCAGCACATCGTCCGACGGAACCAGCAGGATTTCACTCGCCGTCCCGGTCTCGGGATCGACATGGCGGGCCTTGTGCAGCTGGTAGGCGAACGGAGAAACATTCCACGCCGCATTGCCCGGGTTCGGCTCGCCGTACCACCACCCGCTCATGGGCGAAGGACCGAGCTGGTCGGCTGGATTGGGCGGGCTTGAATAGATGCCGTAGCTGGAGGGCAGGTTGAACTGGTCCAGATAGGTCGGACACGTGCGGCTTAGATGATGGCTGGCCACGATCGACCATTCATAGCCCTCGTCCACCAGCACATCGATCATGCTCTCCGAGAACGCCATCTCGGTCGGGAAGAATCCCTTTGAATGGTCGCTCAGATTTGAATTGCCGTTCCACGCCTTCCAGTAGGCCTGCTTGAAAACCTGCAGTTCCTTGCGAAAGACTTCCTTCGGCAGCAGCGGTCCCAGCGAATGGTGGTAGGTGAAACCGACGAGATCGAGCCGGCGGCTCCCCGACGGCGTCAGCCAGTTGCGCGCCTCCCGGTTGCCGTCCCACCAGCCGCTGTCGTAGCCCAGCTGGTTGTTGGCGCCGAGGTTGCGGATGTTGTCGATCAGCGCCCCGGAATAGCTCATGCAGAAGCCGGCCGAGCTGTCGATGGCCGCCAGGGCGTCGCGGGGTCGGCCCTGGTAGGCATTCTTGCGGTCGTCGAGGCCGAAGATGTCGGACAGGTTGTTGTCGGGATGGCCCGTGCCGGTGCCGTAGGTCTGGGTGGATTTGAGGACGATGGAATCCCAGGCATACTGCACCCGTCCCGTCTCGCTGCCGTGGCTGTTCCACTCCGGCCAGTAAAGCGGCTGGTGGTTGTGCCACATGCGCGATACATACACGGTCTGTGCGGATGCGAGGTTCATGCCGCATGCCAGAGTCAAACCTGTCAGGATTCGTAATCTACCCAGCATTGTTATATCCGGAACTATTCCGATACCTACCCCATGCTACGCGAATCAATCTGTCCCGCCAAGCTAGCCAAAGGGATAGATTGACCGTTTTCAAAGTCCGCCGCTTCCCTACGGGTAAGCCGGTCGCTACACCCTGATCATATACTTGTAGAGCATGATAAGAAAATGTGTAGCCGCGATCCTTGGATTCACTCGGGCGCTTGATGCTTCTTGAACTTGAGTGCGGCCTCGGTACGCGAGTGCACATGAAGTTTTTCGTAGATGTGCTGGAGGTGGAATTTCACGGCCGCGACCGTGACGCCCATGCGGTCGGCGATCTCCTTGTTCGTCAGGCCATGCATGACATGCTCGAGCACTTCGTTTTCACGCGGTGTCAGATTTTCCACTTCCGACGCCGTCCGGGCCTGCTCTCGGAACTGACCAATCACTTTGCGTGCGATTTCCGGCGTCATCGGCACATCCCCGTCATTGGCCTGCCGGATGGCTTCAATAATCCGTTCGGGGTTGGCGCGCTTGAGCAGATACCCGCAGGCGCCGGCCTGCAGCGCCCTGAATATTCGATCGGAGTCTTCATAGACCGTAACCACCACGACCTGCGTTTTCGGCATCTGTTCCTTGATCTGTCCCGTGCATTCGATGCCCGTGCCGTCGGGCAGCTGGATATCCATCAGCACGACATCGGGCCTGGCTGCGGGAATCTGCTTCAACGCCTCATCGACCGTGCTGCACGTACAGATGCACTGCATGTCGTCCGTGCGGTTGATGAGCGTTTCGAATCCTTCCCGCAGCGTCCGGTTGTCTTCCACGATTCCGACCTTGATCATTCCCACGCCTTTCGTATCGGTGCCTGCAAGCGCACGACGGTGCCCGCTTCCGGATCGCTTTCTATGGAACAGCTCCCGCCGAGCGCCGTCATGCGTTCCTGCATGTTGACGAGTCCATCTTCACCGGCCTCTTGCTTGCCGGACAGGATACCACAGCCATCGTCAGATACAATGACGACCAGTGTTTTGTTTTGAATGAAGATGCGCAGCCATACCTTTCTGGCATTGGCATGCAGTACGACATTGGTCAGTGCTTCCTTGAAGGCCAGGAACATTTCCTGCCGGAACGTTGGGTCGAGCGAGCTGTTCGGCAGGTCTTCCGCGATATCCAGTCCGCAATTAACGGACGCCAGTTCCAGCAGCCGCTGGGCATAGGCGCCGAAGTAGCCCGCCAGGGATGAGATTGTATCGTTGCGCGGATTTACCGCCCAGACGATTTCATCCAGTGACGTCACCATGCGCAGGGCAATATCGTTGAGTTGTTCGGCGTAGCGGTTCTTTTCCTCGGCGGATGTGGCCGGGCTCTTTACCAGCGACGCCAGCATGTTCACCTCGGTCAGCTGCGCTCCAAGATCGTCGTGAAGGTCATGGGCCAGGCGCGCGCGCTCCTGTTCGATCTCGCGCTGGCGTTCGGCCCGTTGGCGCTCTCGGATCTGGTTGCCCAGTTCCTCGGTGCGTTCCTCGACTTTTCTGCGCAGCAGCTTGATCCATACCAGCGCGGCGACCAGCACGGCCGCGAGAAAGCCGACGACACTCAGCATGCGCCGCAAGGTCCACCAGGGCGGACGCGACAACACGGCAATGTCCGCGTCGCTGTTCAACAGCAGGCGGAATGAGTCGATCGGCCGAGCCAGCACGCGGTTGCCGCCCTGCCCAAGATACGTGCCTGTGAGATCCAGTCGGCTGCCCGGTTTCAGCGTGTCGGCATCCAGCCCACTGTTCAGTTCAGCCACGAACCGCAGCAGGTCGTTCTGCATTTCCAGCTCAAGCTTGTCCGGCTTTTCACTGACCCCGAGCAGGATGCCTTCCACGCGCACCAGGGTGGAGTCGTATTCATCCTGGATCAGATTGCCCGCTGCCAGCCTGCGGGGCGCGGGCAGCGCCGACGTGCCCGTCTTGCGTACCTCCGCTTCACGCAGTACAGGTGCCGTTCCGCCCAGTTCGAGGAAGCCGACAACGTCCACCGTGTCGCCGATTCCGGCGCCCACTTCACCCACGGGCGCAAATCGCAATCCGTTGGCCCCGTCCATCAGGCAGCAGAGGTCGCGGCCCTTGTGGACAAGCATCCCCGAAACCTTGACGCGTTGCAGCGCACCCGCCTGCGGATCGAACTGCAGCAGGTCGCCGACATGCTTGACCGGAATGGAGAACGGATCGATCGGTGCCGGATGCACCACCGTTACCCAGTGCTGGTCCAGATAGATGCTGCCGACGACGACGCGATGGGATTCATCGTCCCAATCGGCCAGCAGGCAGCCGCGCAACAGGACCGTGGCACCCAGCGCATTGGCAGGCAGCTCCGCCCCGAGGGGGTTCAGGCGTACATTGATGCGGCCGCCGCGTGTCAGCAGGGTTGCTGTGTTGTTGTTGATGGATGCCACCACGCCCTCGAGCTCCACATAGTTACAGTGCAGGCTGCCGTTGATCAACTGGTCCCAGGTCGGATGCACCGGCTCGGGCAGCGTGCCGGCTCCGAGAACCGTCACCCGCGATGCATCGATGTATTGGGAAAACTGGTACGGCCCGGTGAAACCCTCGATTTCGCAGAAGTCGCCGACCTGCAGGTTGATTGGTCCCCCCAGGACCACGTAGATGCCGCGCGACGAATCCTGAAGGACCGCGCCGTCGGATTCCATGGGACTGGTGATGACGCCGCGCACCCGCACCGGATACCTGCGTATCGATTCATCGTAACTGAGCTGATAGATCTGCTCGATGGTTGTCAGGAGCGGAAGGTTGCCGGCCTCCACGCCTTCCCGGCCGGTTTGGCGGTACAGCGCCCCTCGCAGGACGAGATTCGTTCCTTCCCGGGTCACCCGTCCGAGGACATCGATGAACCGGGTTTCAAGCTCTTGCGCTTTTTCCTCCGGAAGCAAAACGCTCCCTTTCCCGTCTGAAAGCTCCATCATTCGCGACGTTTCGTTCATCTGCATCCGGCCGTGCACGTGCACCACGCTACCAATGTATTCGTCCGGATTTCCTGCCAGGTCGGCAACTTGCATTCGGGGGTATTCGGTCCAGATGGCGGGCGTCACATAGCGTTGTTCGATGTCGTCCCACCGCTGCACATAAAACTCCCCCCTCGTCCAACGGCCATCCAGATTCCGGATGCGACGGCTCACACCGCTGGCCCGGATGCGGTTTTGCGGGCGCAGCAGATAGGACTCATTTGAATCCTCCGCCACTTTTATGCGCACCAGTCCGCTTTCCGTCATCACCTCCAGCTCGAGCCCCCCCGCCGGACGATGTATCGCCTTTACATCCCCTTCGATCGAGGACCACTGGTACTCCGGTGCTTCAGATATACGCTCCCGGCGGAACTGGGATTCGGATGATGGCAGGGCCCCTTGACCGTCCGTATAAACCTGCAGCGATGATGGGCCGATATACAGACGACTGCCGTCATCGGAGCTGAGATAGAAGGTGTACTCACCTTCACTTGGTATGCTGATATAGCCCTTGAACTGAAGGCCGACGTGGCTTTCCCGGTCGCTTACGCCGATATCAAAGTCATCGACGATACCGGATTTAACCACGGCACGGTGATCAAAATTGGGCAGCAGCCGCCACCACTGGTCTTCGCAGCAGCGATATTCCAGTCCAGGCAAATAATTCACAGCCCCTGTAGCCGGTTCAATTCGCGCATAGTACAGCGCGGCCGCGGGAATCCTGCGCCGCGGCAGGCCGGGCCCTTCATATTCGACTTCCAGGCCGAAGCGATCGGTCCGGTTGAACCATGCGACGCAGATGGGGTGCCGACCGGCCGCAAGCCGGATGGTTCCGGACCGCTCGACCATGGAGTGCAGGCCGTCGTTTTCCACCACGGGCTCGGGAGCCAGCTTTACGACATCGCGGCCCCTTACGATTGCGGCTGTTCCCTTGAGACGCAGTCTTTCGCCCTGGCGCGGCATGGTGCACGGCATATCCAGTTCCAGTTGCAGCGTCATGGTCGCATCGTGCAGGATCACGCGGCCTTCGGTTTCACTCGACCACCAGACCGTCCCCTCGATATCGATCGGCGCCATATGCGTTCGATTGGTTTCCGAGCGGGCCGCCAGCTTAGCCAGGTTCGTCACCGTCATCTCCGTATCCATGCCGGTGTTGCCGAAACAGACGTGGGTCAAGGTAGCGAGGAAGGCAAGCATCACAGCCAGCCGGCCCGGCACGAACACAATGATCCCGTGCCCGTCCGACCTGCTTCCTGCGTTTGCCATAGCCATGGAGACCGCCTTGAACATATTCTGACCACCTCATGTTTTCTCATTATGGAAGCGAAAGCAACCAGGTAAAAACGCTATATATCAGGACTATTCATACCCAACCGCACGCCGGTCTGTCTACCTAGCCGATGGGTTGGGTCCATAGTCCCCGCACGGCAGCGGTAAAACGAAAAGTGGAAGAATGGGGCCTTCAGGATTGTGGCACCCTCTGGACCAGGGTCACCCTCCAAGCGCCCGGATATTCCACCGGAAAGGTAAACAGGGAGTCGTACCTACACATTTTATGATTGCGCGCTACCCTATCAATGTGTTATTTGTGAAAACCTTGGAGTAAGCGATTCTTGATTGAGTCATCCATATATACAATAGGAGAGTAAGATGAAAACAGGTAAACTGGTAGTTCTTGGTGCCGCAATTGCCTTTATGAGCGCATCCCAGTCGGGTGCGGATCTATACGGTGATGCAGTTGGAGACCTTGGTGCAGGTGTTGGATCCTTCCCTCATATTGACATTGTTTCAGTGGTAGTGGCGAATAACGCTACCGACCTCACGCTGACCATCAACTTGGATGGTGACCCTATTGCAACTAATTGGGGCAAATACCTGGTTGGAATAGACAGCGTGGCTGGGGGAGATACTGCGGGCAACGGTTGGGCTCGCCCACTGTCGATGTCTTCCGGTATGGACTACTTCATTGGAAGCTGGGTCGATTCTGGTAACGGTGCCGAGGTCTACAGCTGGACCGGTGCGGCATGGGTTTTATCTGACGGTGCTTATGCAGCGGATTCAACGGATATCCTTAATCCTGTGACGACCTCTAGTTCTGTAACCTTGACTACATCCCTGGCGTCGCTGGGACTTGGCATGGGAGATTCCTTTGTCTTTGATGTCTGGACCAGCGGCGGTGGTGGTTCAGACAGTGCTGTTGATGCACTCTCAGATCCTAACCCCTCCATAGATAACTGGGGTGAATCATATGACTCAACATCCTCTTTAACATACACAGTGATCCCGGAACCGGCCACAATGGGACTCATTTCGATCTTTGGCCTTGGACTGCTCGCCGGGCGCCGCATCTTCAGGTTGAGACCGTAGCAATGTACTACGCATCATCCAAGGCCCGCCGTCGCGGGCCTTTTTCGTTTGAGTTCAAAGTTCGGAAAATAAGAACCCTGCGACCTGGCTCACACGACGGATGTAATGATAGAAGAGTCGTGGCTGAACCCAGTAGGGCTGCTGTCCGTGACCCCGCCTCCGCAATCACGGATTAAGGATGCAGATTTCAAAACCGATATAGTCAATGCATGTAGAGTGGTAACCAGATGCGAAAGAACCCATCCAGCTTCAGCTATAAAATCACCATGTTATACGCAGCGGTGCTAGTACTGTTTGCTGCCCGTTCACTCCATGCGGAAACCGTGTTCCAGGTTGATTTCAGCGTCTCCGTTACATCCCCGCCGCCCGTTGCGTATGTGGACTGGGCGGTTTCAAACCAGCTGACAACGGGGCGTTACGGCGATGAGGACGGGGACGGATTGATTAACCTCCATGAATATGCCAACAACGGCAACCCGACCAACAGCGCCGACCAGGGCATCCCGCCATCCTATTCAATCGAGAATCAGAGCGGCACCAACTGGCTGTACTACACCTACCCCAAAAGGGCCGGCGCAGAGGATGATGCAGAATATACTTTATGGCTTAGCGACAACCTTCTTTCAAACGAATGGGCATCGGCAGGGTACGAGACAGCGGGGATTGGCACCAATGGATTTGCCCCCGGATTCGACGCCGTAAGCAATCGCATTGATACGACCGGGAAGCAGGCCGGTTTTGCGCGGATGAGCATCACCAGCGCGCGTCCCGACGAATGGCGCGGCGGCGATATTTCCATGGTTCCCCGGTTTGAAGAGCTCGGCGGCCAGTACCGGATCGAAGGTCAGATTGTCGACCCGATCCATATCATGATGAACTGCGGCATGAACATCTTCCGGGTCCGCCTGTTTGTCGTTCCCGATGGAGCCTGGGACGGCGCGATCCAGGACCTGACCTATGTGACGGCACTGGGCCAGCGCATCAAGAATGCGGGAGCCACCTTCCTGCTGGATATCCATTATTCCGACACATGGGCCGATCCGGGCCATCAGGATAAGCCGGCGGACTGGGCCAGCCTGTCGTTCAGCGAACTTGAGGCGCAGGTCGAAACCTACAGCTCCAACGTTATTGCCACGCTCAAGGCGGCCGGATGCCTACCGGACATCGTGCAGGTAGGCAACGAGATCACCGGAGGATTCCTCTGGCCTGAAGGCAAGATCTATAACGAACCGCTCGGCGGATGGGCCAACTTCACCACGCTGCTGAAGGCAGGGATACGGGGAGTCAAACAGCCGCTGGCTGAAGACGAAAATATCGACATCATGATTCATATAGACCGCGGGGGCGACAGCGGCGGCACGGCCTGGTTCTTCAATCAACTCGCTCTATACGACGTGGAGTACGATACTATCGGGCTCAGCTACTATCCCTGGTGGCATGGCACCCTGGCCGACCTACAGGCGACGCTCAACAATACCGCGACCAGTTTCGGGAAGAAGATTGTGATTGCTGAGACGGCCTACCCGTGGACCTACCACTACAATCCGGCAACATACCCCGCCATGACGTGGGACCAGACACCGGAAGGCCAAACGCAATTTACCGAGGATGTGATGCAGGCGCTGCGCAACACCCCCAGCGGCCTCGGCAAGGGGGTCATCTGGTGGTATCCTGAGTCAGTCAACGATGTTCCAATCGGTGTGTGGGCAGGCGGGGACAATGCCCTGTTTGATGCCAGCTGGGATGCACTTCCTGCGATGAGGACATTCTAGTAAAACAATCTAACAATTATATATCACAGTATTTTCTCTGCTCCGGTAAAACTATTCTACAATTTTTTCTACAGTATTTTATCTGTACGTAACGTACTTTTCGGCATACACTTACAATGTTGCATTACACGTTGTAGATCGCGATTCAGCGTCGTGAGTCAGCCTTGGTTAAATCATCCGCCACCCTGCGCAGCGATGCTGGAAGCAGATCCGGCTGCATCGCCGGATGGCAAGGCAGGAAATGTAAGCAAATGGAGGAGATGGAAATGAAAAAATACATGGCATTAATATGCTGCGTGGCCGCGGTGTTTGGAACAGCTTCGGCCGATGTCCTCTTTTCAGAGGACTTTGAAAGCGTATCTATCTCAAGCGATTCGCCTATCAGCCTCTTCGGCTGGGCAAACGATATTGAAGCCAATGACAACCGGGTATATACCGGCAACGCCGTCTGGTCGTATGCCGTGACGTACACGGAAGCGTTTTATACCACCGAGGGGATGGGCGCCGGATTTACATCCTTTGATATCTCCTCCGCACCCGGACTTACGTTTGCGGTCGATAACCAGCAAGGCTGGCAGGGCGAGGTCACATCAGGCTATTTTTGTCTGCAGCTCAACGGATCGGACTGGTACGTCTCCGCGACCCCGGTCGCCGGGTCTGGTACCTGGACAACGCGCACGATGGAATTCGATCCGTCGGCAGGGGCGTGGTACACGCTCGCGGTTTCCGATACCGGCAGTGTGGGAACCGGTGGCGCGGTCATCGGCGCAAATCCTTTGAGTGACCTGTCCGGCACGGTGACGGGCGTGGGTTTTGTCATCACCCGCTCGGGGGAAGGTTCCCAGAATTTTGATAACTTTTCGGTATATACACCGACGGTCACCTCACCGCCTGCAGCACCCAACGTGCAGAAGATCTGGATGAACGGAACGACTGCCAAGCTCTATTGGCAGGCCTCCCTGACCGCCACCAACTACATGGTTAAATCCAGTTCGAATTCAGGCGGCCCCTACACGCCCGTGGCTGACGCAGGAAACATTCTTTCGTTCGCGGTGAGCAACCTTGTCGTCGGCACCACGAACTATTTCGTGATCGCGGCCGAGAACGAAGCCGGCGAAGGGGATCCTTCCTCCGAGCTCGTCGGTGTCGTACAGAACTACTCCATTTTCGCGGATTCGGACAGCTCCTGGGGCGACTGGCTCTTCAGTTACAAGGAAGCCGCATTTGACAGCGATACCGCAACGTTCTACGAGTCGCCTAATGCTACGGCCGCCTATGTCGGTGCGGATTTCGGCGCCGGCAACGAAATCATGCCGGTGGAGATTCTTTACCACCCGACGATCGGCAAGGATGCAGCCCTCGCCCTTTTGGTCGGCGCTGAATTCCAGGGATCCAACGACGGCACCACGTGGGATACCCTGGCCACGATCACGTCCCAGCCTACGGTTGATTGGCATTCGGTCTTTGCATATACCTCGACTGCGTACCGGTATATACGACTCTGGTTTACCGACGGCAACAGCACGATTCATGGCACCATTGGGGAAATCGCCTTTGGAACCAATATTCCGCCTTTCAGGGTGACGGTATCCCCCGCCGCCGGGTCGGCCCTGCCCGGGCCGACCAATATCACCCTCTCGGCCGAGATCGTGGAGTGGGATTCCGAATTCGATTCGGCGGCGCTGTATCTGAATGACGCGCTTGTTGCATCTGACAACACCCCGTCGGGTGACGGCACCAACCTGCTGTCCTACGCGGCGGGCGAGCTGGCTGTGGGATCGTATACCGGGAAGGTGGTGGCAACCGGCGTCAATCCGTCCGCGATGGTAACCAACGAATGGACGTTTGAAATCCTGTCTACTCCCTCCCCGACGGCCAGCAAACTCTGGAACATAAACATGGCCGGCAATGAATACGCGAGCCAGACGGTTACCGATGGAACCGTCATTCGCGCGCCGTCCACCGGACTCGATCAATGGAACAACCTGATCTCGCCCTATGACAGCGGTGCCGGCGGCGACACTAACGAAAATACGTGGCTGCCCACCAATGCGCTGGAGATCGTCGATGCCAGCGGAGGCAACCCGATCGGGTTGAAATGGACGGGCACCGATCAGGATTGGAACGTCGAACCGACCCCCGCTGACGAACTCTTCATCGGGTATTTCGGGTCCTCCGGCTTCAACAGCACCATGGAAATCTCCGGACTCGATCCCGATTCGAAATACGACATCTACGTTTACTTTACCTGGGGCTGGAGCGCCAATGCCTGGATCAATTACACCGTAACGGAGGGCGGCGGCGCAATAACAAACCGCACCTTGAAGCCGAACAATGCCAACGTTGATTCGGGGACATACAGCGACATTGTCCGCGGAGAAAACTATGTCGTCTTCACGCAGCTGTCCCCCAGTCTCACCGGCAACATCCATATCAATGCCATCAGTGATGACGGAGGATGGAGCGCCCTGCAGATCGCCGAGGTTTCAGGCACGGGTCCCACGGTGAATCCGGCGATCCAGTCCATCAGCGTGGCCGATGGAACGGTTACGCTGCAGTGGGCCTCTGAAACCGGTGTGAGCTACAGCATTCTCCGCAAAATCCACCTGACGGACGGAAGCTGGTCGGTGGTTACCAACAACATCAGCGGTGGTGATCCCACAACTACCGATGCGGTGCCGGCCAGCGGAGCCGATGCGGAATTCTACATCATCGAAGGGCAGTGATCGTCGCCGGCAAGGCTGCGTTGCGCTGACATAACGTTCAGGAGAACGGGCCCGCCGATGCGGGCTCGTTTCTCAGACATCTGTCACATCAGGATCCACGGGGCCCGGTCTGAATCGTCGGGTCGGGTCGGGAACTGCCGGTTGCATTGGTTGTCGAAATAGGCCTTGAGCGGCAGCCGTTTCAGCTTCGCAAGGTTTTCGAAAAGGAATTCGTTCGAGGTCTTGTACTGCACGATGCGGCCCGCTTCATCGCTCACCGTGATCAGGTAGCCGCCCTCACCGCGCGTGCCGCGGATCGGTCCGTTGTTCCGGTTTGCATATTCCATGACACGCACGGGTGTGCCGAACAGCTCGACACGCTTCTTCCCTGCTTCCGCCGGCACGAAGTGCATGGACCGGTGATCCAGCAGGATCAGGTTGTCGCCCCGGGCTTCCTCCCCGATGGCGAAATATTCAACCGTCAGCTCATGCCTGTAGCTCTTCACGCCCGACCACCGCAGCTTGGCACCGTAGGTGTAGTCAAAAATGGAGAGCGGGCGTCCGTTGTCGTAGGGGCTGAAGTTGGTCGGGAAGACCTGCTTGCTCTTCTTGGAATACTCGATCTGGAAAGCGGGGACATTGATCAGCTCTAAAAACCGCTGGTCCTCGCCCGACAGCCGGGCGTACGGAACCTTCTGCTGCCTGCCGCCGTACATTTCCAGCAGGACATAGTCTTCCGCACGCACCAGGCACCGGCCTTCAAGCTGTTCACCGCTCGTAAACGTCCAGTTGCGCATGCGCTTGGCGCTATCCTCAAGCAGGATCGGCGGTGGAGAGGTCGCAGCCGGATTCGTGTAGTGGATTTCGTTCGGGCGGATGTCGCAGAACACGGGGCCGTTGGTCAGGTTGACATCTCCCGGATAGACATCGACATAGGCCGCATCCAGCTGCGCGCGGGTCAGGTTGTCGGTCTTGAATACGGGCAGGCAGGGTCCGCCACCGAACGGATTATCCGGATACTCCTCGCCCTCGACCTCCACCACCAGCTGGTGGTACACCAGACCGCCCTGACGATCCCCGAGAATGATCTCGAGGTCGAGCGGCACTCCGCCCTTCAGATCGATCCAGTCGCCGACTGCCTGCTTGCTCTCGGCCATCGGATAGAGCCGATGCTCCGGATCCTTCCCGTACCAGATGTCGGTGAAGCGATCCCTGACTGCTCTATTGTAGGCCGTCAGCAGCACCACCCGGCCATCGACACGAACAGCGCTGAACTTATCGCCCACGGCCCGGAACCGGAATCGCAGGTCTTCCGGATAGACCAGCTTGCCGCGATACAGTACCGCCCACGCCCACCCCTCCGTGGTCGTTTCGCCAAAAGCCTCCGGCGCCAGCGTTGATTGCACCGTGCCGATGCAGATGCACGACGTGTAGAGCTTGCGCGGAGCGCGATAATACTTTTCGAGAACCGAATCGCTCCAGCCGCGCGCCATGAATGTATGGAGAATGTCGTCCACACCGTCCGGCGTAATCCCTTTCAGCGTTCCATTCCTGAGCCGCTTGAAATCGTAGAAACGGCCCACCAGATCGTTGCCGGTGGTCGTCGTCTCATCGTACCCGAATGGCGTAAGTTTCAGATCGGGCATATCGATCACCGCGAAGCCCGCGTTGATATCATCGAGGAGTCCCTTCCCGTCTCCATCCAGTGCGGGAATCCGGAATTGCGGCATCGGCTTGTTCTGCATCGGGGCCACAATCCGGCTGGAAGGTTTTGGCCGGGGGTTTTTCATAATCCGCACATGGCGTTTTTCCAGCTGCATTTCGGGGCGTTTGTACTGCTCCGTAACAATGAACGGATCGCGCGGCTTTTCATGCACCACGGTCGCCACGATCCATACCCCCGCAAGCAGAAACACGACCCCGTGGAATACTGTGCTGACGACCCAGCCGCTGGGCGCCCCTTTGGCGGTCCGGCGTGATGTTCTGGTTAGCTCGGTCATGGGTGCCTCCCATTGTTGGTTGTCCGCTCCGGGCTGCTCTTCACAGTGGATACGTCTGCAACCGGGTGCACCTTTGATAAGATTTCAAAACAGTGGGATGAAGACAAATGGCTCACATATCGGATGCGAGTTTTCGAGATCATGGAACAACGAGGTTCGGGAACGCGGATCGGATATCCGCGCTACGACCGGGCGGCAAACCTGGCCATGAACAAAAAAAGCCTCCCCGATCGGGGAGGCTTTTTGATAATTGGGTATCGTTCAAGTTAAGCCGAGGTGGAATCATCCGCCTGCTGAGTATCGGCGGTGGTCTTCTCGGTTGTGGCTTTGTCCTTCTTGTCCTTGCTGCATTCACCACCACACGCAAATGCAGAAATGGTGCCTGCTCCCATCAGAACAACGAGTGCCATACACAGTACTTTTTTCATTATATACCCTCCTGTTTGGTTTAGGTTTGTTTGATAGACCGAACTATTCGGATTCTGTTCAAATAAACGACCCGAAATTGAGAATATTGCATTCGGATGAAGAAAAAGACGGGGCCTGCACCGGAAACACTGGTTCTCAGGGCAATGCTCTGCTAGTAGATTCGGATGCCCAAGCAACGATTAGACCAGTTGCTGGTCCTCCAAGGACTGGCCGAGAGCCGGGAACAGGCACAGCGCCTGATCCGGGCCGGCATGGTGCGCGTAAACGGCCAGCCCGCCGGGAAACCCGGGCATCAATATCCCGATGACGCCGATTTCTTCGTAAAACAGGCGGAAATGTATGTCAGCCGCGGTGGACTGAAGATTGAAGGCGCATGGAAGCAGTTCGGGTTCGAGCTGGACGGTCTCGTATGCCTCGATATCGGGTCATCGACGGGCGGATTTACCGATTTTATGCTCCAGCACGGCGCGGCCAAGGTCTATGCCGTGGATTGCGGCACCAACCAGCTGCACTATAGATTGCGCGAGGATCCGCGCGTGGTGGTAATGGAAAACACCAATGCGCGCTACCTGACCGAAGCCGATATCCCGGAAAAGGCCGATTTCTGCAGCATCGACACCTCGTTCATATCGCTGACCAACATTCTCCCGCCCCTGAAGCATCTGCTAAAGCCCGGCGGTCATATTATCTCGCTGATCAAGCCCCAGTTCGAGGCGGGCAGGGATCAGGTCGGCAAGGGCGGGGTCGTGCGCGATCCGGCGGTGCACCGGGAAGTCATAGAGAAGGTAAAGCGGTTCGGCGAGGAGGAGTTGGGGTTCCAGTGGCTGGACCTGTGCGATTCCCCCATCACCGGACCGGCCGGAAATGTTGAGTTCCTGGCCTACTGGCAGGTCTGATCAGCCAACCGGCACGACTTCCTTCTTCACCGGTTTTTCAGGATCCTTGCTCTCCGGCGGTTCGGCGTTCCCCTGCTCCAAGCCGGAATCCGGCTGGCTGCCGGACCAATCGTTTGTTTCGGATGCCGGTACAACCGGATTGAGCCCTTTGAGCAAATCCAGCGTGGACGTTTCCGGCCGGGGTTCATTCACACTCTGAACTTCCTGCCGCTGCCGATAGGAATCCGGATGCTCTCCGATCATTTTCAGAAACGGCTCATAGGCCCACGGCGCGACTTTCGCCACGGTCGATGCCTTTACCTCGAACACCCCACCGACGACCAGCGTCTCGAACAGAAACAACACACCGATAACGATCAGCGCGATGATTGAAACGGGTACGATTCGCCTGGACTCCCTATTTTTCATACCCTCTTAACCTATCTGCTGGCCGCTTCGTTTCACAACCAAAAAGCATGGCGATCGGCGATACCGCAAAGAGCCTGTCTCCACCCCCCCTCTCCACTACTCCACTACTCCAAGGATGATCTACGATTGCCTCCCTTCCTCCTTGACCGCTATGGCGCCCTTGGGCAATCTATCCCGCCTTATGAATGCAAACGACTATCACGTAACAATGGACGCGCTTGTCAGCCTCTGCAAGCGGCGTGGGTTTATTTTCCAGACTTCTGAAATCTACGGCGGCATCAACGGCTTCTGGGACTATGGCCCGCTCGGCGTCGAACTGAAGCGCAACATCAAATCCTGCTGGTGGAAATCCATGACCCAGCTGCGCGAGGACATCGTCGGCCTCGACAGCTCGATCATCATGCATCCGCGCGTCTGGGAAGCCTCCGGCCACGTCGGCAACTTTAAGGATCCAATGCTCGACTGCCGCGAAACCAAGGGCCGCTACCGTGCCGACCAGATCAACGTACTCCGGCACAAGACCGACGATACTGCCCTCATGTTTGCCTTCCACGAAGGCGACTCCGCCCCGGCGGAAAAGAAGGTTCAGAAGATCGCCAAGGGCGATGTGGCCGACTATGAAACCGTCGCCCTGCTCGATATTCCGTTGGACCAGTATACACGGCTGGTCGGCCCCGAAACCAATGAGCCCGGCACGCTCACCGAGCCTCGCGCCTTCAACCTGATGTTCAAGACCTTCATTGGGCCGGTCGAGGAAAGCTCCAGTGTGGCCTACCTCCGCCCCGAAACCGCGCAGGGCATCTTCGCCCAGTTCGCCAATGTCTGCTCCACCGTCCGTAACAAGGTTCCCTTCGGCATCGCCCAGATCGGCAAGGCCTTCCGTAACGAAATCAACCCGCGCAACTACACCTTCCGTTCGCGCGAGTTCGAGCAGATGGAACTCGAATACTTCATCAAGCCCGGTACCGATGCCGAGCAGCACGAATACTGGGTCGCCGAACGCCTCAAGTGGTACGAAAAGGTCGGCCTGCCCGAAGGCCGCATGCACCGCGACATCCACGGCGAGGAAGAACTGGCCCACTATGCCAGCGCCTGCACCGACATCATGTACGACTTCCCCTTCGGCACGCAGGAGCTCGAAGGCATTGCCGCCCGCGGTAACTTCGACCTCACCCAGCATCAGGAAACCGCCGGAAAGTCGATGGAATACTTCGACGAGGAAACCAAGGAACACTTTATCCCGCACGTCATCGAGCCGTCCGCCGGCGTCGACCGCATCGCCCTCGCCCTGCTCTGCGAAGCCTATCGCGAAGAGTGGATTCCCAAGGGTGGCGGCGAAGTGCTCACCGCCGAGCCGGATGCCAAGCGCGCGCCGGAGGGCTACGAGGCCCGCACCGTCATGCGCTTCGCACCCTGCATCGCGCCCTACAAGGTCGCCGTGCTTCCGCTGGTCAAGAACAAGGAGCCGCTCGTCGAAAAGGCGCGTGAGTTGTATGAAAAACTCTCCCGCCGCTGGAAGTGCTACTACGACCAGAACGGCGCCATCGGCCGCCGCTACCGCCGCCAGGACGAAATCGGCACCCCGCTCTGCGTCACCGTCGACTTTGAAACCATCGAACAGGACAACTGCGTCACCGTCCGCGACCGCGACAGCATGGAGCAGGTCCGCCTGCCCATCGACGAACTGGAAGCCTACATCTCCAACATCGTCGATTTCTAAAGGTAGATCGTCGCGATATGTCCAAAGCCCGCCATTTTTGGCGGGTTTTTTCTTAGTTACCTTGAACAGACCGCACGCCGTTCAAAACACTTGAATGCGCGAACCAACCTCTTCAGTAAAAACCTGTCCTATTCTGGAAGCTCTAAAAACCTCCGAACAAAAGCCGTAAACTCTCTTACCGAATCGTTGTTAGCGATGTCCTTTTTTTGAGCAAGCAGTACGCCGTCTTCGATGATCGCACTCAAAGTTCTGCCTGGTGCTGCGCCTTGGCCTGCGGAACAAAGCGTTGCCTTTGCTTTGTTTGCTTTGATTTTATTTATTTGCTCAGCGGCCTTGCCTTCCGTATCCCAAGGGAAGGTATCAGTAATGAAACGTGAGGCATTTGTCATCCATTCTGGAGATGAATTGGAGAAAAGGGGCATTATGGTAGTGAACTTGATGGACCGCGAGCTAGCATAACGGATTTGATCGTCCATATTATCTTAAAGGAACGACTTACAGTGAATAATATCGTCATGGTTGGAGATAGGCATAATGATATCGTGGTAGCAAAAAGCAACGGTGTGGGGGCCATAGGAGTTTTGTGGAGTTATGGCTCGCGTGAGGAATTGTCATCTCCTGGTGTTGATACGATTCTTGAATCTCCCAGACAATTGAGTCTCCTGAACAAGAGGTGATCAGGCCAATGAACACAAAAAAGAGATCAGCCGGATGATCGTCGAAGGTGTCAGCCCGTGATTTGTAACATGCCAGTAAAAAAAAAGCAAATCAGGGGATTCCTGAGAAGAGTCGATCGCTGTTAACCATTGACCGGCGCTCGCCCGGTACCCTACCGGCCCGCAAAGCGATTCTGCCGGAAAGAAAGGAGTCGGTCCGGGAGTTAGGTTATTCCTGTTTTCCCGGACTGACCCTTTTTTCGCCCGGGCAATCTCGTCCCAGGCAACCATACCTCAAACCGGCGTGATCAGCGGACCCTGCACACCTGCGGGCTATTGGTCCTATTCCTGCTCGGTAGGTGCCTCCTTTGCAGCGGCCTGTGCCTTGACGTGTTGTACAATGGCATCGACCTCGGCCTTGAAGGTGTCGAGATCCAGTTGCGAACCATTGATGTAGGTGCTCCAGCCCGTAGTGGATTTTGTGTAATGGAGCGCGTCTTCTATTTCCTCTTCGGTCGCACCGTTGAGGCGGGCAAACTCGGTATGAAAATAGGTGCAATACCTGCACTTGGTCGCGGCCGCGACGGCCACGCCGATGAGTTCGCGGTACTTGTTGGGTATGGGACCCGGCTTCATTTGGACGTTCTTCATGAGTTCCCACTCCAGCTTCAGTGTATCGTCGTCCGGAATGGCCTTCAAAAAGCCCGGCACTAATCCGAGCGAGGCTTCGATGTCCGCATAGACCGCGACCCTGACGGGGCTGGGCGCCTTGCTGCCGCTCATCGTCGATGCAGCCAGCAAGGTTACCGTGCATGACAGCACAACCACCAATGCGAGCGTCCCTACTGCTTTCCATGTTGGTTTATTCCAGCTCATTCCTACCATCTCCCTCCAGGGCCTGATTGGATTTTTCGACCCCGGACAGGCCCCATCGCCCGGGATCTCCGGTCGAATTTCGGAAAAGACCAACCATGCATCATCAACCGGGAAGATCGCTGTTGCGTTTGCATGGTTTCGTTTGGGTTGGTCTACGCCGTTATGATAGGCGCTGGCTGCTATTCAGCAAGACATATTTTACAAAGTGGTCAGCCCGGGAATGGTAGCATTCCAGCAAAAGCAAATCAGAGATTCATATAACCCGCCATCGCCAAAGGCTACGGCGCGGTTAACTCTTGCCCTGCTCGCGCCCGGCACGCGGCAGGACCGCAAATCGAATCTGCCGAATAAGATTTGATCACGCAGAGCCACCAGAGCAAACAGCGCAACATACCTCTGATCCTCCTCTATCTCGAGTGAACGCAGTGAGCGGGCGTGAGACACTCTTGGTACCGGCGAATTGATCACACAGAGTCATCAGCGGTACGAAGCGAGGCTGGCGCGAAGTACACACCCCTATAATCACAATGGCCGGCGGATTTCGCCGGCCATTTCCTTTACGATCCATGGATGCGTCTATTCTTCCTTTACGGGAAGAAGCGGGCATTGGAAGTAGGGTGGCGGGCCTCCTTCGAAAGAACCCAGCTCCACGTCGAGATGCCCCAGGTTCCAGTGAATCATGAACTCGTCGTAGGACTTCAACACGGGCAGCGGATTATGGGCGGCCATGCCGGAAGCGTTCCACGCTGCCGTGAAGGTTATCCAACGACCGCCGTTGTAGTATCTGTTGCCCGGCGCGGCTTCCCCGATGGGCAGCTGGCCAGGAGCTCCGTTGGTAATCACCACCAAGGGGTCGAACGATTGCATATTGTGTTCGTTTGGAGCCGGAATCGCGGTGGTTCCCTTGGTTCCCCAGGCCTCCCCATCCGCGTATACTCCGGGAGAGAAGTCAGGTTTCTTGTTTCCAAGACCGGCCAGGACCGTGAGTCCAAGCGTCAGGACTGCAACCATGATGGCTGCAATGCTTATTCTGCTTTTCATTGCATTACCTCTCTTTCATTCATTGCGATTGCCAATGCGGGAATGATTTGAAAGCGCGAACATGCAGCGAAAAACCTCACCTCCTTCCCGTTCGTCGCAAGGCGGAGTGTAGCGCACACCCATGGTAATGCCCAGAAGAACGTAGGATTATAATGAGGATGAAAAACGGGTTCTGTCCGATCCTTTATCATCCCAGCAAAAAAAATCAGGGGATGGAACCGTGGAACGCAGTTCACACTTCCGGAGCTGGCCGAACGGGCCTAAAGCACATCGATAGATAATATCCAAAGGCCGAATAGATAAGTTCCGACGGAACTGATGTCCATCGGGAACGGTTCAATAACGAGCACAGCGAGTGGTTCATCTTCGCGAGTCTGTTCTCGCTCCGCGCAAACCACGGTATTAAGCTCCATCCAACACCCAGCGAACCGGCACATTCAAAAATGTCATAACATGAGGCTGTAAAAACCTCTACAATGGAAGAACTATCATGTGGCTGACTGCATCCTGTTTCCTTGAATTCAATATTCCGGCCCCCACGCCCTTCCTGCTGATGCTGCGTCCCCGTAGCGGATGGCAGCAATGGATCGCACGCGAAGAGTACGTGTTGTCGCCCAGCGTGACGGCGGTCGAATTCACCGACATGTTCGGCAACCTGTGTCAGCGATTGGTCGCTCCCGCCGGGTATTTTTCCGTTCGCACATCGGCCGACATCGAAACGGCAGACGTAACCGACATCGCCCCCGGAACGCCTTTTGTGGAAGTTCAGCAGCTCCCCGGAGAAACCCTGCCGTTTCTCTATCCGAGCCGGTATTGCGAATCGGACCGGTTTACTGCCATGGCGGCTTCCCTCGCGGCAGACCGGGCACCCGGCTACGATCAATGCACGGCCATCGTTGATTATATTCGCAATGCCATACGCTACACGCCTGGAGAAGGGCATCAGATCATCAGTGCCGCCGAGCTGAACGAGTCGGGTAGCGGCGTTTGCCGTGACATGGCCCATCTGGGCATTGCCTGCTGCCGGGCGTTATCGATACCCGCCCGAATGGTCGTGGGATACCTTGAAGGTCTCGAACCAATGGATCTACATGCCTGGTTCGAGGCCTATGTAGGCAACCGATGGTACACCTTCGACCCCACACAGGACGATCTGCATGGAGGTCGCGTCGCGATCGCCTTCGGTCGCGACGCCGCCGATGTCGCCATCTACACCCAATTCGGCGATCCGGTTGAAATGCTGAATATGCGCGTCAACGTCGAGCGCATGCCCAGGCCGACCTACTAATAAAATAGAAGATTTATGAACGGCCGCCTTTGAATGAAGAGGCGACCGAGGAGATTTCCCGACTTATGGAACGCAAACCAATGCCCATCGATCCCCTGCTGTTAAGCGCAACGCCGATCCTGACCTATTCCAAAGGGGCTTTGTTGACGAACGCCACGGGATTCTTTTTTAAACGAAACGACCACCTGTTTTTGGTGACCAGCCTGCATGTATTCTTTGACGAGAAGAACGATCACAGGCCGGACCGGTTTCAAATCAAGCTTCACGACGACCCTGCCAACGTAGCCAGTTCAATCGAGTATTCCATACCCTTGTACCGCAATGGTATGTCCTTGTGGATCAGCGGTTCGGATTCATCGGGCAATATTGATGTTGCGGTTATACAAATCGATAATACCGCACTTCCGCCGCATGTGATATATACCGCGTTTACTCCGGATAGTCTGCTGGGCAATAAGGAAACGGTAGAGATCGGTACGTCCATGCTGATCGTCGGGTTCCCATTGGGATTTTATGACACGCTGCACAAGCTGCCGGTCGTAAGGGCCGCGATAAACGCATCTTCATTTGCGATGCGCTTCCAGGGCAACGGATATTTTCTCACGGATGGTCGAACCCATCGTGGTTCCAGTGGAGCACCGGTCGTTTGCAAAGACCGTCGTATCGTTCAAAACGACATGCCATGGAGGTTGCTGGGCGTGCATTCGGCTCGATTCGATGTGAGCGGAAGAGACGCAGAGATCGATGAAGCACTGGGACTGAACTGTGCCTGGTTTGCTGACATATTGCTGAAACTGACTGATTGACGCACAGAAATGAACCGGAAGCATTGATAATGCTGGTTAGAGGGGGTTGCGGAAAGGAACTGAACGTTGACACCATGGAGCAGATCGGATGGGTGATCCAGCCGGGAGTTGTGCATATAAAGATGAACTTGATCTGGTCAACCGCACCATCTGCCGTTCAATGCGTTGGCAGTCTCGCATGAAGTTATAAGGCACGTTGGTTTATGCAGTAATTATGACGGAATATCACGCGAAGACGCAAAGGAATCTATACGGGAATGCCCGATGCATGTAGTGGCGGCTTTCAGAGCCGCTGGGTGTTTCCAAGAAACGCCGCTACACCAGATGCAATATTTCAAGCCGGGTATACTTTTCCATAACCAAAACCCCACTTCGCGACTTGGCGGCATGGTGCGAGACAAATGAATCTCACCACAGCGGACAAGGAGGACTGCGGAGGAATGATTAAACACCTGAACTCCGTGAACCTCTGAGTCCTCCATCGCAGCGGGTGGTGATAGAACCTTGTTACCGGCTTGGCGGTGTTCCGGTTAACCGATCACGACTTCTTTTTCTTTTTTTTCTGACTGCTCAGAATACGGTCACCCACAATGAGGAGCAGCGCCACGCCGAAAGAATAGACCAGCGCCTCGTAGGATATCATCGTTCCGCCCCAACCGTGGTTGATCGGCCCTGCACGTACCAGCGTGCAACCCGCCAACGCTCCGACCAGACCGAACATGAAATGGATCAACTTGCCCAATCCATTGGTCTTCTTCGAGTAAAACATGCCCGCTGCGGATCCGACCAGCAGCGCCATGATCAGCCACGCGACAATCTCGTCACGTGTCCAGTTCTGCACACCGCTTTCGTTCACACGCTGAAAGAAGCTGCCGGCGGCCTCCATCGACTCGCTGGTAGCATCCTGCACCGCTTGCTTGGTTTCATCTATCTTCGAGGTTTCTGCCGCTGCATTCAGCGGTACTACAGCTGCCAGAGCCAACGCGACCAATCCCATTCGAATGATAGACAAGCCGTTTCGGAAAAATGATCTACTACTAGATTTTCCAACCATAATTCCCTCCTTGGGGTTCCTCTGTTATCAGATGCTGTAATCAAATACAGCATCCTCGGTCTGCCAGTAATGCGAGTGATCGGAAGCTCTTACTGGTGCCACCGACCATGCTCACTCTAGGAATATTAAGCATGAAAAATACCATTGTCCGAATATTTCTCTTTCGCTCGACGAGCATGTTTTCCCGCCAAGACCTGAAGGCGCAAAGGAAATGGTCCGGAAGTTACCAATTCATGTAGTGGCGGCCCTAGGAGCCGCTGGCCGTTTCCAGGAAACGCCGTTACACCAATGACAGTTCAAGCCGAACTTGCTTTTCGGTATTCAAATTCCTGTCGCGACGCTGCTTCTTGGCGACTTTGCGCGGGATGAATAAAACTCACCACAGAGGTTCGCGGAGGAAATTCTCTATGACCTCTCTGTCCTGCAGCGTAGCGGGTGGTTAACATCTTTGCTCCTTCGCGTCTTTGCGTGAGGCACAACTACCACGCGACGGCGTCGAGGATCGGGAGGACCTCGTCGGTGTTCTTTTCCTCGGTGGCGTCGAACAACGCTCCCAAGTCGGCGTTGGTCTGCTGCGCCTTCCATGCATTCAGGCTTTCCAGCGTAACGCCTTTACCCGCCAGATAGCGCCCGACCGGATTGTCGGCCAGATCAAAATCCGGCTCATGAATCGACCGTTCGACCAGACCCTCGAACGGACCTGCGCTGCCGTGCACAAAGTTGTCGCGGCCGGGGAAGTCGACCTTGTATTTTGCGTAGAGCTGCCCGCGGAAGCTTTCCGGTGCGGCCTTGGCGGCGTTGGTGGCGCCGAGCACCTCCTTGCGGAACTGCAGCCAGGAAACCTGCGCGGGTTCGAATTCGACCACATAGTAGTCGATGCGCGTGTCCGGATGGTAGAAGTTGGCCTCCATGGCAGGATAGAAGGCATTGATGCAGTAGCAGTCCAGCGATTCCAGCCATCCCATCAGTACGCCGGCCTGCACCTTTTTGACCTCGGCATTATTCCAGAGCGCAAACAGCTGGTGCGCATCGATCCCCTTCGATTCGAGCAGCTGCGGGTTGCCCATGATGCGGCCGCCCTCGACTTCATCGTCCCATTCCCGCCCGAAACACTCTTCGAACACCGCCATCCCCTCGTCCGTGATGCCGATGTCGCCGTAGGACGCCTTGCTGTACATCTGGTAGTGCTTGCGGATGATTTCACGTTCCGCCAGCTCGGCGCCGGCAACCCGCTTGCTGAAGGTGATCGTGAAACCCCTGCCCTCGAAATATTCGCGGGCCAGCTGGTTCAAGCCATCGGGATCGAGATCGATTCCAAGGTGGTGGACGGGTTTGGTGAAAAGTACAGCCTGATTGATCGACATAGTGCTATCTCCTTGATTCGCTTCGCAGTCAGCTTATCGCATGTTCCATTTTATTTAAAGGCGTAGACCGGGTTCGAGGGCTCCCTGCAGCGCAAGGTTCACCACGACATTGCCGGATGGCAGAATGCGGATGACCAGTACCTCGTCAGGCGATCCCGTGGCGGCATCCAGCGTGCCGCTGATATCCGCGGGTACCGACCACTGCCGACCGGATGAGTCCCATGAAACCACAATCCTGTCGGCAAGCGGCTTTGAGCCTGTTTTGCGGATGACGGAGCAATATCGGCCTGCGGGCAGGTTCGATACGGACAGAAGACGATTGGCTTCATTGGTTCGTTCGCGTGCCTCGCGTGCCGTGACGTTCTGAATTACAGCACCGGTGTTGTTTACAATCATCACCATTCCCGGTTCCGGCCTGTGTTTCTTTGGAAAGAGTGCACACGACGAGGTCAGACATACCGCAAACAGACAGGCCGAAAGCAGGACGACACTGGCTGATGACGCGGTCCCGACACGACGTCTGGAGCTGCCGTACATTCTGCTACTCATGCTGCTGTTTCCTTCTGTTCAAACCAATCGCGAATGTACACGAATGAATATGAAATGCCAATGAGATCGCTTAGCGGGCATCCTTTTCCGCGGGATGCGCAAGCACCGCGGCTATATCCTGCTCAAGGTCCGCAAGTATCGCTGCAAGGTCCGTATTGTAGGCTCGCATGATTCCGTCTACATTCATTTCTTCAACCGGCGTTTCCCTGTTGTATTCATTCGAGAACAGCAATCGGTTGTCCCTGTTCCGCTCATCCAGCAGGGTCGCCTTGATTTTCAATATGGCTTTGCTTTGGGATTCGTCGACGTAGAATTCCATGACTGACACGATCAGGCTGTGAGACATGCCGGTCCGGTCGGCAACCGACACCTGTCCAAAAAGACCGCTTTGAAACAGCCATGTGTAGAAACAGCTCCGGAAGTTGTCGGCGGGTGAAACCATCATTTCCGTATAGTAACTGGCAGTGAATTCCACATCGCTCTTGCGCGTAATCAGATTGCGGACGTTGTAGGGTGGAAGAACATTTACCGGTTCGATCCACAGTTTGTCGGCGAGCGGCGCCTCCGCCGCGGGCGCATCGCGGTTCACCTGCAGCAGATAGGTGCGGATATCCAGGTGGTCCTGCCACACTTTTACACATCCGGCGGTCATCAGCACAGCCAGCATGGCTGCGATAGGTTTCCACGTATTCATGGCTTCTTCTCTCCAAGGCTGAGGTTCTGTTTGGGAGGCTCGCTCAGCAGGATGCCGGGATGCCTTTTGATCATGCGGATAAAGTCGCGCGTATCTTCCGTGATGTAGCGCAGGTTGACCAGGATCTGGTCGATGTCCCTGTCGGATTCATTCAGCAGTTCCTCCATTTTCATCACCGACGCCGTCAGATTTGACGTCAGGTTCGGAAGTTCGGAGGACGCCAGCACCACATTGTCAATCACTTCGTCGGACGACGATGCCGCATGGTGCGTTATTTCACGCAGATCCTGTGACATGAGATTCAGGTTGCTGGATATGGATTCGATATTGGCGCCAATATCCCCCAGATTGATTTCATTGATTTCGCCGGCAATCCGTTCCAGCGAGCGCGAGAGAATGGTCATCATGGCCGGTGTGGATGGTATATAGGCATATTTGGGTTCCCAATCGATTTCCAGCGGCTCGACGCCGGAATCAGGATACAAGTCAGCCTCGACAAACGACAGGCCCGTGATGCCCTGCGGCACCAGCTTCAGGCGCAGTCCGTTCGCAACCTGTTGTTTAATCCGCTCGGACAGGGATTCGGTGTCGGACAGCAGGCTCTTGCTTTCAATGGCAATCCGGATCATGACATACATTTTAGCGGTGTCATAATCCTCGGACACCATCCTGATCTCGCTCACGTTCCCCACTTTCACGCCACGGAATTTAAAGGGTGTTCCGATATCGATCCCCTGTACGGATTCATCGACATAGGTCTCTATAAAATATTCAGGCGACCGCAGCGCGTCGGAACTTATGGCAACGATCCCCACGAGACCGAGGGCACACGAAACGAGAACGAATAATCCTACGGCAAAGTAGTGCGGCTTCCTGCTCATGAATTCCTCCCGTCATAACCTGACGTATGTGTGCCGAGCGATTGGTCAGCCGGCGCTTCGCTGCGGCTCTTCCTGTTGAAAAAGTTGCGGATCCACTCATCCTGCGCATGCTCGCGCAGGTCGTTCGGATCCCCTTCGGCCACGATTCGCTTGGTCCGCGCGTCGAGCATGATGACCCGCTGCGCGATCTTGTATATACTGGGCAGTTCGTGCGTGACCACCACAAACGTGATTCCCAGTGTGCGGGAAAGGGTGATAATCAGCTCATCGAGCTCGTCGGCAGTTACCGGATCCAGGCCGGCTGAGGGTTCATCCAGAAAGAGGATTTCAGGGTCAAGCGCCATGGCACGGGCGATGGCTGCGCGCTTCTTCATTCCGCCGCTGATTTCCGACGGCATGTGATAGGCGAAATCGGCCAGGCCGACGAGTCCGAGCTTCATGCGTGCGATCATTTCGCGAGCCTCCCGATCAAGCGCTGTAAATTCCTCCATCGGCAGACAAATGTTTTCCAGCAGGTTCATGGATCCAAACAGTGCGCCGCTTTGATACATCACCCCGAACCGCCGTATCAGTGCCGCTTTTTCAGCCCCGCTGGCCGTCACGATGCTTGCGTCGCCGATGCATATGTCTCCGGCATATGGTTCGTACAGTCCGATCATGTGTTTCAGCAACGTGGATTTTCCGCACCCGGAACCACCGAGAATGACAAAAATCTCGCCCCGCCGCACGCTGAAGGTGAGCGAATCAAGCACCAGCCGCTCGCCATAGCGAGCGGTCAGTTCCTTTACATGGATGATCGGCTCCTTCTCCATACTACACTCCCAGCAGGTAGAACATTACCGCAAATATGCCGTCGGCGATTACAATCATGATGATGGCACTGACCACCGCCCTTGTCGCTGAATTTCCCACGGCACTTGCACCTTCTCCTGTCCGCAAGCCGCACAGGCAGCCCGAAGCAGCGATCAGCAGCCCGAATACGAAGGCTTTGGACAATCCGCCCAGGTAGTCGCTCGGCGTAACCGCTGCCAGAACCCGGTTGACATAGGTGATCAGGGGGAACCCGATGCCGGACATGACCAAGGCACCGCCAGCCATAGCAAAAAGATTGGTCAGAACCGACAGCATCGGCGTCATGAGCGTTGCGGCCAGCACCCTGGGAACCACCAGGAACCGCACGGGGTCAAAGCCCATGGTTTTCAAGGCGTCGATCTCCTCGTTGACCTTCATCGTTCCGAGCTCGGCCGCGAAAGCCGACCCGGTACGCCCTGCCACGATAATCGCCGTAATGAGCGGCCCCAGCTCCCTTGCCACTGATTTGCCGACAAAATCGGCAATGAAGATTTCCGCTGCGAACTGCTTCATCAACACGGCCCCCTGGAACGCCAGAATCAAACCGACCAGAAAACCCATCAGTCCGATGATCGGCAGGGCCTGAGCACCGCTTTCCTCAGCTATGCGCACGAAGTCCTTCAGCCGAAGACTCGCAGGCTGCATAAGCGTTCTGCCCAGGCCAATCACTAGCTCGCCGAGAAATGTGATGTGCTCACGGAGACCCTGCAAGCCGGACACAACCGCGGAGCCGATCTCTTCCACAAATGCGCCGGTGTTCTTCCGGGCGGAGGTCTCGTGCCGGTGGTAATCCGTGCGGTAAAGGTCGATCATTCTCGTCAGATCATCATTTAAGCCCTCGAACGTCAGCGGGATCTGCCTCTGTTCGGCAACGTTGCGGATGTGTTCCAGCAGCGCGATGCCCGATCCATCGCAATACGCTATACCGCTACCGTCAACTTCCACCGAGATACCGCTTTCCTGTTTCAGCTGGCTGCTCACGAGGGGCCACAGCCCGGGAATGGAGGACGTGTCCAGCCTGCCGGAAAGGGTGAGAACGAGTTTTTCACCCGATCGGTCAACCTTGCATTCGGCCGACGCTGTGATGGATGCCTTTTTCATGCTCAATGCGTGTGATCAGAAATATGTTTCTCGCAAAAACATTTACCACATGTGGAACAGTAGCGGAAGTGAAGCTCGGGATGGGCCTTGTCCGTCGCCCCGCACACCGCGCAGGCGTGGCGGGGTTCCTCCGCCAGGGCTGTCGACTGGGCCTGAAACGACTTCCTTCGGCGCGCCGTTTTGAGGTTGTTCAGCAGGTCCCTGCCGAAGAACAGGCCATAGTTCGCAAAGGCCGCTATCACACCCATCTTGTTTCCAACCACGATAATGCCCGCCGGACCATCTGTGGATTGGAACAGGGTGAATGTGTAAAATACAAACGTCAGCCACCCCAGCCATTTGACTTTCACGGGCAGTATGAAGAAAAGATAGAGTTCGAAATTAGGGAACAGCGTGGCGAATGCCAGAAACACGCATCCCAGGAAATATTCATTGCCGATCACCACGCCGGGATTGACGAACGCCATGGCAACGGTCAGCAGGTAGCCGCACAGAATGAAAAGATTGAAGCGGAAAACACCCCACCGCTGCTCCAGGGCTGAGCCGATCAGGTAGAAAATCACAAACGAAATCAGGAGCCAGAGCAGAAACAGCCGGCCCCCCAGGCTCACGGAAGGAACCATCATGAACGACAGCAGGCGCCACCACTGACCGCGGTGAATCACGGAACTGCCGTGAAGAAACAGGTCGCTCAGCGACGCATAGTTTCCCAGCAGCATTACCGCGCCGATCGTTTGTATCGCAATGAGGTATACGGCCAGATTGGGTATGGCCCACGATCCAAAACGCTTCTCCAACGATGAAATCAAACTCATGGGGCAAGAAGGTAGTCGAATCGCTTATGGGTTGAAAGTTTGGAATCCATGCAAATCACCCGCACATCCGGTTATGAAGAGGAACCGTTTCTACGCACGATGCGGTACAGGTCCTTGCGGCGGTCCTTGAGGTTGCGCACACTGCCGCGCGCGTGCAGCTCCTTGAGCAGATCCAGGTCCACATCCGCGATCAGCACCATTTCCGTGTTGGGCGTCGTTTCGGTTTTGATGGTGTTTGTCGGAAAGGAGAAATCAGACGGCGTAAACACGGCCGATTGGGCATACTGGATGTCCATGTTGTTCACATTGGGCAGGTTGCCGACGGCCCCGGCCACTACCACGTAGCACTCGTTCTCGATGGCTCGCGCCTGGGCGCAGCGCCGCACGCGCATAAAGCCGTTCTGCGTATCGGTGCAGAACGGCACGAACAGGATCCGCATGCCGTCGTCGGCCATGAGCCGGCACACCTCGGGGAATTCCACGTCGTAGCAGATCAGGATTCCGATTTTTCCGCAATCGGTATCCAGCACCTTCACCTCGTCACCCCCCACCATGCCCCACGATTCCACTTCCGACGGCGTGGGATGAATCTTGTGGACCGAATCCACCGTGCCGTCGCGCCGGCACAGGTAGGAAATGTTGAGCAGGCGCTCCTCTTCCACCACAGGCATGCTGCCGGTAATGATGTTCACGTTGTACGAGACGGCCAGTTCCAGAAACCGGTCCCGCAGCGGCTCGGCGAATTGGGCCAGTTTGCGCACCGCCTGCGCCTCGGGAAGATGGTTGTAGGGCGCCATGAGCGGGGTGTTGAAGAATTCCGGAAACAGCAGGAAGTCAGAGTTGTAGCCCGACACCGCGTCCACGAAATACTCGGCCTGCTCCATCAGCGCATCCATATCGGCAAACGGGCGCATCTGCCACTGCACCAGTCCCACGCGCACCTCCGACCGCTCAACATTCAGCACCTTCGGGTGCGGCTCGTAGTAGATGTTGTTCCACTCGAGCAGCGTGGCGAATTCATGGCTTTGCACATCGCCTTCTAGGTAGTTCTTCAGCACCTTCCTGACGTGGAAGCCATTCGAGAGCTGAAAGGTCAGTGTCGGATCATAGATCGCCTTGGCCTGCACCTTTTCTATGTACTGCCGCGGGGTCATTTCATCGGCATGGTTCTTGTAGTTTGGAATGCGACCACCGGCCATAATGGCCCGCAGGTTCAGGTTTTCGCACAGCTCCTTGCGACCTTCGTACAGGCGTCGTCCGAGGCGCAGGCCGCGATAGTCGGGATGCACGAACACATCGATACCATAGAGCACATCGCCATCGGGGTCGTGCGTGCTGAAGCTGTAGTTCCCGTGAATCTGCTTGAAGGTGTGCTCGTCCCCGAACTGGTCGTAGTCGATGATCAGGGCCAGCGCGCTCGCCACAACCTTGTCGTTGACCGTTATGCAAAGCTGGCCGTCCGGAAAGATATCCAGCAGTTTGCGAATGTCCTTTTCATGCCATGATACCAGTCCTGTTTTCTCATAGGCCTTGTCCATGGAACTTCGCAGGTTGACATAGTCCTCGATCAACAAATGCCGCAGTTCGATGATTTCCTGTTCGTTTTCGCTCATAGTCCATATCCGTTCATGATCCGCTAATTGCGTAAAACATTATCAATTCCATCCCGCACTGTCCACTGTGGTATGCGACGTCTAAAAAAACGGCTCCGGAATCCCGGAGCCGTTTTCGAACTTTTGCGAGAGCGATCGTCAAAAGCGGAGGTCGGCCTGCTTGAGGCGGGAGGCCAGCTCGCCGAGCACGCGCTCGTCGTCATCATCGCCCTTCGATTCAAACACTGCGCCGAAGCGGATGAACGGTCCGGTATTGTCCCACGGGACGGTGGAGATGCCGTAGTTTTCGATCAGATAGAGCGAGGCTTCCTCGGCGTTCGCGAATTCGACATCGCCCGCCCCCTTCGGCGCCTTGAGATACATGAAGAAGGTACCTCCCGGCATTTTCGCATCGAATCCAACTTCACGAAGGACTTCCACCATGCGGCGGAGGCGCTTTTCGTAGTGATCGCGAATGCCTTCCGCCAGGCTCGTATCGGCGATGCCGGCGCAGGCGGCCTTCTGGATCGCCTTGAACTGGCCGCTGTCGCAGTTGTCTTTGATGGTGGCCAAGGCGTTGACGGCCCACGGCGCCCCGCAGAAGAAGGCCAGCCGCCAGCCGGTCATGTTGTAGGCCTTGGACATGGAGTGCAGCTCCAGCGTGCATTCCTTCGCGCCCGGACGCTGCAGCAGCGAGGTGCGCTCGCCGTCATACACGAGGGTAGAATAAGGCGCATCCTGCACAATGAGAATGTTGTATTTCTTTGCGAATGCAACCAGCTCGTCGTAGAACGCCGGCGTGGCCACGGCCCCGGTCGGGTTGTTCGGATAGTTGATGTAGAATAGCTTGCAGCGTTCGGCGAGAGACGGATCGATCTGCGAGAGATCCGGCAGGAACGCATTTTCCTCCAGCAGCGGGATATCGACCACCTCGGCACCCAGATACTTCGAATGCGTTGCCATGACCGGATAGCCGGGAACGGTCTGGAATACCACATCGCCCGGATTGACGAAAGCCAGCGGCAGCATGGCCAGCGCCGGCTTGGTGCCGATGCTGTGGTTGATTTCCGTGGCCGGATCGAGCCCGACGCCGAAAAACTCCTCCATGTACCTGGCGGCAGCGGCCTTGAACTCGGCAATGCCATTGTCTGCATAGCCCCGGTTATCCGGCTGGTCGACTTCGCGTTTCAGCGCCTCCCGGATGGGCGCCGGTGCCATCTGATCCGGTTCGCCCACCCCGAAGTCGAGAATTTCCAGATCCGGATGCGCGGCACGCGCCTTGGCTTTGGCCCGCTTGATCTTTTCGAACTTGTAGATTTCGGTCGACTTGCCGAAATTGGCTCCGCCTATACGATCGGCGAAAAGCTTTTCATAATCCATTGATAGTACTCCTTTATTTAAATCGATCGCGGACCGGGGTAATGAGCTTGTCCAGTTCCCATTCCACGTTCTCGCTCGTGAATTTGGTCAGCGACAGAGCGCGCGAGGCGTTGACATAGACACCGTTTTCAATCTCGGGGTTTTCCCGGTAGAGACCGATCACCAGCTTTTCCCCCTGCACATCCACCGCAAAGTAGACCAGGTCGATGATGCATCCGTCCCGCGTATGGGTTTCCCGGGAATAGACATACTGCAGGTTGCGCGCATATTCGCCACGAACACTGAACTGGTCCTCGGTCCGGCGGTGCCTGAAGCCGCGCCGGTCCATGGCCGTTTTGATGATGGTTCCTCCCGATAGCACAAAACGCTCCTTGTCCAAAGATTGCACCTGAAACAAAGGAGCTAATGATTGGAAATAAGCCTTTTCAGTCAAGGCAATTCAGAAACGGGTTGCGCGGAACGGACACGCGCCGGAATCAGGGGGCGGTCGAAAGCACGAAATTATCGATGCATGCCAGCCCCGGAAGCTCCTTTGCCGCAAGAAAGCCGGCATGCAGCCGCGACAGGTTCCAGATCGCCATGGTGGCCGGATCCTTGGTGGTATCCGTACAGGTTACGGATGCGATCGATTGCCCGTGCTTATCCGTGATCCGCACGGTGGAGCTGAAGGAATCGGATTCAGGAAGCTTCGTTACTTCAACCGTGCAGTGCAGCCAGTCAGACACGCGCGTGGACGTCCCGGGCTTGAACGCGAGCCGGTCGGCCGGGAACGTCGCTGATGCCTCGTCCGGCAGGGCGGCCCATAACTCCCAGTCGCCGCTGGTTGTGGCCTGGAGCCGCACTTCCCAGCGAGCCGTTTCCCCCAGCACGGAGTTGCCAAACAGGAATACCATGACCGGCTGGTCCTCATCCAGGCTCCCCCTGGGAACAACGATCCGGAAATCGAAATCCGCCTTGGCCGTCTCCCGCCGCAACCAGCGAACCGCCTTTTCCGTTACGCACCGTATGGCATGATCCGACGCCTTTACGATGAGTGCCTTGTCCTGGGCGGTCTCTGTTACGCCCACCTCGGAAGCCACCGAAAATGCAGACGAATCCTTGACCTTGTCGAAGATCTCCCATCCGGGCTGCCCGTCAATCAATCCATCGGACAGCTGGTCGAAATTGCATTCCACCGAGGAACCTGCCTGTGCCGCCTGCATTCCCGCGCAGGCGAGAAGCGGCAACCAGACCCTGCTGTTCTTAATCAAACATGTCATCATTGTATCAATCCAGAATGGTGTGCACGTAAAAGCAGGAAGGTTGCCATTCTTCATGAGAAAAGGCAAACCGCGACCGTCCGGAAAAGTCCATGTCCTATCCGCCGTGACCGGGACTGTCGGGGCGCAGCCCGGATATCCGATCCTCGTATTCAGTTCCATCAGGCCGGCCTGGCGTGGCTTGTTACCGTTTAACATGCGCGAAGTGCGGGAAAAAGGCCCCGGAAAACGGCACGGACCAAATTAACGGCAGTGCAAAGGCAATAAAAAGCGGATCAGGTTTGTCTTTATTTAACCCCGTCTTATGGGGAACAATCCTATTGCACTATGAGAGCAAGATCTTCATCCAGAGTGGGGTTGACCCTGATAGAAGTTCTGATCGCGATGGTTATTCTTAGTATCGGTGCTTCCGCCCTGCTATTGGCCATGTCGCGATGCCTGCAAGTCGTCCGCACCGCCCGAAGCCGGGAAACGGCGCGCAGCCTGGTGATGAGAGTGGATGTAGAGAACCCCATTGAAAGCGTCGACCTGAATGAAATCTCGGAATCGGGAACGTTTGAAGACGAGGAAGGCTATACCTGGTACAGGGATATAGAGATCGTCGATCAGGAGGAGCGACCGGGACTTTTTCTCATCACAACCCGCGTCCAGTGGGCGGAGCGCGGGCGCGACGCATATGAGGAGGTCACGGTGTTCCGGTACGCCCCCGATGCGGAGGTCGTAACGAGCCAGCTATGAACGTACATACCCGTAGTATGAATCGGAACGCCCCGAAATCCCGTTCGTTTGCCAGGAGTGGATTTACCCTGCTCGAGGTCATGGTCGCCATCGTGATTCTGGTCGTGGTCATGTCCATCGCCTTCGAGGTATTCAGCGCGACCCTCCGCGGCTGGAAACGGGGTACGGAGGTCGCCGACGGCATCAAGCACGGTGATTTCGCCATGAACGAACTGGTGTCCGCCCTGGATTCCACCATTTATTTCTTCAATCCCCGCAAGGTGTATGCGTTTCTGGTCGAGAAGGACAGCACGTTGGGGATTCCTTCCGATCGCATCAGTTTTGTAACGGCAAGCAGCGCTTTCATGCCGCCCTACTCCCCCTATGAAAAAGGCCCGCACCGCCTGAAGCTCTTCATCGATATCGATGATACGGACGCGCCGGCGCTGTATGCCCTGCCCATGCCCGCCGTGGCGGATCCTGAGACATTTGAAGAGGACTATACTACGGAGCCCATTCTGGTGTCGCGGTCGATCAGCGGTCTGGAGATCCTGTTCTGGGATAAGAATGCGGAGGAATGGACGGAGGAATGGGAAGCCGACAATTCCATACCCGAACGTATCCAGGTTACCCTCTATGTGACGTCCGCAGATCCCACCGAAGAACCCATTCTGTTTACACGTGTAATCGAAATACCCGTATTCAATTCGGTTGCCGAGCGCCTGCGCAGCCCGGCCTCTCCCAACACCCGCCAGCAGAACAACAACCGGCGATGACATCCGTATGGTGAACAGCATCCAGATCCATAAATACAGAAGGAAGCAAGGCACCGCCCTGCTGGCCGTCCTCGGGGTGATCACCATGCTGGCTCTGATTGTCGGATCGTTCGCGTTCGAATCCAAGCTGGAGGCCCTGCTCGTCTCGCACAAGAAAAAACGGTTCCAGGCCGATATGCAGGCCCGCTCGGGCATTGAATATGCCCGCGCCATTCTCGATCGCCAGCAGCAGGCCAAACAGCTGGAGATCGAGGACATGGCGGAGGACAAGGATGGATTCATGCAGGCGGCGCTCTATGTCCAGCGCGGAATGCCCACCACCTCGGAGATCGAACTGGGAAACGGCCGATTTTCGATCAGCATTGAATCCGCTGAATCCGGCCGCAACGTCAACACACTGACCCGCGAACAATGGGCCGATATCTTCGAAATGGCGAATGTCCCTTCAACGGAATGGGATGCCATGATCGACTGCCTCGAGGACTGGAAGGATGAAAACGACCTTCATGGCCTCAACGGCGCCGAGTCGGACGACCCCTTCTACGAGGAGCGCGGTTATCCGGTGAAAAACGGCCCGCTGGACAGCGTGGAGGAACTGCTCCTGATCAAGAACTGGGGCCCCGAAATCCTATACGGAAAACCCGCCGACGAGGAATCCGACGCGATCTTCGGCATTGCCGACATTCTGACGGTCTGGGGCGACGGCCGGGTGAACCTTAATACAGCGAGCACCAACCTGCTGCTGAGCTTCGCTGAATACGAGGATTGGGAACTGGCCGGGGTCATGGAGGCCCGTGCCGGTGAAGACGGTATACCGAACACGCTGGATGACGGCATCAAGAGCCTGGACGAGGTAGGCGCCGACGCATCCAAATTTAAATTGCAAAGTAATTTTGTGAAGGTAACTTCTATTGGCGAATCCTTCGGAAGCAAGTACCGTATTGAATGCATCTTTCTGCTAAAGGCAAAGGGTTCGGTGGTGGTTTACTGGAATGAAGGACCGGTTAAGTAAAATGCGAATACGCGATAAGATCATAACGGCGGCATGCCTGACCCCGGACAGTCTGGAATGGACCAGTCTCAAGCTGAAGCAGGACGGGAACCAAACCGTCGAACAGAGCAGCATGCCCTTTGCCTTCACCGATGCCGATATGCCCACGCTGCAACGGCTGAGTGAGGAGATACACGGCAGGCTCGAGGGCGACCTCACCGTCTCGATCCGGACTTCCGAACTGCTGATGCGGACCATGGAATTCCCGACAAGCGACCCGGCCGAGATTGCGAGCATGGCGGCTTTTCAGATCGATAAGTACTCGCCCTTCCCGCTTGATCAGCTGGCTGTATCGCAGGAAATCATCCGTGAAACCGAAAACGGGGCGCTGGTGCTCATGGTGGCGGTGAAGCACGAATCCATTGATGCCATCGGCGATTTGTTCGCCCACAAAGGCGTGCATATCCACAGCATCGACGCACGCATCCTCGGCTGGGTCCACCTGCTGGAAAAGGGCGGGCACCTGACCGGTGCAAAATGCGAAATCCTGGTGATCGACGACGGTATGGATTATAGCCTGGTTATCCTTAACGAAAACGCCCCCATCGCTTTCCGTTCGCTGCCTGCGCCGAAGGAAGAGCAGGACCTGGCCGAAGAACTTGCCCATGAAATCAGCTACACGCTTACCACGCTGGATGCGGAGTACGACCTGCCCGCCCCCGCGGCGATCGACTTCTGGAATTATACCGGGCTTTCCGGAAGTGTGGTATCTACCCTGCGGACTGCATCGGGTCTTGCAGTCCGCGAGTACGATCTGTCAACCCTGCCCCCGTTGTCCGAAGGCATCATCGACCGCACCGTGCATCGGAAGAGTCGCATCGAGCTGATTCCAAGGGAATGGATTGAACACCAGAAGCGAATCCAGATGAAGCGGATGTTCCTGGTCAGTGCGTCGGTCATCGGTGCGCTATGGCTGTCGATCATGCTGGTACTGACGATTGTCTACGAGGTCCGGGCCGTTTCGCTGAAGAAAGTGCAGAAGCAGGAGGCCGCTCTTGCTCCAATAGCAAACAAGGCGATACAGAACCACCAGAAGCTGAAGGCCTTGAAAGGTTACGCAGACCGCTCTGATTCGGCCCTCGAATGCCTGCGCGAGGTGACACGCCTGCTTCCCGCCGGCGACATCGAGTTTGTCGCCTTCAACTACAACCAGAACAAGGCGGTCACCCTGCGCGGAACCGCCGAAAGCCAGGAACTGGTGTACGAGTATGGCGATGCGCTGGCGGACTCAAAGCTTTTCACGCAGTTGAAGGACGAGCGAGTCAGCACCAAGGCGACACGTGGAGAGGAACGCGCCATATTTTCAGTAAACCTGGTGCTTCCGTCCTCGGAGGATGAATGATGAAGGTTACCGAACGCGAACTGATTCTCGGGGTGGCCACATTGGCCTGTGTCGTTCTCGGCGGCACGTGGTATGGCGTCAACGGGAAGGTAGCCGAATGGAAGTCCCGCAAAGGGGAGATCCTGCGCCTGCGCGACCAGATCACCCGGCATCAGGCCGCCATTAAGATGCAGGACGAGTGGGCCGACGAGCTGCATGGACTCGAACAGGAACTCCGTGTGTTCGATACCGGCCAGCGATCCGTCTCTCCGGAGCTGATGAAGACCGTCAACAGCATTGCCGATAAGTATGAACTGAAGATTTCCAAGACCAATCCCCAGGCGGAAAAGCCGACCGGCGACCTCTTCGAGCTGGGAATCAATTGCACCTGGCAGGGCAAGCTCGACGCCGTGGTCGGATTTCTCACGGAACTCCAGCAGCAGGGCGTCCGCTACAACATCCGCACCCTCAACATTAAGCCGGTGGGGCAAAATACGGGCCAGCTGCAGGGCAACATGATAATCGACTGCGCCTTCACACGCAAAGCCGGCGCATCCGGGCAGGATTAGCCAGCCACCCGCAATTGACCATGAACCTCGAACGAATCGTTACCGGCTCCTTCCAGCAAAACTGCTATCTGGCATGGGACGCCTCCCTGGGGAGCGTGCTGGTATTCGACCCCGGACATGATGCTGAACGGATCGATGCAGCCCTGGCTCAGCTGGGACTGGACGTAGCCGCCTATGTCTGCACCCACGGCCATGCAGACCATATCACCGCCCTCTCGCAACTGCATGAAAACCGGCCGGCGCCGATCATGATGCATTCCAGCGACTGGGCCTGGGCCTTCGAGCCGCGCAACAGGATCGAACCCTACTATTCCGTGCCCGACCGACCGGACACGGATATGTTCCTGCCCCTGGAAAGCGAGCGGGACTGGAAAATTGGCGGCTTTCATTTCCAGTGTATCGAAACACCGGGGCACTCGCCCGGGTCCTGCTGCCTGCTGTTTCCTGAAGAGGGTGTCCTGATCGCAGGCGATACGCTTTTCCAGGGTTCATGCGGCCGCACGGACCTTCCCGGAGGGGATCCGCGGCAACTGAGGGATTCCCTGAACAAGCTCAAGCAGCTGACGGATGAAACGCGCGTGTATCCGGGGCACGGACCCGACACCACCATCGGGATTGAGCGCCGTACAAACTTCTACATGCAGTGATGAGCCACGGCTAACGCGGCAGCTTGATATCCCGGCGGATATAGGCGGGAACATCCAGATCCTGGTTGTTGTAGATGGTCGGATCCACATACGCGAATTCCCCTTTGCCGACCGTTTCCAGAACCAGTTCCCCCTGCACCTGCGACTGCTTCGGATGGAACCGGAAGCCCATCTGGCGGCCGGCGCTGTCCACCAGCGGCTCCTTCCATTGTTCAGCGACCAGGACGAGCACGGACAGACGTCCTTCAAAGCCCGGATCCGCCACCACACCGAAATTCAGCCAGACATCCTCGCCCGGCAGGTGCTCCTGAATACGGTTCATCACCGCTTCCACTTCGCTCAGTGTGAGGTCACGGCCCCCGGTTAGGCCCACAATGATGCCCGCCGCGCTGCCGAGCATCTTGCCCTTTCCGAGCAGTGGATGCTTCAGCAGAGCCGTGCACACCTCCTTGGCGCGGTCTTTGCCGGAGCTCTCGACAACCGCCATGTGGCAGAAGCCGTCGCAGCTGCGCAGCATGGTGTGGATACTGGCAAAATCGAGCCCGCAGACCCCGTTGATCGAAAGGAGCCGCCATAACGAAAGAATGCCGTCCATCATGACCAGGTGGCTTCTTGAAAAAGCCTGTTCAATCGGAAGGTCCGCATCGGAGCGGTCGAGCAGGCGTTCATTAGGGATTCGCACGATCGCGTCGGCGTGGGTGCGTACGCGCTTCAGCGACTCCTCGGCCACCCGGGCGATCTTCTTCCCTTCGAAATCGAACGGCATGCCCATCACTGCCAGCACGAGCGTACCAGCCTCGCGGGCGATTCGGGTGATCACCGGCACGGCACCCGAGCCCATGCCGCCGCCCAGTCCCGCCACGATTACGAGCACATCGACATTGCGCAGCCGCTGGCGTATCCCCGACGAATCCTTTTCAATGGACTGGCGGCCCAGCTCGACATCGCCGCCGGCACTGAGACCGCGGGTAACGCTGGAACCGACATGTAGGGTTCGTTCCGGTTCCATGCCCTGCAGCACCTTTGCATCGGTATCGACCACAACGGTCTCGATTTCCGGTTTCAGGCCATGCATGGCAGAAACAGCGCGGGCGCCGCTGCTGCCCACTCCCATCACGAGGATTCTGGGTGGCGCAACCGTGTTGCCGGCCGGATGGACCGCATCACTCATGGGAACCTCCCCACAACGTTTTCAACAGCCTGCGGCCCAGTGACGGCCGCTCTTCAACCGTGCGCAGCGAAGCGGTGTAGCGGATCGCTCCGATGGCGCACGCAAAGAGCGCACCCTCCTTCGTCGTTGTCAGGCCCTGCACCTCATAGGGCTTGCCCAGCGTACACGGCACATTGAAGACCTTCTGACCAAGGTCGCGGGCCCCCGTCAGGAGCGCACCGCCGCCGGTCAGCACCACGCCGGCACTCAACGGCACGTTCGGGCATTGTCGGTCGACCTGCTCCTTCACCATGGTCAGAATTTCGTCCATGCGGGCATGAATGATCGTGTTGAGCGTGATAGCCCGCACCATCCGGCCGCCGAAGCCTTGTGCAGCCGCGGGAATCGAAATGTTGTGGTCGCGTTCCATAAGATTGGTCAGTGCGCACCCATCCTTTTTCTTTACATACTCCGCCTGAGCCAGCGGAATCTGCAAACCGATCGAGATGTCATTCGTCACATGGTCGCCGCCAATGGCGAACGATCCGGCTGTCAGCACGAAGCCGTCGTAGCAGAGCACGAAGTCCGTCGTCCCGCCGCCGATATCGATCGACAGCACCCCGGCCTTTTTCTGGTCCTCTGATACAACCGCCATCGAAGCGCAAAGACCGCTGAAAGCGGCATCGTTGCAGGCAATCGGCACATCGTCGACGATCTTCCGGAAATTGTCGACGGCGCTGCGTTTGCCATGAATGGTCAGCATATCGACGCGCAGCTCTTCGCAGGCCATGCCGATGGGGCTGGTCACGTTGAGCGTGTCGTCGACCTGGAAATACTGCTGGAGGGTATGCAGGCGGATGCGGTTTTCGGGCAGCGAAATCCTTCTTGCGATTTCAACCACCTCCGCCACATCGGCCTGGTCTACTTCCGCAAGCTGGTTGTCGGCTGGATCCACTACGCGATGGATGCCGGTACTCTTCTTCGCTTCGGCCTGTCCGCCCGACGTAATCAGCACGACGGAGTGTATGCTCTTGCGCCAGTTTTTTTCGGCCGTCTTGATCGCACTGCGTACAGAGGCGATTGCATCATCGCGATTTGTGATTTCGCCTTTGCGGATGCCGCGCGACTCAGCTTCTCCAACACCAATGACCGTCACCACCCCGTCGTTGCGCACTTCCCCCACCATGACACGGACCGTGCTGGTTCCGATCTCTAAAACCACTGTTGCTTCAAGCGACATCTGTTTCCTGAACTTAGTAGAAAGTGGTGGGCGCCTTGCCGGTCTCCAAGGTCAGATCAACCTCTTTTACGCGCCGCCCCTGTTCCTTCGAAATCTGAATAATGGCCGCCAGTTCCTGCAGCTTGGGACTCAGCTTGTAGCGCGGCATGCGCACCCGGATACCGCCATCGAGGCGCATGTCGATATAA
>JBNLDM010000146.1:0-9718 GCA_050304335.1 Pontiella sp.
GGAAGCGGAGGTGACTGTATAGCGCTTAACGACCTGCGGGGTGCCCGCGCCGAAGTCATACTCCAGCCAACCGGTCGTCCCATTCCCGTGGAACCAGAGGGATCCGGCGTCCTGATCAAAGGCATTCCCGGCGTTGTCCGGGTTGTTTTGGTCGTCGTTGGCCGTGCCGGTGGTGGCGAGATTGGCCATTGGAGCGGGAAGCAGAGCGGCACCGAACTCGGGCGAGTTGCCGCTGGTGCCGGCGGAGTTTTTCGCCCGGGTCACGTAATAATACGCCGTGCCCGCCGCCACCTTCGTGTCCACGAAGCTCGTCTTGTCGGCGGTGAGGTCGCGGGCGATGACCTTGTAGCCGCGACCGGACGTGGTGGAGCGCAGCAGATCGTAGGCGGTGGCGCCGAAGGACGGCACCCAGCGCACCGTAACGGCTTTGCCGGAACCGGGGGCGAACAGAGTCGCCGGGGCGGCCGGGGTCGTCACCAGACCGCCTCTTCCGCCGGTGAATGCCACATGGTCGAACGTGGCCGTGTCGGCTGTCCCCGATCCACTGCAGATGAACATGCCGACATAAAGGGTGGACGGCAGATCGGCGTAGTAGGAATTGATATTGGCCGCCCAACTGGTGCCGTCCTGCGACGTGTAGGTGGCAATCATGTCGCCCCGGCGCTCGATCTTGAGCCAGTAAGGCATACCCGGAGGAAGCGGTTGCGAACGACGCGCCCAGTTGCTCCCGCCCCAGTTGTCCGTCCAGCCATCCTGACGGCATTCCATCAGATTCGGAGACGCATTGGGCACAATAGCGATCCAGGCGCGTCGCGAAATCGTGGCCGAAAGATTGTCGCGAATCATCAACCCCACCTTGCCGTTATTCGATCCCGAAGCCGTGGCCGAGGTGACCCGCACGACCATGGCGCAGTCGCCCGTCATGGCTTTATAAGCAAATTGGCAGTCATCAGCCCTTCCCTTGTCGTTCCAAACTCCGCCACCAAGACCGGTCATCGTCCACACGCCCTTCGCGTAATCGATGCTGCGTCCCGCGGTCTGGCCGCCGAGCGTTGTGAGCGTCAATCCTCTGGAGGCCAGTGAAACCGGCGGGCGCACCACGGGCGCCAGTGGTTTGGCGGTGCTGAAGTCCGCGGTCTTGGCATACATCAGGTTGCCCCCTCCTCCCAGTGATTCGAGTTTGCGATCAATCCAGGGAGTCGGAAGACCCATTCGGTTTTTGTAGGCGTTTTGGATGATCAACAACGCGGTGTTATCGGGCGTGAAATAATAGGGATTGTTGGCGTAGTAGGTGTAATCAATGGTCCCGAAAGGGACGAAAGGATTGTCAAGACCGAAGGAATTGCGGGCGTAGTACTCGCCGACTGCCAGCAGCCGGTTGTCCAGGTCGGAATAGAGATCAATGCCTTGTTTCCAGGCAATTTCGGAGATGACGGCCATGCCCATCAGGGTGCCATAGGAGTGGCCCAGGTCACGCCCCGTCTCCCCCATTTCGCCAATGGGCAGGGTGTTGAACAGACCGGAAGCCGGGGAGGTGCGGTACAAGTCAATACAGTGATTAAACTTCTCGGTGTCGTCCAGGAAAGCGGCAACGGCAATGCCAGCCTCCAGGGTGAGCATGCCTTTATTGGCGGGACCGATGGTGTTGTAGCCGGCAATGGTCGTGGGCCAGGTTACCTTCTCGAAATACTTTTTTACAGTGGCCGTATCGGCCTCCGTCCATCCGGGCCAGGTGCCGCGAAGGATGTCCGCGCCACCGGCGTAGGCGACGGCGAAGTCGCCGAGTGAAAGGGGCGTTTCGTGACCGCCGAAATTCTCCTGTGTATTCGCCCATGACAGGAGAATATCGTGCCCTTTCTGCGCATAAGCCTCGTTGCCTGTCAAATACCACATGCACGCCAGATTGTAGACCGCAGCCATGTCATGCTTCCAATAGTTGAGGTTGATGTCAGGCGTACGGCTGACTGTCTCGCACGGACCTTCCTGGTGCCAGGAAAGCTGGGACGTACTGGCATTTGAGAGTCTGGCAAAGCCGGACTTCCAGGGCTCCTGATCCAGACTGGCTTTGATGGTGTCCAATTCCAGCCGAGTGGTTGGAACACAGGGGTGGTCGTAGGCCTGCACGGGCAATGCCATAAGTACGATTGCAAACGCGGCCACAAGCCAGGCACACCATGATACAACCGGCCCATTGCCATGGTTTTTCTTCAGCACGATCATTTATTCCCCTCCTCTTTTGTTGTCGATCCGCGTAGAAGAGGCGCTGCAAAATCAATGTTGCACATCAACCCCTGCCGCTTTTCAGCTTCAATTTCCCGATGGTACTTGCATGTATACTCACCAAGGAACTCCGGAAATCAAAACAACATCAAGGTTACCAAATTTACAGATCAATGCACGCCAGGCCATCCGTCCAGATTGGACAGCACATAATCTCCCTCCACCCCGGACCGGAAAATTGCAGATGAACCCGTTTCTCAGAGCAGAATTAGATTAAGTCCCTTCAAGGATGAATGCGCGGACATGCACAAATCGAACCGTTGCTGCTTCATCATCTAGGCCGGTTTCAGTTCCTTCTTTGTTGCGAGATCCGCAGTGGAAAAATGCGGGTTGGAATCTCCGCAAACGTCGCAATTTTCATGGAAATCCAGCATCTCCCTCACTTCCGAATCACTCATGGTTTTAAACACCATGTGCGCCCGCTCCTTCAGGTCACCGCCCCTGTAATCGTCCAACGGACATTCCTGAACATCTTTTGCGTATGGACACTCAACCAAAATACCGAACAACCGTTCGCGCGAGTATTTGTAGGAATTCATAAGCCTCTTTTTCCTGCTATTTAAAACATCGAAACATTCGTTGGATTACATTCATGCGTTGCCATATATATCTACGGATAAGTTATTTATCTCACTTTACCATGAAAGCGAACCTCTGAAACATTGCAGTACCAGTTGTTCCGGTTGAAGATCCGGATGTAGCGGTAGGATTCGCCGGTTTTTCCCATTTCCGGACGCTGCCACTCGTCGGTGTTGACCGCCTCCTTGGTCAGGGTCGTCCAGGTTTCCCCGTCGTCCGAGCCCTGCACCACGGCACCTCCAATCCTGTCGCGGTATTTTGGTCGCGCCAGAAGCTCAATGCCGGAAAGGCGAACAGCGTGCCCTTTTCCGAAATCAAACAGCAGGTAGGCCCCCGCCCCGACGTTGTTCAGCCGGAGTTCCGTAAACGTGCGGGGATCGTTGTCGAACAGGAAGTCGAACATGCGCGGCGCATCGGCGGTTTCACTGCCGGTGTTGGGGTCGATAAGTTTCGCGATCTTTGGCACATCGCGGATCAGGTCCGACTCGTCGACCAAAAGCAGGTGGGAACCGTCTGTCGTAATATACGCCGTATCACCGTCCTTTCCATCCTTGCTCCGATAGTCGATGGAGAACTGGACGGGTCCGGGCTCCGCCCGGCCGGGCCGCATGACGGCCTCGGCCACATAGGTCGCGTTGCCCGTTTTCTTCACCCGGGCATCAACACCCTGTATGCTGACACGGATATTGCGGATCGGTTCGCGGGCCTGGATGGTTAGCCGGACCGGTTCTCCCAGCGCAACCCGGATACCATTGCTCTGTTCCGAGCTCAGCGAGATGGCGTCCAGCTTGTTGCCCGACTCGTGGCGCTCGCCATAGATCCGCATTTCCGAGGACTCGATCCCCCACCCTCTGAGTTTAAGGACGCGCAGGAAGCGGAAGGTCGCATGGGTCAGGCTGTCGGCCACCTCGACCCGCGACAACTCCGTAGCCAGCGGCGTCGCGTGGGGCGTGAGTTCCGTCCAGTTCCTATCGTCGTTCGAGCCGTAGAACTTGACGCCTTCCATACGATCCTCGAAGTTGACCCGGCCCTCCATGGCAAAGGCGGTGGCGGAAAATTTGAAGTCCGGCCCGAAATCAAAGTCGTAGCGGCGGTCCGGAGCCAGATAGAAGCCAACAAAGGTGTCGTCGTTGCCGTCCACCAGCAGGCTCGTGGCCTCCGCGCCGATGTTGGCGGAGACCAGTCGCGGGAAATCCATGCTGCCGTCGGATAGCAACGGCGTCAGCAGTTCCAGGGCATCGAAAGCCGCCTTGAGTTCGACCAGTTGCGCACAGAACTCCTCGTCGGACGCGGATTTCAACAACTTCACAGCACGGTCGTAAATCGTCTTGCAACGTTCCAGCGACACCTCGACATAGACCGTATCCGGATCATATCCGGCGGAGGCGGCCTTGATGGCCGCCGCGCGATCTGCAAGCACCGAGACCGACACCTTTTTCGGCGTGACGATGTCTCCGTCTGCGGCCTCCACCACAAAGGTGTATTCCCCAGTTTTTCCGGGCTTCCAGGAAAACGTTCCGGTTTCGGGATCCAGCACGGAACCTTCCGGTTTGTCCAGACTGCCACAGTCGATCCGCTTCCCGCCGGAGTCCACAGCGGAAAAATCCAGCTGGATGGGAGCGCCGACATAGGCCACCAAATGCAAGGGCGCATCGCCGGAAACGAACACCGGAGGGGGCGGTAGTTCGTCCGGCGTGCGCAGAAACTGGTCGAGATCGATGGTGCTGTCGGGCGATCCCTTAACCTTGAAAAAGACGATGTCTCCGAAGCGTTCAAGTGAGCTCATGGTGTAGAACACATATCGCCATTCGCCCTGCGTATTCGGAAGCAGCCACGGCTTCTCGAAGCCGGACATTTCCACCTCCGCAACGCCCGTCGTACGGATACGCAGACCGATGGTCTTTTGCTCGGTTGCACAACTGAGGATGGAAAGGCGCGTACCCTCCTCCGACGGATGCACGCGGACGTAGGCGGTATCGCCCTCTGTTTCAACGAAGGAGTTTTCAGTAAGGCTCGCGGAGCGTAGCTCCACCTCGACGTTGGCCGGCTCCTGTTCCGAAGGCGGTATCCGGAGCGCATCGCCGCTGGCCTCTTTCGGAATGTAGAGCCATTCGTAGTCGCCGCTGACGATTCGCTTGAGATAGGTCTCGTAGTAGAATGGCGCCTTCTTCGACAGGTCGACTCCCTTTTTGTAGGTATAGTAGTAATATAGGTCCCACATCCTGTGCTGGCGGATACGACCCCGGTAATTGTCGGCGATCCGCGGATAGATCCGGCGGATTTCCCCGTCGGGCGCAATGTCGTAGGGGGCGGGAATCCAAGGCGTGTCGTAGCCGAGCATGAACCGGCAAAAATAGTCGCCCGCCGTAAGGATGCGGTCATCCAGAAACTCGTAGGGGCCGACGGCATTGGCCGCCGTGGAGACGGTTCCGTCCACCGGATCGACCTTGGTGCCCTGCGAATTCAAAATCCGGGCGATCGTGGTGAAAATCGTCATGTCGTCGCCGGCATGGGCCTGGTCGCGCCCCATTTCCATCAGTTGGACCTGCGGGGTATCGACCTTCTCGCCGGTCTGAGCGTTTGTATCGACCAGGCGGGCCAGATCCTTGATCGAAAAGCTCGAGCCCTTGTTCGGACCATCCTTATTCACGGTGAAGCGCTCCACGCGCAGCGCGTAGTCCTGAGGATCGCTTTTAAAAATGGCTCCGGCGATGGCCGGCGCATAGGGGAAGCCGTTCTGGTTCATGAACCAGCCGTTGAAGTTGAAAAAATTGGTCACGCCGGGCGAGACGAAGTTGTTCGAGAAGTCGGCCGTATCCTGTTCCGTCCAAGCCAGCTCGGCATTCGGCGAATCCATGGAACGCAACAGCTCGGCGACCACGATCATGTCCTTGAACGCGAAGGAGCAGTGGATATAGACCTCGTTGTAGGCCTTGTACTTTTCAGGATCCATCTTCGACCAGAGGCGCACGATGCGCATCGCGTTGGCCCGATAGGTTTCGTCGCCGGTGAACCAGTACATCAGCGTTTGCCGCAAGGCCACGTCGGAATCGGTTTTGAGCCGCCCCTCGACGGCTGCGTTTTCGAAGGCATCCATCGCCGGACGGGAGGGATCATCCTTGCTTTGATTCGCGATGCCAACGTTCTTCGAGGACCGGGAACTCGCCGCGAATTTGACGAACCCCGAATACCAGGGATCGCGCTTCGCCAACACCTGCGCCCTTGCATCTTCCAGCATGCCCTTGGTCAAACCGATCCCCGGATGGACGAAGCCATTGACCACTGTTTCATGGATTTGAATCTGGTCCGTCACCACCGGCATCGAACCCTCATCCGCAGCATGTGACGAACAGGCAACAAGCATCGCGACTGAAGCCACCCCTACCAACAAACGAAAATTTCCATAACCAATCATAGCCAAAACCACCAACTCCCGCTCCCATGCCGCAACCGATAACCGTCCCACAAATCAAATATGAACTTAATATGGGTATCACTCACGTCCTCTGCACAACAGCCAGCATGTGTTTTCCTTGTTTACACGTCGATCTGGCAACAGGGAAAAAGTGAGCGCCAAACGCACCACTCCCATCGGCAACGGAACGAATATCATCGGGATCAATATGAAAAAGGAAATGGCTGAAAAATAGAGCGAAGGGCCGCCTCTATGCACCTGTCGGCAAGCAAATACGTCAAACTGATCCTTAGCGACTGGATGGCGACAGGCACCAAGCTGAAGCTGGAAGAAAAGTAATGGGTAAACCGACGCGACTCCACCTGATAGAAAACCTGGATCTCTGGGGGCCATGGGAACCCAGTGAAAGTGTATTCACCCAAACGGGATACTGGTTATTCAAGCCGGAGCAGGCCAGTTTCTTTGTCGGCGGCTGGCTGTTATCCAATACTGGCTTCGGACTTACAGATGTTCCCGGACCCTGCAAACTAATTTCGCGGCGTTGCCTATTCCTTCCCGAGGGCGCTGAAGTTCGGACCAGCCAGTGTCATTTCATTCGGATCGGCCTTCATTTGAGGCACCAGTTTTTCGTTGACCGGAACGGTCTTGAAAACGGGAAGAACCTTGCGCGGACCCGCATCGGACGAAACCGTTCCATAGTTCTTCCCCTGCTGTTCGATTAGCAGGCGGCAACCGAACCAACCGCCGGGAATCTCGCCGATCACAACCTCCATGTCGACCCGTTGTCCCTTTTTCAGATTAACCCAGTCCCCAACGACCAGACGGTTTGCCGCACACATATAGTTATTATTCCTATTGACCGACTGCCCATCCTCACCCTTGATTCCACCCAGCAGACCGCTAAATCCTTCGCCGTCGTCAATACCCCGGGCGAGCTTCGGAAAGACATCCATCCAGTTCGCGCCCTTGAATGCCCCATAGTCGCCCCGGTTGATCTGGAATTTCCGACTGTCCTCATCGCGGCTCTTCCAACTGGTAATCCTGCCGATATGCTCAGGCCAGCAGGCATCTAGAACCAGCCGTCGATTCACCCGAACCACCAGCACATCGTCCGCCAAACCCCAAAACCGGTACTTCCCGTCTTCAGGCGCGACAATCTGGCCCCGGTAGACGCAAATCCAGTAGCTCGGTTTCACCTGGTCTACCACGTCAAAGGCCTTTGGGGCGGCATTGGCAGGCATCGGCGGAAAATTGAACGCAGTGGCATATTTCTGTTTGGGGGCAACGAAATAGTCCCTCAGTTCCGCGACCTTCATGCCCGACCGGATGAATCGGTTTATTTCCTGCATACACAAATCCTGTGCCTCGCGGTTGAACGAGTCCTTCTCCGCCAACTTCCCGATATCCGTAAGTTCATGGTCCCGCGTTTGTTTCAAATCATAGAAGGTACCGATGAACTCGTTGCCGCTCCCCCGGCTTTTACTGCTACCGAACAAATCCATGTCAAAATCAAACCCGAGCCCACCTAAACCATCTCCACGACCGGCACCCATCCCCCCCACTACACCGACGATTTCCGGCATTTGTATTGTGACGGCCTTAAGCTTCGGCTTTGCGATGATGTTCCGCCGCAGCTTGGGAGCCTGCATCTTCTTTTGCTTGACCGGCACTTGAAGTTTTCGAAGCTGCATCTTCGGACGTTTAACTTCCTTAACCTCAAAATTCTGCTCAGGCTTGATAATCACCTGCACAGCAACAAAAGAGAAGGCCACGACAATAAAAACCGCGTGTATAATGACGCTCACGACCAGCGCACTCGATTTTCTGTGATTTAGAAAGTACCGTTTTTGGGGTTTGTTATCCATTTCGATCTCAGTCCATTACTTGGCCTGCAACAGGCCGCCAGTGGTTCGGTTGTTTCCCGACATGTATTAAATAGGCTATATGCAATCTCTGCCGTTTCAATCCGCATTTTCGAACGGAGCATTCTGAAACATGAAACTGCCGAGTCATTTCTCTGCGCAGAAAAAACGGGGCGGCGGAGATGGGTAAAAACAATCGACGGGATGCTAGCGCACCCCGCCGAATGTCTTGATCAACGTGCAGTCGGGTTAATTGCCTTCGATCTTAAAGAATTCCTGGGTGGAATTCGCAGGAACCGAGCCCGAGGTCGTCGCGCCGACTCCCGTAATTCCATTCGTCACCTCCGTCCAGGTCGCATCCCTCAGATTGGCCTTGTGTAGAATCCTGTAGGATATGCCATACTCCGAATCCCACCTCAAAGTGGCCATACCTCCCGACAAGACGACCGACTGAATGCTGGGTTCAACCCTCACGCCCTCGTCACGCTTCACGAGCTGGAATGCGCAACCATAGTTTGGCTCGATCTGAATAGTACCACTCGCATCGGGCGTGATATCCGAAATTACCACATAGTTCGTTCCTTCCGCATAGTTGTCGGGATTTGCCACTAGCGCAGCCCGATCTGGTTGGATGGTTTGCTGCGGCAAGTTGGCCGTCCCAGTCGTGACCTGATACGTCTTCGCATCATCGTTACGATTCCATGTCCAGTAGATGTAGACATCGTAGACTGCATTGGTTTCCAGCCCGGTAAACCGCGCCCAACCGCTGTCGCTATCGCCGATGGTGGCACCCCAGATCGTGTTGGAAAGCGCGGTGAATTCGTCGTAGTAAGCCGACCACGTCGAGGGGCCATCGCTCCAGGTGCTGCCACCAGCTTCAAAACCGACCGTATTCGGGTTGGCTTCGTTTGCGGCAGACAACTGCACCAGCCCGGGAACCACCCATTTATCCCCTGTGGAAAAGTAGTTGTACCACATATTGGATCCACCTGTAGTCGGAGCAACCAGCACAGTTCCATCCGCTACCGATCCAGAGCCCTCAAACCCTGCCATATTGACGTTGTACAGCTCCAGGGCAGCGACTGCGGGAGTCGCGAAATGATCGAACCAGTAGAATGACCACTCGTTGGTGTAGGAATACGTCAACCCGTTCGTCAAACCGTAACCACTCGTAATCATCATGACCGTTTGCAGCCCGTTGGAAAGCGCGGTTGCGCCGTAGCTGACCGTGTTGGAGTCCGACAATCCGTACAGCGACGATTCGGAGGCCACAAGGTCGCCGTTCAGGTACAGCTCCATGGAATCGATTCCAGCGTCGACATTGAACATGGTCCCGGAAATATCGACCACACCGTTGGTTAAACGCGATCCCTCTGCAGGAATCATCTCCCCTTCGGCATATGGGACAAAAATGGAGACCGGCACATCCGAGCGCTTCACGATCTGCATGCCGGACCATCCGCCGTCGCTGTTCTGGCTTCTAACCTGGATCACACCGTTCGAACTGGGAACAACGTCGGCGAAGACCGCATAGTTCTGGCCTTCCACGAGATTCGAATAGGAACCGGCATTGGCCTGCACC
>JBNLDM010000147.1:0-10722 GCA_050304335.1 Pontiella sp.
TTTCCAACGGAAGACCGCACGAAACGGAATTGGAAAATGAATGCCGGGCTTATTCCGTTACACTCGTACCGAGCCTTGAACGCGGATATGTGAACGTCTATGCCAAAGACATTACAGAGCTGCAGCGGCAGACCAGGGCGCTCCAGACAAGCGAAGAAAAGATGCGCACCACGCTCACCTCCATTGGCGACGCGGTCATTTCGACCGATGCCAGCGGACGGATCGAGCTGATGAACCCATTTGCGGAAGCACTCACCGGATGGACTCTGGCCGAAGCCACCGGAAAACCGTTGAGCGAGGTGTTCCCCATCTTCAACGAAATCACACGGGAACCGGTTCCCAGCCCCGTCGACCTCGTATTGAGAACCGGCAAGAACGTCGAGCTCGCCAATCACACCATGTTGCGTTCCAGAGATGGCCATGAAATCCCGATTGCCGACAGTGGAGCCCCGATCCATGATGCCGACGGCCGGATCTCCGGCGTCGTACTGGTATTCCGCGACCAAACAAAAGAACGCGCTGCCAGAAAGGCGATCGAAGAAAGTGAAGCGCGGTACCGTCTGCTCTTCAACAACATGACAAGCGGCTTCGCCCTGCATGAAATGATCTACGACGATGACGGAAATCCCGTAGACTACCGCTATCTACAAGTGAACCCCCTCTTTACCGAGATGGTCGGTCTCCCGCCGGAGCAGGTTATTGGCCGGACCGCCAGAGAAATCCTACCCGACATCGAAGACCACTGGTTTAAACCTTATGTAAGCGTCGTAAAGACCGGCCGCCCGATCAGGCTGGAAAACTATTCCCAGGATCTTGGCAAATATTTTGAGGTACACGCCTTTTGCCCGGCCCCCGATCAATTCGCCGTTATTTTTAATGATGTCTCAGAACGCGTGAAGGCGCGACAGGACATCGAGCTGTCCGAGAACCGGTTGCGGCGCGCGCAACAGGTGGCCCAGGTGGGAGACTGGGAGTTCGATCTGCAAAACAACACGGTATCGGCGTCCGCGGAGGCGAAACGGATCTACGGACTCGCAGAGGATCAGTGGACGATCTCCGAGATTCAGAAAATGCCGCTTAGGCAATACCGGGCAATGCTCAATAGGGCTCTGGAAGCGCTTGTCAAACACGACAAAGCCTACGATGTCGAGTTCACCATAAAACGCCCGTCGGATGGTGCATTGCTCGATATCCATTCCGTTGCGGAATACGACCCTGAAAAGCAGGTGGTTTTCGGCGTCATTCAGGATGTCACCGACCGAAAGCAGGCCGAACTTGCCCTGGCCCGTAGCGAGGCAAAATACAGGGACTTGTTTGAGCAGTCTGCGGACGCCTTCCTGATCTTGAAAGAAGACCGCTTTGTCGACTGTAATCAAGCGGCGGTTGACTTGCTGCGCTTCAACGCTAAAGAGCAACTGCTCAATACACACCCGGCGGACCTCTCTCCCGAGCGGCAGCCGGACGGCCGACTGTCGCGGGAAAAAGCCGAGGAGGTCATACAGCGCGTGGGAGAGGAAAGAAGCATGCGCTTCGAGTGGCTTCATCAGCGTGCCGACGGAGAGATTTTCCCGGCTGAGGTTTCCCTCACCGCCATTACCGATAGCGAAGGAGCGGATATCATCCACACGGTCTGGCGGGACATCACCGAACAGAAACAGCTGCAGGAAGCCATCCAGAAAAGGATTGTCGCACTGACCCAGCCGATGGGGCATGCGGAGGAAATCGACTTCGATGCCCTCTTCAACCTTGAGGAAATCCAGCGTATTCAGGATGAGTTCGCGGCCGCTACCGGCGTAGCCTCCGTGATTACCCGCCCAGACGGTACGCCCATCACCCGGTCCAGCAACTTCACCCGGCTGTGCATGGAGGTGATCCGGGGAACCGAAAAGGGATGCGCAAACTGCTTTAAATCCGATGCCTTACTCGGTCGCATTCACCCGGAAGGTCCCGTAGTACAGCCCTGTCTGAGCGGAGGCCTCTGGGATGCCGGGGCCAGCATTATCGTTGGAGGTAGGCACATCGCCAGCTGGCTGATCGGCCAGGTGCGCGATGAAACTCAGACCGAAGAACAGATGCGCGCCTACGCACGGGAAATCGGTGCGGATGAAACGGTCTTTATGGATGCCTTCCATGAAGTGCCCACCATGAAACGCGAACGATTCGATCAAATCGCGCAGGCCCTCTTCACATTGGCCAACCAGCTTTCCACGACGGCCTATCAGAATATTCAACAGGCGCGCTTCATCGCGGCAGAAAAAAAAGCAAAGGACGAACTGCGCGAAAGCGAAGAACGGTTCAAATCGCTTCACAATGCCTCCTTCGGAGGAATCTTTATCCACCATCAAGGGATTATTCTGGAATGCAACAAGGGCCTGTCCATCATGACGGGCTACTCGCAGGAAGAACTGATCGGAATGAATGGACTCTTGCTGATCACCGAAGAATCGCGGCCGCTGGCCAGTGCCAAAATCCGAGCCGGCTCTGAGTCCGCCTACGAAACAACCGGCCTGCGTAAAAACGGAGAAAGATACCCCGTTCGAACGGAAGCCAGAAATATCACATATAAAGGAATCGATGCCAGAACCGTTGAATTCAGGGATATCACGGAACAGAAAAAAGCGGAAGCGGAGTTGCGGCGCCTTTCAACCGCGATCGAGCAATCGCCCGAAACCATCGTGATTACCGATCCGGAAGGCACTATTCAATATGCCAACCCGGCTTTCGAAACCGTTTCGGGCTACCGTCTTGAAGAGGCCATGGGACAGAATATGAACATGCTGAAAAGCGGCTTGCATCCCGAATCTTTCTACGCCGACCTATGGAAAACCATCTCATCCGGTAACATCTGGGAAGGGCAAATCATCAACAAACGCAAGGATGGTTCCACCTACACCGAAGAAGCCAGCATTTCCCCGGTCAAGGATACCGAGGGTCGGATCACCAACTATGTGGCCGTCAAACGCGACATCACACAAGAGCTGTTGCAGGAAGAGGAGTTGCAGCAGGCGCATAAACTGGAAGCCGTGGGCCAGCTGGCCGGCGGCATTGCCCACGACTTCAACAATATCCTTCAGGGAATTCTTGGGTTTAGCGAGATGCTGCTCCTTGAGTTGGATGAAGCATCCCAGACGTACGACAATGCCAATGAAATCCACAAAGCCGCAAAGCGGGCGGCTTCGTTGACGCAAAAACTGCTCACCTTCAGCCGGAAGCAACCCGTGGTGTTCACGGACATCGACCTGAACAACATCATCCATGACACGGAATCCCTGCTGCATGTACTGCTGGGTGTAAAATACGAGTTGGTGCTCGACCTGCAAGACGGTCTGCCTCCGATCCATGCCGACTATAGCCAGATAACCCAGATTATCATGAATCTCGCCGTGAATGCGCGCGATGCCATGCCGGAGAACGGGCGGCTAAGCATTTCGAGTGAAGAGATCGTATTCGGCGAGAGCGATGCACTCTTCGTTTCCGCAGCCCGGCCGGGCCACTACGTGTGCCTATCGGTAACCGATACCGGATGCGGCATGGACGCCGAAACGAAATCCCGGATTTTCGATCCGTTCTTCACAACCAAGGACGTGGGGAGCGGCACGGGCCTCGGACTTTCCGTGATCTACGGAATCGTCGAGCAAAGCAAGGGGTGGATCAATGTCTATAGCGAAATTGGAAAAGGCACGTGCTTCAAGGTCTTCCTTCCGGTTAATCCATCGTATGAAAGCACCGGTCAGGGAATGGAAACGGCCCCGCCCACCCGGAACGCCAGGATCCTGCTCGTCGAGGACGATCCGGGAATGCGGAATATGGTGGTGGATGTGCTCGACAGCATCGACTTCGAGATTGCTGCGGTATCCAGTGCCGAAGAAGGTTTGGCGATATTCAAACAGCAGGAAGGGCGATTTGATTTGCTCCTGAGCGATATGCAACTTCCGGGAATGAGTGGTGATAAGCTGGCGGAAATGCTTCGGGCGATGAATCCCGAACTCCCCGTGCTCCTCCTGAGCGGCTACCGGGATCAGGCCTCGCGCTGGAAACATTTCGCCGAAGAAGGATACTTGTTTCTGGATAAGCCCTTTACGATTCCAATATTTTTGGATACCGTCAACGAACTTTTAAAAGATCGGGGATGAGTTAAGATGCCTAGGATTTTGCTAATTGACGACGACCCGACGGTGCAGAAACTGTTTTCACAGTTCCTGACCGGCAAGGGGTACGAGGTCTCGCAGGCCAGGAACGGCAGAGATGGAATCCAGATGATTCAGCAACACCGGCCCCACCTGGTGATTACCGACATCATGATGCCGGAAACGGATGGCTTGGAAATCCTGCTACACATCCGCAATACCCACGACAAAACACCCATCATTGCCATATCCGGCGGCATGCGCGCACTTCCGGTCAACTTCCTGCATCAAGCCAAGCTTTTCGGAGCGCGCTACGTATTTGAAAAGCCGGTTCCGCTCGACGCGCTACACAACGCCATCAAAGATGTTCTGGGCGAGGCCCCGGATGTGGCGGCAAACGAATAAGCCCGGGAAAACGCGTAAGGCGCCGGCAGGCGATCAGCGTGGACCAAAGCGGGTTGACAGGTACAGGGCCTCCACCTTGTCGCGCGCCCATTGGTTCTTCCGCAGGAACTTCAGGCTGGACTTGATGCTCGGCTCCCAGTTGAAGCACCGGATATCAATGCGTCGGCCCAGCTCCTGCCAGCCATAGTGATCGACCAATTGGATGAGCAGCTTTTCGAGTGTAATGCCGTGAAGCGGATTATTGGGTTGTTCGTTCATGGTTTAATCCCTCGTCCCCTGTTCAGGGAACCGTTGTTGCCGGAGCATGCCGACGATGATCCAGATGACCAGCAGGCTGACGGCGCCGACGGCCACACCGGCCAGCAGTCTGGAATATTTCCGCCAGGGTTGCGCCTTGGCCATCGCGTTGAGCCGGATATCCTGCAAACCGATCTCCGGCAGGGCATCAATGGCATCCGTATCGATCCGGCTGCGCAGGTCGTAGTGCGGAGCCGCCACGTCCCATGCGCGGAAATACAACGACGCCGGACCGGCCGAGGCTGCTTCAAACACGAGATAGCGAGGAACAGCTTCGAGCCGGATGGCCGCGATGTCGAGCGGCTGATCGTCGTAATGGAAAACCTGCACTTTCAGAAAGCGGCAACGGGTGTTCACCTTGATGGTGTCGTTCCGGTCATCCGGCAACGCATGGATTTCGCCACCGCCGACCCGGCGCCACGGATCGTGCCCGCTATCCCGTCCATAGACCGATACGCAGCGGGTATAAGCGTCGTTGGCGATGTCAAACCGGATAAACTCCACCGGCCGCCCGGTGTGCTCCAGATCGAGCAGGCGCGTTTGCGCAGCCTCCACCTGCTCGCGGCCCGTCGCCGGCTTTCCCACAAATGCCACCGCTTCGCACGGAAGCGGGGTCTCCTCGAGATGTCGCAGGTAGGCCCGCGTCAGCTGGAACCGTTCGCCGGCAGCCTGCGCGTTGGGATAGATGCGAACATGCAAGCGCATGGCATCGGAATCGGGATAGCGGATGATCCGGTTGCGCGCATCGCGCAGGCTGGAAAAACCGATCAGATAGCCGGATGCCATATGACCACCCGCCTCATTGCCGCTGAAAACTTCCACGCGTCGCACGAAATCGCGCCCCGTCGTGACCAGTTCAAGCTGGTTATGAACGGGAACCGGACCATCGGTCGGAACGACTAGGTCAAACTGAAGATAGGGCTCGGCGCCGTCAACCCATGCGGCATTGAGCACCGTAAGGTCGATGGAAACGGTTTGGGGTGTATCCCGCGGGACATGCAGAAAGCAGGGCCACTGCGTCCCGTCGGAACCAACGATGCGGACATCGTGCGGGAAATCCCGGCTCTGACCGAATACATCGCCCGTCACCACCACCCGACCCCGGTCCCCCGGAGCAAAGGTTCCATCGAGCGGGTGCTCGAGCTCAAAGCGGGAGCGCAGATGGTCCGCGCCGGCGGCCGAGCCCACGGCAAGGGTCAGCGCGACAGCCAGGATGGAGCAATGAGTCTTCATTCTTCTTCTCCCAACGATTGAAAAAAGGTCGAGGCCTTCTGGTAGGCAAAAGACAGGGCCAGCAACAGCAGGCCGGTACCGATAAAGGCGGCAATCCGTTCCAGTCCGGTCAGTTCCGACGAATCGACAAACAGCACTTTGCAGGTGGTGATGCCGAACAGGATCAGCCCGAAGTAGCGATGTGCGGCCATTCGCCGCTTCATGCCGAACAGGATCAGTCCCAGCGCACAGACCGCCCATAGAATCGTGACGGCCGAGGAGGCCCAGTCGCTGTGACTGCGCAGGATTTCCCAGGTCATCAGCCAGATCCCGCTGGCCACCGCCATGAGATTAAGCGTGCACGCCAGCCGCACCGGCTCTTCGGGGGTTGTATTCGAAAACGGTGGCAGGCGCGGTTGAAGGAACAGAACCACCCCCAGCAGCATGGCCAGCTGCAGCCAGATGACGATATTCATGAAAACCGGACCGCCGGCCCGCTGCAACTCGATGCCCACGATGGCATCGATGGCCAGCTTGATCGGAACGAGCAGGATCAATACGACGCCCAGCCGGACCACGAATGACTTGCGCGGAGCCAGCAGCATGGTAGCGGCACCGGTTCCCAGCAGCATCAGCGACGTCAACAGCCAGCTGAACATTTCGTCGTCTCCCAGCGTCCAGAACGTATCCGTAAAGAACACGAGCACAGCCCCGACCACGCCGACGCTCCAGAGCGCATCCTGCCACACGGATGTCTCCTCTTCCGGAAAGCGGCCGGCCAGCCCACCCTGCACGCCCAGCAGAACGGCCGACAACATCCCGACGGCAAAGCGGGCATTCAGGAAAAGGGAGGGCGCAATCTCGTAGAAGGTAACGTCGAAAACCATCGTCTTGAGGATTCCAACCAACCCCAACAGGAACGCGCCGCCCTGCAGCGTGCGCGAACGGACCCGCCCCGCAAACCATGCCAGCACGGCGCCCTCCACCGCCCAGCCCAGCGAAACCCATTCGCCGTCCAGCTGCGCCGGAAGCGCCAGCGTGGCAAAGATCAGTCCACCCGAAAGGAAACAGAGAATTTCGGCGCTAAAGCGCGCAAGCACCTTGAAGGCAAAGCGGGCCAGCCCCACATGCAGCAGCGCCAGCAGCAGGAACGCGGTGCCGGTCCAGCTGTTCTTGCCGGATTCGCCGAGCAGCCAGTAAACCACGCCCAGCAGCAGCATCGACGCCATTACAAGGCGGATCATGTCGGCCGTGCGACCGGACACCTTCTGCTCGCTCCGCAGCTTAAGGAGTCCGAGCGCGGCATACTCGATAAAGTACAGCAGCGCAAAACCGAGTCCGACCCAGACTTCGCAGTCGCTGAACCAGTCGAGCCACACCAGGAAATGCATAATGGTGAGGGCAAAAGCAAGGTTGTACAGCAACTGCCATTTACGGCGCACACCCAACAGCAGCACCGGCACATTGATGACCGCGACATATACCAGCGGAAACACACCATCGTCAATATCCCCGCCGATCAGCAAGGGCGTGATGAATGCACCCAGCACCCCCAGCACTCCGACCGCCTGCGATCGGTAGGCCATTGCCAGACCAAACACCGCGAGCGCGCTGGCACACAGACCAAGCCCCGCGAAGACCGGCCCGATCAAATGGTAGATTCCATACGCCGCAAACACCGAAAAATAGAACAATGCGCTGCCGCCACCGGTCAGCACGCGGGCAAACAGCCGGAGCTTGGCATCCTTGCGTTCCACAAAATGACCCACCCCCACCAGCAGTCCGCCGCAAAGCAGTCCCAGTACAATCCGCGTCCCCGGCCCGATCCAGTTGTTCTGAATGGCATAGCCCACCAGAAAGACAATACCGGTGACCAGCACGGCAATCCCGGCAAAAGCCGCCGCCTTGCCGCCCATGAGAAACTCGACATGGCCGCGCGGCTTCGGTCTGGAGGTTGGGGCAACCGGCGCTGGCGGGGATTTTTCCGGAACAACCGCAATCTTTTTTTCCGGCTCTGCCGGAGGAGCGAATGGTTTTGTTTCAACGGCGGGCAGCGGCATGGACTCCCGTTTCACTTCTGTGCGCTCGCCGGCACCGATCCGTTCGCGGCTGAGTATCCGTTGCATATCGCTCCGGAGTCGCTGCAATTCGCTGTTGGCATTCGAAGCTTTGACCAAGGCAATGATCGCGATGGTAATCGGACCGAACAGAAAGAATAGAATCAGTAGAACAAGAAGCCCTTCCACAACACGCACCCCCTAAAGTATTCGCAAAGTATCTGTCAATTATCGAAACGAGTCAATGGAGCCCCCGGGCAAACCCGAGGCGCCCATTGCTCGTCCTGAAACCATCCAGCGCACAAGTCGTGCCACAGCAACGCGGAAAGTCGCTACCCATTTCATGGAAGCTATTTACAACATTATCATAACCGCTCTCGACAGATTAAACCTGCACTGCACGCATAGGCAATACACATTGAATGCGCATGAGCCAGAGATAAAGCGAAGCTCGTTTTTCTGTTTTCAACTCCATTCGATCCGGTAGTGTTCCCGCTTTCCAGTACGTTCGATTATTTCAGGAATTCATAGATGGCATGGACAGGTAAAATCATTGGAGGCGTGCTCGGCTCGTTGATCGGGCCGCTGGGCACAGTAATCGGCGTTGGCATTGGACACCAGTTCGACAAGGGCGCGGACCGGGCCAAGACGGCGGCGGTGGCAATCCAGACGGCGTTCTTTGGCTGCCTCGCCAAGATGGCCCGGGCCGACGGCACGGTTACACAGCACGAAATCGATGCGGTGGAACAGGTCATGGCGCGTTTGGGCTATGTCGGCGAACGGCGCAAAGCCGCCATTGATATTTTCCGCAAGGCCAAGGACGACCCCCACACGGCGGCCGACTATCTCAACCAGCTCGCCGCAGTCGTCCAGTTCAATCCGCAGATTGCGATTATCTTCATCGGAGCACTGCATACAGTGGCCCAGGCCGACGGCATTATCCACCCGAACGAACGGAAAATCCTGCTGCAGGCCGAACGCGCCTTCCGGCTGCGGCCCGGAACCATCGATGCCATGCTCGGTGGTACACCCCAGAGCCGGGCCAGCGCCGTGGACAACGCCTACAAGGTCCTGGAATGCACTCCGGACATGAGTGACGATGAAATCAAGAAGGTATGGCGCCAGAAGTGTGTTGAATACCATCCCGACAAGCTGGCCTCCAAGGGCCTACCAGACGAATTCATGAAATCCGCGCAGGAACAGCTCGCCCGGATCAATACCGCCTACGACACGATCAAGAAGGCGCGCACCTGACCTGTTCCGCTACCGCCTTTTGAAGCGCGGCCTTCAACACGCATATATCCAACGGCTTTGACACGAAATCGTCCATGCCAGCGGACAGGCAAAAGTCCCGGTTTTCGGGCAGGACACTGGCAGTCAATGCGATAATCGACGTACGGGGCCGATCGTCCTCCGACTCCAATGCTCGAATACGACGGCAGGCGTCGGAACCATCCATTATCGGCATATTGCAGTCCAAGAGAACAACCTCGTGCCGATCCCGCTGCCAGGCTTCCACGGCCTCGAGACCATTGGCCGCAACATCCACAACACATCCGATTTTTTCGAGCAGTTTGACGGCAACCATCTGATTGACCTTATTGTCCTCGGCGACCAGAATCCGCAAACCATCCAGGCTAACACCCGCTCCGGAGGAAGCGTCGCCGTTTGACGGAACGGAAACCTCTGGTGAAGCATGGGGCGGAATGCCCTTCTGCGTCTGCTTCGCAAAGGCCAGGGAAAACCAAAAAACCGAGCCCGCGCCATACGTACTTTCGACGCCCATGGTTCCCCCCATCAAATCCACGAGCCGGCGGCTGATGGCCAGACCCAACCCGGTACCGCCATACTTGCGCGTAGTGGAGGACTCCGCTTGCGTGAAGGACTCGAACAGGCTTTGCTGCACCTCCTCGGGTATACCGATGCCGGTATCGCGGACGGAAAAATGCAAACCCACTTCATCGTCGCGGGCGTCCATTTGGGCGATTTCCAGATTAACCCCGCCCCTCTCCGTAAACTTGATGGCATTGCCCAAAAGGTTCAGCAGCACCTGCCGCAATCGCGCGGGGTCTCCGACCAGTTTATCGGGAACATCTGCGGGCAGCGAGCAGTCCAAGACCAACCCCTTTTCATCGGTACTGGGCCTAAACAGTTCGATGCATCTTTTGACCGTATCGCGCAGATTGAAATCCGTTTTTTCAAGGCGAAGCTTCCCAGCCTCGATTTTGGAAAAGTCGAGAATGTCGTTGGTGATGGCCAGCAAACTGTCGGCGCTGAACTTGATGGTTTGGGCCAATTCGCGCTGCTCCGGCATGAGCGGCGTATCCAGCAACAGATTGATTATACCAAGAACGCCGTTCATCGGCGTGCGGATTTCATGGCTCATGCTTGCGAAAAACTCGTTCTTGGCCTTGCAGGAGACGAGTGCAGCCTCGGCCATTTTCTGGGCATTCCGGGTTCCTGACTTCAGCATTTCGCTGGCCCGGGCCAGCTCTGCGTTGACCTTTTCCAACTCTACGGTGCGCTCATGCACCTTTTGCTTCAGGTGCACCAACCGCTGTTTCGCCTCGTTGTATAACCGCCATTTTTCGGTCATGGAAACCGCCAGTTGTAGCACTTCGATG
>JBNLDM010000148.1:0-15618 GCA_050304335.1 Pontiella sp.
CAAGGGTTCGGTTCCGGGTGCCAACGGCAGCATCGTGACGATCAAGCAGGCGCTCAAAAAGAAGTAAGCGAGGAAGATCATGAGCAAAATACCTTTAAAAAATGTCAAGGGAGACAGCGTCGGCGACTATGAAGTGGCAGACACCCTCCTCGTTCTCGACAAGGGCGACCAGGCGGTCCACGAAGCGGTTGTTGCCTACCAGGCCAACCAGCGTGCCGGCACCGCCAGCACCCTGAGCAAGTCCGAAGTCAACGGCAGCGGCAAGAAGCCCTGGAAGCAGAAGGGCCTCGGCCGCGCTCGTGCCGGCTACAAGCAGTCGAACGTATGGCGCGGCGGTTATGCCGCCCATGGCCCGCAGCCGCGCAGCTACAACAAGAAGATGACGAAGAAGGCCGCCAAGCTGGCCTTCCGTCGCGCGCTGAGCGCCAAGATCGATCAGGGCGATGTGACCGTCGTCGACGAGCTGGCCCTGTCGGCCCCGAAGACCAAGGAATTCGCCGCCGTGATGAAGAACCTCGGCCTCGACCGTGGCGCCCTGTTCATCGTGGATGAAACCAGCGACGCACTGCTGCTGGCTTCGCGCAACATACCGCGCGTTGAAGTGTCCACGGCGAAGCTGGTCAACACCTACCAGGTCCTGCGCTACAAGAGCGTGATCGTGACCAAGGCAGGCATGGAAGCGCTGGAACAGCGCCTCGGATAAGGAGTCTACGAGATGAGAAATTCAGCCGATATCATTAAAAAGATTTTGTTGACCGAAAAGGGAACGCGCCTCTCGGAGGAGCAGAACAAGTACTTGTTCCGCGTGGCCAGGGAAGCCAACAAAGTGGAAATCAAGCGAGCCGTGGAAGAGCTCTTCAATGTCCGTGTTATGGCCGTCAATACGATGTGCCGAAAAGGCAAGAAGAAGCGCCTTCGTACCGCTCATGCTGGAACAACGGCTGCGTGGAAGCGCGCCGTGGTTACCGTCAATCAGGAAGATACGGACAAGTTAAGTCTAATCTAAGGAGTTTGCTGAAATGGGTTTGAAAACACACAACCCGACAACGCCCAGCCGCCGGCATATGGTGTTGTCCGATTTCGCCGACGTCACCAAGTCGACGCCTGAGCGTTCGCTGGTGAAGCCGATGAAAAGCAAGGCCGGCCGTAACAGCGCGGTACGTATTTCCGTGCGCCATCGCGGGGGCGGGCACAAGCGCCGCTACCGTGTGATCGACTTCAAACGCGACAAATTTGGCGTTCCCGCCAAGGTTGCCGGCATCGAGTACGATCCGAACCGTTCCGCACGCATTGCCCTGCTTCACTACGCCGACGGCGAAAAGCGCTACATCATTGCGCCGGCCGGTCTGAAGGTGGGGTCCTCGCTGATGTCCGGTCCGGATGCCGAACCCGCCGTGGGCAATGCGCTTCCGCTGGGCCGCATCCCGGTAGGCATGGACGTGCACAACATCGAGCTGGTTTCGGGCAAGGGCGGCCAGCTGGTCCGTTCCGCCGGTACCTCGGCGCAGCTGATGTCGCGCGAAGAGGATTTCGCGAACATCAAGATGCCTTCCGGTGAAATCCGGCGCATCCGCACCAACTGTCTGGCCACGGTCGGACGCGTTGGCAACGTCGACCACGGCAACGTCGTCATGGGCAAGGCCGGCCGCAAGCGCTGGCTGGGCATCCGCCCGACCGTCCGCGGTGTGGCGATGAACCCGGTCGACCATCCGATGGGTGGTGGTGAAGGCCGCACATCCGGTGGAGGTCATCCCAAGTCCCCGTGGGGCCTGCTCGCCAAGGGCAAGCGCACGCGCGACAAGGCCAAGCAGAGCAACAAGTACATTGTTGAACGGAGGAAGAAATAATCATGGCACGTTCACTGAGAAAAGGCCCGTACGTAGATCTAAAACTGATCAAGAAGGTTCGCAAGATGGAGGATTCGGGACGCAAGGCCCCGATCAAGACCTGGGCACGCGGATCCATGATTGTTCCGGAGTTCGTGGGGCATACGTTCAACGTTCACAACGGCAAGGTATTCGTTCCGGTGTTTGTTACGGAAAACATGGTCGGGCACAAACTGGGCGAGTTTTCGCCTACCCGCGCCTTCAGAACCCACGGTATGGCAACGGAGAAATAGTTTTTTTGCTGAAATCGCTGGATTTCAAAATGCAAAGACATAAACTGTCCGCCCTTTACACCGTGGACAAAACGAGAGTGAAAACACCATGGAAGTGTCAGCAACAACCAAATATGTGAGAATGTCGCCGACCAAGGCGCGTGACCTGGCAAACGAAATCAAGGGTTTGCCGGTTGCGGATGCATTGCGCATTACCGAGTTCAACGCCCGCAAGGCTGCTGTCCAGATCGGCAAGACCCTCAAGTCGGCGATTGCAAACGCCGAAAACAACGAGGGTGTGTCGGCCGACAGCCTGATTGTTAAAAACGCCATCGTGGATGGCGGACCGATGATGAAGCGTTATCGTCCGCGCGCCCGTGGCATGGCCAGTCCGATCCAGAAGAAGACCAGCCATATAACCGTAATTCTAAGCGACAACGCGTAGTTGAGGAAAGGAGACCGTTTTGGGTCAAAAAGTAAATCCTATTGGGCTGAGACTCGCATTGACCAAGGACTGGCGTTCGCGCTGGTACGCGGACAAGCGTGACTTCGGCACCATGCTCAAGGAAGATACCGACATCCGCAAACTGGTTGCCGACCGCCTCAAGGACGCGGCTGTTTCGGATATCTACATTGAGCGTTATGCAAACCGTATCCGCGTGACCATCAAGAGTGCGCGTCCGGGTCTGGTCATCGGCCGCAAGGGCGAAGACATCGACAAGCTCCGCGACATACTCTCCAGGCTCACGAAGAAGGAGATCTACATCGAGATCGCCGAAGTGAAATCGCCCGACCTCGACGCCGTGCTGGTGGCCGAAAATGTAGCCATGCAGCTCGAACGCCGCGTGTCCTATCGTCGCGCCATGAAGCGCGCACTGCAGATGGCGATGGACAACGGCGGCCTGGGTATCAAGATCCAGGTGGCGGGTCGTCTCGGCGGAGCGGAAATCGCACGTACTGAAAGTTACAAGGAAGGCAAGATCCCGCTGCACACGCTGCGCGCCAACATCGACTACGGAACGGCCGAGGCCAACACCGTGGCCGGCATCATCGGCATCAAGGTGTGGATCTGCAAGGAAGCGGAAAAGTAATCCGAGGAGTTTGAACCATGCCTTTAATGCCAAAACGAGTTAAACACAGGAAGGTGCAGCGCGGTTCGCGTCGCGGTCTTGCACAGGCCGGCAACCAGCTGGCCTACGGGGAGTATGGTCTCCAGGCCCTCGAACGCGGCTGGATCACGAATATCCAGATCGAAGCGTGCCGTGTCGCCGCGAACCGTGCCATGAAACGTAAAGGGAAACTGTGGATCCGCATTTTCCCCGACAAACCGATTACGAAGAAGCCGTTGGAAGTTCGTATGGGTAAGGGTAAAGGCGGCGTCGACACATGGGTCGCCGTCGTAAAGCCCGGAACCATGCTCTTCGAAATGGACGGGATTCCGGAGTCGCTGGCGAAGGAATGTCTCCGCCTCGCAGCCACCAAGCTGCCGATCCGTGCCCGTTTCGTTCAGCGGCACGCTCACGACTAACGATAGGGATGGGCCATGAAGGTTAAGCAATTGAAAGAAATGACGGTGGAAGAGCTGGATCAGCAGATGAGCGAAATCAAGAAGGAGCAGTTCAATCTGAAGCTCCAGCAGGTTTCCGGTCAGCTGGAAAACCCGGCGCGCATCAAGGAACTGCGCCGCTCGGTTGCCCGCATCAAGACCATCCGGAATCAAAAGAAAGTTGAAGGGTAGAGGTCATGTCAGAGAGCAATAGAAATCTCAGAAAGACCCGCGAAGGCCGCGTTGCCAGCAAGAGCGGCGACAAATCGATCGTAGTGCTGATCGAACGTCGTGTACGCCATCCGCTGTACGGCAAGGAAATCCGCGTCTCTAAGAAGGTACACGCCCACGACGAAGAAAACCGCGCCAAGGTTGGCGACGTCGTTCGCGTGATGGAAACCCGCCCGCTCAGCCGCTTGAAGCGCTGGCGCCTGGTGGACGTCGTTGCGGAATCGACCAAGTAGGGGAAGAAGCGATGATTCAGGAACAAACACGTTTGAAAGTAGCGGATAACTCAGGTGCGCGCAGCGTGATGTGCATCCGCGTGCTCGGTACCAAGAGCAAGGTGGCGCGCGTAGGCGATGTCATCCGCGTTACCGTCAAGGAAGCCCAGCCCAACGGCATGGTCAAAAAGGGTGATGTGGTCAAGGCCGTCGTGGTTCGCACCAAGAGCACGATCCGTCGTTCCGACGGCTCATGCCTGCGGTTCGACAGCAACGCGGCCGTACTTATCGATGATAACAAGAACCCGCGCGGCACCCGTATATTCGGGCCGGTCGCCCGCGAGCTTCGCGACGCCGACTTCATGAAGGTGGTTTCGCTGGCTCCCGAAGTCCTGTAGCCGCGGAGGAGATCGACTATGAGCAAATGCCATATCAAGAAGGGCGATACTGTTACGGTTATCGCCGGAGACGACAAGGGCAAGAGCGGCAAGGTGCTGGAGGTTAATCCCCAGTCCGGGCGGGCCTTTGTTGAAGGAATTAATTTCGTTAGAAAACACATGAAGAAGACACAGGACAACCCGCAGGGCGGGATCGCCGAGAAGGAAGCCCCGATCGCGATTTCCAACCTGAAGGTGTCCAAGTAACCGTTCCTGGGAATGGAACCGTAATTTTGGAGGAAGGGTGCAATGGCCCCAACACTGAAAACTAAATACAAAGATGCGATAGCTCCGAAGCTGATTGAAAGCCAGGGCTATGCGAGCAAAATGCAGGTTCCCGCACTGAAGAAGATCGTGCTCAATATTTGCGTATCGCTGTCCCACGACCGCGACACGCTGACCGCGCTGGCCGACGACCTCGGCAAGATCACCGGTCAGAAGGCCGTTATCACCAAGGCCAAGAAGAGCGTATCGAACTTCAAGCTGCGTGAAGGTATGCCGATCGGCGCGCGCGTTACGCTGCGCGGTGACCGGATGTATGAATTCATGGACCGCCTGGTCAACGTTACGCTTCCGCGTATTCGCGACTTCCGCGGCATCCCCGGCAACTCGTTCGATGGACAGGGCAACTATTCAATGGGCCTGAAGGAACAGACCGTATTCCCGGAAATCGATCCGGACAAGGTCAAGAAGTCCCATGGCATGGACATCACGTTTGTCACTTCGGCAGCGACCGATGCGGAAGCCAGGGAACTGCTCACGATGATGGGAATGCCGTTTGCAACGGGCAACTAAGGAAGAGGGTTTAAGAAATGGTACTTACAGATCCAATCGCTGATATGTTGACCCGCATTCGCAACGCGAACATGGCTGAAAAGAAGGTCGTGCAGATGCCGCATTCCAAGATGAAGAGCGAAATCGCACGCATCCTCAAGGCCGAAGGGTTCATCAAGGATTACACAATGGAAAACGACGGCGGCAAAAGCATCCTGAATGTTTTCCTTAAATACACGATCGACCGCGAGCCGGTCATCCAGGGGCTTCGCCGCATCAGCAAGCCGAGCTGCCGGAAGTATGTCAACGCCGAAGAGGTTCCGCGCGTACTGGGCGGCATCGGCACAGCCATCCTGAGCACCTCTTCGGGGGTGATGACCGACAACGAAGCCAGGGAAAAGCACGTCGGAGGCGAAGTCCTCTGCTACATCTGGTAGGCAAATCGGAGTTTAGTTATGTCAAGAGTAGGTAAACAACCAGTTTTAATCCCCGACGGCGTGACCGTCGAGGTTAGCGGGCAGACCGTTACCGTCAAGGGTGCCAAGGGCGAAAGCTCCTACACGGCGCCGGCGTGCATCGCGGTGGCCCTTGAAGACAACAGCGTCATCGTTTCCCGTACGGACGAAAGCAAGCATGGCAAGGCCATGTTCGGTACCGTGCGCAGCCTGATCAACAACATGATCACCGGCGTCAGCCAGGGCTACAAGAAGGAACTGAGCATCGAGGGCGTTGGCTACAAGGCCCAGATGAAGGGGCAGGAGATCGTGCTGTCGCTCGGTTATTCGCACGACATCAACTATGTGATTCCGGACGGAATCAAGGTTGACGTGCAGAGCGGTACCACCGTCTCCATCGAAGGGATCGACAAGCAGCTGGTCGGTCAGGTTGCGGCCCGTATCCGCGACTATGCACCGGCTGAACCGTACAAGGGCAAGGGCGTTCGCTACGTGGGTGAGCAGATTCGCCGCAAGGAAGGTAAGGCGGTTGCATAATCATGAGTACTAAAAGCAAGAGAGATTTGAGAATTCGTCGCCACTTCCGGGTGCGCAACAAGGTGAAGGGAACCGCCGAGCGTCCGCGCATGGCCGTTTTCCGCTCCAACAAGCGTCTCGAAGTCCAGTTCATCGATGACGACGCCCGCGTAACCATCGTTGGCACGGCCATCGACGGCAAGAATGCCGAAGCGGCGAAGATCCTGGGTACCAAGGCTGCGGAAGCTGCCAAGGGCAAGGGCATCGAAGCGGTTGTGTTCGATCGCGGCGGATTCGCATTCGGCAGCAACCTGAAGACACTCGCTGACAGCGCCCGCGAGGCGGGCCTTAAATTCTAGGTATATCCAAGGAGTTTCCTACATGGCAGAAGAACGTACAGAACGCAGAGGCCGCCGCGAAGGCGGACGGGGTCGCAGAGGCCGTCGCGATGATCAGCAGGAAGTCCGGGAAAAGCCGGAATTCGATGAGCGCGTGGTTCATATCAGCCGTAACTCGAAGGTGGTCAAGGGCGGACGCCGTTTCAGCTTCGGGGCACTGGTTGTGGTGGGTGACGGCAAGGGCCGGGTCGGTTATGGCCTGGGCAAGGCCGCCGAGGTGGCGGATGCGATCCGCAAGGCCGGCGATGCCGCCAAGCGCAACCTGCAGACGGTTACCATGCGCGGAACCACCATTCCCCACGACGCCACCGGCAAGTACAGCGGTGCACAGGTTTTGATCCGCCCGGCTTCGGAAGGTACCGGTGTTATCGCCGGCGGTCCGTGCCGTGCCGTGCTTGAACTGGCGGGAATTCGCGATGTGCTGTCGAAATCGCTGGGCAGCAACAACCATCTTAATGTAACCAAAGCAACTTTGAAGGCCTTGGACTCTTTGCGCTCCAAGGAAGAAGCACTGGCTATCCGCAAGGGCTAGCAGTACCAGGGAGATTCAGTCATGGAATTGCATACACTCCAATCGGCAAAAGGCGCCACGCAGCGCAAGCTCCGCGTAGGACGCGGTCGCGCATCCGGCAAGGGCAAGACGGCGGGTCGCGGCCACAAGGGCCAGTTTTCCCGCGCAGGGGCCAATCATAAGCCGTTGTTCGAAGGCGGCCAGATGCCGCTCGTCCGCAAACTTCCCAAGCGTGGTTTTAAGAACTACAACGCCAAGGAAGTGGTCGGCGTTAATCTGGATGCACTGAACGTGTTCGACGAAGGAACCGAAGTCACGATTGCACTGCTTAAGGAAAAGGGCCTGGCTAACGGGCGCTTCGACGCAGTGAAGATTCTTGGAAATGGCAACGTGGAAAAGAAGCTGACCGTCAAGGCCAACGGCTTCTCCGCATCAGCCAGGGAAAAGATCGAAGCTGCCGGCGGCACCTGCGAAGTCGTTTAATCCACGAAAGGCCCCATAGCCATGCTTTCCGCGTTCGTCAACACCTTCAAGATTACCGAACTCCGTCAACGGATTCTTTTCACCTTTGGCCTGATCTTTATTTGCCGGCTGATCGCCGCCGTACCGCTTCCCGGCGTGGACGCCGTGGCGATCCGCGAGTTCTTCGACAGCCAGGCCGGCGGCCAGGGCGGTTTTCTTGACATGGTCAACCTCTTCAGCGGCGGCGCACTCCTGCAGTGCACCATCGGTACGCTGGGCATCATGCCCTACATCAGCGCATCGATCATCCTGCAGCTGATGACAGCGGTGATTCCGCACCTGGAGAAGCTGAAGCGCGAAGGCGACGTGGGCCGTCAGAAGATTACGCAGTACACGCGTTACCTGACCGTGATTATCTGTGTTTTCCAGGGAGGGGCCATTGCGATGTCGATTCAGGCCGGTAACTACCTGGGCAGCGGTCTTCCGGCCGAAGTCGTACGGATTCCCGGCATCAGCTTTGTCCTGCTGTCGGCGCTGGCCCTGGTAACGGGCTCGCTGCTGCTGATGTGGATCGGCGAACAGATTACGGACCGCGGTATCGGTAACGGTATCTCGCTCATCATTACCATTAACATCATCAGCAGCCTGCCGGGTGCTGTTAAGACATTGATCGACAAGCTGACGCCTGTAGATGGCATTGCTGAAATTGGACCGTTCCATGTGGCGCTGATGATCGTATTGATCTTTGCTGTAACCCTGGGTGTGGTTGCCATGACACAGGCGCAGCAGAAGGTGCCCGTCCAATTTGCCAAGCGCATGGTTGGCCGCAAGATGATGCAGGGGGGATCTTCCCACCTGCCGCTGCGCGTGAACTATTCCGGCGTAATGCCGATCATCTTCGCCTCGGCCATACTGCAGATTTTCCCGACCATCGCGGCCTACCTACCCTTTGAGTGGGCTCGTCAATGGGCAAGCAGCTTCTCCGCATCAGGCTGGTACATGTTCTGGTTCGGCGCGATGATCCTGTTTTTCTCCTATTTCTGGGTGGCGACACAGTTCAACCCGGTTGAGATCGCGGACGACCTGAAGAAGCGTGGGGGATACATACCCGGCATCCGTCCCGGCCGTCCGACTGCTGAGCACCTCGACCGTGTCATGACCCGCCTGACCCTGGCCGGTGCCCTGTTCCTGACCGGTATTGCGGTAATGCCGAACATTCTCACGACCAAGTTCAATGTACCGTGGATCGTTTCCTCGTTCTTCGGGGGAACCAGCCTGTTGATCATCGTGGGCGTTATGCTCGACACCATGCGCCAGATCGAATCGCATCTGCTGATGCGCCACTACGACGGATTCCTTAAAAAAGGCAAGATGCGCGGACGGCTATGAACGCAGTCGTGCTATTGGGCCCCCCTGGTGCCGGCAAGGGCACCGTAGCCGAAGTTTTGGTGGACAGGGGATTCCGGCACGTCTCGACCGGCGACTTGCTGCGGCATCAGATCAGCCTGGAAACCCCGCTGGGGCTGAAGGCCAAATCCCTCATCGACCAGGGCCGTCTCGTGCCCGATGAGACGGTCGTTGAAATGGTCCGGGAGACGATCAGGGAAGCACCCGGCGACGCCCGCTTTCTTTTCGATGGATTTCCCCGCACACTGGAGCAGGCCGGAATGCTGGATGCGTTGCTGGATGAGCAGGACAGTCGGTTGGACGCCGTGGTGTTGCTCGAATGTCCGGACGATGTCATTGTAAAGCGCCTGGCCGGGCGCCGGACCTGCTCGAAATGCGGTGCGGTCTACCACATGTCCTTTAATCCGCCGGAAACCGATACGAAGTGCAACGTCGATGGGTGTGGACTCTCGCAGCGTCCCGACGACAACGAGGACACCATCCGGCAGCGGCTCAAGGTCTACGCAGAGCGGACCATGCCCATCATCGAACTCTATACCGCGAGAAAACTGATCCACGCCGTGGATGCCGCACAGGGGATTGAAGCGGTTCGCAGCAGTGTTTTAAAAAAATTGGGACTGGAAGACGTGTAATGATTATTGTCAAGAAACCGAACGAGCTGGAGGCGATGCGCATCAGTGCCCGCAAGACAGCCACGATTCTCCATAAGGTTGCCGCCAAGGTGGCTCCGGGTGTGACCACCCGCGAGCTGGACGAATATGCCGCCGAGCTGGCGCGCAAGGAAGAGGGGACCTGTGCCTTCTACGGATATCACGGGTTTTCCGGACATATCTGCGCCTCGGTCAACGAAGAGGTGGTTCACGGCATTCCCGGCCGCCGGGTGATCCGCGACGGAGACGTGGTCAGTATCGATTTCGGACTCGTATACGACGGCTTTGTGGGCGATACCGCCACGACCGTAGCCGTCGGCAATGTCGATCCCGAATGGCAGCGCCTGCTGGATATAACCCAGGATTGCCTGGCCCGGGCCATCGAGCAGGCCGTTGAAGGCAACCGGCTCTCAGACATCTCCAATGCGGTACAGGTCTGTGCCGAGGATGCCGGCTTTTCCGTGGTACGTGATTTTGTCGGTCATGGGATCGGCCGCGACATGCATGAAGATCCGCAGATTCCCAACTATGGACCGCCGGGCAGGGGACCTGTGCTCAAGGCCGGAATGACCTTCGCCATCGAACCGATGATCAATCTCGGCGTCCACAAGACCGAAACCCTGAACGACGGCTGGACCGTCGTCACCCGCGACCGCCAGCCCTCCGCCCACTTCGAGCACACGGTTGCCATCGGCAAGGAAAAGGCCGAGATCCTCACCGTTCCCGATCTCGATTAATCCTCAGTATATTTCAACAGTAAAGCCGTCCCGTCCGGGGCGGTTTTTTTTGTATAAAAACTTATAAAGAAATGCGCTTGACCGGCAGGCGCGGTGGATTTAATAAATAAAGGAATGAAAAAGACTGCGCAAGAAAAGGTTGTATCGGGCGCATGCCTGGTTCGGTTGATAAGGGATGTGGTCTGCTTCACGGGCCTAACCGGCCTGCTGATACTGCCTCGCCATACCCTGGGTTCGACGATACCGGTAGCCGAAGTGGTGAGTAATCTGCAATTGCATATTCGAAACAGCAGTAATGAAATGATTACAGTAAATGCAGAGTGGCCTGTGGACTTCACCAACCAGTTGGAAATCTTTACAGCTACCAATCTCATTGAGGGTAACTGGTTGCTGGCCGGTTCATCTATAGATACTGAACGATCAACAAACTTCAACATGAGTCTGCCTGCATCTGAGAATCAACAATTCTACCTCGCAGCAATTGCGGACATGGACTCCGATGGTGACGGGCTGTCGGATGCCCACGAAACATTGCTTTTTGGAAGCGATCCGCTTGCTGAGGACACGGATGGAGATGGTCTCCTGGATGGGGATGATGATTATCCAACTGTTTCAGGTCCTATGATCAACATCAATCAACCAATAGCGGGAGCTTTGCTCACCAACAGCGTTGTGACGGTATCGGGATCGATCCTCTTCACCGGCACTGTCCATTCTGTGCTGGTAGGTCCTAAAACGGCAACCCTTACCACAAATTCAACAGGTGCCGATTTCTCTGCAACGATCGGGTTTGCTGATGATGGTTCCAGAATAATTCGTATCCTGGCTGTGGGTGAGAGGGATGGCATGACATTGGAGGGCTTCAAACAACGTGTAATCACCATCGACGCGCGACCACCCAGGTTGCAGGTAATAGCGCCCTCCAGTGGTGAAACCGTCACTGGTTTATATAGCCATTTAACCATTCAATCAGATGATTCCGCCCCCGTACTGATTAATGAGCATGAGGCTGAACAGGATGGCTTCATGAACCTTGCATGGGTAGAACTTCAGCCGGGGTCGAACACCATCACCATCGAGTCCATGGATGCGGTCGGGCGGACAACATCAGAATTGCTCGAACTGTATTGTATGGTGCCGCCCGGCTATACAGAGGATCCGCCTTCAGATAGCGACGAAGACGGAGTTCTCGATATCTTCGATTACGCGCCTTTCGATGCCACAGTCCGCACTACGGTTGCAATCACATCGCACGCAAATGGTCAGGAGATCATTACTGGAGCGGACCCGGATTCTCTCGCATCTTCGCGGTTGATTACCCTTGAGGGCACAGCGGCACGGGCAGGTTCTGTACAGCTGCATGTGCGTGGATTGAATGGTCCCTGGGGAACGGATCGCTTTTATTCCGCGGCGGTTGATGCATCGGGATTCTATCGCAGGCAGGTCGAGTTATACCCCGGACCAAACATCATCACTGTTTCGGCGGGGTCGCAGAAAACGAAGTGTCGAGTAACTCTGAGAGTTGATCCTCCTGACGTTAAAATTATCTATACCCGTTCTTCATCTCTCCCTTCGGACAGCTGGTCCGTTCATATGTATCGGTATGGATATATGCGCGGAGGGGATCGCGACAAGCTGTACATGGAGCCGGAGCGTTATAATTCCGTTTTCACTCCCGGCGGTGATGAATCATACAGCTGGAATAATGTGGAGATAATAGAGGTGCCCTCGGCCAAACCGGGCATATACGATCTGGTTCTCGAACATGCGCCGGTTTCGGTTGGGGAGCCGGATTATGCGGAGACGTTTGGTGTTTTTATCAATGGCCAGCTGGTGGATATCGTACTGCAGACTGTGCAGAACTATGGTTCGGTTTTTCCGTATCCCATGGAGACGAGGATGAGTTTTGGAATCCATTCGGGCGAATATGCCGGTGCCTTCATAACCGGAACGAAGTCTTGTCGAGAGCTATCCGGTCAAGGGGAAGTGGTGGGTAGGGGACGACATGATTCAGCTTATGATGTTATTGGATTGGATGCCGCAAGAGTGGGCAAAAATGCATTTGTGAACGTCGGAGAGTCGATGCGGATCGCCGACTCAACCAGGCTCCTGGATCCGTTCCTCTCCTGGATTCCGGAAGGAGGCTGGCCGAACATAATAGAGGACAATACACTTGGCTGCCTGGGTTTGGTCGGAGGCACATCGTCCAATGCATTTGTCGATATGACCGGGTGCTTTACAGCCATGCAGTCCGGACATTACCAGGTGGCTCCGGTCTCGGATGCCGGTCTGGTAAACGGACCCGATCCATTGGATATCTATGTGTTCGATCCTCCGCAATTGGTGCCGGATTACGATCGTGATGGTACCATTGATGAAAAGGACATTGCGCTGGCCGATTCCGGAGAACCCTTCCGCTTCTGGATCAACGATGACGACGATGACCCTAATTCCGAGGTTTACGGCAATGACGTGCCCGATAGCGGGAATCCCGATTGCAACAGTCAGACTATAGACGGTATGAGGGATCTGATCGACTTTTTCCCAGTAAAGATAGAGCTGGATGAAATCCTGTCGGATACCAGCAGTTTTTCCTATTATCTCGTTCATGAGGATGCTGCCGTTAAGTTTGCCTACACGCAAATGACGGATACCAATAGCACCCAGTTTTTCAAGGATGTAGAGACTGCCCAATCGTTAAGCCATGCAGAGGTTAAGTTGGTATTTCCGGATTTAGGGGCACCACCTTATGACGGCAATAAGCTCAATGATTCGGTTTTTCTCAGCCGTATCTCATCCGATCACGAAGCCGTATTACTGCTGGAAGGATGTAGCACCACGACCGAACCACTCATTTTCGAAATCAGGGAAAGTAGTTCCGGCGAAACGGTCGCTTCGGCAGAGCTCAACCTGTCGATCTCAGGCGTGGAGCAGATGTATCGTTGGATCAACCTGCGCGGCGAATGCGGGGGGGCGGTTGGTAGGTCTACCGATGCCGATGAACCATCGCGCTATTCTGATTCGATCTGTAACGGAAAGCAATTTGTGTTTGTTCATGGGTTCAATGTCACGGAGGAGGCTGCTCGAGGCTCAGGAGCAGAGGTGTTCAAGCGTCTTTTCTGGGCGGGTTCCAGCGCAATGTATACAGTCGTAACGTGGTATGGCAATGAGACTCCAGGAATCCTTCCGGCCGGGGCGTATTACCATGCGGATGTCATCAACGCATTTCAAACCGCTCCATTTCTAGCAGAGAGTATCGCATCCTTGCCGGGAGAGAAATATTTAGCCGCACACAGTCTGGGCAACATGGTTGCATCGAGTGCGATTGTTGACGATGAGCTGGAGGTGGAAAAGTACTTCATGATCGATGCGGCAGTGGCCATGCAGGCCTACAAGGCAAGCGAGGTGCAGGCAGAGGAAATTGCTCAACCGGCAAGCTGGCTAAGTTACCCGAACAGATTGTGGGCTTCGGAATGGTACAAGCTGTTCGACCCCTCCGATGGCCGGTTTGGTCTGACATGGCATGGGCGCTTTGGCAATATTCCACAGGCTATTAATTACTATTCTTCCGGAGAGGATGTTCTGGCCAATAATGATCCGGCGGAGAATATGTACCTGCCGGGTAACGACAAAGCCTGGGTCTTTCAGGAAAAAGTGAAAGGTGGAATTATGCCCGCCATTTTAGTAGGAGTGGACTCGCAGGGTGGATGGAAGTATAATTCTTTTTATGATGTTCAAGTGGACGAAGACACAGATGGGGGACTTGTCTATGGAACGATGCCGCCAGATCAGGCCACCTTGCTGAGCGATGATCAACTGCAAGCCAACTCATTCTTCGGCTCTTTCTACGATGATGACTTGTACGGCCCTGATGGGAGTTCTTTGGCAAGCAACGAGTATGTTCGTGCCAAGGTGCTGGCGGAGGCGGTGCCCGCAACATCACGGGCGACAGGGAGAAATCCTGTTACTTTATATTTTGGTACTAATAGGGATTTGATGGGTTTTAAAGACGGGTGGCCTTCAGGTCGAGTGGCAGTAAATAATGAAGGACCGTGGTTTCATAGTGACTTTAAGAATGTTGCTTATACATATGTTTATTTGTTCTTTAATGACATGGTTCTAAAAGGAGGTTTGAAATGAAAAACGTGATTATCTTGTTGGTAACAACATTGCTTTTTCAAATACACGCATTATCAGCCATTCCATTGGCTCAAATTACGTTTCGTGTGACGGACGACGAAGGAGTGGTAGTAACAAATGCGACCATTCAAATGACCACATTTGAAAAATGGATCCCCGGCCCCGAGTTTGGCAAGGATATCAGAAGCCAAGTAGACGGTGTAACTGATACTAACGGACAGCTCACGCTTACGATACCGAGTTTGAGAGGCTCAGTAAAATACGGAATATCGGTAGGAGGGGAATATTACGACAAGACCATGAAAATGAAGATCAACGGAAACGCGTATTACCGGGATCAGGGCGGATCGTACAGTTTTACCAATGAGGTTGCAGGCAAATGGCAACCTTGGGATCCAGTTGTTAATATTGTCCTAAAACCTGTGGCAGACCCCATTCCCATGTATGCACGTTTTTTGGACTCGTGGAGCTTTAAAGTGCCCGAATTCAACATACCGTTGGGATATGATCTTATCAAATCCGACTGGCTTCCCCCGTATGGTGACGGTGAAATTGCAGATTTCATTTTTACTCTTCACGCAAAGTTAGGAGATACCAGGGAGGATGGAATTCAATTATTCGACGCTGAGCTTATTCTAACCTTCTCAAATAACGGAGATGGAATTCAGGAACTTGAGTTTACACCCAGAGAAGGAAGTGTTTTATCAATGCCGCGGATAGCTCCGACGGGTGGCTACTCTACCAAATGGACGTCACGAACATATGCACATGAAAACGATGACTCATGTGAGTATAGAGAGTCCCAATGCTTTATATACCGAGTCAGAACAAAAAAAAATACTGATGGAGAAATAACAAGTGCATTATATGGGAAAATCCTAGGTCCTATATTTTATGAAGTTCGTGCTAATGGGGCTAGTATGCAGATGAAGTATTTCCTAAATCCTACTCCGAACGACCGGAATCTCGAATTCGATCCTTCAAAAAACTTGTTTAAGAATCTCTCCCCGTTGGAAGAGGTGCGGGAGCCATGAAAGCTCCACT
>JBNLDM010000149.1:0-3793 GCA_050304335.1 Pontiella sp.
GAATAGGAACCGGCATTGGCCTGCACCGGCGTAACAGTCGCGGATGGCAACTGCGCCGTTCCCTCGGTAACCGTGAAGGTCGACATGCTCGTGGTCCATCCCCACGTGAAGTAGCAGTAGATGTCGTAGGTGGCATTGGTATCGAGCCCGCTGATGACCATGTTGCCGTCGAACCCGCCGGAACCGAGATACCCGTTGAACAAGGCTGCGTAGCCAAATCCACCGTTGCTCCAGTCGTGTGCCGAACCGGACCACGTCAGGCTGATCGTGTTCGTGCCGTACGCATTGTTGATCGTGAGCGGCGAAGACGGAGTCCACGATTCCCAGCTATTCGCAGTGGGTGCGACCAGGTTGTTCCAACGGTCGTTGGAGGTGATCGCCGGAGCCTTGACCACGGTCCCGTCGGGCACCGTCATGTTGGAGCCAGTGCGGCCGGCATAGTTGATGTTATACAATTCGGATGCGTAGAGAGCAGGTTCAGGAATCGTATCGACGAATGTAAATACCCATTCGTTGGTAAAGGTCTGAAGGTCCGTTGTCGTTGTGACGACCATGCCTGTGTGCGTACCGGCGGCAATCGCAGAACCGTCGTAGGTTACAATGGCCGAGGCAGCCAAGAGAGCGACATTGGTGGTTGCAACGGAAGCGCCGTCGACAAAGAGTTCTAGCGAGTCAATAGTCTGTCCAAAGGGGTACATGGTAGCCGAAATGGCACGGTTAGTGGTTGATGCCCCATCGGCAGGAACAACTGGACCCTCAGCAATCGGGAACTGCAAAACGAAATCAGCCGGAACCAGCGTTTCGTCGGAAATGGCCACCGCATCGATCTTGCCACTGTATCCGTCGCTCTTGCTACCCTGCCACATGCCCCGGCAAACGGACCAGTCGCCTCCGTTCCAGGTGTGTGCCTGATCAGCGCCCGTACCCGTTCCGGAATCAAGTTCCAGCCCGACATTCGACATGGTATTCGACGCAATCAATTTGCCATCGAGGTAGAGTAAAAGATTACTGTTATCCGCCGTTGCCGCGAGATGATGCCACTTGTCTGCGTTGATTTCCACCGCATCCGGTCCGGTCACTTCCGTCTGCTCGCCCGACACGTTTCTCCATAGAACCTGCGGACGGCCCTGGTCGTTCAGGAGCAAGCGAAAGGAAGGCGCGTTCCCCACGTTTCCGTCGCGACATACCAAAACGTCCCACTGATGGGATTCCACCGTGAACACCGACTCGACCGTGAGGCTGATCGGTGTGATGGTGCGGATATCGACGCCGGAGGGCACCGTGTTGCTCACCGTGCGCAGATCTTCCCAGTCCCAAGAGCCTACTCCGACTCCCTGGATGCTCCAGTCGCCGAAATAGCTGTTTGTGTTCGATCTTATTTCCTTCCAAGAGCTCCCGTCGGCCCACAGGCTCAGATCGTTTCCGTTACCGGATTTATCGGTTGCGGACACCACGAAGGCATCATTTGTCGTATAAGGAAGACTTACCCCATTCGCCGCAAAGGTATCGTCGAAATCCCACAGCGCTATCGTCGACGCCATGGCACTGCTACCGATGGCCAGCAGCCCCAGTAATAACCACTTTAGTTTCATTTTCATCTCCTCTAGCCATTCATCGTTGATCGGCATGGGTACGCACCCAAAGACACCGTTCCCAACGACAATCTACCAATGCGGAACCAGACTTAGCCTTCTCGCATTTGTACCCATATTAATCATATCGATTCGTCTCGCAATCAGTACTATTGAATGGTCAATATGCGATTATGAAACTACCTTTGGAGGCCTAACCGGATAAGGGATAGTGTTTTACTCGTATGCACAGAATTCTGAAGGAGCGGACGCGACAACCAGACGATCAGGTTTCGAATGCAAATTAAAAAGTATAGCGTCTGCCACGCCTTCGCATTCCGCGATCTCTTTGGCAGCCCGCCCCGAGAATGAGCGGCGAGCGCGCGATGCACCACATGTTGGCATGGTTCATCACATGCCCGCCCCGCTCTACCGGGGTGTCGCCTGGCGACAGACTCAGGATCATCGGGCGTGCGGATTGAAGCCCTTACCGTCGGCGGCCGAAGGAAACCAGCTCAGAGCCGGTGTGAGCTGGCTGTAATGATTCATCTGCAGCGGCACCCCGGGCATGTAGCCATCTCCCTTGGCGTTAGGCTCGTCCCTCTGGATATCCACCGTCAGGTAGGTCCATCAATAAGGCTTCAGATGATTCGTCATGGCATCGGTCTGCGACCGGGTCTGTTCTTCGGTAATGGTTGTGCCAAAGCAGTCTCAGCTGTTCCAGCCCATTGGCGGCGTTTGCGCCCACGAGAGTAACTCCGACCCGGCATGGGAGGAAACCGCGTCCAGCATCGCCGACAAAATATACCGCCGCGGAATCATATCGTGCATCTCTTCATTTACCCTAGATTCGGGAATGGCCAAGTTTGCTGTAGCTGTGAGATTCAAGAGCCGCAGATGTAGCGGTTTACCTCAAGGCACTTGAACCGAGGCAGGTGCAGAAAAATCGGCCATCCGCAGGATGAAAATGAAGGAAACATACAGAAATCACCTTGTGGATGAGGAAACGGATTTTGAGTTTAAACCGGTATTATTGCATAAAACACCGTTTCCTTCATTTTCATTCCCGGATTTAGGTTTACTTCTTCTTGAACATCCACCAGTTGACGTTGAACAGATCGCCGTCGCCGACAAACTTTAGATAGAGATCGTGCACGCCTGATGCACCCTTGATTTCGCACGAGGTGTTTTCCCATTTCTGTTCGCCGCCGGTCCGGGGTACGCGGCAGGTGCCGATCAGCTTGCCGTCCTCGCTGTCCAGACGCAGTTCGATCTTCCCGCCGCTGGTGGTCGAAGCCACCCGCGCGCCGAACATGGAAGCGCCGGCGCCGAAGTCAACGCCCTTGACCTTGATGTAGTCGCCGTCGTCGAGATCGCAGATGTTCATGCCGCCCTCTTCGCACGGTTCCGTTTCAACGCCGCCGGTCCAGCAGATGGTTTCGGCCTGGACCTGTTCGTAGGGGTTGAGGTGGACCGCCTGACCAGGACCTTCCTTGGTCGGTTCCACTTTCTTGACCGATCCGTCGGACTTGAACTCCATTTCATCGACGCAAACCGAACGCTTGAAACCACCGCCTCCGGGAAGGTCGGCATTGTGGTAGAACAGATAGGTCTTCCCTTTGAAGTCGACCACGCCGGGATGGATGGTGAAGGCGCTTTGTGGATCCATCACAACGCCGCCGTATTTCCACGGTCCTTCGGGCTTCTTGCTGGTGGAGTAGCCGAGATGTTCCCCGATGGGTCCGCCGGCGAAGAAAAGGTAGTAGAGATTCTGACGCTTGTAGAGCCACGGGCCCTCCTCATAGGTAGTGGCGCGCTTTTCGTCTTCCTTGCTGCGTTTTCCGAATTCATCGATGGTCATGTCCAGCACCACAAGACCGTTGTCGCCGATGCTGGTATCAAAGGAGATCATGTCCTTGTTCAACTTCACATAACAGCAATTGGGATTGCCCCAGTACATATAAGCCTGCCCGTCGTCGTCAATGAACACGGTCGGATCGATGTTGTCGCCGCCGATCAGCGGTTTCCCGATGGGATCGGTAAAGGGCCCGAAGGGATTGTCCGCCACCAGCACCCCGATGCCCCGGCCCTGCAGCGGGCAATACAGGTACCACTTACCATCGCGCTCAATGCATTGGACCGCCCAGGCACCGTTTTCGAAACCGCCGCCCCAACCGGAACCCGCCCATTTGAAATCATGTAGCGAAGCCACCCTCCCGTGA
>JBNLDM010000150.1:0-8319 GCA_050304335.1 Pontiella sp.
CCTCCCACATATAACAAACAGGCCAATGATCCGGCATCCCTTGCCCCCCCTCGGCGGGACAAACCGACTGCTCCTGCGGCATCCCGATTGATTTTCACATTGCCCCCTCTGATGCCGATAAGTCTCTCGCCAAGGCGCGAAGGCGCAAAGCCACGGAAATACCTTAGTGTCATCGCGATTTGAGCGCAGCGGGCGAGAGATAAATGAATTCGAGTATGTGCCGCGAAATCTGCGGTTCACCTTCCCTTCCTTTGGCACCTCCGTGCCCGCTGTGGTAAAAATAAATCCTGTCGATCCTGTAATCAGGTCTTTTTTATCTCACACAGAGCCAACGGAGTTAACAGAGGCTTTTTTCCTGCTATTCTGTATCTAACGTGCTCCTTTGTGAAATTGATCGCTCTTCTCTTCACTCCCAATTATCTGTGGTGAGAATAAAGACCTGCCGATTCTGTCTGCGTCTATCTGCGCAATCTGCGGTTCACTTTGGGCACCTCCGCGCCCTCTGTGGTGAAAACAGGTCACAAAACCTCGGTGCAACCGAATGTATGTACGGAAACAAACATTGAAAGGAGCTCGAGCATGATAAAATCAGTGATACTAGGACTCGTTGTAATGACCGGCATCGCATTGACCATGACCGGATGCAAAAGCATGTGCGGGATGAAGGGCGATGACATGGCGTCCGCGCAGCACCCGGCCGGCTGTACCTGCGCGGTCTGCGCGATGAAATAGGCGGTCGCCGTCACACGCGCCGGCGGGACAGAATGGAGGAATCCGGACTGCATCCCGCCGGAAAGTTTCTGCATGCTGTTGCATTCTTCCCGGGAGATTTATATGGATTAGGGACACCAATAGGTATTCAATCGGATGGGAAAGCCGGAGTGCTTGAGCCAACCGGAGAATAGAAGCAAGGCGGGTGTACTAATGAGGTGTTCATACAACCGGATCTGTTTGCTGGCCTGTCTCGCGCTTGCGATGCAGGGGGCACCGCTGGAGGCGCAGGATGCTTCCGGAACAACGCCTTCGATCATTCAGCCGGAACGGATCACCCTGACGGCCTCCTCGCCGCCGATCACCGAAACCTATGTCTGCATCGAGCCCTGCAATCTGCTCACCCTGTATGCCCCGCACAAGACGATCTTCCACGAGGCCGCCCCCGATGCCATCGGTACGTTTGATACCGTGGAGACCACCAAGGCGCTCTACCTGATGCAGGATATACCGACCACGCCGCTCGGCACCGCCAGGCTGAGCGAGAAGGCCATCGGCAAGGATGCGCGCACCTATCCCGGCTGGCTGTGGAAAGGGCTCCTGATCACCCTGGGCTGCTCGATCCTGGGCTTGGTCATATCCCGCTTCCTGCCCCGCAAGAACGGTCCCGACTTTTCAACCATCCAGTTGGTGGCGATCTTCGGACCGCTGGTGCCGTTTATGATGCTGCTGATGGCGCTGGGCTTCATGAGCGTCATGCGTACCTCCGTCCGAGACCCGAAGGTAGACATCTATGTCGACAACGCCACCCAGAGTGCCTATGAGATCCTGTTCAACGGGGAAATGGTATCCCTTCCATCCGGGTGTCATATATGCCTGAACGTTCGTCCCCGCAACCACGACCTGCGGGTGCGGAAAGCAGGCAGCGGCATGGAAACCCGGTTCGCCGCCACCACCGCGTTTCGTGAAGGCGAAACCTATGTGATCAACCTCGAGCAGGCCAACCGCTACAACGTCGAACACAAAGCCTACACACTGTACTAGGCCGGCGGCACATTCAGAAATCGCAAAACGGCCGATCGCCGAACATATCCTGCCTGCACTGCGCATATTTGAATCTCACACGAAGCTAACGGAGGCAGCAGAGTTGTATCCTGCCGATCCTGTTATCCTGTCAGATTGTACCGCGCGCAGAATACTCTGCGTCCATTTACGCTGATCCGCCTTCAAAACGACTTCAGCATGTCGCGCACTTCGATTTAAAATTAATAAACACTACACCATGGATTTCAGATAGATTAAGGGCTTGTGAATTTGAAATTTGATTAAATCTCCGCTTTAATCCCGGAAAAACCGAGGAGGGCGGCATGTCGGAGATGCAGAGCGTGGTTAAGATTTCGCTGGTGATCGCGGGCGCGGTTTCGCTGGGATCGTACGAAGGCGGGGCGCTGTCGGAGCTGCTCTACACCCTGGAATACCTCAACGGTACGGATGATTCAGGGAACCCGCGCAGCAGCACGCGCTATGTGATCGACGTCATTACAGGCGGATCGGCCGGCAGCCTGACAGGCGCGATGGTGGCACGCGTTCTTCTGCACGACATCAACCGTCGCGACATCCTCAAAAAGTGCTGGGTCGACAAGGTTGATTTCAAAATGCTGCAGGACAGCCAGAACAAATATCCGGGGGCGCTGTTCAAGACAGACGACGTGCAGGACCGGCTGATGAAGCTCTACCTCCAGGGCCGGAAACCGGAGCATCCCGATGACAAGGACGACGCATTCACGATGCAGGTGGTACAGCGGGCGAGCTGCGCGCCGGACGAAGGCGACGCCTTGCGTCTCGCCTTTTCCGTGACCAATCTGGCCGGCGTGGACTACCAGATTCCCTATCGGAATACCGAACTGGGTGAAATCAAAGGGCAGATGCAGACCTACTTTTCCTTTTTCGACGAATTCGAGGTGGATGACGACACGCTGCTGGATGTGGATTACTGGACCCGGATCAGCAATAGCGCCGTGGCCAGCGGCACATTTCCTCTCGCCTTTACCCCGAAGAAACTGAAGAAGACGCTGGGCGATTACCCCAATGCGCCCCCCCGGATCAACACGTATCTGGGGGCCGATCCGCAGGATGTCGAGCACTATGACGGGGGCATGCTCCGCAATGAACCGCTGAAAAAGGCGATGCAGCTTTCGAGCCGGGCGGACGGCGGCTTGATCAACGAGGACCGCATCTTCATCCTGATCGACCCGAACATGAATAAATCAAAACAACAAACCCTGTTTTCGCATGAGCGCAACCGCTCGCCGGATCTCATAACAAACGCCATGCGCTGCGTGGATGCCGTCTGCAGCGAAGCATCCAATGAAGACTGGAAGCACATCAATAAAGTCAACCGGCAGTTGCAGTGGATGCGCGGCATAGCGAACGACTATGCACACTTTGCCAACGCGCTGCCCGACGATGCCCTGGCCGGCACCTGCGCGGCGAGCCATGCCGAAGCACTGCAGATCCTGGCCGAAAAGGCCCGGGTTGTCTCCGCCAGCCATCCGCCCGACTTAACCGGCAGATACTATAAAGATTCCATAGCCCATGCGCGGAGCCTGTTTGCATCGGCATTCGACCTTCTCAGGGACGACCGGGGTTCCGATGAGCTCTTCAGGAAGGCCGGGGAGTATCTGGAAGACAAGCTGTTCTGTCTGCTGGCGGCTTCAGACCTGAACCGCAAATCCGAAATCAACCTGTGGATCATTGGTGCGGACAAAAAGAAGGTTGGAGGCGATCCATTGTTTGCCATGCTGGGCTTCTTCAAGCACGCGGTTCGGGAATACGATTATCGCGTCGGACGACAAAACACCCGGAAGATCCTGACAACGGATATCTTCAAGAAGGAGCTGACGGATGCTTTCCCGCGGGAGGCCGACGATCAATATGAGCCCGGCAGGAATCCGAATTATGATACGGAAGACCTCGGCGACCTTTCCGGAGTCGATGCAAGCATCATCCCGTGGAAGGATAAATGGACACTGAAGAAGCTGGTTGCCCAGGAACTTAAACACGCGCGGAAGGTCAGAAAGAAAGCCGGTTCATGGTCCGTCCACGGGGCGCTGACCTTCATTCTATCACGTGTTGTCGAGGGCATGCTGCTATGGGACGGCGCCAAGAAGGGCGCTGCCTGGACATGGGGGAAGGTAAAAGGGGGCATTTCCCGGTTGTGGCGCAGGATCAAGGGTTCCGACTAGGAAACAGGTCCGCTTTCAGTTTGTTGTTTGCGGTTTGTAGTTGGCTGTTTGAAGTTGGTGAACATTTCCCTAATGACCTCTGTGTCTTATGTGGTGAAATTAAAATCTGTCGATCCTGCGATCCGTTACACCTTATCTCACACAGAGCCAACGGAGTTAACAGAGGTTTCTTCCTGCTCTTCTGCGACTTCTGTGCCCTCAGTGGTTAGTAAACCTGTCGAGCCTGTCAGATTCTTGCTGACATAGAGATCGCGCAATCAGCGGCGAAACGCTTCAAGTCACACGCACCGCAACCGCCGCAGGCTCGTGGCCGCACGAGGAAGGCACAACCTGCTGATGTGTCCACCAGGCTTTAATGCTGCAAACGCAGGAGCCATCCAGATCACGGTTGCAGCTCAACCCTATAGAAGCACAGTTCGCGGCTCCGTGTACGAGATCGGTGAAGCAGTTCGCCGGGAACGGCATCGGAGTCGCAAGGTCGGTGAAGGGCATGATGATGAGGTTGGTTGACCATTTAACCGTCGCCTCCCACATGGGGAAGGCCGTCCATTCAAGCATCATCCCTCCAGCGGCCGGATTGCAGTTCGTGATGAAGCATCCCTCGAAGCCATACTCGTAAGCGCCCATCAGCATTAGGGGTCAGTCCGATATTTTAATATTTTTCAACTTGTTCATGACGGGCCGGGCGAAATCTTCATCCGCTCTTTTGACCAGGGCGGCAAAGTTTGTGGCTTTCCCCATATGCAGACTCTGTTTAATCCATTCGTTGGAAACGCAGGTGTTCCGTCGGATCATTTGTGCCAGACAGCACTTTTCCGTGCAGTTCTTCTTCATAGCCCCCAGGTCCGCCTCGCTGAGGCGCAGCGCATTCAACCCTGCTTGTAAAAGTTTTGCGGCTGCGGCTTCATCATACTGCCTGGTTTCGGTTCCGCCGAACGACTCCCTCTTGCCGTTTACTCCGATAATTCCCTCCAGTTTGCCGAGAAGTGCCTCGCGAAAGTCTTCGCCTCCGTAGCACCACCCCCGCCGGATATCGGCCCAACTCGCATCGGCATCCCGAGGGGTCGCGTGGGCTGCAATCTCCGCCACCCGCTTCTGCATAATCCGGCGGAATGCATCCCGCCCGGCCTTATCGTCGGCCAGTCCCGCTGCGCCAAGAATCCGGTCCACGCAGAGCCAGTCCGGCCGCTTTGACGGACGGAGATACAACGGGTAGCTGCTCCAGCGGAAGTCGCTCAGTTTTCCCAACGCCAAATCAAAGAGTCCGGCCCGGGCCGGGTTCAGGTGGACATAGCTGCCAACGGTCTGGAAATACTCTCCAGCGGAAGAATCCACCACCAGCGCCTTGTACCTTCCCTGAAGCAGATGGCCCCACTGCCTATGGCGCGAATTGAAGCGCTGGGTATACGTTCCCTGCAGCCATTTCATGCCGGCCACGAGATTCGCCTGCGGCGTATCCAGCAGCAGATGGTAGTGATTGCCCATCAGCACGAATGCATGAACCCTCCAGCCGGTACGACCGCATGCTTCGGCCAGCGTATCCAGAAACGTCTCGCAGTCCCGGTCATCCAGGAAAATAGCATCCTGCCGGTTCCCCCGGCTCATGACGTGATACACCGCTCCGGCAAACTCGATTCTCGGCTTCCTTGGCATGCCGCTATTTCTGGCACTGGAACGAAGAAGGATCAATCAAAATATTAGAATATCGGACTGACCCCTGTATGACCCCTGTATGACCCCTGTACTGACCCCTGTACGATCGCTCGAATGCGACGGGTACATTGCAAGAAAGGTCTATCCCACCGTACCGCCTAAAGTGGAATACAGCCTCACCGATCTGGGGGAGTCCCTGCTCGAAAAAATAACTCCGCTGGCTGAATGGGCTCAGACCAACCATAACGCCATCTAGGCATCGCGTAAAAAGTTCGTCCCGCCGGCAGCAAGCTGATTGTATGACCATGGAGCAGTTCATGCCCTATCGACCCGACACGGAAAATGGAATCAAGCCGTTTATCTATGATGCCATCGGCTCCGGTGAATAAGCGCGTCCATCCCTCTGAGACGATGACTGCGTGAAATATCTGCGGTTCAACCACTCTGTGGTAAAAATTAGGCCGAGCAATCCAGGCACTTGGCTTCAGTGAGGATGAAGTCCATGACCGTGTCGTCGGGATCGGCCGGAACCGTAGGCAGGCATTGGCACTCAAAGGCAACGCCGACCTTGAGCGCGTTGTAGTAAGGAAGCAGCTTCTCGTAGACGTCCTCTTCCGGTCCGATCCGGTTGCCCTGGTTGTCGAAGGCCGTGCCGGGCACCAGGATCAGGTCGATTTCATCCGCCTCCACAAACTCGGGATCGACCGGCTCCAGTCCGCACAGCCGGCTGCGCCTGAACGTCTCTCCCATTTTTGCCAACCGGTAGCCACCGAAGGCTTCATCATAGGCCGGAATGTAAAAGGTTTTCTCCGGATCCGACATTACCAGGGAAACATCGGGCTGATCGGCCACCGGGGCGAACGCCCCCACCTTCTTTGCGGCATGAAACCACTTCTGGCGCTTGAGTCGTCGAATGACAACGGTGCCGTTGGCTTCCAGAATCGCCGCGCCCATTCCGCATTTCTGCTGCGCCACCCATTCGCGTACTTCGTTCTTCGTCATGTCAAAATCTCCGGTTTGTTTCTCTATTCCTCTGCGTTGAGGGCCAGCACCGCATTGATGAACATAAGGAATTCCTCGGAGCCCGAGATGTAGCGATTGAGCCGGATCGCGGTTCCGTTCACTGAGCGAACAATATACTGCTCCTTCCAGCGCGAGTATTCGAGACCTGCAATCTCGTCCAGGTGCATCATGACCGCACCGGCCCACGGCGACATGCCGCAGACAAAGCTTTCATCATAACTGACCTCGTAGCAGAACACCTCCAATGCACCTACTAATACAGGTAGCATGATAAGCAGTCCCAGCCCTGCCACCTGAAGTCGTTCCATACCCGCCGTCTGCATGAGCGAATAGACATAGCCGGCCATAAAAAGGGAAGTACCCAGCACCGCGATGGTTTTGATCAGCAAGGGATACCGCAGGATGCTCGTTGGCCCGTCTCTCCGGGCACGCCGCGATCGAAGCCTGAATAGTAGAAAGAAAATTACGACAAACAGAATATGAAAAAATATGAACGATAGAATCTGCATGGAGGAATCAGTCCCATCTGGTTTTCTGCTGGGCCACCCAATCGCGCACGTCGTTCTTCGTCATGTCATATCTCCGGTTTTCCTGACGGAAATTGTATAAATGATTATTCCGTCGAATGATATCTAAACCACCCAATCACTGCATCCTCGCCCAAGATGCTCAACGCTCGAATTCGCTTAACCATTTGGGAGCACTGCTTTCATTGCATAATTTCTCCTCGAACAACAATAAACCGATACCTTCCTTTCTATTTCTCGACCAGCCTACGCAAGTGTATTTCCCGTCGGAACAGGTCTATAAAGCCGCATCAGGAACAGTCGAAGAAACAGAGAGAGATGCCGACCTCGAAAAGGTACGGAAGTTTTTTGCCATGCTATATCGCTTTGTAGAGAAAGAATGTCCCGGCTTCCAAATTATTGTCACCGAACATGCAAACCTCCGCGACGACTGGCTTCAGGATTCCATCGTTGAGGCTCCTTGGGCAAAACCGCCTGCACTTGTACCCGAGGAGTGGGAACTTCCTTGATATCTTTAAGGAAGTAATTGCAGCATGGATGGATGTGATCATTCCGATTAAATGATATTCCCTCGCACTGGGTTAAAAATCCAATTGATCTCGTGACCTTCAGTCGCTTCACGCAGGTCTCTGATATATATTATAGGCATCGCTTTGGTGTGCAAAAACTCGTTGCTCCGCTTTACTTCTCCGCAGCACGTTTGGATGACGGAGCGAAAGCGCTAATTCAAGGTCAACGTACTTGCTCCATCGCAAAAGGCTTTGGAGGAACAAACCACGGTGCTGCGCGCATATCCCGACAAAACCTGTGTCGGAATCTCGGCGGCGGAAATAAATGTCGGAATTCCGCGCAAGGTGTTGTTTTGCGGTGGGTTGTAGGCTTGACCGAACTTAGCCACCCTGCATAGCGACATTTATTTCCGAAGGGACCCCTCCCTCCCCCCGGACCCCCTTTCTACCCCGTATTTTAGCTAATAGCTTATAGCTAATAGCTTACAGCTATGTCGCCCCTGTTCGGCAACACGGTGGCACACCTGTTGCAATAGGGGTCGTCATCAATTTGGAAACGAACATGGCAAACGAAACGATCAACCTATTGGAGAAGCGCAAGCGCCAGGTGCATGAGGGCGGCGAGTTTGCGATGGAGGCGGAGAAGCAGAG
>JBNLDM010000151.1:0-11329 GCA_050304335.1 Pontiella sp.
GGCAGCGGAATGGTCCAGCTTTCATACTGGGCCACGAGGAACAGGTAGCCGAACACAAGCGCCATCAGAATCAGGGTGGTGGACTGGCCGGCGGTCTTGCGCTCCTGGTAGCTCATGCCGGACCAGGCGATCCGGTAGCCCTCTGGAAGCGACTTTGCCGCCATCGCTTCAATCTTGTCCATCACCTCGCCACTGCTGGCTCCCGGCGCGAGGGCAACGCTGCTGAAAGGAGCGGTTGCAAACTGGTTGTAGCGCGTCACGGACCGCGGCGAGAGAATGGTGGACACCTTGACCAGCGACGCCAGCGGTACCATAGCACCCGTTTCGCTTTTCACGAAAATCCTGCCGATCGCGGTGGGATCTTTCCGGTAGGGCCAGTCCGCCTGGACGATCACCTTGTTAACCTGTCCGTGGACGTTGAAGTCGTTGACATAACGGGATCCCAGCTGGTTTTGCAGGGCGGCAAACACCGAAGCCACCGGAACCTGCAGCGCCTCCGCCTTGACGCGGTCGACGTCGATGAACAGGCTGGGTGTCGAGGCATTGTAGGAGCTGTATGCCATCGCGATTTCCGGCATCGCGTTAAGTTGTCCCGTTAAACCCTGAAGCACGGCTTCGAGCTTATGGGGGTCGGGATCGGCGGTCGCCTGCAGTTGCAGATCCAACCCGCCGGTCCGGCCCAATCCCATGATGGGCGGCAGCACAAACATAATGACCTGCGCCTCGGGGACCGCCGACAGCTGCCCTGCGAGCTGCTGCTGAATGGCGCTGAGCTGCAGATCCTTTGTCTTGCGTTTGTCCCAGTTCTCGAGCCCCGCCAGGATGAAGCCGGCGTTCTCGCCGCTGCCGAAGAAGCTGAATCCGGCCACACCCACGGTGAATGCAACGCCGGGCGTATTCAGGATTTTCGGCGTTATCTCATCCAGCACGGCCTGGGTACGTTCAATGGTAGCGCCTTCGGGCAGCTGGATGGCCCCGAAGATCATACCCTGGTCTTCATCGGGAAGGAACGAGGTCGGGCTGCGCTCAAAGATATATACGCTGCCGCCGATGGCAATCAGCAGGCAGAGCACCGTGAGGAAGCGCCGCCTGGACAGCCCGGCCGCGACTGCGACGTAGCGGCTTCGCCCGCGCTCCAGCCCGAAGTTGAGCCAGCGCAGCGGACCATGCTTTTTTTCCTTCGGAACATGCAGCAGCGTCGAGCACAGCGCCGGACTGAGCGTGAGCGCGACCACCGAAGAGAAGAAGACCGATGCGGAGATGGTCACCGCAAACTGCTGGTAGATCCGTCCAGTGATCCCACCCACAAAGCCGACCGGCACAAAGATGGCAAGCAGCACCAGGGTGGTGGCGATGACGGCACCGGAGACATCCTCCATGGCCCGGTAGGCGGCGGTCTTGTGGTCGATCCCTTCAGTTTCCATGAGGTACAGCACGCGCTCGACCACCACGATTGCATCGTCCACGACAATCCCGATGACCAGAATGAGCGCAAAGAGCGTTAACGTATTGATGGTATAGCCGAATATCAGCAATACCGCGAACGTTGCAAGCAGGGAAACGGGAATGGCCAGTAACGGAATGAGGGTGGCGCGCCAATCCTGCAGAAAGAGGTAGCAGACCAGTACCACCAGCCCGAAGGTGATGAAGAGCGTCAGTACGATTTCGTTGATGCTTGTACGGACATATTCCGTCGCATCGTAAGGCAGCACGTATTGCATGTCGTCCGGGAACCCCTTCTTGAGCTCCTTCAATTCGGCGCGGATCTGGTTCATGGTGTCCAACGCGTTGGATCCGGCGGTTCGTGTCAGGCGCATGCCAACGGCTGTGCCGCCATTGTACTGCGCATCGTTTCCGTAACTGTCGGCCCCCAGCTCAACCCTGGCCACATCCTTGAGCCGAACCACCGCAGCCCCGTCGGCCCGAACAACGATATTCTCGAAATCGACCTCGTCCACGAGACGCCCCTTGGCCTGAAGCGAATAAACCATGCGGGACGAATCGTCGTTCGGTACTGCGCCGACGGATCCGGGAGAGGCCTGGATGTTTTGCTGGCGGATGGCCGCGAGTACTTCATCGACACTCATACCCAGTGCGGCGATGCGGTCGGAGTCCAGCCAGACGCGCATGCTGTACTTGGAGCCGAACACCCCGACGCTGCTGACGCCGGGGAGACGTTCAAGGGCAGGCTGGATGTAGTCGTAGGTATAGTTGCTCATGAAGAGCCGGTCATGCGTTCCATTGGGCGACAACAGGATGATGAAGCCCAGGAGGTCGGATGACTCGGTCTGAACGCTGACGCCCTGCTGCACCACCTCGGACGGCAGCAGCGGCGTGGCACGCTGCACCCGGTTCTGCACCTGCACCTGGGCAATGTCGGGATCGGTACCGATCGCAAAGGTCACGGTCAGGGCGTAGCCCCCGCTGGCATCGGAAGAAGAGGACATATAAAGCATGTTGTCCACCCCGTTCACTGCCTGCTCGATGGGGGCGGCCACAGAGGCGGCCAGCACTTCGGCATTGGCTCCGGGATACCAGGCGGTGACCGTTACCTGCGGCGGTGTAATCTGCGGATACTGCGCTATCGGCAGCGTCAGCATGGCCAACAGTCCCGCCAGCGCGAGTACAATGGATATGACGCCGGCAAAGCGCGGCCGATCGATGAAGACGCGCGAAAAATTGAATTTCTTCGGAGGAGTGTTCATGGCGTTCCCCGATGCTGGTTTAGTTTGAAATTTCCACGGGCGAAACCGTTCCGCCGGGCATGACCTTCTGGATGCCGGCCACGATCACGCGCTGTCCGACGTCCAGGCCCGATTCGACAATGCACTGTCCACCGATCGTCGCACCCGCAACGACCCGGACCTGTTCGACCGAGTTATCGTCATGCACTGCCCAGACAAACGTGCCGTCCGCGTCGTGTACGATCGCCTCAATGGGCAGCAGGATGCGTTGCGGTGCATCGCGCTCCTGCACCAGCGCCGTCACATAGGCATTAGGCACCAGAAACCGGTTGGGATTGGGGAATTGCAGACGGACGGCCATCGTGCCGGTGGATGCATCCATCTGGTTGTCGTCGAACGCTATCTCGCCTTCATCTGGCAGCACCGTTCCGTTCGCCAGGCGTACCTTGACCCGCGGATTGTAACCCTGCTTGCTCGAGTAGCGCTCGAACGCATTCAGGTATTCGGAATCGGGCACGGCGAGCACGACGCGGATGGGATCGATCTGAATGACCTTCGCCAACGCCCCGGTCGAGGGGGAAACCAGATTGCCGCGCGTAAAGAGCGCCCGCCCGATCCGGCCATCGATGGGCGACGTGATCCGTGTATAGCCCAGGTCGATCTCCGCCTGCATCAAGGCCGCACCGGCGTTATCCACCATGGCCTGGTTCTCGGCAACGGCCGCTTCGGCGGCGTCGAGGTCGGATCTTGAAACACTGCGGCCTTCGGCCTCTTTGGCAGCATTGAGCATGGCCAGGTATTTTTTCGAGCGGTCCAGCATGGCATTCGACTGCTCCAGTTCGGCCTTGCGCTGTTCAACGCGTGCCTTGAAAGGCGCCGGATCGATGGTGAACAGCAGATCCCCCTGCTGCACGCGGGCTCCTTCCTGAAAGTGCACTGCGTCGATGACGCCCTCGACCTGGGCCTGGAGCATGACCTGCTGAACCGGCTCTACATGGGCAATGTATTCCACGACCGGGCTGGCGGTCTCAAGTTTGGTTTCCGTCACCTTGACCACCGGAGGCGGCATGTTGCCCCAGCCTGCGGCCCCTGCCGCCGGCGCACCGCCCCCTGACGGCAGCACCCCGCGTATAAAGAATCCGATCAGTGCCGCAACTACCATGCCGACGATCCAACCTGCATTTTTCATAATTCCCGCTCCTTCCTGGCGATATCCTTGAACATACTGTCAAAACTGTATTCCAACCTGTAAATGAAATCCGTTTCATTGATCAAGCCGATCATGTGCATCCGCAACAGGCCCATCCACGTAGCGATCAGAATCGATCCCAGCTTTTCCGCATCAAGCGAGCGAGCGATCACACCGGCTTCCTGAAGTCGCAGGACAGCAACCGAGTATTTGCGAAAGGGATCCTCCCCCATCGCGGCCAGCCGGGAACGAACCTCCGACATGAGCTCCTCGGACCACTCGATCTGAAAGTTGATGAAGAACTCGAACTTACGCAGCAGCGGATCTGATAAAACATGCCTGCCCGAACCGACGTAGCAGGTGCGCAGTGCTTCCAGTGTTGGGGCGATATCCTCCGGATTGTCCATCTTCCCGATCTTGCGGATCACGCACTCCTCGATCAGTGCCACCAGCAAGTCGGTCTTGGTCTTGAAGTGCCAGTAGACTGCTCCCTTGGTGAGGCCGATCTGCTGCGCGATATCCACGAAGGTCGTACGTGAAAATCCCTTCCTGGAAAAGACGTCCAACGCCGTTTCAAGGATCTGCCGCCGCGTTTCCGCCGCCTCTTTCTTGGTTCTGCGAGCCATGGGATTTCTTCACCGTTTTTTCTGTTGCATGAGCCGCGTCTTATACATACCTCCAAGTAGGTATGCAACCGGAAATGTGTTAAAAACTTGTTAGAATGGTTTCACAGCGTAAAGAGTTCCCTTACCCGTCCAGCGCTTCGGCGGCCTTTTCCCAGTCGGACTCCAAACGCGTCATCGCCGTCTGGATTTCAGCGAGTCGGGCATTAATGGCGGCAAAGTCGGCATCGCGGCGTGCCATCATTTCTTCTGTCAAAACGGTCTGCTCCGCGTTCAGCTGGTCGATTTTGTCTTCGATCTTACGCAACGCCTTTTCGGTTTCACGCTGCTGGGCGCGGGCCTTGCGCGCATCCTTGCCCTTTTCCGGCTGTTTCGCAGGCATGGTCGGCGCAACCGCCGCCCCTTCACCGCCCGTTTTTGTTTCCGGTTTCAAGTTTCCGGTCTCAAGCTTCTCCAGGTAGTAATCATAACCACCGGGATATCTTGAAACGCCGGAATTATCGATCGCTACGATATGCTCGGCAATATTTCGCACAAACGTAACGTCGTGGCTGACCACACATAGCGCACCCTTGTATTCCTTCAGTGCCGATTCGAGTGCTTCGCGCCCATTGATATCGAGGTGTGTGGTCGGTTCGTCGAGCAGGAGGAAGTTGGGCGGATCAATGAAAAGGCGCGCGAAGGCCAGCCGGATTTTTTCACCCCCACTGAGCACCTCGCACTTTTTATCCACGGCATCCCCGCTGAACCCAAAACCGCCGAGCAGATTGCGCACCTGCGCTTCGGACGCGGAGGGATTGGCATCCTTGACGATGTGGAAGACGCTCTTCCCGGGCGGCATGGTTTCGGCAAAGTCCTGCGACTGGTACCCCACAACCACCTTGTGGCCCAGCACACGCCTGCCTTCGCCCGGCTCAAGCTGTCCGGCCAGCGTACGCAGCAATGTGGTCTTTCCCATGCCGTTGTAGCCGACCAGTGCCACCTTTTCGCCACGATTGATGTTCAGGTCCAGCCCCTTGTAGATCCAGCGTTTCCGGTCGTAGCTGAAGGATGCCTTCTCGAGCCGTATGATTTCATGCCCACTGTGCGGCGGATCCGCAAGGCGTATCTTCGACAGGCTGGGTGCGGTGGCCGGCGCCTCGATCGTCTCCATTTTTTCGAGCTGCTTGATGCGGCTCTGGACCTGCGAAGCCTTGGTGCTTTTGGCGCGGAAGCGGCGGACAAAGCTTTCGATGCGCTCGCGCTCGCGGTCCTGGTTTCGCTTGGCGGCCAGCTGGTGCTCCATACGCGTCACGCGCTCGGTCAGATAGTAGTCGTAGCCCCCCTGGTAGCGGGTGGCATTACCGCCGGCGATCTCGAGCGTCACTGTAGCCAGCGACCGCAACAGGTAGCGGTCGTGCGATATCAGCAGCATGGTTCCTTCGTAGCCGCGCAGGAACTTCTGCAGCCATTCCACGGCAGGCAGGTCGAGATAGTTCGACGGCTCATCAAGCATCAGCAGATCGGGATTGGCAATCAGCGTGCGGGCCAGCTCGGAACGCATCTGCCAACCGCCGGAAAAGGAAGCGAAGGGTTTGCTGAATTCCTCTTCATGGAAGCCCAGCCCTCCCAGAGCCGCTTCGGCACGGGCGCGCATCTCGTAGCCGCCCAGATGTTCATATTCGTGCTGCAGCTCACCGATCCGGCGCAGTGCCCGCGCCTTCTCATCGGACGGCATCGTCCCGATTTGCGATTCCAGTTCGTGGATCCGTTTCGGGATGGTTTTGAGCTCGGGAATCGAATCCTCGGTGTAGGCCAGCAACGACTGGTCGACCGCGTGCGGATTGAGCTGCTGGTGCAGATGGCCGATGCGGGCGTGCTTCGGCAGCACCACTTCGCCGCCATCTACTTCCGTCTCGCCACAGACCAGATTGAAGATCGTACTCTTGCCCGCCCCGTTCGGGCCGACCACGCCGATGCGCTCGCCTGCATTAATGCGAAACGTTACGTTGCGCAGCACCTCCTGCGCCCCGAACCGCTTGCTCACCTGGATAAAATCGATCATGCCGTTACCAAAGGGATGAAAAGCTACCGAACCCAGTCCATTTCGGCCAGCCCGATATGCCGTAAGCTAAAGGTAGGGCGTGCTCGTCGAGCACGCCCTACCTATAATGCGCAGAAGTGAGATCAGGGTACCCGGAAAGCGGGCGGTGAAGCGCGTCATTCCATCACGCGTGCGGCCCAGCGTCTCACGTGCCAGGTCACGCTGAGGAACGTCGTGACCAGCACCGCGATCGTGGCACCGACCACCAGACCGCACCCGGGCCAGCGCCTCAGATTCTCCGGAAGGGAGACATCGCCCGCGGCCAGCATGCCGAGTGCAACACCGCCGCCGATAGTCATCCAGCCGATGATCACCAGCAGCGGCCAGTGGTGCGACAAGGCGGGCCAGGTCCAATGTCGGTGATGAAAAGCGATGAAGAGCAGGCTGCCGCACCCGAGAAGCGAGCTGATATACTGAAGGACCAAATAGAGCGGAAGCCCACCGAACATCGGTATGCTTCGCCGCATCCCCTCCGCATGCTGGACCAGCCAGCCATAGTCGTGCGTAAAGGAATCCCACATAATGTGCAGCAATGATCCTGTAAGGATTTCACAGCACAGGATGATAAACCGGGACCAGGGCCCGAAGGAAAAAGGCATGTTTGCAATATGCATCTCCATCCCAAACGACGCCATCATGGGCGGTTTCCATACTCGATGGAATATCCACAGTGCTGCCATGCCCACAGGAAGACAAAACGCGAACAGACCGAAAGCGGTGTGGCTGAAATTACTTTCCGGCGCGAGATGGATGGCATATTCAAAATCGGGTACCAGGCTGCCCACAACCAGCGCGGAAATCGGCAGCTTGCTGTGCTTGAACGGCAAAACGGCGGCGGGATGTGCTATCGTTAACGGCATCGATCCAAATCCTCATTCTTGAACAGAAACTATTGCAGATAGGTTAATGAAAACCAAGCCTTGCCGTCAGGGCTGCGAACGGCAGCAACGTTGCATCATCCCGGGCAAATTGGATGGACTTCCGTGAAGATTGGAATAAGCTTTTGTCGGTATGGGGGTCTAATCAATGAATGAATCCATCGTTCTATTAGGTGTAACTGCCGCATCTATCGGCTTTGTCCATACGTTATTCGGGCCGGACCATTACCTGCCATTCATCGTCATGCGGAAGGCGCGCAACTGGTCCATGTCGCGGACCATGGCCATTACCCTGTTGTGCGGACTGGGTCACGTGCTTGGTTCGGTGGTTCTCGGACTCATCGGCGTGGCCTTCGGTCTCGCGCTGGGGAAGCTTGAGGCATTCGAGGCCTTCCGGGGCAATCTGGCCGCACAGGCACTGATCATCTTCGGCTTCACCTACTGTGTCTGGGGCATCCATCGCGCATTGAAGAACAAACCACATACGCATATCCATGTGCATGACGGCGTGGTCGAGCATACCCACGAGCATAAACATGCCCACGTCCATGCCCATGCGCATGCCAGTCAGGCAGGTAACATCACCCCATGGGTACTGTTTACCATTTTTGTGCTGGGTCCCTGCGAGCCGCTGATTCCGCTCATTATGTATCCAGCCGCACAGCACAGTATGGCGGGGGTATTGATTGTGGCAGCCGTTTTTGCAGTTGCCACCATAGGAACCATGGTGACGGTTGTGCTGGCAACCTCGTGGGGCATCGGCTTTGTCAAGCTGGGTCCGTTCGAACGCTACAGTCATGCTCTTGCCGGCGCCGCCATCTGCTTCTCCGGTCTCGCGATCCAGTTTCTCGGGCTTTAGAATGAAAAAAGACCGGCCAGCCGCAGCTGACCGGTCTTTAAATGGAGCGAGCGAAGAGATTCGAACTCTCGACATTCACCTTGGCAAGGTGAAGCTCTACCACTGAGCTACGCTCGCATACAAAATGGCGGAGAGGGGGGGATTCGAACCCCCGGTACGCTATTAACGCACACACGCTTTCCAAGCGTGCTCTTTAAACCACTCAGACACCTCTCCGAAGCGGAACGAGTCGGGAAAGCTACACACTCCTTCCCGCGAAATCAACCGGCTTTTGCGGGATTTTACGGCGATTGCGGCATTAGTCGAAGCGCCCCTTGAGTGCCTGCTGGACGGGAGCGGGCACGAACTGGGAGATGTCGCCGCCGAGCGAGGCTACGGTGCGGACATTGCTGGAGCTGACGTAGCTGTAGTCCTGCTTCGGCATCAGGAAGATGGTTTCTATCTTCGACCTGAGCTTGCGGTTGGTGAGCGCCATCTGGAACTCGTGTTCAAAATCGGAAAAGGCGCGCAGGCCGCGCACGATTACCCGCACATCCTTGGTTTCGGCAAAATCCACCAGCAGGCCGTCGAAACTGTCAACCTCGACCCCCTCGAGATGGGCGGTAGATTGGCGAACCAGCTCCAGCCGTTCTGCGACCGAGAACAGCGGCATTTTGCCCGGGCTGGTGGCCACGGCGATAATCAGGCGCGGAAATATACGCGCGGCGCGCTCGATAACGTCAAGATGACCCAGTGTAATGGGATCGAAAGTTCCTGCACAGACTGCCGCTTCGTTCATGGTTCATCCTCTCTATTCAACTGCAGCATGATGACGCGGGTTTTCCCATAGGTTTTGTCACGCAAGACCGTCCAGCCGTCCGGTATATCGACTGCACCGGATGAGCGCAACTCGTACACCACTCTTCCTGTTGCTGTCAAAACCGAATGGTCCGCAATTCCCAGCAGGGTCAGGCGCATGGCATCCGGCATATCGTAGGGCGGATCCGCCAGAATCAGGTCGAACCGCTCCCCTGCCCGTTCGAGCCATCTGAGCGCATCGGCCTTCACACACGCCGTCCGGCCGAGCTGCTCTGAAGCCAACAGGTCTACATTCCCCTTGAGGATATTCCAGACCGCCGGATGGTGCTCTATAAAGGTAACCGATTCGGCCCCCCGACTCCACGCCTCCAGCCCCAGCGCGCCGGAACCGGCGAACAGGTCGAGCACCTTCAAGCCCTCGCAGGAGCCGCCCAGCGAGGAAAAGACCGCTTCGCGCACCGACTCCATCGTCGGTCGCACCTCCTGCTTCGGAACCTCAAAACGCCGGTTGCGTAATATGCCGCTGGTTATTCGCATGGAGATACTCTAACGCACCCGCATACGCATGAAAACACGATAGATGCCCCACCCTCGACAAAAAGATACCGATGTGGTAGCACGTTCCTCTGTTTAGCGCACAACGGAATTCTAATGACACAAAAAATACACAGGGAAGCCCTCAAACAGGCGAAGCGCATTGTCGTAAAGGCAGGCAGCAAGGTGCTGGTGCAAAGCTCTGGCCGGCCGGACAAGCGGCGGCTGAAACTGCTGGTCGACGAAATGGCGGCATTTCAGCACGGCGGCGGCGAAATGACGTTTGTATCATCCGGTGCGATCGGTGCAGGTCTTGATGCACTGGGCATGAAGACCCGACCCAGGGCCATGCCCGATCTGCAGATGGCGGCATCGGTCGGACAGATCCGCCTGATGAGCGTTTATGACGAGCTGTTCGGCCGGAACAAATGCGGCATTGGACAGGTGCTACTGACCCACGACGCCCTGAAACACCGCGAACGGCATCTGAATGCCCGCAATACCCTGTTGAACCTGATCGCGCATCGCATCATTCCGATCATCAACGAGAACGACGCCATATCGACGGAAGAGATCAAGTTTGGAGACAACGATGTGCTGGCCGCTCTGGTGGCCATCCTGGTGGATGCCGATGCATTGGTGCTTCTCAGTTCAACCGATGGATTGCGGGAGCCGGACAGCAACGGCAAAACCCGTCGGGTTGGTTTCATCGAAGAGGTCGACGACGACGTGCTCGGGCTTGTAGCCGACAAGCAGGATCAGCTCTCCACGGGCGGCATGGCGTCGAAACTACAGTCGGCTCAGATTGCTGCGCACAACGGGATTCCGGTCGTGATCGCCAACGGTCGCAAGACCGGCGTGCTGACGCGTATCCTGGAAGGCAGGGACGAAGGCACCCTGCTGATTCCCAAGGCCGGCAACATTTCAAAGCGCAAACGCTGGATTGCCTTTTTCAACCGCTCCGAAGGCACCGTGATCATCGATGATGGCGCCGCGCAGGCGCTCGGCCGTGGCAAGAGCCTGCTTCCGGTCGGCGTGGTCGCCGTAGAAGGCCAATTCCGGGTTGGCGCCATGGTCGATGTACAATCCAGCGACGGTCGGGACCTTGCGCGCGGCCTGGTGGAATATGCCAGCGATGAAATTGAAGCCGTCAAGGGTCGCAAGACCGCCGGAAAATCGGGAGAAGTGATCCACCGGGACAACATGGTTATACTCTAAAGAAGGATTTGAACATGGACGTTAAAGAGCAGATGCTGAAAATCGGATCGGATGCAAAGGCGGCCAGCCACCAGCTGGCAAAGCTATCCTCCCGCAAAAAGAACACCATACTGGAAGCGATGGCCTGCGAACTGGACGCCCAGCGCGCCTTCATCCAGCAGGAGAATGCAAAAGATCTCGCCGCAGGCAGGGAAGCCGGGCTCGGCTCGGCCATGCTGGACCGCCTTGAACTCACGGATGCGCGCATCGATGGAATGATAAAGGGGCTGCGGGATGTCGCGGTGCTTAATGATCCCGTAGGTTCGGAAATCAGCACATGGAACCGCCCCAACGGGCTGGAGATACGCAAGGTACGCGTACCCATCGGCGTCATCGGAATCATTTTTGAATCACGTCCAAACGTAACCTGCGATGCAGCTGCGCTCTGCTTCAAGACCTCCAACGCCGTCATCCTGCGCGGCGG
>JBNLDM010000152.1:0-14931 GCA_050304335.1 Pontiella sp.
CAAGGGTCGGCATACGGCCGACAAACTCCGCGAAGTTATTCACCGCGACAACATGGTCATACTTTAGAAAGGATTTACAACATGGACGTTAAGGACCAGATTCTCAAAATCGGAGCCGATGCCAAGGCCGCCAGCCGCGCCTTGGCCAAGCTTTCCACCCGCAAGAAAAACGCAATCCTGGAGGCGATGGCCGACGAGCTGGACGCTCAACGCGAAACCATACAGTCGGAAAATGCCAAGGATTTGGCCGCAGGCAAGGAAGCCGGCCTCAGTGCCGCCATGCTCGACCGGCTTGCACTGACCGATGCCCGCATCGACGGGATGATCAAGGGATTGCGCGATGTCGCCGTACTAAGCGATCCGGTCGGCGCGGAAATCAGCACCTGGAACCGCCCGAACGGGCTGGAAATCCGCAAGATCCGTGTTCCCATCGGTGTGATCGGCATCATCTTCGAATCGCGCCCGAACGTGACCTGCGATGCCGCGGCCCTCTGCTTCAAGACATCCAACGCCGTCATCCTGCGCGGCGGCAAGGAAGCGCTGCATTCCAACATGGCCATTGCCAAAGCCATGCAGGCCGGCGGAGCATCGAAGGGCATGCCCGCCAATGCGATCCAGCTCGTTCCCACAACGGACCGCGAGGCGGTGAAGGTGATGTGCCAGATGACCGACTATCTGAACCTGATCATCCCCCGCGGCGGCGAGGGCCTGATCCGGGCCGTGACCGAAATGTCGCATGTTCCGGTCATCAAGCACTACAAAGGGGTTTGCCACACCTATATCGATGCGGCCGCCGATCTTGACCAGGCGTGGCGCATTGCGGAGAACGCGAAGTGTCAACGCCCCGGCGTGTGCAACGCCATGGAAACCCTGCTCGTACACAAGGACATTGCGGAAGAATTCCTCCCAGAAATGGGGCGCATCTTCGCCAAACAGGGGGTCGAAATGCGGGGTGATGAGACCGTCTGCAATCTGATTGCCGAGGCCAGGCCCGCCACAGAGGAGGATTGGTACGAGGAATACCTCGAAATGATTCTGGCCATCCGGGTGGTGGACGATGTCGATGCCGCCATCGCTCACATCAATCAATATGGTTCAGGCCACTCCGACGCTATCGTCACGCAGGATGAGAAGGCCGAGAAAGCTTTCCTTGCGGAAGTAGATGCGGCGTCGGTCTACGTAAACGCATCGACACGATTCACGGACGGCGCAGAATTCGGCATGGGCGCCGAGATCGGCATCAGTACGGATAAGCTGCATGCCCGCGGACCGATGGGACTGGAAGAGCTGACCACCTACAAGTTCGTAATCTACGGCAAAGGACAGATCCGGGACTGAGAACGGCTGGCTTTATTCAGCTGCCGCTGCGGGTTCAGCCAGACCAACCGGCGCTTCGGAAACATCCGGGTGGTTATTGTGAAGACACAGGTTCCGGCAATCGATTTCAGTTGCCGAGTAGGGTTTAACGACGCCCCGGCATGCGCCCTGCTCATTCAGATCGCGCAGGACGAATACGAAGTCGCGGATCAGCAGGTTGTATTTCGGCTGCAGCGCCAGCACGCGCGCCCGCAACTCGTCACTGTAATGGTGGGTAAAGATCAGTTCGTCGATATCGTGTTCCTCGATGATCTCTTCCAGCTCGTCAAACGTTCCCAGCACGGTGTAGCCATATACCACCTTGTGATACAAGGCGGGATTGTCATCGACCAACCCGATCACCCGTCGTGCAGCTTTCTGCTGGTCTTCAAAAGCCGCCTGCCGCAAATAGAGAATGGCGTTTTCCCCGGCACCCAGAACCAGCGTCTTCAGATCGTTTACGGATGCGGTATTGCATCGCAGCCAGGCGGCCATGTCCCGGGCCATCCGGAAGGATGCGCGGGCGCCGACGATACCGATTCCGGCGACCATGGAGTGCAGCAGCAGCGCCTTGCCCAGCTCGGTATTGGTCAGGTTGGACGTCCACAGCAAGGCGACATAGGCAAAGGCCTCGCCGGCGATGAGCTGCAGGGAGAGAACAACCAGCTGGGACACCCGCGAACGGGTCCATACCGTCTTGTAGACATTGTAGAAATAGATCGTAGCAAAGGGAATCGCAACACAGATGCCGAGCTGCAGCAGGCTGAATGGTTTTTCCAGCAAAACACCGAACGTCAGGTAGGTGGCCAGCGTCAGGCTGGCGAGATCCCACCCGATCGCCACCAGCATGCCGACCAGTGTTTTCGGACGGTGCACGCCCTGGAGCACCAGCTGCGTCGTAGCATAGAGTTCGATCTGTGCGATCTGTCGAACCATAACATGCAGCACCGCAATCATGCCGATCATCAGCAAGGCTACCCGGTTCGAGTTCATGGCCGTTGTGCCCAACGCCACGATGCAGACGAGAATCGCCGCAATATACATGACGATGGCGGCCTTCCGCTGCGTCATACCGCTCCGCATCAGCTTGTGATGGATGTGATCCAGATCCGGGCCGAACACCTTGGCCGCCAGGCCGTCGTTCCGCACCTTCGAAATCAGCTTGCGCGCCATTCTCCGCCAGACGGCCAATATGACATCAAAAGCGGGCACGCCGACCGCCAGCAACGGTACCAGCAAGGCCACCATGAGGGATTGTTTCACGTTGGCCTTCAAGGCCACTGACGCCAGCATGAATCCAATAAACATGCTGCCGCAGTCGCCCAGGAAGATCGACGCAGGATTGAAATTGTAGCGTAGAAAACCAAAGCATGCGCCCGCCAGCGCCATTAGAACCAGCGCATCCGAGGGCTGGCGAAGGGACAGCAGCATGCCCGCGAGACCGGCACTGGCAATCAGCCCCAGTCCGGCGCAGGCGCCATCCATGCCGTCAATCAGGTTGAAGGCATTCACCAGCAGCGCAAACCAGAACAGGGTGGCACCGAGGTTCACGATGAACGGAAGATGGATCCCCAGGAACGCCTGAAAGGTGAAACCGCCCAGAAACATAAACAATGCGACGCCCAGCTGGCCGAAGAGCTTGAACCACGCGCGAATGCCTACATGGTCATCAAAAATACCGATGAGCAGCAGCGCCGAGGAAGCCGTCAGGATCATAAACCAGTCATTGATCTGAATGGTTCCCTCCAGCTCCTTCCAAGGGCCCAGAAACTCAACCAGCAAAGCCAGGTGCGTAGCCAGGAAAACGGCGATGCCACCACAGCGGGGTATCGGCTTCTTGTGGATGCGCCTTTCATCCGGTTCATCAACCAGCCCCAGTCGCGGCGCAATGCGCTTCACCCAGGGAACCAGCAGCCAGGTGGACACAAGGGCCACCAGGAAGACTACGATGTATTTAATGATAAATTCCATTCCCCAAACCAGATTCCCGCGCCTGCATGGCGAATCATCGGCATTTCTTTCATAAAAACTACACTTATCTTAAAGAGCCGACGGTCAAAATGGAAGCCCGACGAACGCTGTATTAAACGTGCATTCCCCTTACGGAAAACCCTTTCTCTCTTTTACAGCGATGAATGGATTCCCGTAACTCAAGCGATCGGAGCGGGTCAGGCCTTGGCTGTACACGATGCCCTTCAAGGCCGATAACCCAAATATCAAAAAACTGGAAAAATCCTCTTGCCCGTCGAACGGAAATCAATACTATGTCGGCTCCTTTGTGGGGGTGTAGCTCAATTGGTTAGAGCGCCAGCCTGTCACGCTGGAGGTTGCGGGTTCGAGTCCCGTCATCCTCGCCACTTATCTCAAGGCTCCGCATGCGCGGGGCTTTTTTTACATCCCCGGCTAAAACTCTTCGGCCAGGTCTTCGGGTACAAGGTTATAGAGGGTGGATTCAGCGGCATCCGGTTCTTCGACCGCCTGCTGCTGCCGCTTCAGGAATTCCTTGGCCAGGGTGCGATAGGCAATGGTACCCATGCAGCCGGGATCGTACTGCGTGATCGGCTGGCCATAGCTCGGAGCCTCGCTGAGGCGTACATTTCGAGGTATCATCGTGTCGAACACGCGGTCGCCAAAATGGCTGCGCACCTCCTGCACAACCTGCTGTGACAGGTTGGTGGTCATATTGTACATCGTCATCAGAATACCGCTGATATGCAGATTGGGATTGTTGGCATCGCGGATCTGATTGACAATGTCCACCATCACGCCCAGCCCTTCGAGGGCCAGGTATTCGCACTGGATCGGAATGATCACCTCATGCGCAATGTTGAGCGCATTCATGAAAAGGATGCCGAGCGAAGGCGGGCAATCGAGAATAATGAAATCGTAAATACCGCTTTCCACCACCGGAGCCATGGCATCGCGCAGACGGTGCAGATAATCGTCATACCGGGCGATGGCCACCTCTGAGCCGGCCAGATCGAGCTCTGATGGAATGATGTCGAGATTCCTGATGCCGGTTTCCTTGATCAGTTCCTTGCATCCCGACTCGCCCAGCAGGGCGGGAAACACACTGGCTCCGAACCCTTTTTCCAGGCCCAGTCCGCTGGTGGCGTTGGCCTGGGGATCGAGGTCCACGAGCAGGACTTTCTTGCGCTTTTCAGCAAGACATGCCGAGAAATTGATCGCGGTGGTGGTTTTACCCACTCCGCCCTTCTGATTTGCCAGTGCGACAACGGTTGTTTCTTTCATGGGGACCTTTTCTTTAGCCACGTTAAAGTAGCTCATAAGCCAGTACGCTTAAACCAAAAATAGCGGCGGTTTCAGTACGCAGTATGCGTTTTCCAAACGAAACGGGAACAGCACCCGCCCGGACAGCCGACTCGACCTCATCGCTCGAAAAGTCACCTTCCGGGCCGATCATCAGCGCAATTCGTTTAACCAGGGGCTTTCCCGAGTCCTGGCGCAGGGGAATATCCCTGAATGGCTGCGCGCCGTCATAAAGAGAACCGATCAGCACCAGATCGTACTCACTGAGCGTCGGAATTACGGCCGCAAACTCATCGAGAGGCTTCAGCGCCGGCAGCCAGCGCACTTCGCACTGTTGTGCAGCATTCAGGACGATTCGCTCCCAACGCTCCTGCTTCTTCTGATTAGGCCTGAACTCCGTGTGTCTTGTCAGGATGGGCCGGATGCAGGATACACCCAATTCCACGGCCTTTTGCAGAACCAGTTCCCAGCGATCCATCTTCGGTACGGCCTGAATCAGGTCGATTTCAGCGGCCGGGGGAGGAACATTCCACCGTTTTTCGATGCGCACCTTGACTCCGGATTTCGAGACGGTTTCGATCACTGCATCAGCCACGCCGCCACGCCCGTCAAACAACGTCACCACCTGCCCCGTCTGAACGCGCAGAACCCGCACCAAATGGTGCGACTCTTCAGGCGAAAGCGATGCGATGAGCTTATCGAGCTCACCGGATTCAACTAGCGAATTAATCCGCATGGTCATTATGGCTGGATGAACGGGATATTCTCGCTGCAATCCTGTTCATCCGGTCTGGAATTATTCCTTTTCGAGCGCGCGTTTGCGCTCATAGAACTTCTCAGCCATCTTCCTCATCCTGGCGGTTTCCTCGAAATGGTTATCGTGCAGCATGTTGCAAAGCTCCTGCATCGCCTTCTTTTCCTTGCCGGATAGACGCGCAGGCACCTCGATCTTAACCATGACGTTCTGGTCGCCTTTCCCTTGTCCGTGAGCGGCATCCACCACCCCCTGCCCGCGGAGGCGGAAGATCTTGCCGCTTTCGGTGCCGGCCGGAATCTTTATTTTTGCACCGCCGTGAATGGTCGGCACCTCGATTTCGCCGCCTAGCATGGCCACATGGAACGGCACCGGAACCTCGCAGTAGATGTTCAAGTCGTTGCGCTTGAAGAACTCGTGATCACGCACGTGGAACACAATGAACAGATCACCCGGCGGCCCTCCCCGCAGGCCGGCCTCGCCCTTGCCCGGCATGCGCTGGCGCGAGCCGGACTCAACGCCGGCCGGGATACGCAGCTTGATCGTTTTGCGTTCCTTTACGCTGCCGGCACCGTTGCACTCGCGGCATGGGCTGGATATCGTCTCGCCTGCACCGCCGCAGGTCGGACAGGTTTGAGAAAACTGGATAAAGCCACCACCGGAAGTCACCTGGCCACGCCCGCGACAGGTCGGGCAGGTGGTCTTTGACGTTCCGGGCTCCGCCCCGCTGCCGGAGCAGTGCGAGCAGGTCTTACTGACCGGCAGCGTCAGTGTGCGGTGCGAGCCCAGCGCCGCCTCCTCGAAATCCACGTCGAGATCGTAGCGCAGGTCCGAGCCGCGAGCCGGTCCGCTGCTCCGCCGGCGCCCGCCGCCTCCGCCGCCGAACAGGTCGTTGATGTTAAAGCCGCCGCCGAATACCTGCTCGAAAATGTCGGATGCGTCGTGGAATCCACCGCCAAAGCCGCCGCCGAAGCCGCCGCCCGGCGCAAAGGCCTGATGACCGAACTGGTCATAACGCGCCTTTTTGTCGGAATCGCTCAGCACCTCGTAGGCTTCGCCGGCTTCCTTGAACTTTTCTTCCGCTTCGTGGTCGCCCTGATTCCGGTCGGGATGGTACTTCATGGCCACCTTGCGATAGGCCTTCTTGATCTCCTCCGCCGAGGCATTCTTCGAAACGCCCAGGATTTCGTAGTAGTCGCGCTTGTCCGCCATCGCTATTCGTTCCCTTCTTCAGCCTGCGCCGGGCCGCTTGAGACCACGACCTGCGCGGCACGTAAGAGTTTGTCGCCAAACATGTAGCCGCGCCGGATCTGGTTTGAGCACACCTCCGCGGGATAGTCGTCGGACGGCATATGGGTCAGTGCTTCGTGCTTGTGGGGATCAAACGCTTCGCCAACTGCATCGATCGGCTGGAGATTAAACTTTTTGAGCAGGTTCTGGAACTGGTCAAAGACCAGCTTGAAGCCGTCGACCACTGCCTTGTCGGCATGGTGCTGCTCCGCCGTCTGCAGGCCCATTTCATAGTGATCGAGCACCGGCAGCAGCTCAAGGAACAGATCTTCATTGGCGCGCTGATACAGCTCAAGCCGTTCACGCTGCGTACGGTTACGGAAGTTGGCGAAGTCAGCCTGCAGGCGGATGAATTGATCGCGCAACGATTCCTCTTCTTCCACTACCTGCTTGTCGCCGGTGTCTTCTTCGATGATCTCGGTGTCCGGAAGTTCCTCGGCTTCGGCAGCTTCTTTATCGGCCAGTTCTTCCTCTGCCAGCACGTCTTCTTCCGTCAAATCCTTCTTGTCGGTCTTTTTCTTGCCCATATGACAAATTCCCTTTCCCCGCCATTGCGGGTTCTGTGTTTACAGAGCTTGGAAAAATACGCGATACAGCCGAGGTGTCAATAGGCCAATTCACCGGCATGCCCTCTCAAAAACCACTCGACATCTATCCCGCATGCAAGCTTAATAGGGCGTTCCACTATGTATGGATCGGGTTCTCGCGGATGAGCAAACGGTAAAAAATATGCGCTGCTTAGGAAAAACAATGAATTGGATGTGGGTAATAGTTGTTTCCGCCTTGATGGTCGCACCTGTTTATTCAAAGGAACGGCTGGGATTCCCCTTTGACCAGACAACCCGGGTCTCGTTTATCCGGCTCGGCAACGTAACGACCGACGCCGGACAGCAGTTTGCCCTGACGGTGAAGGAAGGCCAGTGGATCATTGAAAGACGCATCAGCCGTTACCATGCGACATACGAGGATATATCGCCGGATCGGGCCTACGAAATTCTCACTGCGTTTTCGGAACTCTACTTTCATTGGCAGAACTCGCCTTACCGCGCCACAGAGAAAAATGGATATTCACTGTATGTCTCCATCAATGACACGTGGCAAACCACGCTGCGCGTGAAGGATCGCGGCAGCCCTGAGCTGCGCCGCGTGATTAATCTCATCGAATACCCGGACGGCGTGGTTCTCAACGAGGTCAGGAAAAGCGATGCACCGAGCGACATCCGGGCCTCTACGGCCGAAGATCCGAAGGCAACGAATGAGATGTCGGATGCAGTGTCCGGGAGCGAAATGGAAGTGCAACCATGACTCTCCCCCGCCTGGATGACGCATTATGCTGTCAGCATCCCGGTCGATTAACAATCGGTCGCTAGCGGCGGTGCTGAACCGTGCCTCGGGGTTCATCCTACTCCCGAATCTGCTCCAGACGGAAAAACCGGGTGTTGTTTGTCACCGTAGATATGCTCCACGAATTCTCCGGCGGCGTGGCGGATAACTCCCCGGAGACAGGCAGGAAATCACCGGATTGCAAACCCGTCGATCCCAGCACCCGATACTTCACCAGATCGAAACTGCTCCATGTGAACGTAATCTGATTGGCAGGACTGGATAATACACCCGTAATGGAGATGGACTCCAGACAGTCTGGAATCTGGTTCCCGTTACTGTCCAGCGCGTTGGCAAGATTTAGCCGCCCGCCGGTAACGCATTTCCCCTGCAATGCCGGAACGACGTCTACATTGTCCAGCAATCGGCTCACCCGCTCATCTACATCATCGGCCGGGAAATGCTGAGCCAGCGTACCGATACACCCGGCAACCAGGGGCGCAGCCATGGAGGTGCCGGATAAGTACCGGTATCCATTGCTGTCGTTATACCGGTTGATCACTCTAACCAATTGTACAGCCGGGCTCTTGAGTGCGAGTCCATCCGCTCGCGTAATTGCGATGGCAGGAATCCAGTGCCCAGGCCTGTCGAGGGTCCCCCGGTAGATCCCCGTTTCACCGGCTGCATTGTATATGATGACCGCGCTTGCTCCCGCATCCATGGCATTGGACACCTGTTCATAGTAATAGAGTTCTCCGCGCTCAATCAGAGCGATATTACCGGCGATCTCTCCGGGAAAGTCCCCGGGGTAACCCGGACCGCAGTCATACAGCAGCCCGCGAACACCATTCGTGGGCGTGGTGCCGGAAAACCAGCACCCGCCTGCCGCATAGGTTTGCCCCCCCATAAAGACCATTGCGTCCGTTCCAAAGTGACCCGGCTTTGTCGACAGGATGTTTGCACCCGGCGCACCTAAATCAACCGTGGTCGCTCCCCGGTTTGAAAAACCTGCGAGTTGATCGGTTGAGTCGGTTGCGGCCACCGCAATAATATTACTCAACCCATATCCGGAGGGGTAGTTCGACGACACATCGACATCCACGGATGAATTCCCCACCGCTGCACATACCACAATGCCTTCATCGCCCAGCAGACGCAGCACATCCTCCTCGATGGAGTTGTAGGGCATACCGCCGTAGGATTCATTGACCGCAACAACATTCACCCCTCGCTGCTTCATCATCATAACATATTCCATGGCCGCGATGGCGGCACCGGTCGTCAGATGCTCTGCGTTGTGTGCGACCTTTACGTTCATGATCTTAACGTTTCCACCGCCGCACACACCCAGTGAGTTATCGGCGACCGCCGCCAGAATGCCGGCGCAATGGGTGCCGTGATCAAAGGTGTCCATAGGATCATTGTCGGGCCCATCATTGGTGATGCTTCCCGTTGCGGCATCGATGTAGTCATCCCCGCCAAAGTCATATCCATATACATCATCCACAAAGCCGTTCAGGTCGTCATCAAGCCCGTTGCCCGCGATTTCTGCTGCATTTGTCCACATCGATGCCATTAAATCCGGGTGTGTATAGTCAATCCCGCTGTCAATCAGCGCCACCACCACTTCAGGCGATGTGGAGACAATCAGACTGCGCGCTTCCGGAAAATCGATGTCTGCGTCCGGTGTGCCGGTACTCCCATTGACCGATTGGCCCGAATTATCCAGCGCCCACTGAAGATGGTAGCTGGGATCGTTCGGAACGGCCTCCAGCGCAAACAATCGCTTCATGTAGTTCGGAGAAACCTTCTCGACTGCCGGATCGGCTTCAAACAGCGCGATCAACTCGGCTGTACTTTGCGAGGGATCTGCCACCAGTTGAACCTGACGTCCCAGCTTTTCCGAAAGCCGGAAATAGTTTCTCTTAACCCGCAGCGCAGGCGCTTTCGATTGTCTGTGGATATTCGCATCGCGCCCCCGGCCGGGCTTGAATTGAACCAAGAGTTCGCCTTCCACATAATCGCTCGACGAAGCGGCGAAGGATCGGACGGATCCAATGCACGCTAAAAGAAAGGTCGCTATGATGAATCGTTGCATGTCATCTATCAATCGATTGAAGCATACTGTTCATAATAGAAATACAGGGGCTGGGCCGTGCCGGGAATATATCTCCGCCAAACCGAGCAGCAAATAGCGTTTTGTGAAAAATAAGACCCTGCACCCAGGTAACCATCCATCCAAACCGGAGCAGGCCGGGCGTTTTGCCGCATTTGATCCTGCAATCCGGCCACCACCAGGTCAATGGCTCAATCATCGCACGAGATGAATTGCCGCGACGGCCCGCATAGAGGGGTCTGCTATCGCCGGTTCATTCCCAGCAGACAGATTGTCCAGACCGTAATAGCGCCCAATGCGATGCCGATAATCGGCCAGCCGCCCCAGACGGCCAGCAGCGGAATGGCGGCTCCGGTCCATAATCCGCCCCCCATGAAGGGTTCATGCAGCAGCTGCTTGGCGGCGAATGCTTCGGCCGCTTCGGTTTCGTAATCGGGATCGACGACACGCAGCAACAGCAGCCCCGTGGCGGTCACACCCATGGACTGCCCCATTTCTGCGATCGCGCGCTCGAACCAGGCATCGCGAAATGCCCGGCGGGCAAACACAGTCAGGCACAGCACGTTCCAGCCAATGCCGGCGGAAATCAGTATCACGAGCGGCAGCCAGCCTTGTGCCACGACATCGAGGCGGATGGTGGCGATGGCGGCAACCACCAGAAAATCGAGCGCGCAGTTCTGGATACGCAGCATCAGCCCCTCATCCATGTGTTCGTGCGGATCGAACCGGTCGGCCAGCCACTGGACAATGACTCCGCCCAGCATGCACAGCGGAAACAGCGGGAAGCTGGAAAAGATTTGCGCTCCTTTCCCGGGCAGCTGTCCGGCCAGGAGCAGAAGCCCTTCCTTCAACAGCCACCCGATCAATATCGATGCGCCCACGAATACCAGATGGAGGGAAAGTGATTCGATCACATCGCTCGAAACCGTCAGCTTTCCGGCGATGGGACGATGCTCCGGTGGAATAATGCCGCCGAGTTTCTCGATATCGAACCCGGGCCTTGCCTTTTTCTCTATATAACCCCTGCGCACGGCCCAGTTTACCAGCGCCATACCGACGATGATCGCTCCCATGATGCCCCCGGTAGCGCTGGCGAGGGCGAAATCTTTCATTTCGGGGAAGCCGAGCTGGTCAAAAACGGGCCCCATGCCGCCGGCGGTTCCGTGCCCGCCCTCGAAACCGACCGGCATGATGCCGCCGAAAATATCGGGCAGGCCGAAGAGGGGCTTGATCAGCAGCATCACCAGCGAACATCCAACGGCATATTGCCCCCAGGCCACAATCTGGCCATAGGCAAGCTGGCGACTGGAACTTTTCCAGACCCGGGCGACCGGAGGGAGGCTGCGTCCGAGAAAGAGACAGGCAAAAACGATATTAATCAGCAAACCCGGCAGCTTGCCCCACCCCATCGTAGCTGCATCCGGTACGGGATGGCCGATGGCAGATGCCAGTTGGAGCACTGCCAGTCCCAGCAACCCGGCAATCACGCTGGCGGGAAGATAGAGCCGCTGCAGGAACCGCAGACGGCGACGCAGCCAATAGCCAAGACCCAGCAGCAAACACAAACATCCGAATGACAGCATATCTTCGTCCTCGTTCTCGCGCTTGTTTTCCCACCTCGCCCTCGAACTACAATCCGACTGCGAGGACGAGATCGAAGGACGAGGACGATTTTCTAGAACATGATGTCGAGCATGAGGGAACCGGCGTGCTCTTCGTAGCTGTCGCTGAAGCGGCCATTGTACCCGACGCCAATCTCCATGTAGTCGGTACAGATCCAGCTGTAACCGAGCCCGACATTGATCCCCGTTTCGTCCGGTGAAATATGTGCCGTCTCTACGGCGGCCAGGTTGCCGCTGGAGAGTGTGGAATAGACCTCGTCCTGGATGAAGTCATAGACCCACTCGGCATAGCCCGTCGTCTGGAAGCGCCCGACCGGTGTATCGAAACGGTGCCTCAGCTTCAGACCAAGGGCCGACTCGAGCCAACTGTGATTGACGCTCCCCACCTGGACAACACTTCCTGCATCCTCGAGCTCATTATGCGACTCGCTCGTCAGTGCCAGTGCCTGCAGTCCCATGTATGGCGACAAGGCGATGTTGTTGCCGTAGTAATAGTATTGCCCCACATCGGCGGCAGCACCAAACGCATATCCGTTGTAGGACGCCGTTCCATGATAGCCCGGCGCAACAAATCGTTCCGAATCATACGTACTGAAGCCATAGCCCGCCAAAGCGTCGATATAGAGCCCATCCACACCGACCCACTCGCCATAGCCGCCGATCCAGTAGGTCTGGGTATCCAGAATATCCCCGCCGGTTCCACGGGCGGATGAGCGGGCATAGGTGTAGTTGAGGCCGACGGCCAATGCATCGCCGATCAGCTTGTCAAATCCGATGGTGGTACCGTTGTTGTAGAGATCAAAGGCATCCGACACCCCGACAGCATCGTACACGCCCTGCGCCCGGTAGAACTGCAGCCATACATGCATGTCGAATATGGTGTTCTGGTCGCCGGGGCCGTAGACCCCTGCGGGTGCATTGGTGGTGGTGAGCAGCCGGACTTCGTTCGGAACGGCATGCGCGGTGGCAACCAGGTTGCGGCGAAGCTGCTTGGTTCTCGTGAACACCATGTTTTTCATGCCGTTGAATCCGCCCCGGATGCTTTCTACGGATGCATATGCCAGTGTTGACCCGATGGTTCCTGATTCCACCGGCACCATGACCACCTGAACCTCATTGTTGGTGACCAGCAGTTCACCGTCGTACAGCAGCGGCCGCACGTCCATGTTTGTAGCATTGAATCCGTTGGCGAGCTGCGTGGCACTCAGGATAACGATATCGTTGGTCGCGGTTGGAATATAGGGCACAAAGACCTCTGCGGTCATTGTAGAAAGATCCACCTCGTTCGTACCGGTGAAGACAAGCTCGTCCCATTGATTACTGATCACCTGTGCGCGGTAGGCCATACCATCCAGCGAAACCACACCGGGTATCTCGAGCCGCCCGGCCCCGTCGCCCGCCGGATCGATCGTGCCATCGATCAACGATATGTTATCGAAATCCAGCAAGCCCGTTCCGTTCAATATGCTGTTGCTCAGCGAAAGGCTCTGGAAATTCTCGTAGGGCAAGCCGTTGGTTCCGGCCACGGTGAATGTTCCGTCATAAACGGACACGCTGTTGGCATAGTTTGAACTGGCCGTGAAGACGATGCCCGTACTGAGTGAAATGAAACCGCCATGGAAGGCCAGAGCCGCATTGGTTTCGCCAAACGTGACAGCGCCCACTCCGCTGAGAGTGGAGTTGCTGTACACGTCCATGGTTGCTCCCACCGAAATGGCGCCGTCAGAGTCGAGTGCAATCGTGTTACCGGACCGGAGTGTCAATCCGCCGTCAATCTTAACCTGACCGTTGTCGGTGACTGATAGACTGTTGTTAACGCTGTTGGAGATCCCGCCGATGGTCAGGTCGCCCCCGATGCTCCAAAGAGCGTTTGAACCCGCCACACTGGCTGTGTTGACCGAAGCATCGGCATTGCCGAGATAGGCGCTGCCGGTAACAGCAACCGTGCCGCTGGAGGAAACAGCGAGCGCATTATTCGTTCCGCTGAATCCCACCCATAGATCGCCGCTGTTGTTCCACATGCCGTTCTCTTCTACCGAGACTTTATTACCGGAGGTATTGGTGCCCCACCCGATGAATGCGTCTGCGCTGGACAGCACGCCTCCGTTCCTGACGGTCAATTCCGAGTCCGAACCGTTCAAACCAACGACCAGATCGTTGCCGGCGAGATCCCATGTTCCGCCGTCGAGCGTAAGATCGCGCCCGCCGTCGAGATAATTGGTCGAACCGGCCGCCGCCATGCCGGTCAGGATGCCGCCCGCGGAGAGGTGGCCGCCTTCGTTCCAAACGAATCCACCCGTCGACGCATCAAAGCCGGCGTCGATGGCAAACGTACCGCCCGACTGCAGGTCCAGCATGCTGCCGGACGCCATTGCCAGATCCCCGACCGCAATCGTTCCGCCATTGCGGATGGTGGCGGTTCCTGTCAGATTGGTGCTAAGACCGAGAGAAAGGGAGCCCTCTATGTTAACCGTTCCATGTCCCACGACCAGTTGCGCACCGTTAGTCGAAGCAACGAGCATACTGCCGCCCGCCAGGTTGGTCGCCACTTCGCCGACATTCACCCACGCATCGTCTTCAACGGTCAGTGTGTTTCCCGCACCGGCATTGGCCAGATTGGTGCCCGACCAGTAGGCCCCCACGAAAAGGTTCCCGCCGGCATTCGTCCATGTGGATCCGGAACCTGAGACCAGCACCGAGTTGTTCGCAGCATTGCCGCCCCAGCCGATGTAGCCGTCACTGTTCGAAACATGCGCCCCGTTGGTGATGATCAAATCACTGTTGGAGGTATTGAAGCCGACAATTAGCTTGGTTGCACCCAGCTGCAGCGAACCGCCATCCAGTTCGATGTCGTGACCGCCGTCAAGATAGGCATAGTCGTTCGTGACGCCGTTTGCGACGAGGTTGGTGACGGCCAACCCGCTCAAATCGCCGCTCAGGGAAAGCAGTCCGCCCGCATCCCATGCCAGGTTGCTCTGCTGGTTCAGGTTGAAGTTGCCGGCGATGGCCAGGGTGCCGCCGGCCGCCAGGTTGAAACCGTTGCCATCGGAAACAACCAGACTATCGGTACCGATCCACCCGCCGTCCAATACCGTGACGGTATTGCCGACGCTTCCGTTGGTGGACCCGACGAACAGGCTGCCGTTGTTCCGCCACACGGACCCGGCGCCGGAAACCTCTACCGCGTTGTTCAGGTTGGA
>JBNLDM010000153.1:0-46330 GCA_050304335.1 Pontiella sp.
TGTTCGGCCGAATAGCCGGGAGGCGTATAGATCAGCATCTGCCGACGTGTTTCCAGCGCTTTGGAGTCGTACTGGACCATCTTTAGTTCGCCGTGCGCGACATCCTCGCGCTCGGCCCTGAACCCGGTCGGCGGATCGGGAAATACGGACTCGCCCCCCCCCTTCTCCGCAGTCTCGGCGGTCCGGCCCATGGTTTCAACCACCACCGTTGTGGATTCCAATCCGTCGGCTTCGGCCTTGAGCATGATTGTTCCGGCACCGCCCGCCGGCCGGAGGATGGCCAGGCAGCGGCCTTGCCAGGTGGTCCGAAGCGGTTGCTGGAAACTGACGGCGTCATGCGGGCACGAGCTGCCGGTGGCGGCGAGTTCGCCCGCGCCGGTGACGGCGAACCGAACCGGAACCACCGCGTCAGGAACTCGTTGGCCATGCTCGTCGACGATTTCGACCGTGACGTAGGAGAGGTCGTTGCGGTTGGCGAGAATGGTGTCGCGGTCGGGTACGAGCCGGATGGCCCTGGGCGCGCCCGCGGTTTTCAGCGTGGTGCTTGCGACTTCTTTTCCATGGTGCAAACCAATCGCGCGCAATTCACCTGGCTGGTAAGGCACGTCGAATCGGGCGGTCAGCTTGGTCTCGTCGGAAACGGGCTGCTCGCCAACGACCTTCCCGTTCAATTCAAGACGAACCCTTTCGCAGCGCGAATAGACGGCTACCTGCATCGGTTCGCCCTCCTGGCCCGGCCAGGTCCAACTCCGCCTTTCGTCCGGCCAGCCCCAGCTGCTGACCTTTTCGAGAACGCCTTCGGGCATCGGTGCATGAACGGCCATTTCGATTGGACTGCGACGCCAGACCACATCGCGGTAGTAGGACTGCGGCGTCTTGAAGCCGCACACATCGATGTCGCCGCACCACGCGTTGTACCACGGCCACGGCATGAGGAAGCTGTCCTTCCCGGTGCTTGGAATAGCATGTCCGATTCCGGATTCGCCGAAATAGTCCATCGAAGTCCAGACGAAATCGCCAATGACGTAGGGATGCTTTTCCACGAGCGACCAGTAAGTAAAGAAGTCCCGCGGATACGATTCGCTGCCGTACATCACGCGCTTTGGATTGCGTTTGTGATCGGACTCGTATTTTTCCGGCAGATAGTTGTAGCCGCTAATATCGAGATGCTTGAACGCGACATCGGAACGCTCGTCCCAGTTTTTGATGACCTCGCCCCAGTCCGAGCAGATTGCCTGGGTGACTGGACGGGTCGGATCGTGCGAAAGCACCGCTTCGCGCAGCATCTGTTGCGTCGCTTCGGCACGGAACTGGTCGGGGATCTCGTTGCCGATCGACCACATGATGACGGACGGATGGTTGCGGTCGCGACGGACCATGGAGGCAATGTCGCGGTCGGCCCAATCCTTGAAATACATGCTGTAGTCCTGACTGTTTTTCCCGACGGTCCAGCAGTCGAACGATTCGTCGATCACCAGTACGCCCAACCGGTCGCAGGCATCGAGAAACGCGGGCGACGGCGGATTGTGCGCGGTACGGATGGCGTTGAAGCCGTTCGCCTTCATCAGTTCCACGCGGCGCTCCTCCGCGCGGTCGATCGCGGCGGAACCGAGCGGCCCGTTGTCGTGGTGCATGCAGCCGCCCTTGAGCAGGAGCGGTTCGCCGTTGAGCCGGAAGCCGTGCTCGGCATCCACTTCGATCTTGCGGATGCCGAAGGGTGTTGAAACCACATCGACCGTTTGTCCCGCAACGACGAGTTCAACCATGGCGGCATACAGGGTCGGCGCATCCGGCGACCACAACTTTGGAGCGTCCACGGCAACGTCCTGCGTGAGGGAACGCGCTCCACCGGCAGGAATCTGCAGCTTGCCTTCCTTGTGGCTGACCGCCTTCCCCTTGTCATCCAGCACAGTAACGCGGACCTGTACCTCCGCCGCTGAACCGGTGGAATTGGTCACTTCGGTGGCGATGTTCACCATAGCCTTGTCCTTCGAAACCTCCGGGGTCGTGACAAACACGCCCCATGTCGGAACGTGGACCGGCTCGCGCTCCGACAGCCAAACGTGGCGATAGATGCCCGAACCGGAATACCAGCGGCTGTTCTTGCCTACGTTGCGGACGCGCACCGCGAGGATGTTTTCCTGCCCCGCCGGTTTCAGGAAGGGCGTGAGGTCGCATTCGAAGCTAGTGTAGCCGTAGGGATGGTTCCCAAGATGCTGTCCGTTGATCCATACATCGGCATTCATGTAGACGCCGTCGAAGCGCACGGAAACCGACTTGCCGCTTTCAGCGAGCGGGAAGTGCTTGCGGTACCAACCGGTTCCGCCCAGGACGTGGCCGGTGGACGCGCCGCCTTCGCTCTGGCCGGGATCGAACGGCCCGACGCGAACCGATTTCACGCCGGCCTGGTAAATGCCGCCGTTGCCACTGCGGTCGAACACGCGCACCGCCAGCACATCCGAACCATCGCCGCGCACGAGCGAAGCGGGAACGCGATAGCGCCGCGGTACATCCCACGCGATTTGGAAATCGGGAGGAAACGATCCCGTGCCGCCGATGCGTACGCCGTTCAGGAATGCCTCGTCCACATCGTCGATGCAGCCCAGCAACAGATCGAAGTCCTTGCCCTTGCACTCGGCGGGAATTTCGACGCGACGGCGGAACCAGCCATACACGTTGCTGTTGGTGTAGTCCGAATGGTGCTCCCAATTGTCTGGAAGCTCGACGCTCTGCCAGTCGCCGTCGTCGAAGCCGCGCGCCTTCCACTTCTCGTTGTCTCCTTTTTGGAAACGCCATGCCCCCGCAACGGCTTCCAGCTCCGGCAACGGCTCCCTTTCAAGCGGCGGAAGATCCTCGATGCTCCAATCGTGAGGCACATCCAACAGCCGCCACGCGGAATCGTCGAAGCCCGGATTTTCAGCACCCGGAGCATCCGCGCGCAGAAAGCGCCATCCCTGGTCCAGCGAACGCGTCTCCCCCGGACGTTCTTCGTCCCCGGCAGCAAGGACATTGGAAACCAGACAAACCGCCATCAATAAAAAAGCTCCGAAGTAAAGCGGCGCCATACGATTCCGGTCACGCATAATAAAACCTTTCATACTACGGAAATGATCAGTTCAGAAATACAACATCCCCACACTGGAAAAGCCGGACTCCTAGTTTCGCTCCCCAGATAATGTTGCCGAATCCGGACGGAAAAGCCGCTGGGTGAATAGATACAGGTTTTCAGCCCACTCCTTATCGTCGTGGCCATGGTGGTCTATGCGCCAAACGTGCGGAATGCCCCTCTCCTCCAGGTGCTTGTGCACGGCCTCGCTGACATGGAACAAACCGTCCTGGTCGCCGCACGCGACCCACAGCACCTTGAGTTTCTTCTTGGCGGCCTTCGGATCGGGCAGCAGTTTTTCATCGGACATTCCACCGAACTGGCGGGTGTTCGGCGCCGAGGAAAACCCGCCGACATAGGCGAAGGTCTCGATATGGGAAAGTCCAATATTCAAGGACTGCCCCCCTCCCATCGACAATCCAGCAAGGGCACGGTGCTCGCGATCGGCATGTACGGAATAGTGCGATTCGATATAGGGAATGATATCGTGGAGCAAGTCGTCCTCGAACAGCGTCCCATAGCCTTCGTATCCGCTCTTTTTGCCCTCCTCCATGCCTTCGGACCTGGGGTTCTCGACCGTATTCTTCGCATCGCAGTTGGGAAAGACAAGGAGCATAGGTTCGACGTTGCCCTGCGCGACCAGGTTGTCGACGATCCAGGTCGCGTTGCACCAATAGGGCCACTGGCCGGCATCGGCACCGATGCCGTGCAACAGATAGAGCACCGGATAGTTGCGATCGGCCGAGTAGCCCGGCGGCGTGTAGACCAGCATCTGGCGCTTCGTTCCCACCGTTTTCGAGTCGTACTGAACCGGTTTCAGTTCGCCATGGACAATATCAGAACGATTGGTTCTGAATCCTTCGGGCGGTTGGTCTAGCGCGGGCTTGGAAGCCTCCGCCGCCCATGAACCTGCCAGGCCAAGACCTACGGCCCCCATGCACACAGCTCGATGTAATTTACTGACACCCATTGGCAAGTCTCCTTTTAGCAGTCGTGAATCCCGAACCACTTCCGGCATCGGCCCCCGGTTCAGGAATTGTTTTATCTCGCTTCAGTGTTCCCCCGAGACCGGAGCCGGCGATCATGGCCGGTCCCGGACATGCATAGCCATCATGGATAGATCAGCCTGAAGAAGACCGAATCATTGGTGGTGAAATTGAAATCCCACGCGCACGGTATACGCACGGCATTGAATCCGGCGTTAGCGGCGTTTGTGAATATCGCCCCGGACCAATTCGGCAATTCCCAGGTGGCTTCCAATGTATTCCCCAGGTTGAATCCACAGGTCGGGATCGGAAGCGGCTGGTCCGCCGGGATGTCGGCATGGCTGGCCAGTGTGGACAAGAGCAGCACGGCTCCGATTCGAACAAATTCCATCATCTTCATTTCGTTCCTCATTTTGCTATTCCAGTCAACGATACCTTCAACGACCTGCAATGAAGACATCACTCAGATGGACGGCAACATACCAAAGCGTTCACTGAACGGTATATTCGCATTCCCTCATGGACTGTCCATTTCTACAATAAGAGAAAAAAATCTGCAGTCATGAAACAAAATTCAACTACGCACCGCATGATACGGTATCATGACGGCAACGTGGCCGGCCTGCGGGACGGCTAGCGGAAGAAAACTGGGTGAAGTTGTTTCCCGGCACGAGAGGGCGCAAGCCTGCGCAGCATGATGCCCACAGGGAACAATGAGCAGATCGAAGGGTTCATCTGCCTAACTCGATCCCGAAAAGCCGTCATTAAAACACAATCCCTTATTTGACGTGACATCAGACAAAATCACTTTCTGCTTTGAAAATTGCTCCTCGGAGCCCGTTGCATCCTCCTAAAATTCATACTGATTCGATCCGTGCATTCGTTGCGGATCCTCATAGGAAAACCCGTATACAAAGTAATTTTAGAGCACCGTGGAACCGGACTTCCGAAACATTGCAGTACCAGTTGCTCCGGTTGAAGATCCGGATGCAGCGATAGGTTTTGCCGACCGCTTTCATTTTCGGGCTTTGTCAATCCTAGGTGGTGACTGCCTCGTCGGGCAGCAGGGGGGTGAGCAGTTCCAGGGCGTCGAGAGCCGCCTTGAGCGCAACCAGTTGCGCCAGGAACTCCGTGTCGGACGCGGATTTCGACGTTTTCAGCGCCAGGGCACAGGCTTCCTTGCAGCGCTCCAGCGAGGCCTCGACATAGACCGTATCCCGATCATACCCGGCGCTGGCGGCCTTGAGGGCCGCCGTGGGGTCCGCGGCAACGAGGACCGTTAATAATCCAGACTGATCATTATTTGAGCAAAAGGCCATTAAGCAAAGAAAAACCCTGCCATCATTAACGATAACAGGGTTTAAAAATGGCTCCTGCGGTTGGATTCGAACCAACAACCAAGTGGTTAACAGCCACCTACTCTACCATTGAGCTACGCAGGAATGCTCGAAAGAGGTGCACAAGGTACAATAATGCAGAGGGAAGTCAACACCCCGAAAAGAACTTTTTTCCGGTGATCTTCGGAACCCTTTTACTGCCGGTTGTTTTGATTTACAGGCCGGCAGGAGCATGTGATTTATTCGACTTCCTGGCGCCCTTTGATGGCTCGGGCCAGCGTGGTCGAATCCGAATATTCGATGGCGCTTCCGCTGGGCAGGCCAAAAGCGATGCGCGACACCCTGACCTTGCGGGTGGACAGGATTTCCTTGAGGTAGCTGGCCGTGGCATCGCTCTCCACATCGGTACCCAGCGCAATAACGATTTCCTCGATGTTTTCGTCGGCAATCCGCTGGAGCAGCCTATCCACCCGGAGGTCGGCTGCACCGACGCCATGCATGGGTGAGAGCCGCCCCATCAAGGCATGGTAGCGTCCCTGGAATCCGCCCGACTCCTCGATTTTCATGATGTCGCCGGGCTGCTCGACCACGCAAAGCAGCTGCGCATCCTTACGCGGGCGTGTGCAGAGTTCACAGGGGTTTTTAGATGCGAGGGTAATGCTGCCGCAACGCTCGCAGGTAGCGATGGTTTCATCGGCCTCCAGCAGGGCGTTGGCCAGGATGCGCATCAGGCCTTTCTGATCCTGGACCAGCGCCAGCGCCATGCGTTCCGCCGTCCGCCGCCCGATGCCGGGCAGCCGGCTGAGCGCCGCCACAAGATTGTCGAGTGGAATCAGGTGCTGCATACAAGCTTCATCTCACCACGAAGGACACGGAGGATCACAGAGAGACAACGGGTGGTTCAGTGTACTTCGTGTCGTTGTGTTTATCCTGGTTGCGGCCGGCTCTCCAATGCAAACAAAATCAGAACGGCAGTCCCGTGCCGGCCGGAAGCCCCATCCCCTGCGTAATCTTGCCCATCTCTTTAGACATGGTTTCCTGGGCGGAATTGAGTACGCCTTCTACGGCAGCGAACACTAGGTCCTCGAGCATTTCAACATCATCGGGATCAACCGCCTCGGGCTTGATCTTAATGCTCTTGATCTTCATGTCGCAGGTAGCCGTGGCCGTCACCATGCCGCCGCCGGAAGTAAACTGCACCTCGGTCCTGGCCAGTTCGTCCTGCTTCTTCTTCATGTTTTTCTGCAGGTCAGCTGCCTGCTTCATCATTTTCATCATGTTCATACAGTTATCCTGGTTTTAGGTTTTAAGTTTTAGGTGTTAAGTACCGGTCTGCCGATGCGACAAGCTTGCACGGTCATATCCGCGTCAATCTGTGTTATCTGCGGGTTCCGATTATTCCCTCACGTCCTCAATCTCTCCATTAAAGGCCTCGATCACGGTTTTCACAACGGGATTCGCATACCATTTCGCCATGCCGCTGCCCGGTTGAGCAGGATCGTCCTCACTTTGATTATCGACCAGATGGTCTGCCGGCAGCGGGCGGCGGTCGTCCGGCTTGAGCGGCTCGAAATATATCGACGGGAGCCGTCCCAGATACTTTTCCACCGCCCGTCCCAGGGCAAGCCTGGCCCGCGCATCGTTGAACCGTTCCAGGTCCTCCTTGAATTCAGGGTCGTAACCCACCACGAGACGGGAATCATCCACGCGCAATGGTGCGGTATCGAGATAATAGCGGCGGGAGAGCGGATCGGCTTTGCCGACCTGGTCGACGATCTCATGCCAGTGAATCAGCAGGCGCTCCAGTTCTTCGCCGTCCTCACCCTTTTTTTTTTGTGGATCGCCGTTGTAGCCCCCGGCAGGAGCTTCGGTGACCGCGCCGGTTACGGGTCCGCCGGATTTAAAGTTTTTTTTTAGTTCGGCGAGCTGCTTGAGCAGTTCGTTGATCGTTGCCGTTTCGGCGGCGCGCGAACAACGAATCAGGCCCGTTTCCAGCAGGGTTTTCTTGGAGAGCGCGTAGCGCATGCGGCTGTCTGTCTCGATCAGGGCGTCGATGATCCGTAAAACGCGCCCGGCTTCAGTTTCGGGAGCCTGCACCTTGTAGAAATGCAACTGCGCCTCGGGCAGCTCCAGCGCAGCTGCATCGTCGCCGGCATAGAGCACGACCAGCAGATTGCGGAAGCTTTCCAGCAGTTCCATCACCACCCGCTGGAGATCCTTGCCGGCCTGATCCATGGAGGCCACCGTATTAATGATGCGCGGCACGTCGGACTTAAGAATGCCCACGGTCAGGTCTTCGAGGACGGACCGCGACACCAGTCCGAAAACGGATAGTACGTCCTCCTCAGCGATTTCCTTGCCACGGAACGAAATGATCTGGTCCAGGGCCGATTCAGCGTCGCGCAGGCCGCCTTCCGCGCCCCGGGCAATGGCCAGCAGGGCATCCTCGGATATGGCAATTCCCTCCTCCCTGCATCCCTTGCGAAGGCGGTCGACAATGTCCTGCACGGATATGCGGCGGAGATCGAAGCGCTGGCAGCGCGAAAGAATGGTCGGGAGCACTTTATGGACGTCGGTCGTGGCGAAGATGAACTTTACATGTGGCGGCGGCTCTTCGAGCGTCTTGAGCAGCGCGTTGAACGCGGCCGTCGAGAGCATGTGCACTTCGTCGATGATATAGATTTTATAGGGACCGCGAGCCGGCGAGTAGCGCGCGTTGTCGCGCAGGTCCCGCACCTGGTCGACGCCGTTGTTGGAGGCCCCGTCGATCTCGATGACATCCAGGCTGTTGCCGGCCATGATTTCGCGGCAGGAATCGCACTGGTCGCACGGTGTCGGCGTAGGGCCCTCCATGCAGTTGAGAGCCTTGGCGAGGATACGGGCGGAGGTGGTCTTGCCGGTGCCGCGCGACCCGACAAAGATGTACGCGTGCGCTACGCGGTCGGTCTCGATGGCATTGGTCAGGGTGCGGGTGACATGCTCCTGCCCCACCACATCGGCAAACTGCTGCGGCCGCCATTTTCTCGCTAATACTTCGTACGCCATACTGTTCCGTTCAACCCGCTTCGGCAGGCTCGCGACAGGATCCCCGGCATGCGCTCCGGCCGGCACTTCCGGACACCCGGAAAACATGGTTTACCGCTGCTGCCTTCCGACCCTGACGGGGTTCGCCAGCCTCCGTCGTCCGGAAACCGGCCTTCAACACGCATACCGGGAATCGTATCGAGATCCTCCCGGTCTGGAAAGATTCGGGAAGATACAAGGAGTCCCCATGGATGGCAAGCCCCTCCATGAGGATTATCGGAATCAGCATGCTTTTAACACGCTGTGACGGGCATACCGGCAGCGCAGGAATGGGTATCGCAATGCTGTTGCAGTCTTACGAAAATCCGGTTTAACTGGTGGTTAAACCATCGAACTCGAAATGAAAATAAGCGACCATATTGAATATTCTGCTGTAGCCGGCCTGCTGGGCCTGTGCCGCATCCTCCCGGAATCATGGGTGTTCGGCTGCTTCAAGGGACTGGGCCTGATGTTCCACACCTTCCTCATACAACGCCGGAAGCTGGCGTTGCGCAACATGGAGATCGCCTTTCCCGACAAACCGCTTGCTGAACGCAGCAGTCTCGTGCGGCAGCACTTCATCAACCTGTCCGAATCCATGGCCCTCAACGCGCTCATCATGAGTGGACGGATCACTAACGAACGCTTGCTCGATATGGTGGACTGCGATGACTGGGAGCGGTTTGAGCAGGTAAGTAAGGCGGACGGAATCGATCTGTTGGTTTTTTCTGCGCATCTGGGGAACTGGGAACTCATGCCCCAGTATATAGCCTTGCGTCTCCGCAGGCAGATCAGCGTGATTGCGCGCAAAGGAAGCAACGCGCTGCTGGAAGAGCGGATTGTACGCCCGCTGCGGGAACGATTCAGTGTGGGGGTCCTCTATAAGCAGAATGCCATGATGAGAATGATCCGGGCACTCCGCAACGGCGATATTGTCGGAATCCTGATTGACCAGAAGCTCAATCTGGCAGAGGGCATATCCGTACCGTTTTTCGGAAAGGAGGCCGGCACTACGGCAACGCCGGCCATCCTTCAAATACGATTCGGTGTAACAACCCTGCCCATGTTCATGGTTAAAGCCGGCAAGCACCGATACCGGTTGATCATCGGCGACCCCGTCCAATGGCAGGATAACGGAAAGCCCCAGGAGCAACAGGTCGCTGAATTAACCTGCCTCCATCAACGTCTTGTCGAAGACAAAATCAGGGAGTATCCCGACCAGTGGTTCTGGGTGCATGATCGCTGGAGGCTGGGAAAGGTCACGGCATGATGCGCGCGCTCGTCATCAGTGACCGCAAGCCCGGGCACTTCAACCAGTCCCTCGCCCTGTGCAAACATCTTGGACTGGAACACGAAATCCTTGAGGTAGCCTACAGGAACAAGGCGGCCAAAGGCCTCTCCTACCTGTTTGACCGTCTCGGCATCTACACGGAAAGGATCTTTAAGGATTCAGGATTCAAGTTACAGGATTCAAGTTTCAAGATCATCATTTCCACCGGTTCCACCACCTACTACGCCAGCAAGCTTGCGGCACGCATGCTCGGGATTCCCAATATCGCCATCCTCTACCCCAAGGGCTACCGGCTCGACTTCAGCCATATTCTCTGCCCCGCCTACGACCACCCGCCCATCCGGGAGAACATCACCGGGCTTCCGCTCAACCTGTGTGCCGCCGAACCTGCCTTCTTCGACGAAAAAGCCTCCGAGTTCGCCGCGAAACACGCCTGGGATAAGCCCGCCGTCGGCATTGTCATCGGCGGCCCCAACGCCGTCTCCGATATCGACCCGCGGACATTACGAGAACAACTTGAACAGATCTTCGCACAGACGGAAGGCATGGAGCGCTGGGTCACCACCTCGCGCCGGACCCCGCGGGAAATCGAAGCGGTCGTTGAATCACTGTCATTCGACTACGCGCTCATCAACTCGCGCGATTCCTACAACCCCATTCCCGCCTTCATCCAGCTCTGCGATCGCCTGATTGTCACCTCCGATTCCGCCTCCATGATCAGCGAGTGCGCCAGCTTCGGAACTGCCAAAGTCGATGTACTGATGAACCGCCAGCTGAAAACGCCCAACAAGTTCGAGGAACTGATCAACGGGCTCGAAGCCCGCAATGCGGTTCATGTATTCGACGGTTCGCTGGGCGCGGCCGATGCAAAAATCGATCTTCGCACCACGATTGCAAAGGCACTTGCGGATATCTTGTAATTCTTCGCACGGTTGTTTAACTACGCAGAATCGGGAGGCCGCCAACTGAAAAACCGATGCGCTCAAGGCACCATGAAGATGCGAACTGGCAAACTCATTCTCACGGGTCTGATGCTCCTGCCATCCATGGCATTTGCCCAGGCGGGTGCGGCGATAGAGGAACTGCATGTCAGCTATATCTACAGTGCCGTAATGGGCTCAGGGAACTATACAATCGAGAATCGCCGCATTTCCATGCTCCGCATCCCGTTTGCCTACACCCAGAGAGAACTTACCGCGGACCAGAACGGCTTGAAGTGGCATCTGCCCGTTACCCTGGGCTACGATTCACTCAACTATCCGGACTGGCTCAGCCGCATCATCGAAGATGAACTGGCGACACTCACCATACTGCCCGGGATGGAAACCATGTACCGCATGAATGAAAACTGGGTATTGAAGCCGTTTTCAAACCTGGGCGGTGCCTATGATTTCTCACGTCATGAAACCATTCTGATGGGCATACTGGGCCTGCGTGCACTGGGCACCTGGATCTATACGGACCACTCCGAGCTGCGCATCGGCAGCTCTGCACGCTATGCCATGGAATATCAGTTGAACTCGGACAGTCGAACCGGATTCACCCTGCTGGAGACCGGCGCGGACTATCGCCGGGATATCCGTCTGAAGGTATTTAATCATGACACCAATGCCGGCATCTATTATCGGGCCCAGCTCTTCCTGCCGGACTGGGATACCGGCGAGGTCGATGATAACATACATACCCGACTGGTCCTGATCCATGAGATCGGAGCATCCATCGGCCTGCAGAAACCGCGCAATATTCTGGGCATCCCCATATCACGTGTGCGCACCGGATACAGCTTCGGCGACCATATTCGCGGCTGGACCATCGGAACGGAATTCCCTTTCTAATACTGAAGAATCATCTATTTTTTTACCGATGTATTACATACCCTCCAGCATGGATGATAATCACAGGGGCATATGAGATGAGCAGCGCATGCCGATTTCCAAGAGGACGCATCAGGTAAATAGAAATGCATATTGTCCAGCTTTTACCAGAACTCAAGCAGGGCGGCGTGGAAACCGTGGTGCTGGCACTGAACCGCGAACTGATCCGCGCGGGTCACCAGAGCACGGTTATTTCAGCCGGCGGCCGGCTGGCTGATCAGGTCGAAACCGATGGCGGCCGCCATATTCGGATGGATGTCTGCTCCAAGAATCCCGCGAGTTTTTTCGCACGGGTCCGTGAACTCCGAACCACACTGTCCTCCCTGTCCCCTGACCTGCTGCATGTGCACAGCCGGGTTCCGGCCTGGCTGACCTGGTTTGCGAACCGGAAGCTGCAGCTTCCGTGGGTCACGACGGTTCATGGGTTTAACAGTGTCAGTCGGTACAGTGCCATCATGACCAGGGGCGACCGCGTCATCTGCGTCAGCAATCCCGTGAAAGACTATATCCGGCAAAACTACAACACGCCTTCCTCAAAGATATGCGTCATCCACTCCGGACTGGACCTTGATCGATACGATCCCGAACGCGTTGATGCCCGCGCGGTCGAGGCATTGCAATCCCGCTTCGATCTGAAAGGCTGCTTCGTGGCCGCGGCCATCGGGAGGATTACCGAGCTCAAGGATTACGAAACCTTCATTCGCGCCATTGCATCAGCGCTCCCCCGCCGACCGGAACTGCGCGGGCTGATTGTCGGCAACGTCCGCAGCGACAAGCAAAACTACTATGAAAAGCTCATCTCCCTTATCCATGAGCTGAACCTGGCCGACAAAGTGAACATCGCCATCGACCTGACCGACATGCCTTCCGTCTATGCTCTCGCCGACATCGTTGTATCCTGCTCCAAAAAACCGGAAAGCTTCGGTCTCACGCTCATCGAGGCCCTGGCCATGAACACACCGGTTATCGCCACCCGGCACGGCGGTCCGCTGGACATCGTGCGCGAAAACGAAAACGGTCGCTTCTTTCCACCGCGCGATAGCGATGCGCTCGCAGCGCTGCTGGCCGATTTCGCGCCACCGGCCGGCGCCGGCCTGCGCAGCGATGTGCTGGAGCGCTTCAGTCTTGACCGCATGATTTCGGACACCATCCAGGTGTACATGGAAGTCGCGAGGTCCGGACAATAGACTTTGCATTGCCTCCCGATCACCCATATATTCTTTCTCCCGATTGTTTAAGGAAATTAAATCCATATGAGTTTCACGAAACGAAATAAGCTGGACTGGGATCTGTTAAAACGCCCCCTGCCGTTCATAAAGCCGTACCGGGGCCGACTCACGGCCGGCATCCTGTTCGGCATCCTGTTCGGCGCCACCTCTTTTGGCCTGCTGGCTGCCCTGGGCTGGGCCACAGGTATTATTTCCGGGGAGAATCTAAGTGCCTCGCCGCTCGGAGGCATCCCGGGCCTGACGGCTGATACGGATGGGCATCTCACCTCGACCCAGGTCATCAGGGCCGTTGCCGTGCTGCCCGTTATGGCGATTCTCCAGGGGGTGGTTTTTTTCGCCGGAAAATATTATGTCGAGTGGGTCGGCAACCGAACCATTGCAGATCTTCGCATTGCGCTCTTCCGGCACATTCACGACCTGCCGCTGCAATTCTTTACACAAAACCGATCCGGGGATCTGATTACCCGTATCACGAGCGACACCGCGATCCTGACCGGACTCGTGACGAATGTTCTTGCTGATGCCATCCGTTCCCCGTTCAGCCTGATCGGTTCCATCGCTTTCATGTTTTTTTACAACTGGCAGCTTTCCCTCATGGCTCTGGTCGTCTTTCCAGCCTGCATCGCCCCCGTCGCCCTGATCAGCCGTCGCATCCGAAAAGCGGCAAAAAGAGGACAGGAAGGGCTCGGCGACCTGCTGTCCACAACACAGGAATCGATCGGCGGTGCGGTGGTGGTCAAAGCGTTCCAGATGGAGCAGGACGAAGTAGAGCGGTTCAGTGTTTCCAACACCCATATCTTCAAGATGCTCATGAAACAGACACGCGGGCTGGCGCTGAGCGAACCGCTGATGACCGGAATATCCGCCATCGGACTGGCCGGAATCGTGGTGTATTCCTACGTGAACGAACTGTCGCTTTCGATCATCGTCACCTTCGGGGCCGCTATGATGAACATGTATAAGCCGGCCAAGAAACTGAGCCAGCTGCACATGCAGATCAGTCGCTCCCTGCCCAGTCTCGAACGCGTCTTCGAGGTGCTCGACATCACGAATACGATCTCGGACGCCCCCGATGCCGTACCCTTCACGGAAACCGTCAAGTCGATCGAGTTCAGCAGCGTGGGATTTGCTTACGAGGACAAGCCGGTCTTGAGTGATATCAGTTTCCAGACTGCCGCCGGACAATGCTTTGCCTTCGTGGGCAGCTCCGGCGCGGGAAAAACCACCGTGGTCAACCTGGTCCCCCGCTTCTATGAAGTCACGACGGGATCGATCCTGCTCAACGGAAAAGACCTCCGTGCGTACACGGTGCAGTCGCTTCGCAAGCAGATCGGAATCGTGACCCAGCAAACCATCCTGTTCAACCGCAGCGTGGCGGAAAACATCGCCTACGGAACGAAGGATGCCTCGCGTGAGGATATCGTGGAAGCCGCCAAACGCGCGAATGCCCACGATTTCATCACCGAGCTCGACGAAGGTTATGACACGGTTATTGGTGAACGAGGCTCGCGCCTTTCCGGAGGCATGGCCCAGCGGCTGGCGATCGCCCGGGCGCTGCTCCGCAACCCGCCCATCCTGATCCTGGACGAGGCTACCAGCGCCCTCGACAACGAAAGCGAACGTCTCGTCCAGGGGGCACTCAATGAACTGATGAAGGACCGGACCGTATTTGTCATCGCCCACCGGTTGTCGACGATTGCCCACGCCGACCAGATCATTGTGATGGACAAGGGCCGGATCATTCAGCAGGGAACCCATTCCGAACTGCTTGAAAAAGGCGGCCATTACAAGTATCTCTACGACATGCAGTTCAGTGATAAACCCGTCCCACGGCAGCAAGGAGAGGCATGAGCGAACCTGTCAATATCATCACCCTGAAATGGGGCAAACGTTACGGAGCTCACTACGTAAACAACCTGTACGAAGGGGTGAAGAAGCATCTGCACCGGCCCTGTCGCTTCCTGTGCGTAACCGACGATCCTTCCGGCCTCGCAACCGGCATCGAAACCCATCCGATTCCCGAGAACCCGGGCATTCCGGATTGGCCAAACGTCTTCCTGAAGCTTCTGGTTACCGCCGACGGTTTTGCGGATCTTAAAGGGGCGACCCTTTTCATGGATATCGATATTGCCATCACGGGCGACATCGACTGTTTTTTCGACTATAAACCCGGCAAGAACATCATCATCCACAACTGGATTGAGCGGAGAAAAACATTGTTCCGCAAGGCTCCGGAAGTCGGCAACTCATCCGTCTTCCGGTTCGAGGCCGGTAAATCCCAATATATCTGCGATACATTTCTACGCGAAAAAGAGGACGCCATCGACCGCTCGATCTTCTGTACCGAGCAGGCGTTTCTCACCTATGCCATGCGGGAGCGCTACTGGTGGCCCGACAGCTGGGTGCGCAGCTTCAAGCGGCATTGCATGCGCCCGCTTCCCCTGAACCTCATACTGCCACCCAAACTGCCGGCCGATACCCGCATACTGGTTTTCCACGGGAAACCCGACCCCGACGAGGCACTTCAGGGATACAAGGGCAAACGGATACATCACCACACCCTTCCTGCGCAATGGATCAGCAACTACTGGAGCGGCAGCCGGTCGACCGGAGACGACTAATGGCGGACGAGCGGCAGCAAGAATACCGCGTCAAGTTCATTGGCCGGGGGGAGTCCGCCGACCCGTGGGCAAAACAAACCCCCGGCAGTGAGGGGCGCTGGGGCAACTGCCGCTTTCTGTTCGACCTGGCCGAGCGCGAGTACGACTGGCTGGTGGTCATCGATGAAGTATCGCGCAGCCTGCCCGGCCAGACCGAAGTCCTGGCCTGCCCCCGGGAAAACACAATCCTGGTCACATCCGAGCCGTCTTCGATTTCCCGCTATGGAAGGGCTTTCGCGTCTCAGTTCGGCTATGTACTGACCAGCCAGGAACCTGCGGCCCTGCCCCATCGCAACGCCATTCGCTCCCACACCGGAAACCTGTGGTTCTACGGCAGGACCTATGACGAACTGATCGCAATGGAACCGCCACAGAAAACCGACTCCATCTCCACGGTTTGCTCATCGAAACGCCAGCAGCACACCATGCATTCCCTACGCTACGACTTCACACAATGGTTGAAGGCCCGATTGCCCGAACTGGAGATCTATGGCCACGGCGTCCGCTACGTGGAGAAAAAATACGAAAGCCTCGACCCATACCGGTTCCATATCGCGATCGAAAACCACATCGCACAACATCATTGGACCGAAAAACTGTCCGACCCCTTTCTCGGTTATGCCGTCCCCATTTACTGTGGATGCACCAATGTGTTCGACTATTTCCCTGAAGAGAGTCTCGTCCGGATCGACATAAACGACTTTGAAGGCTCTCTCCACACCATCCGGCAAGTGCTTAACACGGAAGGCGAATACGAGCGCAGGCTGGAGGCGGTCAAGGAGGCGCGGCGGCGGGTTTTGAATGAGTACAACCTATTGGCAATGCTCAATAATATCATTACCCAGGCCAATCACCCCACAGGCACCCCGGGCGGAGACCATATTTACGGGAGACGGGTCATGCGGCGAAGAAGTCCTGCGGACCTCACATCTTTCCTCATGTGGCGAGGCCGGAATGCCATTCAACACCTCATCCCGAAATGAACACACAGAAAAAACCCATTTGCATCGCCGCCGTCGACTTCGGGCCGGAAACCGTAATGCTGGATCTGGTGCTCGAATTTGTGTCGGACCGCTACGATTTCGAGATCACCTCGGACCGTGATGCGGACTATGTCTTCCACTCCAACTATGGCTTCGAAGTGCTCGATTATCCCGGTGTCCGGATCTTCGTCACGGGCGAGAATGTGTCGCCCAACATGGGGATCAGCGACTATGCCCTGGCCTTCGACCCCATGACCTTCAGCGATCGATACTGCTGGATGCCGCTGATCAAGCTCTATCGCGAAGCGTACGACACCTTCCTCCGTCCACGCCCGCCGGCAGACCAGGTCATTGCCGGCAAAACCGACTTTTGTGCGTATGTCATGTCGTCTACCCGCGACAGCGCTCCGGAACGCACACAAATATTTGATCTGCTGAACGCGTATAAAACGGTTCATTCAGGCGGCAGCTGGAACAACAATGTCGGCGGACGCGTACCCGATAAACTCGCTTTTCAGTCGACACACAAGTTCGTCATCGCCTTTGAGAACAGCTCCACACCGGGCTACCTGACCGAAAAGTTTGCCGATGCCGCTCAGGCCAATGCCGTTCCGATATACTGGGGTGATCCGACCATAGCCAACTACTTCAACCCGAAGGCGTTTATAAACTGCCATGACTATGAATCACTGGAAGCCGCCATGGAGCGGGTCAAGGAAATCGACAACGATGACGATCTCTACCGCGCCATGCTGAGCGAACCGTGGTTCCCGGATGGTATCGAGCCGGAATGCCTGCGGACCGAAACCTTTCAAAACTTCCTGGCCAACATCTTCGATCAGGAGCCGGAGCAGGCCTATCGCCGCAACCGCGGCCGCTGGGGGCTGAAACAGGAGCGTATCCTCCGGCGCATGTACCGTAATCCACTGGAGCATGGCGTACGCATGCTGCGAAAAAACCTGCTTGAGCGGTATCACCGAATAATTCCAAGGCGCCGGGGATTCTAGCGATGGACTACCAGGCCTACGTCATCAATCTGAAGCATGCCGTCAACCGATGGGAACATGTGCGTTCGAACCTTGAAGAACGCGGCATACCGTACAGGCGTGTTGAAGGAGTCTACGGCAAAGACCTGCCGAAACCGATTGAAGGGTATGATGAACATAGATACCACGTCCTTAACGGAAAGGTAACCAATCCCGGTGAAGTGGGCTGCTATTTCAGTCACATCAAGGCCCTGCGCGAATTTCTGGAGACCGATCAACCCTATGCCCTTATTCTGGAGGATGACGTTACCCTGCCCGAAAACATCCAGGCACTGCTAAGTGCGGCGATTACGTATGCAGATGACTGGGACCTGCTGCGGCTGACTTCGTCACGCGAAGGAATCTACTTCCCGTTCGGCGAGCTTCCGGACCACCATCGCATCGTCTACAACACCCGGGTGCTTAAGAACACGGGAGCCTACTTCATCAACCGGGTGGCCGCACAAAAATGCGTCGAACAGATGCTGCCGATGAAACAGCCCTATGATGAAGCGCTCGACCGGGACTGGGACTTCGGATTCCGTACCGCCTGCATCGTCCCCTTCCCGATCAAGCTGGAAGAAGAAATGGAAAGCCAGATTCCCCGGGCCCGGCGCATCCGGCTCTATCGTTCCACCACCTTTCACTTCTTCCATACCCTGACTCACTTTGAGCGCATCCTGTATCGCAGAAAGCTGATCAGAGCCCGGCGCAGGAGGCAGGCATGATCATCGTGCGCATTACCGGCGGGATCGGCAACCAGATGTTCCAGTATGCATTTGCCCGTGCCCTGCAGGCGCGGGGAAAAAAGGTGCTCCTGCAATGGCATGGACACCGCACCAAATCACGTCACAACGGATTCGAGCTGGATGACGTTTTTGAAGAGCCGCTTTCAAAGCGGATACCGCTGACCAACCACTCCCCGGCGCTCAACCTCTTCGCATGGATGATGCGCAAGACCGCGCGGCGGCGGGAACCCTCGAACATCGGCTACAATCCAGAGTTCCTGCAGGCTGCCTCAGGTTATCTCGACGGCTACTGGCAGACCGAAAAATATTTTGCGGACATCGATCCAACCATTCGTTCCGACTTCCGTTTCAAGCCTCTCGCTGGAAAGCAGAACCGCGAACTGGAAAGACGCATTTCATCCGAATCCTGCATATCGGTTCATGTCCGCCGCGGTGACTATCTCAACCATCCAGGTCTGGCCGAGATCTGCAGTCCGGAATACTATCGCGAAGCGCTGACCAGGCTGGACAAGCAATATCCCGGATCCACGCTGGTGGTCTTTTCCGACGACATTCCCTACTGCCGCTCGCTTTTTTTTGACAGACCTGCGGTCTTTGTCGACTGGAACCAGGGACCGAACAGCTGGATGGATATGGCCTTGATGAGCCAGTGCCGACACCATCTTATTGCCAACAGTTCCTTCAGCTGGTGGGGAGCGTGGCTTGACGCACGCCGGGAGGGGCTGACCATCGCCCCTCGTAAATGGTTCTCCGACGCCGTGACAACATGCAATCCGGACATTTGTCCGGATGCCTGGAGCACGCTCTGAAGCCGGGTACCCGCAAAAGAGATTTACTTGCGACGTATCGGCATATCTGATCAACTTGGAACGAATAACAGCCCATATGGAAAACATCTGAATGAACGGAATTGCGCAATATCTCGAACAGAAACGCTTCAAGACCGCACACAAGCACATGGTGCGTAAATGGTATGCCGATCAGGGCGAAGACCGGCTCAGGTTTGAATATCCTCTGAATGCCGACTCAACAGTACTGGATCTAGGCGGTTACAAGGGGCAATGGGCCAGCGATCTTTTTGCGCGCTACCAGTGCCGGATCCATGTCTTCGAACCCGTCGAGAGTTTTGCCCGGCAGATTCAAGATCGATTCAGCACGAATGATAAAATCGATGTATATGCTTTTGGACTGGGTGGCTCTACGCGCACGGAACAGATTTGTCTGGCAGCCGATGGAAGCTCGATCTGGGGTTCTTCGGATGAGGTTGAAGAGATCAGAATTGTGGACGCCGCGGATTGGATCACGGAACAACATCTTTCCAGCATCGCGCTCGTTAAAATCAATATCGAGGGCGGCGAATACGAACTGCTCGACCGGCTGATCGAAAGTGGAATGGTGGAGCAGATTGATAACCTGCAGATCCAGTTTCATAATATTGCACCGAACTCGCGATCGGAAATGGAGCGAATCCAGCAACAGCTGCAGCGCACCCATGCACCGACCTATCAATATGATTTTGTCTGGGAAAACTGGAAAAGGAAATAGCATCCGACGCCTCCGGGACAGGTGCAACCAAAGGGAGCCTGCTCTCCGAAGCAGATATATGCGCCTGATGCGCATCTGTATCTGTCTGTCTGCATGCAGCATCATGCTGCCTTGCTCGAACGCCGGCATCCGGACGGAAGCCATGCCCAAGGGCCTGATGCTTAATCTTGACTTCATGAATGCCCGGGATGGACTGATTCCCAACAAGGCCTTCTATCCCTTGGATGTTCCGCAGGGTCCGTTGAATATCGAGACCAGGCTCGGTCAACAGATGCTGGTGCTCCTGCCGGATGAAGGGCTCGACATTCCGCACAGCTCCCTCATCCAGCCCGACGGCAGCGACTGGATCGTTACGGTTCGTCTGGGAGCGTATCCGGACGGCGGCGACGGCATGGTGATTTCGCAATGCGACGATGAACACGGCTACGCCATCTATCTCAGGGACGGCGCCCCCCATGCGGTTATCCGGAGCGGGAACTGCGCCATGGTGCTTAAGGAGGACCGGACGTCCGGAATCACCGACTGCCGCAGGCAGATGACCACGATAGAGCTGCGGATCAAAGCAGACATGGCGCTGCTGACCATTAACAACAAGCGCGCGGCCATCGTTACCCTGGACGCGCCCCTGAGCGGAACCAACATGCCGATCCGGATCGGCACGCACCACCGCATACCGTCCATTGCGGAAAATATTCCAGGCATGGAACCGGGAGGATTCTTCGGCGCCATCAGCTCGCTGAAGATTTGGAGACAGTGAAGGAGAGGCTTGCGCGCATCGGTGCAGCCGGAACTTTATAACCGCCCATTCACGGATCAATCCCCGCTGTCCAGATCCTGCTCTTCGCGTTTCGCCTCATCCCAGAAAGCGTCCAGTTCAGCGAGCGAGCATTCCTTGAAGTCCTTTCCGCAGGCCTGGACTTTGTCTTCCACCCGTTGAAAGCGACTGACAAATTTCTTCACGTTGTTGTTGAGCAACTCCTCGGGATTGTGTCCGAGAAAACGACTGACATTCACCACGGAAAAGAGCAGATCGCCCAGCTCGCCCCGGATATCCGGCTCGTAGTTGCGGTTGATCGCTTCCTTCAGCTCGTCGATTTCCTCGTGCAGCTTTTCGAAAACGTCGTCGATATGCTTCCAGTCGAAGCCCGCCCGCGCCGCCCGTTTCTGGATCTGATGCGCCTTCTGCAGGGCGGGCAGATGCTTCGGAATGCCGGACACGATGGAGGCCGGCTTCCCATCCTCCTGCTTTTCGGCCTTCTTTATGGCATCCCAGTTTTGAAGTACGTCGCCCGCGCCGGACACCTCCACTTCGCCGAAGACATGCGGATGCCGGCGCTCCAGCTTGTCGATGATGGCTTCGGCAACATCCGAAAACTCAAAGTGACCGTCTTCCTTGGAGATCTGCGAGTGGAAAACCACCTGGAGCAGCAGGTCGCCCAACTCTTCCTCGAGATGGGACACATTGCCGCTTTCGATCGCGTCGATGACTTCGTAGGCCTCCTCGATCAAATCCGATTTGAGCGACTCGTGGGTCTGTTCCCGATCCCACGGGCAGCCCCCGGGCGACCGCAGTTTGTGCATCACCGCCAGCAGCCGTTCAATTGATTCGCCCGCCTTCGACATGGTTGCTCCAGGAAAAGTTACAAAAAAGCGCCCCGTGCGGGACGCTCATCTAATAGCACGGCCTGCTACATGCGCAGAGTCATATCCAGGATGGTGTCAGGCTTCTCATCCGTCAACGCTTCGAGGACCAGCATGGCACCGCCGAAATCCTGAAAGCCTGTATATTCATCGGGTACCACGATGCATGCGGCACCGGCGGTCAGGGCCCCTTTGCAGGCGACCTGAGATGATACAACCGCGACCAGTGTGACGTGCTCTTTGTCGCACTGCTTCAGCATCTTGAGCCAGTCGTCTGCACGCGGGAAGGAATCCTTGACCTCATCGGGCACGATAAGCTCGACGCCCATCGCATCGAGACCGAGCCGGACCATCAACTTACGAGCCAGATCCTTGGGCAGCGCAGTGAATGTAATCACGGGGATGTTACGCGCCTGGGTGGCTTTGATGAGCTTTTCCAGACCCTTGTCCAGCTCCGCTGTATTTTCGCAATAGTCCGCAACGGATTTATCCACCTCAGCAACCGCTTTTTCAATGGCGTCGGACTTCTTCCCTGCCAGCGTGAGCACGTCGGTGACGGCTGTGCGGTGCAGCGGCGACATGCCGGAACGGGAAAAAAGAATCGGCGTAAGTTCCACGCCTTTACTCGATACCGCGCTCTTGATTGATTCGTATTCCACAGCGCGCGCCTTGGCAGCTACATATTCCAGCTCGAAAATCAGGGCGTGGGTTGCGCGGGCTTTTTTCTCCGTACTAGCATCGTTGCTCATATAATGATTGCTCCTTTAGACAACTGTTTCCAAAAAATGAGCGCGTAGTCTATGAGGCTGGCATGCTTTGGTCAAGTACAGGTTTTTCAGTGGCGCGCGGTTCAGCTACTTCTATTTTGCAACCATCTGCAACCAGCCGTAAACAGCCCAGTATCAATCAGTTTTGCCGCCATTCATTTCATGTAAGTGTTTATTTTCTTGATATATAAAGCTTCATCTTTGTACTTTACCGGACATTAATAATCTGTATGTGAAGATAAACTCTTAACTCCAGGGGAAAATATGCATAGATCGTTCCGTCCATCCGTTGCTATCAGGCTTTTGACCTTTGTTATGCTCGCGGCTCTCCCGCCGCAGGCCGATGCCGAGGGAACGTTTTCTAAAATCCCGGGCATACAGGATGCCCGTATCCGCAGGGTTGCCATGTCGCACCGGGATTCGAATATCATGGCGGTAGCGTCGGACAACCGCCTTTATCTCAGCAGGGATGGCTCCAGCACCTTCCGGGTTGCGGCTGTCCTGAAGGATGAAACCGTTAACAATCTGTTCATCGGTCCCGGTCCGGAACCGACCGTCTATCTCGCCGGATCCCGTAATGGATACGGAATCGACGATGTCTCCCGGAAGCTGATCACGGTCAATGAAGGGGAGGAACTGAAAACCCTCATCCGGCACGGATCCCATTTATATGCCGGAACAAGCGAGGGACTCTACATGGCCGATACGGCTGTGCTCAACTGGCGTCCGGCGCCAGGTCTCCGAAATGAAACGGTCTATTCCATCGAACCTGCAGGCAGGGATCTCTACATCGCCTGCGACTCCGGTGTCTATCTCTACAGCCAGAACGCCCCCCCGAAACGCCTCTTCATTGCCCGCGGATCCGGCAGCAGCGACGGCTTGACGCCCTATCAGGTGAAAGTCGACGTGATGACCCCGTCCCGGTTGTGGCTCTGTACCAGCAAAGGCGTCTATGGCTCCGCCGACCGCGGGCAGACCTGGGAGAAACTGTTTATTACAGGGACCGGTAACGTGGCCGCTTCCTGCATCGCTCAGTTCCCGCTCGATGGAAACCATTTATACCTTTGCAATTCCGCCGGCTTTTTCAAGGTCGATACCCGGACCGGCGAATCGGTTCCTTTGTTCAAGGGTCTCCCCACCTCCAGGGTTCGCTGGGCGGATTTCTCCGCTTCCGGCGATCTCTATGTCGCTACGGATCAAGGATTGTATAAACAGATGCCGTCCGGCCCTGAACGCCCCCTCTCCCCGAACAGCCTGGCTGTCGTTATGGAGGGCGAACCCTCCATCCACGAGGTGCAGGAAGCCGCCATGCGGTACAACTCGGTCGATCCGGATAAAACAGGCCGTTGGCGACGGAGGCTTAAATACCGGGCTCTTTTTCCGAAGCTCGGTGTGGATTACGATAAAACGATCGGATCCAGCTTTACCAGTTCGGGCTACTATTATGCCGAGGGTCCGAACGACTGGGGTGTCTCGTTGACATGGGATATCGGCAACCTGATATGGAACAGCTACGAAGATGACATCGACAACCGCACCAAGCTGACAACCCAGCTTCGCCTGGATATTCTTGACGACGTCAACCGACTCTATTTCGAGCGGTTGCGACTCAAGCACGAGATTGAGCAGGAATCCGATGGGACGGAGGATGTCACGCTCAGGCAGCTGCGACTGGAAGAACTGACCGCTACGCTCGACGGCTACACAGGCGGCATATACTCCCGATGATAGGCCTTCGGGCTGCGGCAGGCGGCATCATCAAAGATCGGCAAGGATTCGTATTTCCAATTACAGAGTTTTTCCCTATACACACCTGCCTGGGAAACATTCCCGGTTACGATTGAATGAATGACTTTTTGATGTTTGATATTGCCAGCTATCTGAATGACAAACGCGTACTCGTCGACCAGGCGCTCGAAGATTGTCTACCTGCCATCGGTGTCCGGCCGGAAGCGCTTCATGAAGCGATGCGCTATTGCGTGCTGAACGGCGGAAAGCGCATACGACCGATTCTGGGCGTCGCGACGGCTGAAGCATTCGGCGTCCAGCCTCCGGAAATCATCAAGCCGGCCATCGCCGTGGAACTGTTCCATTGCTCCACCCTGATTCACGATGACCTGCCCTGCATGGACGATGACGACCTGCGACGCGGCCAGCCAACCTGCCACATCAAGTTCGGCGAGGCCAACGCAGTCCTGGCGGGCGACGCCTTGATGATCCATGCATTCCAGATGCTGGCTGAGTACGGCAACCCCAGGCTTTCACTGGAGCTGGCACTGGCGGCCGGGTCGCGAGGCGTGATTGCCGGACAGGTCGAAGATCTGGAGGCCGAAGGTAAAACGCCCAATGCCGATCTGGTGGAGTTCATCCATTACAACAAAACGGCGGTTCTCATCCGGGCCGCCATCCGCATAGGCGCCATTGCCGCCGGCGCCAGCGAAGATGAGCTTGAATACCTCAGTACATTTGGCAAGAAGATCGGTCTGGCATTCCAGATCCAGGACGACATCCTCGACGAAACATCGACCGATGAAGTACTGGGAAAACATGCGGGAGCCGATCTCGCACACCACAAGATGACCTATACCGCCGCCCACGGAATGGAGGTGGCCCGCAGGAAAGTCATCGAACTGACGGACGAGGCCGTTTCATTAATCGACATGCTGCGTCAGGATACCACGTCGCTGCGCGCAATAGCGGCCCATCTGGTACAGCGCGAGTTCTAACCTTGCGTCCGGATTTCATCTACGGCCCGCCTTCGGTCTCCAGCACCAGTTCAGGAGCCGAGCCCGATTCTTTCGAGCTCAGGGCGTAAAAACCATTACCGGAGGTTCCCCACAGCCCAAACGTGAGCATGGAAGGACCTGCCGTTCGGGCCTTCTCCAGCATGGCAAGGTCGGTGATCGGAATTTCAACCCAGGCATCTTCTTCCCAGGACAGTTTTTTCCGGGTCACCAGCGCCTTTTTCCACAAGCGGGCATCGCCGAGATCGGTGACGGTCTTTCCGTCATCGTATTCCCATAGCGAGTCGGGGAATGCCAGCCTGCTATAGCAGCTTTCGCCCGGTCGGGCATTCTGTCCGGCCGTACCGAGCGAGCCGAGACCTTCGACCCATGCGGCGTTCTGCTCGGTGGCTGCCATTGCAGAAACGGTCAACGACATGTCATTGGGATTGGCAGCGGCTTGATGGAAGCGGAACGTGGCACTCAGAATGCGGTTCGTCACGACCGATAGATCAAAGGCTACGATCGTGCGCAGGTTATCGGCATGAGCGATATAGAGCGTGCTGCTGGCGCCGCTGTTGTTGTTGCGTTTGTTGCTGCGCCCAAAGTTATCCTTCGCCGCCTTCAGGGTTGTTGTTCCGGCGAGCACACCGACCGGAAGCACAACCAGGCTGACCAGGGACAGCATGTACGTGAAGCGTGGTTTCATAATCTTTTCTCCTGCATGGTAAGCCTAGCAATCCTCGAGCCATGATCCGAAAATCGGCACTGCATTTAATGCAGATGATCGCGCGCAAAGCTGCCCAGGCATTTCTTCAGTTCATTTGATGTGATGAGCTGGTCGGCATCGGTCAGGTTGACGACCTTTCTTTCGCGCCGGAAGGATTCCGGCCATTCCTCCAGAATTTGCCCGACTTCAAGCGGGTAGAGAACCAGACGCGCCCGTCTGCCACCGCCAATGGTCACGCTGGCACGGTATACGTGTTGCGGATCAATACGGCCCTCGACCCCGGCCTCCTCCAGAGCCTCCATCTGTGCCGTGCCGACTTTACCATGCTTCTCCTCGAAATTTCCCTTTGGGAAGATCCAGCATCCACTTGCGCTTGTAACGAGCACCACCTTGATGGTTCCGTTTTCTCGTACAAACGGGATGACTCCATACTGCTTAATCATTTTGCGATCAATTCCAGAAGTTCCTCCCACACCTCGTGGTAGGCTTGAGCAGCCGACTTGCGTCCGGCATACGACAGGGCCGGGGCCCGGTGAAGGCCCATCTTTTCGATGTCCGATGAAAACGGAATCGTGCTTTTCAAAAACCGTTTGTGGTTTTTCCGCATCCGTTCCATCGATTCCCGATGCAGGGTCTTGTTCCGCTGTACCATCGAGAATACCGGAACGATTTTTTTTAGCGGATAGTCGTTGGCCTTGAAAAAACCGTAGAGCTGCTCCAGCGTTCGTTCGGAAAGCGTCGTTGGAATCACCGGCACCACGATGCGGTCGGCCGCACGGAACACATTTTCCGAGAGGCGCGAGATATTCGGCGGACAGTCGAGCACGATTACTTCATACTCGTTATCGACCGCCTTCATCGCTTTTTTCAAACGCGACTTGCTATGCTTCATGCGAGACAGAAAGATGTCAAAATCCCTAAAGCCCATATTGGCCGGAAGCAGATCGAGGTCTTCAAAATCGCTGGCGCGGATGGCCTTGGTAAACCGTTCCACATCCTTGAAGAACCGCCCACCCTTGAGTTTTCGGGATGGTTTGATGCGGAAATAAAAGCCCGACGCCCCCTGTGGGTCGAGATCGCACAACAGCGTGCGGTGTCCGCTCGACGCGCAGGCGTAGGCCAGATTAACCGCCGCAGCCGTTTTACCGACACCGCCCTTGTTGCTGTAGCAGGCAATGATCTTCATCGTGAGTCTCCATCGGCAAACAGGGCCATGAAATGTTGATTGGTTTTCTCATTTGCAAACGCAGCGAGCGACCCATCGATTTGCGAACGGGCACGGAGCTGCTTCTGATACAGGGTGGCCACCAGCGCCCCTACGCTTTCTGCCAGCACAAGGCCCTTCTTGCCGCGCATTGGATGTTCCTCCACGAACGCGCTCAATGCGGCACGCTGTACGGAACAGTCGTTGAAGTGCCCCAGCCCGTCCTGCAGGCCCTTCAGCGACTTCACCAGCGGCTTGACGGCATCCGCATCATAAAGCGGCGCGAAGAATTCCATAAGATAGCGGAGCTTCTTGCATTGAATGCGCAGAGCATGCACCTTCTCGTCCGGTGTCTCCTTCGTAATCGATCGCGCAAGACGGGCCACCTTGCCATAGCGTTTCATGATCATCCGGCCGGCAAAATGTCCGGTTGCTTCATTCGCCGAATTCCCGCAGGACATCCCATCCGGCACATTGAAACGCCCTTGCAGATCATTCATCCCTTCCCGATAGGAATCACTTTGAAGAAACCCGCGAACCTGTATGAATGCCGCGTGCCGTTCCTCGGCAAAAAGGTTGAAGAGAACATCCAGGCCCTTGTGCATGGAATCAGGTACAAGTGCGTAGAAGCTGCCGCGTTCCATTAAGTAGACATCCAGATCCCGGAGCCGGTTGGTCTGCTTCATGATATCGCCCAGCTCCGCTTTCGCGACCTGGCAATCCTTTGCGCTGTAGACGTTACTAAACAGGCTGAGCAGCGATCGCACGCGGCGCAGGCTCACCCGGAAATCATGCAGGAACTCTGTGTCGATATCGTCCATAATGCCCGTTTCGTTGCGGCGTGCCACGCCGATGAACGTATGCGCAATACGGTTGGCACTTTCGTAAACGGAACAGTCCCATTCCAGACGGACCTCCGGCTTTGAGGTGTAGGGTTCCTTATCGATGCCAAGCAATGGGTACAGGTCACTGGAGGCGCCAAACGCTGCGAATCCCAGGCCGGCCAGCGCATTGGCGAACAGCGACATCTCGGCATCGTATCCCCGCAACGGAACGGCAGAAACCAACGTGGTATGGACCGCGTCATGGGAGAGTTCGGAAATCCGTCCGCGTACCACCGTTTTATCGAGCTCGTCCATGACGGCCATGCCGCGTTGTTTAATCGACACATTGCAGATAACGCTGAAGGCCCGCAGTGAGGAATGCTTAAGCAGGCGGTCGGCCACGATCCCTGAGACCAGCTCCGCTGCAAATGACCAGCCGGGCGCCGCGTTCTGTTCGAGTACATCCCCCGAAACCAGATCCAGCAGAAAAAGTTTTGTCGGTGTTTGCACCAGCAATTGGCCGGAACTACGCAAATGCCCTTCGAAGGTATCCCGCAGCGTTCCTGATATGGAACCCATGCGCTGCGTATGCACCGAGTAGCCGTCGGGCAGCTGCTTACGTAAAGCATTCACCTCCCATAGGATTTCCGCCCGGCAATAGGCTCTGCGATCAAGCGACATGCAATGAATCATAGTGAAAAGCAGAAACCGATCAAGGCATTCCAACTCCCGTTCCATAGCGGTTGACCAGTCCGTGCAGCTGGCTTAGAGTGGCTTCAACACGGAGGGTGGTATGTCCGAGCAGGCAAGCACATTCGACGATGCCATGCGTCGTTTAAACGGCGCCATGAAACACACCGATTTCAGCGACGAGATCGCACTGCGGATCGGCACACCCAAATCCTGTCTTGAGGTTTCAATACCTGTACGGCGAGATGACGGAACGCTCGATTTTTTCAAGGGCTACCGGGTCCGGCACGACGATACCCGTGGGCCGACCAAGGGCGGCCTGCGCTATCTCCCGTCGGTCAATCGGGATGAGGTGCAGTCGCTGGCATTCTGGATGACCTTTAAGTGCGCCGTTGTCGGAATTCCGTTCGGCGGGGCAAAGGGTGGTATCTCCGTTGACGCCAAATCACTCAGTCCGATGGAGCTGGAACGCCTCAGCCGCGGATTTATCCGCCTCATCGCAGACTTCATCGGCCCCGATGTGGATATTCCCGCGCCGGACATGTACACCAACGAACGCATCATGGGCTGGATGATGGATGAGTATTCAACCATCATCCGCAAGCACAGCCCGGCCGTCATCACCGGCAAACCGGTCAGCATGGGCGGCAGTGTCGGCCGCTCCGATGCCACGGGCCGCGGCGCCTTCTACTGCATCCGCGAAATGGCCAGGAAACAGGGACTCGAACCCGCCAATATCCGCGTCGCCATCCAGGGCTTCGGGAATGCCGGACAGAGCGTCGCACGCCTGCTGCACAAGGATGGATACCGCATTGTGGGCGTGAGCGATTCGCAGGGCGCGATCTATCGGCCCGAGGGCTTCGATGTTCCCAGCCTTATCCGCATCAAGCAGGAAACCCGGCATGTCAAGGCGGTCTATTGCGACAGCGCCCTGTGCCATGCCATCGAAGCGACCAACATGACCAACGAGGAATTACTTGAACTCGATGTCGACATCCTAATTCCCGCGGCGCTTGAAAACCAGATAACGGCCGAAAACGCGCCGCGCATCAAGGCGAAACGCATCGTCGAAGTCGCCAACGGTCCCACGACCTCGGATGCCGATGAGATTCTCTACGAGCGCGGCATTGAAGTGATGCCCGATATTCTGGCCAATGCCGGCGGCGTTACCGTCAGCTACTTTGAATGGCTGCAGAACCGGTCCGGTCTCTATTGGGAACTGCAGGAGGTTCATCAACGCCTCCAGTCCATCATGGCGGCGGAGTTTGCGAATGTGTACGACCTGGCCAAGGATATTGATTCGGACCTGCGTACCGCCGCCTATGTCCATGCGATCAGGCGCATCGGCGAGACCATGGAAGCCAAGGGAACCAGCACCTACTTTGCGAACTCCAAACCGCACTGATCCTTATCTGTCGTTATCAAAGCTTGGCAATCGAGGTTGATTCGCCAACCATGCCCCACATGAAACCGCTTGAAGAGATTGTGCGATCGCTCAGTTCCCCGCTGGAGCCGCTGCCGACGGATACCGAAGCCCGGCCGGATACGATCGAAGATGTAAAAGCCGTCCTGTTCGATGTCTACGGCACCCTGTTTGTCTCAGGATCCGGCGACGTCGGGACCGCAGCCGCAACCGATTCGGCGGAAGCGCTCGCACAGGCGCTGTCGGCCGCGCATTTCAAGGGCGATCTCGACAGAGCCGGCGAAGCCGGCAAGGAAATCCTCAAGAGCGAAGTACTGGAATGGCATGCCGCAAGTAAAAAGGCAGGCGTTGCATTCCCGGAAGTCGATATAACGAAGGTCTGGAAGAAAGTGATCGAAAAGCTCCGCGCCAAAGGGTTGCTCGAACCGCCGGAAATCGACATTGAACCGATCCGCAACCTGGCTATGGAATACGAGTGCCGTGTCAATCCGGTATGGCCTATGCCCGGTTGCCTGGAAACGCTCCGGACCTTAAAGGAGCAGGGATTCACGCTGGGCATTGTTTCCAATGCACAGTTCTATACTCCCCTGCTCTTTTCCGCCTTCTTCGAGCTGGCGGTGGAAGAGATCGGCTTCGACCCGGATTGCTGCATCTGGTCGTATAAGGAACTTCAGGGAAAACCGTCCGACGACCTGTTTCCGAAGGCGGAAAAGTATCTGAAGCGGAACCACGGCATACGGCTCGGTGAAACGGTCTATGTGGGCAACGACATGCTCAACGACATCTATTCAGCCGGCAAAGCGGGATGCCGAACGGTTCTTTTTGCAGGTGACCGCCGCTCCCTGCGGCTGCGTGAAAAAGACGAGCGCTGCATCGACCTGCGACCGGACGCCGTCATAACATCCCTGGATCAGCTCATCGAGGTTCTGCGACTGCAGCCTTGAGCTGATCGAGGGCTTCATCAGGAACTCGAAGCTGGCCGAAACCCGTGCCGAGCTTAAGGTCGGGCGTATTGGTTCCGTGGTAATCCGTACCGCCGGTGCAGATGAGATCCAGCTCCTTGGCCCATGCGCAAAACTTATCGATATTTTCCGGCTTGTATTCGGCATAATAGGCCTCGATACCGCCGAGGCCCTGCTTCTTCAGCCCCATGACGAGTCCCTTGAGTTGATCGTCGGGCAGATAGATGGTAGCCGGGTGTGCCAGCACGGGAACGCCGCCGGCGGAACGGATCAGCCTGATGCATTCCGCGGCAGTAAACCGGTAGCGCTCAATGTAGGCCGGGCGCCCTTTTGCCAGCAGCAGATCGAAGGCGGCCTTGCGCGATTTCACAAGCCCGCGTTCCACCAGCGCATCGGCAAAGTGGGGACGTCCAACAACGTCACATCCGGCCTGTTTCTCGACATCGCTCCACATGAGTACGTAGCCCAGCTTGTTAAGCTTCTTTAGAATCTCCATGTTCCGCTCTTCGCGGCCCGCACGGACTTTTTCAATCTTCTCGAGAAGCTCCGGACAGGCGGGGTCGATGAAATACCCGAGAATGTGCATGGTTCCACGCGCGCACTCAGCGCTCAGCTCGATGCCCGGCACGGGTTCTATGCTTGATGTGGAAGCAGCGTGCAACAGGGGTTCGATGCCGCCGACCGTATCGTGATCGGTCAACGCCATTGCCGTGAGGCCTCGTTCCTCCGCCAGGGCAATCAACTCCTCCGGCGTATCGCTGCCGTCGGAATAAACCGAATGTACGTGTAGATCGATCAAATCAGGACTCCGATGAACAATTTGTCCACTATAGGGATGACTTACCTCAAGGCCAAACCCGTATTGCCTAAATCGCACCAATACACACAGGAAATGACTTGTAAAACAAAGATCAGCAACTATCTTACCCCCTTCATTTTACAATCCACACATCAACACTAACGGAGAATAATCGATGGATCTTAACCTTGTTGCCAACACAATACGCGGTTTGGCCATGGATGGAGTTCAGGCTGCAAACTCGGGCCATCCCGGCATGCCGATGGGCATGGCCGATGTCGCCAGCGTACTTTGGACCAAGTACCTCAAGCACAACCCCGAAAATCCCGCGTGGCCCGATCGCGACCGTTTCGTTCTCTCGGCCGGTCACGGCTCCATGCTGATCTACAGCCTGCTGCACCTGGCAGGGTACGATCTTCCGATCGAGGAACTGATGCAATTCCGCCAGTGGGATTCCAAAACAGCCGGCCATCCGGAATTCGGTCACACCGTCGGCGTCGAAACCACCACGGGGCCGCTGGGCCAGGGCTGCGCGAATGCCGTCGGCATGACCATCGCCGAACGCATGCTGGCCGATCGCTATAATTCGGATGCGCACAAGATCGTAGACCACTACACCTATGTCATTGCCTCCGAGGGTGAATTCGAAGAGGGTGTTTCCCACGAAGTATTCTCGCTGGCCGGCAACCACGGTCTCGGCAAGCTGATCCTTTTCTACGACCAGAACTTCATTTCCATCGAAGGCGACACCCATATAACCTATACCGACGATGTGCGCATGCGCATGGAGGCATACGGCTGGCAGGTTCAGGAAATCGATGGACACAACCACGCGGAAATCGGCGCCGCTATCGAAGCGGCACAGGCTGAAACCGAAAAGCCCTCTGTCATCATCTGCAACACGAAGATCGGATTCGGCTCCCCGAACAAGGAAGGCGGACATGAAGTGCATGGTGCGCCGCTGGGCGAAGAGGAAGTGCTGCTGACCAAGAAGAACCTCGGCATACCGGAAGAAAAGTTTTATGTCCCGCAGGAAGTACGCGACATCTTTGCGGCGCGTGTTGAAGAGATGAAGCAGGTGGAAGCCGAGTGGAACGCCGAGTTTGCCGCGTTCGCCCAGGCGAACCCCGAGCAGGCACTCGCATGGGACATGGCCCAGAAAGGCGAGCTGCCCCCGCTTGACGGCAAGCTGGATCTCTTCGAAGCCGGTTCCTCGATGGCCACGCGCTCCTCCTCCGGCAAGGTTATCAACGTCCTTGCCAAGGAAATTCCCTACCTCGTCGGCGGTTCTGCCGACCTTGCTCCGTCCAACAATACCTACATGGCCGGACTGGGCGATATCGGCAAGGATTCCTTTGCTGCGCGTAACTTCCACTTCGGTGTGCGCGAACTGGGCATGGGCGGCATCATGAACGGCGTCCAGCTGCATGGCGGATTCCGCATCTTTGGCGGCACGTTCCTGGTGTTTGCCGATTTCGTCCGTCCCGCGGCCCGCCTGGCCGCGCTGATGGGTGTGCCGGTCATTTATGTCTTTACCCACGACAGCTTCTGCGTCGGCGAAGACGGCCCGACCCACCAGCCGATCGAAACCGTAGCCAGCCTGCGCATGATTCACAACATCACGGTAATCCGCCCGGCGGATGCCACCGAAGTAGCCGCCGCCTGGGTGGCCGCGCTGGAAAACAAGTCAGGCCCGACGGCGCTCTGCCTGACGCGGCAGAACCTGCCGACCCTCGACCGGTCGGTCTATCCTGCCGCCGACAGCCTCAAAAAGGGTGCATACACGCTGTGGCAGAGCGGCGATGGCGTTCCAGAACTGCTCATGATTGCTACCGGCTCCGAAGTGGAAATGACGCTCAGCGCAGCACAGAAGCTCGGTGAGGAAGGAACGAACGTGCGCGTGGTCAGCATGCCCTCGTGGGAACTGTTCGAGAAACAGGACGCCACCTATCAGGAATCGGTCCTTCCCGATGCGTGCACCAAGCGCATTTCCGTCGAAGCCGGCACCGGCTTCGGATGGGAACGCTATGTCGGGCGTCACGGCAAAACCATCAGCAAGAACGACTTCGGCGCCTCGGGACCGTTCAAGGTACTTCAGGAGAAGTTCGGCTTTACAGCCGAAAATATCTACGCCAGGGCCAAGGAACTACTGGGTTAACACCCGTTGCCAACGGCAGGAATGCGTTCAAAACGCCCCGGTTGCCGGGGCGTTTTTCATTTGGTGTTGCGCGGGCGCCTTCGGACTCGTAAAGTGCCCTGCATTCAGGAACCTTAAACTCAGGAGATGTAATGACTGCTGCCACGAAAATCGAGCTTCCCGGCATAGAAAAATTTAAATCAGGCAAGGTGCGCGAAGTGTATGATCTGGGCGACCAATACCTGTTTGTTGCCTCGGACCGCATATCCGCCTTCGACTGCGTCATGCCCAATGGCATTCCAGACAAAGGCAAGGTTTTGAACATGATTTCCAAGTTCTGGTTCGACCGCACCGGGGACATCGTCAAAAACCACATGATTGCCACCGATATCGCCGGTTTTCCGGACAAACTCAAGGAGCATTCGGAACTGCTGAAAGGCCGCTCGATGCTGGTGCAGAAGGCCGAACTGCTGCCTGTGGAATGCATCGTTCGCGGCTATCTCATTGGATCCGGCTGGAAGGAATACAAACAGTCGGGCACGATCGGCGGCATGCCGCTGCGCCCGGGCTATGAAATGGCCGGTAAGCTCGACGAACCGATCTTCACCCCTTCCACCAAGGCCGACGAAGGGCATGATGAAAATATTTCCATCGACCAGATGAATGAAATCGTGGGGACGGAGCTCGGGCAGAAGCTGATTGATGTCAGTCTGAAGCTGTATACCACCGCCGCCGACTACGCCTTGACCAAGGGCATCATCATTGCCGACACGAAGTTTGAATTCGGCATGGTGGGCGATGAGCTGATCCTGATCGACGAAGTGCTTACGCCCGACAGCTCCCGCTTCTGGCCGGCCGACACCTACAAGCCCGGTTCATCGCCCTTTTCCTTCGACAAGCAGTATGTCCGCGACTATCTCGAGACGCTCGATTGGGACAAAACACCGCCGGCACCCGAACTCCCCGAGGAAATCGTCATGAAGACGCGGGAAAAGTATCTTGAAGCCTATAAGCTGCTGACCGGCTCCGAACTGGAATGTTAATCGCAACAAAGGGCACCAGAATCCACAAACCGGCTCTTGTGCCTTTTTGTGATTTTTGTGGCTATCTATGAACGCATTTTTAGAGAGCTACCTGGATCACATCTCGCTTGAACGCGGGCTGAGCATCAATACGCGCAAGGCCTACAAGGACGACCTCGAGCAGTTTCTTGCCTGGCTGGATCAGAAAGGCGTGACGTCCCTCAGCCAGGTAAGCCGGAAGCAGGTGCTCGACCATCTCATGGCCATGAAGGCCAAGGGCATGACAACCAATTCCATCTCCCGCCACCTGGTATCCATCAAGGTCTTTTTCCGCTTTCTCCAGCAGGAAGGCATGCTCGATAAAAACGTCACCGACACCATGGATTCGCCGAAGCTGTGGAAAATCCTGCCGGACACGCTGTCGGAAAAGGAGGTCGACCGTCTGCTGCGGGCTCCCGACATGCGCAAACCGCTGGGTGTCCGCGACCGTGCCATCCTGGAAATCTTCTACGCCTCCGGCCTGCGGGTTTCGGAACTGGCCAATCTGCAGCTGTCCAACCTCCACATCGACGACGGGTATCTCCGCGTCATTGGCAAAGGACGGAAGGAACGCGTGATTCCGGTTGCCAGGGATTCCTCCAATATTCTGGAATGCTATCTCAATGAGATCCGTCCCATGCTGTGCGACGATCCCCGTCTGCAGCATGTATTTGTAACACGGCACGGTACGGCGTTAAGCCGCAAGACGCTGTGGCGGATGATCAAGAACTACACCATCAAGGCCGGCATAATGAAAAACGTGACGCCGCACACCCTGCGCCATTCATTCGCCAGCCACCTGCTGCAGAACGGCGCCCCCCTGCGCGTTATTCAGGAAATGCTTGGCCATGCCGACATTGCCACGACGCAGATCTACACCCATGTGAATCCAGAGCGGCTGAAATCCATTCATCAGCAGTTCCATCCGCGGGCGTAAAGCCGCTTCGCAATGCGCTGAACTGCCATTCTGCTTTACTCCATTGCCACCTTGCGGCTCGGCCTCGCTCCCGCAGGATATCGTTTTCAGACAGCGTCGCACAATCAACCCCAAGCAACGTCCAGCCGGCGCACTCCAAAAGCGCTTTCCATGCTTTCAATCCCGGGACAATTCATTATTGTTTCTGAACGTGGGAAATAATTGGGTGGCAACATCGTTTATCTCAGGACTATATGGCTCATTTTAAATACATAGGACGATCAAAGCAGGGTGAACGGATCGAAGGGGTCGTTGATGCCGGGGATCGCGCAGCCGCCGCCCGCCAGATAGAAGCACTGGGCCACATTCCCATTTCCATCACGGAGACCACCAAGACGGTAAATCAGGACTCGGGCGAAAAAAAGCGCTTCAACTTCGAGCTGGGATTCCATCGCAAACCCAGAATGAAACTGCAGGATCTGCTGCTCTTTTCCCGCGAGCTTTCAGACCTCGTTGCATCCGGCATGACCATCGGCCGGGCGCTGCACACCCTTTCGGCGCGCAAGGATACGACGGCGGTGGGACAGATCACCAAGACCCTGCGCGACGAAATAGTCCAGGGAACATCCCTGTCGGATGCCCTGGAACTCTATCCCGAAACCTTTTCCGCGCTCTACGTAAACCTGGTCCGCGCCGGTGAGGCGAGCGGCCATCTACCCGATGCTCTGGAGAACATATGCATCCACTATGAGCGCGTCCACGAAGCACGCGGCAAAGTGGCTGGAGCTCTGGTGTATCCCGCCATTGTGCTGCTCATCGGCGGCGGAGCAGTGATTGGATTGATGGTGGGCATCGTGCCCAAGTTCGTGGCAACCTTCAACGAAATGGGCGCCACCCTGCCCAAACCGACCCAGATGCTGATGCATGCGAGCGATTTCCTGATCAAGTACGGGCTGTTTCTGCTCATCGGCGTTGCGGCGGCGGTCATCGGGATCAAGCGCTGGACGAAAGAAGGGCCGGGCAAGCTGGCCTGGCATCGCGTGCAGCTGCGGATTCCGATCATGGGATCGATCATTTCCACGAACGCCTTTGCCCATTTTTCCAGAACGTTCGGGACCTTGCTTCAAAACGGCGTTCCGGTGCTCCCGGCCATGGGGATCGTTCAGAAAACCATCCAGAACGTCATCATTGCAGATGAAGTCGGCAAGGCCCGCGCACGGGTCACTGACGGGGCCAGTATTTCGAAGCCGCTGGCACAGGGGAAGATATTCCCGCAATTACTGATCGACATGATGGCCGTCGGCGAAGAGACCGGCGACATGGCCGGTGCCCTGACCCACATTACGCGGCGTTACGATTCGGAGCTGGACCGCATGGTGAAAACCTTGACCACGGTACTGGAACCGCTGCTGATTCTCGTGGTCGCCGCTTTTGTGATGGGCATTGCAATCTGCCTTTTACTGCCGATCCTGCGCTTGACCGATTCACTGCACGTTTAAACAAAACCGAAGGAGAGATCCATGGATCAGAACAAGAAAGACAGACATTCAAACAAGCGTTCAGGATTTACCCTGATTGAAATCATTCTGGTCGTCGTAATCGTGGGGATCCTGGCGGGCATTGCGCTCAAGGGTCTGAATCCGGCCGGTCATACGGAACGGGCCCAGATGGTGGAGGCCAGCACCGATATCGCCACCCTGTCGGCGGCACTCGACATGTATGAGATGATGAACGGTACCTATCCGGACAGCCTGGATGGGCTCCTGGATAGTTCAAAACAGGGCTATCCTTTCCTGCGCCAGAATGCGATCCCCAACGACCCATGGGGAAATCCCTACCTGTATTCAGCACCGGGCTCCCACAACACCTATACCTACGATATTTCGTGCACGGTTCCGAAAACAGGCAAGGTCCTGAACAATTGGGGCGGGGAATCGGATTAACGGATACGAGCCACCCTACCGTGACGATGTCTGCAACGCGCAGATGAACGGGAATAATCCGGCGCTTATGGGAGCAGACTTTTGAGAACCTTGCACAAAAGCTCCGGTTTTACCCTCCTGGAAGTGATTCTGGTGCTGGTACTCCTGCTCATCATTTCCGGCATTTCCATCCCCTATTTTTCAAGTTCGCTCCGCGGCACCAAACTGAGATCGGCCGCCCGTACAATCGAACATTTGTCACGCTACGGACACAGCATGGCGATCATCCGCGAGGAAACCCTGACCATGGTGCTCAATCATGAAACCATGGAGGTTTTTCTGGGCGCCGAAACCGCCAGTGCCACGAACACGGCCGACGGCGAGCTGGACCAGGCAGTCCTGAAACGGCTGGGTTATGTCGAGGACGGCAAGGATCCGTCCACAGCAGGTATCGAGAAGGAAGTCCAGAGAAACCTCCCCGATGATCTCAGCGTGCGGGAGTTCGAGAAGGAATGGTCGGCGGAGGACGATCAGTACGAGAACCTGTATTTGATCCACTTCTATCCCAACGGCCAGAGTGACTGGTTCAAACTCGAACTTGAAGATAACCGGGGACACGGAATGAGGCTTGAAAACGACCCGATTTCCGGAAAAGTATGGTCTGAATTCCTGCAATAGAATCCAAATTGCACCGTTGAATACAGAGCCCGACCTGAAAAACCGGATTTTGACTGAGTTGGTTGAGAATCTCATTACGCAGCACGAATCATGGATAAAACGGATATCGAATGTATAAACCGCTATCTGGGCGGCGATGTCGATGCGCTGGAGCCGCTGGTTGAAAAATACAAGCGCCCCCTTTATTCATTCATCCTTAAAATGACCGAAGGACGTGAGGATTCGGAGGAAATCTTCCAGGAAACCTGGTTCAGGGCCCTGAAAAACATTCATAAGTTCAAGCACAAGAATTTCCTCAACTGGCTGTTCAGGATCGCCCATAACCTGGTGATTGACCGTGCACGCAGAAACAGTAAAAACATCTCCATGCAGAGCAGCATGAGCGCTGATAACGACGAATCGACGCTGGAGGACCGTCTGGCGGCCCCGGGTATCACCCCGGCGGAAGAAGCGGGCGGCAATTCCCTCGGGACACTGATCTCGGAAGCCGTCGAAATGCTTTCACCCGAGCAGAAGGAGGTCTTCACGCTAAGGATGTACGGAAACGTGTCTTTCAAGGAAATCGCCCGGATCCAGAAATGCTCTATAAATACTTGTCTGGCGCGCATGCAATATGCCTTGACCAAATTACGTTCTATATTAAAAGAGGAATATGACGAGTTGCAGGAGGCACTCTCATGAAATGCTTAGAAGCTGAAAAATCAATATTACTACAGGATTCCGGGGAACTGGGGTCTTCCAGGATCGTTGAATTGGACGAGCATCTGGCCGGATGTGATGCGTGCCGGGCGTTCAAACAGGTTCTGATTGCTTCATCCTCCTCTTTCCGTGCCGGAGAGGAGCCGGCCGTGAAAACGGTTCAGGACGTGCTGCGCATGGCGCGGGTTCATGCGCCTGGCCGCAAACATCAGCATGTATTCGGGTTGAAGCCCGCCATGACCCTGGCAGCCGTCGCCGTGGCGGCCCTTGGGCTTTTCCTGGGCCACTATGGCCCTGACAGGATCGGTATTGAAATGATGGTCACGGATACACAGTTGCTGACGCCTGAAGATCAGGTGGTGAGTGTCATGTATGAAGGCCTGTCGGAAGACGACCTGGCGTTCAACTTCCTCATGACCAACGAGGGATAGATCGAAGAACTCCCGGATATCTCATTTAAAGTGTTTTTTGAGTTCACTTAGCGAAGTAATCGGTTGTTCACAGATAAAATTGCGGCAAATGTAGACGGTGGTTCGACCGTCCCGCATCCCCAGATCCCTGGTAAACGGTGCCAGCGTGGTGGAGCGATCACGTTGAGCAGGTTCCTTCAAAAAGACCACCTTGCCCGGTTTGTACACACTGTGGATGTATTCGAGTATGGCCTTGGTTTCATCACTGTCGCGTTTCCCGACGACGACAATTTCCACCGTTCTTTCCGCGCCGAACTGAATGGCTATCAGCGTCTGGGCAAAGCCGGACGGCGCGCGCTGGATGACACCGCCGAACACGTTGCCCACATCGCCGGCTTCCTGCTCCAGCTGAAACCTGCCGGTCAGACGCGCCAGGCGCAGCAGGTTATACATCTGCATCGAATTGCCGGAGGGAATGGCTCCATCATAGAGATTCTTCGGTCGGACAATCAGGGTTTCGGCATCGTCCGCCGTCATGAAATACCCTCCGTTCTCTTCGTCCGCAAATGATGACTCGAGGATGTCGCCATACCGCAGCGCCGTTTCGAGGTAATCCAGATTGAATGTGGCTTCGTAGAGTTCCAGCAGGCCATAGACCATGAAGGCGTAATCATCCAGCTGCCCGGCCACGGCTGTCCGTCCGTCGCGATAGCGATGCAGCAACCGGCCCTGCGGGGTTGTCATGCTGCTTGCGATGAACCGGTTTGCGGCTGCCGCGGCCTCAATATACTCCGGCATTTCAAAGGCATGGCCGGCTTTGGCAAAGGCGGCTATCATCAGGCCGTTCCAGTCCGCCAGTATCTTGGTGTCCTTGAGCGGATGAATCCTGTTTTCCCGGGCATCGAACAGTTTCTTCCGCATAGCGGCAATCCGTTCCCCATCGTCCTTTCCGGGGATTTCGGACAAATACGGAATGTTCTTTCCCGTGCTCCGGCCGGTTGCTTCGTCATGGAAGTTCCCTCCTGCAGAAAAATTCCACATCTTCGCCGCAAACCCGTAATCACTTCCCAGCATGGCTTCCACTTCCTTGCTGTCCCATATATAGAACAGGCCCTCCTCGCCTTCCGAATCGGCATCCTCGGCCGAATAGAAACCGCCCTCATGGGATGTCATGTCCCGCAGAACGTAGGTCAGGATTTCCTGCACCACCTGGCGGTAGAGCGGTTTACGGTTGAGCTCGTAGGCTTCAGTGTAGGCGATGGCCAGCAGCGCCTGGTCGTACAGCATCTTTTCAAAATGCGGCACCAGCCATTTCTCGTCGGTGGAATAGCGGTGGAATCCGAAGCCGATCTGATCGAAGATCCCGCCCATCCGCATTTCAACCAGTGTGTGTTCCGCTGCCGCAATGCACTCCTCCCGGCCGGAACGGAGCAGGAATACCAGTCTGTGTGGAGTTGGAAACTTGGGTCTGTCGCCGAAGCCGCCATTCTTCGAATCGTACTCCGCCATCAATGCCCGGTAACCATGCTGCAGCACATGAGCATCCAGTCTGCCGGCAACACTGTTCACGGCTTGCGTGGCCAGCACCTGGGTAATCTGACCGGCCGATTCCAGGACGTCCTCGCGCTGGCTCTTCCACATTTCGCTGACGCGCGGAACCAACTGCCGCATACCCAGCCTGCCAAAACGGGTATCCGGCGGAATGTAGGTTGCCGCGTAAAAGGGTTTTTTATCGGGCGTCATGATGATGGTAAGCGGCCAGCCGCCCTGCCCGTTCATCATCTGGCAAACGGTCATGTAGATGCTGTCGATATCCGGCCGCTCCTCGCGGTCGACCTTGATACACACAAAGGCCTTGTTGAGCAGCGCTGCAATCTCTTCGTTTTCGAACGATTCATGCTCCATCACGTGACACCAGTGGCAGGTGGCGTAGCCGATGGAAAGAAAGATCGGCTTGTCCTCGTTACGCGCCTTCTCAAATGCCTCCTCGCCCCATGGATACCAGTCCACGGGATTATGGGCATGCTGCAGAAGATATGGGCTTAGTTCGTCGATCAGGCGGTTGGTGTGTAGATTCATTTGCGATTTCCCATGATCATCGGATGCGCCGGCTCCGGCCGTAAGAGCCGTAGCAAAAACCAGGATCAGTGCCTTTTTCCACATTGAGGTCACCTCAGTCCGGGAAAAATAGGACACCTTAGGTATCATATCCAGCAATCATTGCTGCGGATCGGGATAGCGGTACTCGTGCCCTTCGTAGTTGACGATCACGATGTCGTCGCCGTCGCGGCGAATCTGTTCGTTCCCGAGCAAAGGAACCTTGCCTCCCCCGCCCGGGGCATCAATGACGTATTGCGGCACGGCGAGACCGGATATGTTGCCGTGCAGGGAACGGATCAGCTCGATTCCCTTCGCAACGGTAGTGCGGAAATGGGCTGAACCTCGCACGGGATCGCACTGGAGCAGATAGTAGGGTTTTACATTGATTTCAAGCAGGCCGTAGAACAGATCGATCAGGATCTGGCGTTCATCATTGACCCCTTTGAGCAGTACCGTCTGGCTGACCATGCCGATGCCATGATCAGAAAGCCTGCGGCAGGCGTCCCTGGTTTCATCCGAAAGTTCGGCCGGATGAATAAAGTGCAGGCTCAGCCACACCCGATGGCGACGGAGCAGCGCGCAGAGGTCATCCGTGATGCGCATTGGCAGCACCACCGGCACCTTGGAGCCAATGCGGACCATGCGTACATGCGGAATGCGGCGCAGACGCGCGAGCAGCTCATCGAGCACACTGTCGGTCATGGTCAAGGGATCGCCGCCGGAGATGAGCACATCGCGGATTTCAGGATGCTGCTCGATATAATCAAAGCTTTCCTCAAGGGCGGCAAAGCCGGCCTGGCTCTTTCCCACGATCCTGGAGCGCGTGCAATACCGGCAATAGGTCGAGCAGAATGTAGTGGCGAGAAAGAGCACCTTGTCCGGATAGGTGTGGATGAGATGCGGTGTCGCCCGGTGTTCCTCCTCGCCCAGCGGATCGTCCAGCTCACCCGCGTGAAGACGGCATTCATGATGTACGGGAACAACCGTTCGCCGCAAGGCCGGATGGGCGAGCAACCGGGCATAGTGCGGGGTGACGGCAAATGATAAGGGGATTTCATCATCAAACGCCGCGCGCTCTTCATCCGACAGCTCGATGTGTTCCTGCAGTTGGTCCAGGGTCGAGATCCGGTTCGCGATCTGCCATTTCCAATCCGTTGTATCCTGTATCATCCTGTCTTCCGTGGTGACGCCGCGATCCTGCCGCGATACGTACATTGGTTCCCAGATTCTCTTCAACGGCGGGATCATAAACTCAATCGTCGCTGACAGTTGACATGAGAAATTCGCTCGGCATTATACGCGGATGCTCGCAAAGAAAAACCAAATTGAAACACAACTCAAACGCGTGCAGTCCGCCATGGTTGACTGCCTGCGCGATACGAACCTTACCAAACTGCTCCCCAAAAACAAAAACCTGCTGGGAAACGGAAAGATGCTCCGTTCCCGTCTGGTCCTTTCCATCGGCAGCGCCAACGGTGTGGATGAAGGTATCCTGGTTAATGCAGCCGCGGCTGTTGACATCATTCACGGCGCAAGCCTGCTCCACGATGATGTGATCGATGGCGGTATCATCCGGCGCGGCGCACCGACCTTCTGGAAGAAATACGGCGTGAACGGTGCGATCCTGTTCGGCGATCTTCTGGTGTTCAAGGCACTCCACCTGCTGGTTGAAGTCAACCGCCAGGACCTGCTGCAGGAGTTGATCGACATGTCGACACATGTCTGCCGGTCGGAGGTTGAACAGGAACTCGTCCTGCGCGGAACACCCGGTACCTGGCAGGAGTGCGAGCAGATCGCCCGCGCCAAAACCGGCTCCCTGTTCGCATTTGCGGCTGTTGCCGGCGGTAATGGAACCCGCGAACAGGCCGATGCCCTGCGTGAGGCCGGCTTCATCCTCGGAACCGCCTACCAACTGGCTGACGATGTTCTGGATGCATCGGGCAACGAGGAAATCTCAGGCAAAACACTGGGTACCGATAACGAGCGCGGAAAAACCACGGCCATCACGGCCACGCGCAACGCCCCCGAAAATCCGGTCGACTACATATTTTCCCTGCTGGACGACTCGCTCGCCGAACTCGGGGAGTGGCCGGAACTGCATCTGGCCTGGCGTGATTTTTTGGATAAAACAATTAAGCCGGTGTTGGACAAACATCTTCAAGCAGGATAGGTTACGTATTTTGCGACGACGCCGTAAAGGTGAGTCAATTTATAATCAAATGTGCTTTAAACGATAGATATCAATCGGTATAGAGATACCCATTAATGCAAAAACAAACCTAACGAGGAGCCCGTCTTGGCTAACTTCAAGATCAAAAAAGGCTTCGATATCAAGGTCTTAGGAAAACCAAAGGCCGAAATCGAAGAGTACGCGAACCAACAGCTTTTCGCGGTTTATCCTTCTGAATTCGAAGGAATTAAGCCCCGCCTGAAGGTTCAGGCCGGCGACGCGGTAAAGCGCGGTGACGCACTGTTTGAAAACAAGCAAAACGAGCGAATGGTTTTCCGCTCCCCCTGCTGCGGTACGGTCAAGGCCGTCAATCTGGGGGCCAGACGCTTTCCGATTGAAATCCTGATCGAGCAAGGTGCCGCGGACGATAGCGTCCAGTTTGATGCGTATACACGTGATACGCTCAAGTCGCTGTCGCGTGAGCAGGTAGTTGAGCATCTGCTTTCCGCCGGAATCTGGCCGCTGATCAAGCAGCGCCCGTTTTCCAAGATTGCGGATCCGGACATCGCTCCCAAGGCGGTTTTCATCAATGCGGCCTCCTCCGCCCCGTTCCAGGCCGATTTCAGCCTTATACTTAAAGGTGATGAAGCGGCATTTCAGCTGGGTATCGATGCGCTGGCCAAACTGACGGACGGCAAGGTAAACCTCTGCAAATCAGCCGGTTCGGATATCGGTGATTTTGAAAACGCCGAAAGTCACACCTTTGCCGGAAAGCATCCGTCGGGCAACACCAGCGTGCACATCAACCGCATCAACCCGATCCTGCCCGGTGATACCGTCTACACCATCGCCGCGCAGGACGTAATCCTCATCGGCAAGCTGCTGAAAACCGGCGAGCTTCCCCGTACGAAAGTGATCGCTCTGGGCGGACCGGACGTGAAGGAGGCGTATCGCAAGCACTACCGGGTTCAGCTCGGCGCCAACCTGCAGCCGCTGTTTGAACAGGCGCTTGAAGGAGCCGAAGTCCGGATCATTTCCGGAAACGTCCTCTGGGGTGAAAAGGTGACCGCCGATTCCTGCACACGTTTCTACGGCTCGGAATACTTCGCCCTGGAAGAGGATCGCTCGCGCCACCTGCTTGGCTGGACAATGCCCGGGCTCTTCCAATACAGCTCACATCGGGTGAATCTGTCTTCATTCATGGGCTTCAGCCATGAATGGAAACTGGGAACGAACCAGCACGGAAGTCACCGCTCGATGGTCGTTACCGGCTGGATGGACCGCTATCAACCACTCAATATTATGACCGACTTCCTCATCCGCGCCGCATTGGCCCACGATACCGAGGAAATGATCCAGCTGGGCATCCTTGAAACCGATCCCGAAGACTTTGCGCTCGCCTCCTTCGTTGATCCGCACAAGACCGATGTGTGCGGCATCATCAAAAAGGGTCTGGCGGAAATCGAGGAGGAAGGAATCTAATGAAATTTCTGTTCGACCTTATGGATAAGAAAATCGCTCCCCTTTTTGAAAAGGGCGGCAAGTTCGAGCGGCTGTATCCGCTCTACGAAGCGGGCGATACATTCAACCGCACCCCGGGAGACGTAACCCCGAGTGCGCCGCACGTGCGCGACTCGATCGACCAGAAGCGCCTCATGATCTTTGTGGTCTATGCGCTGCTGCCCTGCATCCTGTTCGGCATCTGGAATGCCGGCAACCAGTTCAATCTTGCGAATGACATCGAACCCTCGCTGAGCGCCGATCTGCTGCGCGGCGCGGCCATGGTGGTACCGATCATCTTCGTGTCGTACCTGGTCGGCGGCCTTTGGGAAGTGCTTTTTGCTATCATTCGGCGCCACGAAATCAACGAAGGCTTCCTGGTAACGGGCATGCTCTTTCCGCTGGTTCTTCCGCCGACCATTCCCCTCTGGCAGGTGGCGGTCGGCATTTCGTTCGGCATCGTGATCGGCAAGGAAATTTTCGGCGGTGTCGGTTACAACATTCTCAATCCGGCGCTGACCGCCCGCGCCTTCCTGTTCTTTGCCTATCCGGCGCAGATTTCAGGCGACAAGGTCTGGGTGGGCTCCTACTCGGAATCCGGTATTGTCAACCATCTGCTCGGCGTTGTGTCCGACAAAGTCGATGCGGTCTCCCAGGCTACGCCGCTGGCCATCGCCGCAGCAACGAGCTCCGGTGAAAAAGCGGTTGATGCCCTCAACCATGCCGGCTTTACGTTATGGAACATGACGGCCGGCACCATCCCCGGCTGTATCGGATCCACCTCCGTCATCGCGATTGTGCTGGGCATGGTCTTCCTGATACTGACCGGAATCGCCTCATGGCGGGTTATGCTGAGCGGAATCGCGGGCTGCGCGGCCATGGGAGCGCTGTTCAACGCCCTGCCGCTCGACAATCCCTATGCCGCCCTGCCCTTCGTCTACCATCTGGTCATGGGCGGATTCATGTTCGGCATCGTTTTCATGGCAACCGATCCGGTCTCCTGTGCGGCAACCAATACCGGAAAATGGATTTACGGTCTCCTGATCGGTGCTCTGACGGTCCTGATCCGCGTGGCCAATCCGGCCTATCCGGAAGGAGCCATGCTGGCCATCCTGTTCATGAATGT
>JBNLDM010000154.1:0-4981 GCA_050304335.1 Pontiella sp.
CGGAGATCGCCCACAAGGCCTATGCCGAGGGCTTCCGTGCGACCGAATCAATTGCCGAGCGCTATGCCGCTCAGTTGGGCGGTTCGCTTGGTTTCTGGGTCGACTATCTGGACAACTCCATTCACTACAGGCTCGATCAGCGTGACCTGGATGGCATGGAGCTCTTCCGTACATATCTCAAGGATGGCTGAACGCACGGGGTTATCGCAGGGGTCCAGGATTACTCTGCAGCTGGTGGCGGCGATCAGCGCACCCCTCCCATACGCCGGCGCGCTTGCGATGAATACGTCGCGGAAGGCTCCGCTTCAGACGGGTTTCGTACTTAAAGTGAAGGCAGCTTGGTATTGAAGTAATCGACGGCTTCCGCGGCATATTCCAGGGAGTACCTGTAGCCTTCGAGTTCGTCGCGCAGGAAGCCGGTCAGATCCCTGTTCCGCAGTGTCAGTTCCAGCGAGCGAGCCTTCCGTCTGCAGTAATCGGACAGCGCTTCGGTGCTTTTGCCCACCTCCCGCCGCCGTTGCGTCCCCGAGCCTGAGACCGCGCGGTTATGCTGGCTGGTCCAGTTGGCAAGGCCGGCATCGCGCTGGTCTTCCGTCACCCTGCCGAACGGCTCCTCGAAAAGTCCGGTAACGACTTCATAAACGGTCGCCACCATCGCAACCGTCTCCTGATAGGTCCTGCCGTATTTCTCATTGTACTGCTTCCAGTTGACCGGTATCCACGCGCCGCCGGTCAGGCGGTAGCAGAAACGGCGGGTCTTGTCTTCGAAGGGCGTGTTTTCGGTCATTTTGCTGGGCCGTGAATTACGGACATAGCTGGCGATCCCCATCACTTCGCGGTGTGCATTGATTACAGGGCTTCCGCTGTTGCCGGATTCAAATTCCGCGGACACTTCGACCAGTTCGGCTCCCACGCCGGTTACCTTGCCGTCCAGCTCGGCAGCTGCATCGCCGTCTCCATCGCTGTTGCCGAACACAGCCAGCGACTCGCCCATAAGCACATTTTCGCAGATGGCCAGGGCATCGGCGCGGTCATCGATCAGGATTCTGGCGATGTCGCGGTTGCGCGACAGCTCCACACCCCGTATGAAACTGTTCAGCCTTTCGCCGGTACCCGTTTTGAACTCAATCCGGTCCGCACCCAGAATGATATGCTGGTTCGTAAAAATGTAGGATTTGCCGTCCATCGTTGCGATAAAGCCGCTTCCTGACGATGTGCCCAGGGCCGACGCGCATTCAATGATTACCAGGTTGCGTTTTACGTCGTTGATGCTGACGGGAAAGCCATCCTTGCTGTCGGTTCCGGCCGGATCTTCCTGAGCCGGCTCTGCGGTCAGGCGCTCGGTTTCATTAGCGGCATCCTCGGCCTGCACCGGTCCGGATCTGAAAGCTGCTGCCAGCAGACTCAGGATCAGTACATATCGGCATGTGATATTCGTTCTCATTGATTTCCCTGCAGCATCACCAGGACATTCAACGGAAATGGAAGTAGTCGATGTTGGTGAGCTTCTGGCCGAACGCATCGATCTGCTCTGATGCATAGTCCAGGGCATACACGTTGGCTTCGAATCGTTCGCGCATGAAGCCGGTCAGCTCCCGTTTTGAAAGATTCATCTCCACGTGCCGCGATTTACGCTTGCAGAATTCCGACAGGGCTTCCGCGCTGTCGGCGATGTCATTGCTGATCTGCTTGTTGATGTTGTCCAGCTCATGCTGGGTGGCGCTGCCCTTGTCGCTGAGACGGACAATCTTGTCGACCATGTCGTTGTGTTCCTTGGCCCATTTTCTCAGGTCGTAGTTTCTGAAGTCGCGGGGGACGTATCCGAACGGATCGTTGCTCCAGCCGTAGACGACGTCGAAGATGGATTCCACCAGGGCCTCGGTTTCCAGATAGGCGCTGCCGTATTCCTTGGTGAATTTTTTCCAGTTAACCGGCGTCCATGCCACATTGGTGAGGCGGTAGCAGAAACGGCGGGCCTTGCTTTCCGCCTCTTCATCCGAGTCTTCATCCGAATTTTCCGGAGCAGAGAATTTTACATAGGTGACAATGCCTATCACTTCCCGTTCCTGATTGAGTACGGGGCTGCCGCTGTTGCCGGCGACGAACTCGGCCGACACTTCAACCAGATCCGCAGTTACGCCTGTCACCTTGCCGTAGAGTTCGGTCGCTACGCCGCCGCCTTCACTGTTGCCGAAAACAGCCAGCTTCATATCCAGCGCCGGCTTGTCGCTGATAACCAGGCCTTCGTGGGGGTCGTCATCAGCCAGCGGCATGCGTGCAATATCCCGCGTCATTGAAAGTTCCACCCCTCTGGGGATAAGCTTGTCGCCGGTTGTGGACAGGATCTCGATGTTTACCGCACCCATGATCACATGCTGGTTGGTGAAGATGTAGGTCTTGCCATCCATGCGGGCGATGAATCCGCTTCCCGCGCTTCGATCGCCGTCGGCGTTCGTGCATTCGATGGTCAGGATCTTGTCGGCCACATCGTTGAAGGTGTAGGAAAACTCGGCTTTGAGCGCAGCCTGCTCCGCCTCCCTTCTGGCTGCGGCTTCCTTTCTTTCCTGTTCCGCTTTTTGTTCAGCGGCCTCGTCCTTTTCCTCGTCTGCCCGGGAACTGCCGGCCAGGATCCCTGTCACCAGTACCAGCAGCAGACAGAGGGTTTTCCTGAACCGCATCTGCGTCGCTCCAAACTTAATCATCGCCTTCCTCTTCTGCTTTTCCCTCGACCGTAGGGGTGTCTGCGCCCTGGTCCGGTTCGATCTCGTCGCCATAATACTCGATCTGTCGCTGGACGGTGTGTTCATAGACTTTCACCGGTTTTTTCCCTCCGATGTCATACCGCACCATGATCCTCTGGGTCCAGTTTCCGTGATCGTCCGTGACCAGGTATTCGTATGTGTGGCGCCGCTTGTCTTTTTCCTCGTGGTAGGTCTGGGCTTCCATGTCAATAAACCCATTGTCCGCCCACTTGAAGTAGTAGGTATAGACCGGCTTGCGGCTTTCGATACGTGTATATATGTTCAGGCGGTTGTTTTCATCACGCTTGTATTCATTGGTGACAAGGGGCTGATGTTCCCCGTTCAGCAGGCGGTACTGGAGCAGATAGCCTGCGTCGGAGTAGGTTTCGATGCCTACGCGGTCGCCCCCGATTTCCTTCAATGCAATCTGCCGGGTTTCAGGGTTGAGTACCACCTTCCACTCGTTCGAGTAGCTCTGCTCATTGTTGCAGTAGAGCCTGCGCTCGTAGCAGCCGTTCTCGTCGTATAGAAAAGTGGTGGTGTCGACCAGCTTGCCGCCTTCGTCGTGTTCGGTGATTTTCAGGAGATTGCCGGTTCGGTCGAACTCCCTCTTTTCTGTCGTGAACTCCCCCGACACATTCCGCCAGAGCTTGAGCTCGACGCTTTTTACCGGGCCGCGCAGGTCGGTATCCTTGAGATCCGGCACCATGATGTCGAGATGGGTCGGATCCGCCATGACGCCGGATTGAATCCCGGCGGCCAGCGCCATGGCTAGTATCATGCCTTTCATAATAATCACCCCAGTTTCCATAATAAGTGTAGGCAGGATCACATGGTTCTGAAAGAAAATATCCTGGACAATCTTGCCCGCTGCGAGGAATTCCCTCGCACCCTGCAGGCCGGTCCGTTATCAATGGGGTACTGATTACATGCTTTATGATCTGGTCATTCTCGTACTGAGTGCTTCCGCTATTGTTGTGTCCGTGCGGTATCTGCTGATTCCCGGCATCGGTCGTATCGGAGCCGTCCTGAAATTTTCGCCGAAGGTGCGCGGTCAGATCATCGGATATGCCACCAGTGTTCCTGAGTTCACCGTGCTCGTGGCCGGTGCTTTCAACGGGGTCTTCAAGGCCGGTATGTGGAACATTGCCTCCTCGAACATCATCAACCTGGTGCTGTTTGCGATCACGGTGATGGCGTTCCGTCAGCAGCTGGACCTGCGCCATCGGGGCTTCATCGATGAAATAGCCTTCGGGCTCCTATCGATCGTCATTCCGCTGGTCATGTTTGCTGCAGGCATCAGCACCGGATACATCACGGTGGCGGGATTGATCGCTTTTTTCATACTCTACAAGGTGCTGGATCGACGGCTTAACAAAACCGGAAAGCCGGCACCGCTGCCCCCGGGCGCGGAATCGGGAACCTGGTGGGGCGGCTCCATCATGCTGGTGGCCGGCATCGGTATAATTCTGGCGGCCGGCCGCATTCTGGGGGGCAGCGCGGGCTCGCTGGTCCGGATGCTGCACGTTCCAGCCTGGGCCGTGGGCTGGATCCTTGGTTTGGTAACCTCGGTTTGCGAACTGGCATCGTTTATAGAGATCTACCGCATCCACCGTCCGAAGGATTCACCCACCCACATCAAGGACACGCAAGAGGCGCTGGATGCGCTGGTCGCCTCGAATATCTCCAATCTGGGGCTGATTCTGCCATTGGGAATGCTGGTCTATCTCATGATCGCATGAGGCGTGAATCGGGCGCAGACATTCTTCATGATTCTTTCCATGCCGGAAACTCCGTTTGCTCCGATGTCTCGAGCGTCAGCGGGCGTGATGATTATCTCGCGCAGAGGCGCAAAGAACGCAGAGGGGTAGGGCTGCCTCGACGAGGCCGCCGGAATATATCTCACACAGAGCAGCAGAGCAACGGAGCCGCCTATGCTATTCGCTGCTTTACATTATTTTGTTGCTATCCTCCGAAACTGATCGCTATTCACTCTCTGTCATCTCCGCTGCTCGAGCGCAGCGGGCGTGAGGTCGTTCTGGTTCCTGAGGGAAACGCGGATCGGATATCCAGCGCCACGACCGTGCCACCGTGGCTCGCATATCCGATGCGAGATATTCGCTGTCATATCTCTGTTCACTCCGCTTTCTCGCACGTCAGCGGGCGTGAGATACTTTCCGCAGCGCACGCAGATTTATCTCACACAGAGCAGCAGAGCCGGCGGAGAGGTAAAACAGCAC
>JBNLDM010000155.1:0-6269 GCA_050304335.1 Pontiella sp.
GCGACCGCCGGCGTGCATCTGAGGGATCGGTTTGACGAATTTACGTACCAGAACGCGACCGACCGGTCGACGTCGTTCCCTTGTCCGTTGCAGCTGTCGGCGACGTGGGATCCGGAACTGGCGGAGCGATTCGCGGCGTGCGTGGCGGAGGAGTGTCTGGCGAACGGGATCGGCATTTTGCTGGGACCCGGATTCAATATCTATCGTCATTCCCAGTGCGGCCGGAACTTCGAGTATTTTGGCGAGGATCCGTTTTTGACGTCGCGCATGATCGAACGCTACGTCAAGGGCGCGCAGGATACGGGCGTGGTGGCGACCCTGAAGCATTTCGTCGCAAACAACACCGACTATTTTCGGCGCAAGAGCAATTCGGTCGTCGATGAGCGGACGCTAAATGAGATCTATCTGCCGGCATTCAAGGCGGGAATCGAGGCGGGCGTTATGGCGGTGATGACGTCCTACAATCTCGTCAACGGCAAATGGGCAGGGCAGAGCGCGGATGTCATCAAGGACCTGCTGCGCGACCACCTTGGATTCAAGTGGTTGGTGATGACGGATTGGTGGTCGGTCTTCGATGGCGTCAAGGTCGTCGAGTCGGGACAGGATCTCGAGATGCCGGCTTGTCTTGCTACGATGAGCTTGGCGGACAATGTCCGCGCGGGCGAAGTAGCGGAGGCGGACGTCGACCGGATGGTGAAGAGCATCCTAACGACGTTGAAGGCGATGGATCTGTTCGACGTCGAGCCGCAAACCGAGCTCGCAACTGCGGAAAAGTGGGAGGCCCGTAAGCAGATCGCGTTGCAAACGGCCCGGGAGGGAACGGTGCTGTTGCGCAACAACGGCATCCTGCCGCTCGAGGGTTCGGGGGAGATTCTGGTGATCGGCGACTTTCTTGAGAACAAGGCGGTTGGCGGAGGCTCCGCGACGGTTGTCGGTTACGACAACGTACAGCTCATCGACGCGCTCAAGGCGGAGTTTGGCGAGCGGATCGCGTACGACAAGGCGCCGGACTGGGAGCGTATCCGGAAGGCGGACACGGTGATCCTGAGCATCGGGACGTTGGACAGTGAAGGCTGGGATCGTCCGTTCGCCTTGAAGGAGCAGGACGAATCCTTTGTCCGCAAGTTGGTGAACCTGAATCCCAACGTCATCGTGCTGGTCCAGAGCGGTAGCGGAATTCGCATGACGGACTGGAGCGACAAGGCGGCGGCGATCGTTTATTGCTGGTATAACGGACAGAACGGCCACGAGGCGGTCGCGGAGATCCTTTCCGGCAAGGTCAATCCATCCGGCAAGCTACCGATTACGATCGAACGTGATTTCGCCGACAGCGTCGATCCCGACTACGTGCCTGAGGGCGAGCAACTATACAGTGGATGGAACGACGAGCAGGAAGAGGTGCGGGCGGTGTTCGATGTGCGCTACGACGAAGGCGTCTTCGTGGGCTACCGCTGGTACGATGCCAAAGGGATTGAGCCGCTGTTCCCGTTTGGGCATGGCCTGTCGTATACGAAGTTCGAGTATTCCGATATCGAGGTTTCAAAGGAACGCTTTTCCGCGGACGAAACGGTTGAGGCCTTCGTCACGATCACGAACACCGGTAGCCGCGCTGGAGTAGAAATCGTGCAACTCTATGTCACCGATGCGGAGGCGTCGCAGCCGCGTCCGCCGCTGGAGCTGAAGGGCTTTCGGCGGGTGGAACTGGAGGCCGGTGCGTCGAAAATCATTTGTTTCGCGCTGGATCGCAGCGCCTTCAGCTTCTGGTCTCCGGACGCGCGCGCCTGGGTGGTGGAACCGGGCGAATTCGAGCTGATCATCGGCGCCTCAAGTCGCGACCTGCGGCAACACAAGCGCGTGACGCTGGCGCGGTAGCGACGGGTGTAAAGACGGGGCGAACCGGAAGGACGTGGTGTCCGGAGGGTACAGAGCCGTGCCCTCCAGCGTTACTATTCTTCAATGCGGATTTTCCGGAGTGTCTTGAGGGAGGCTTCGGGGAGGGAGCCGTCGCGGTAGAAGGTGCGGATGATTTCGAGTGCCAGCAAGCTTTCGTCCATCTGTTCTGCCAGTTGCTGGAAGTCTAGTTGGGCGAGATCCGCTTCCTGCATGATCTCTTCGAGCGGGGTGTTGCCTTGGGCGTTTCGCGTTGCGTGGTTCAGCAAGGCACCGAGAATCTTGAGGATTTCGGCGTGAAGATCGTCGGGTTGATGGTAGAAATGGTCGTCGCAGAAATATTCGTAGCACACCGACGGGCGGCCTTTGTCCAACTTGCAACCGGTCGGGGAGAGAAACCCGGCCTTTTCGCAGAACTGCTCTTCCTGTTGGTGGACCCGCTTCAGGAAGGGGCTCGTCATCGCTTCTTTGCAGTGGATGGCATCGCAGCAGCAACGGGTGCATTGTTCGCACAGCGAGTTCCCTTTCCGGGCAATCAGCTCCTGCATGCCGGCTTCGAGCTTGGCATACTGTTCAATATAGTTTTTCAGGTCGTCGTTCATGATGGTGGGGGTTGGAAAGCAGACTAAACTATTCCTCTGGACCGCCTTGTCGAGAACATCCTGTCCATTTCGAGGTTGTTGCACTTAGAGGTGGGTTCTCTTTCCGGATCCTGCTATACAAGCCCGCTCCTTTGCAGATTTCCAGATTCAACCCAGGTTTTTCCCTATGATTTCCACATCTAAAGTTACGATGCGCTTTGGCAAGACGGCCCTTTTCGAGGACGTTTCGGTCAAGTTTGTTCCGGGCAACCGCTACGGGCTGATCGGGGCCAACGGCTCCGGTAAGTCGACGTTCATGAAGATTCTGACCGGGCAGCTTGCTCCGAGCGAGGGCGAGGTGGCGGTTGGCAACGACTGCTCGCTGGGTTATCTCCGCCAGGACCACTCGGCGTTCGACGAACATACCATTATCGATACCGTCTACATGGGAAACCCCGAACTTTGGAAGATCCATTGTGAACGCGAATATCTCTATTCAAAGGAAGAACTGACCGACGAGGAGAGTGATCGTTGCGGCCATATCGAGGCGGAGTTTGGCGACGCCGGAGGCTATACCATGGAAGCCGAAGCGGCGATGCTTCTGGTTGGGCTGGGTTTCAGCGAGGATCTGTTCGAGCAAAACATGACGGTGCTCCAGGGCGGGTTCAAGTTGCGCGTCCTGCTGGCGCAGGTGCTGTTTGGCAAGCCCGACATCCTGTTGCTCGACGAGCCGACCAACCATCTGGACATGGAATCCATCGAGTGGTTGGTCGAGCTACTGAAGCGCTACACCGGAACGGTCATCACGATTTCGCACGACCGCTATTTCCTGAACCAGGTGTGCTCGCACATCGCTGATTTGGATTACCACGAAATCCGCATGTTTACCGGAAACTACGACGACTTCACCATCGCCAGCCTCGAAGCCCGCGAGTTGCAGGAAAAGGCGAACAAGAAGATTGAAAAGGAGGCGAGCGAACTGAAGGCGTTCATTTCGCGCTTCAGCGCCAACGCCTCGAAATCCAAGCAGGCGACCTCGCGAAAGAAAACCCTCGAAAAGCTCGAGGTTGTGAAGCTCAAGCCCAGCAGCCGCGTTTCGCCGTTCATCCGCTTTAATCCGAAGACCCGTCTGGGCGACAAGGTGATCGAGGTCGAATCGATCTCCAAGTCGTATGACGAAACGCTGTTTCGTGATTTTTCCTGCACGATCGGACCGGAAGAGCGCGTGGCGATCATCGGCAAGAACGGGATCGGAAAAACCACGTTGCTGAAAATCCTGTGCGGCCAATTGCAGAGCGATACGGGGGAGGTCCGGTTTGGCGAGACGGTGCAGATCAGTGAGTTTCCGCAGGATGCCTCCGGCATTCTGGATCCCAAGGCGCGGGCGATCGATTGGCTCGGCCGTTTTTCCGAAAATTCCGCCGACGAAACCGAATTGCGCTCTTTCATGGGACGGATGCTTTTTCGTGGCGAGGATTCCCTGAAGCAAGTCGGCGTTCTTAGCGGGGGCGAGAAAGCGCGCCTGATCATTTCGAAGATGACGATGGAAGGGGGCAACGTGTTGGCCCTCGACGAACCCACGAACCATCTCGATCTGGAATCGATCGAGGCGCTCAACTATGCGCTTTCGCTGTTCCCCAACACCCTCATCTTCGTTTCGCACGACCACCGCTTCATCAGTACGCTGGCCACGCGGATCTTCGAGGTAACGGACCACGGCATCACCGATTATCCCGGTACGCTGGACGACTACGAAGCGCAGAAGAAATAGCCTGACTCCGGCGCTGTTTTACCACCCGGTGAACCGTTCCTTTCAGTCACTATTTTACTACGTAAATTATCTCGCTCCGCTCAGCGCTGGAGAGCACAGCGGTCGCGGAGGAGTTCTGGGCTAGTATGCTTTTTCCTTGCTGCCGTCGTTTCGCGCCGGCCTCACTTCGTTCCCTTCGGGTGAGTGTTGTCCGGTTTGTTCCTGTTGCAGGGTTGCTGAAACCGGCATTTAGCAGTATTCTCCATGTCGAAAGGAGACAAACATGAGAGCAGAGCGAATGTGGCACAAGGTGTTGAAGGAGTTTCCGGACGATGTGCCGGTAGAGAAGGTCGAGGAGACGGCGGCGACACTGGAAGGGATGAATTATGAACCGGTGCTGTTGCTGACAACTCCGGGGTTTCTTCGGATGAATCGGAGTGATTTGGAACTGGAGATTGATCGCGTCAGGAATTTGAGTGATGAGGGCATGATGGCTGAGGGGTTTTCGATCGATGCCAACTTCAACGAGTTCAAGGCCAAGCATCTCCAGTTGCTTATTTATCACTATAATCTACTCTGTCGGCTTCGCGCGGATGATCCCAAGGCGTGGGATACCATCAACGAGCTCTACGAAGACGATTAGGTTAGACGGGGTTGGTTATAATATTATAACCACGAAGGCACGAAGGACACGGAGGAGTGGCAGTTTACTCTTTGTGTATGTTGTGTCTTCGTGTTTAAACTCCGATGCATTGGTTCACTTGAAAGGAAGAAGGATGATCAAGCATATCGTGATGTGGAAGTTCAAGGACGAAGTGGCCGAGGCGGACAAGCTGGAAATGAAACGCCAATTGGAGTCGCTTAAAGGCGTGGCACCAACCTTGATTGATATTGAGATTGGCATGGATGAGGTCGGGAGCGATGCCTCCAAGGACATGGTGCTCTATTCCAAATTCAACTCGCTGGAAGACCTCAAGGCCTATGCCGAACATCCCGAACATCTGAAGGTGGTCGACTTCGTCAAGCCGCTCGTCTGCGAACGCCATGTAGTTGACTATACCGTTGAATAAACACAAAGGCACGAAGGCCACGAAGAGAGGTTTCTTTGTGTATTTTTTTTGTGTGTCTTAAGCGAAGCGAGTGTTTAATGTCCGAAGCAAAGAGCAATATCGTTTTGATCGGAATGCCAGCGAGCGGGAAGAGCACGATTGGCGTGCAGCTGGCCAAGTGGCTTTCGATGGGCTTCATCGATACCGACCTGCTGGTGCAGGCCCGTGCCGGCGAAAGCATGCAGGCCTATCAGGATGCCCATGGCATGGAGGCCTATCGTCAACTTGAAAGCGATACCGCCAAGTCCGTGGTCTGCGACAACTGCGTGATCGCTACGGGCGGAAGCGTGGTCTACTACGCCGAGGCCATGCGACACCTGCAATCCATCGCCCGAATTGTTTTCCTCGACGTGCCGATTGAGCAAATCAAGGCGCGCATCGGCGATACTTCACAGCGCGGGGTGGTCATGAAACCCGGCATGTCACTTGATGATCTCTACGCCGAGCGCCATCCGCTCTACTCGCAGTATGCCGAGACGGTCATTGATTGTGACGGAAAGCCGCAGGACGATATTCTTTCCACCATTCGGAATGCGTTTGAAACTTGTGCCTGAAACCGTTCAACTAGCACGTCAGTCGTTTGCGGCTATAATCTACATTCCGTTTTGCAATGGGCGTAAAAATGGGCATTACTTATAAAGGTGTTTTGAAAGGGGATTTGCCATGGACTCATATGAAGTACTCAAGAAGTCGGTCAGTGATCTGGGCGTGAAATCGGTGGCGTCGGATCTGGGGCTCTCCACATCGCTTATCTACAAATGGTGCCAACCCTCCGATACGGAGGAGTCCAGCGGGACTGAGAATCCGCTCGACCGGGTGGCCCGCATCTATGAGCTGACGCATGACAAAGGGCCGGTGCAATGGCTGTGTCAAAAAGCGAATGGCTATTATGTTCCAAATACGCCGGAGGAAGAGATCGATGCCATTCCGCTGCTGCAC
>JBNLDM010000156.1:0-18813 GCA_050304335.1 Pontiella sp.
TGAATATTCGATTGTTTCCTACCGACGATCGGTCTGATCGGTGGAGGTCCCGCCTTCGACCGTCGCTTTTTCCTGATTTAATTGCACATTCAGCACGATGCATCAAAACCGCCTCTCGCTAGGCGGTTTTTTGTTGTGTGCGCCGGGTCGGGTCACCCGGCCTACAGAACGGGGGATTTACCATTGTTTTGGGTGTGCAGGCCCGATGTTCACATCGGGCGTTCCGTCGTTCGGTTTTCGCCGGGTAAAGGTACCCGGCCTACAGGAGTTGTAGGCCCGGTCCCCCGACCGGGCGTTTATGTCGGTTGCGCGCGCCGGGTAAGGATGCCCGGACTGCAATGAAGAAGGATATTATCTTTGCAGTTCTTGTTTTTGTGTTTTACAATTCCGCCATTCCCAATCCGCAATATCCTCGCCGTCAGCGTAGACTAGGTCGAATATTCGATCAATCGCCGGCTTATTTCCTGACGATTTGCACAGAAGGCCGGCAGTGGGTGTTGGCGAACTATGCGGTTTTTATGCGATTGCAATCGTTCTGTGATGATTCGATGGCTCGTTACAATGTATTCGTGGATTGCCATGTCCTTATGCCGGATCATGTTCATTTGATCATCACGATCTCACCGAATTCAGATACTATGGTGGGTGCATGGGTGAAAGCGTTCAAGGCGGTGGTGGCGAATCGGGAATTCAGATGGCAGCCCGGGTTTTTCGATCATGTATTGCGCAGCGATGAGAGCCGGTCGGAAAAATGGGAATACATCCGCATGAATCCAGTCCGGGCTGGTTTGGTGAAGGACCCCGACGATTGGCCATTCGCACAACGATGCAATCCATTCGATGGAACTGAAATGTAGGCCCGCTGCCCGCATTGGGCGTTTCCATTGTTTTGTTTCCGCCGGGTGGGGTCACCCGGTCTACAGCGTTTTGTCGGCCCTGATTCTCCAACTGGGCATTTCTTTGCGCACTCTGCGAGAGCTTTCTGTTCTGATCTATTTCAAGCGCAGGGTTGACATGCAGGGGATAAAAGCGCATCAATACGCATCATTTGTGTAAAAATGTGATCATATGGAGTGATGCGCATGTCGACGTTTGAAGGAACAGGGATCAGGAATCTAAAGTTGCGAGGCGGTATCTACTACTGGCGGCAGCGAATCGGTGGCGTCCAATACTCTGAATCGCTTCAGACCGGAAACCGTGAAGAAGCATTGAAAAGGATGGCCGAAAGAGTGGCTGCCGCGAAAAACGGGCAGGGGTTAAAGGAGAGAAAAATGACGAAAGCAAAAGAGAGCAACGAAGCAGCGGATAAGAGCAAGGGTTGGGTGACGTTCGACCCGAACCTGAAGATTTTAGACTGCACGGTGCGCGACGGCGGCCTGTGCAACCAGCATCAGTTTCCCGAAGGCTTCTTCGGCGATATCTACAAGACCTGCGTTGCCGCGGGCATCGACTACATGGAAGTGGGCTACAAGGCCGACAAGGCGCTGTTTGCCGGCAAGGGTTTCGGGCCGTGGAAATATTGCGAGGAAGAGGATATTCGCCGTGAAGTGGGCGACAACGACACCGGGCTGAAGCTGTCCGTCATGGCCGACACGGGCCGGACCAATCCGTCGGACCTGCTGCCGAGGAGTGAAAGCGTGATCGACCTGGTGCGCGTGGCGACCTATATCCACCAGATTCCGGCGGCGTTGGAGCTGGTGAAGGATGCCAAGAACAAGGGCTACGAGGTGGCTCTTAACCTGATGGCGGTCTCGACTGTGCCGGACTATGAGCTGGACAATGGACTTGAGGTCATTGCCGGTGTGGAGGAAGTTGATTTTCTCTATGTGGTCGACAGTTTCGGATCGCTCTACTATGAGCAGATCGATGACCTGATCAATCGCTACAAGAAAACCGGAAAGACGCTGGGCATCCACGCGCACAACAACCAGCAGATGGCCTACTCGAATACAATCTATGCCGCGATCAACGGCGTGAAGCTACTCGATACCACGATGATGGGGATGGGCCGCGGCGCGGGCAACTGCGCGACCGAGCTGTTGGTCGGGTTCCTGAAGAATCCCAAGTTTACGCTCCGCCCGATCCTGCAGTTCGTGCAGGACACCATGTGCCCGATGAGCCAGGAGATCGACTGGGGTTACAGCATTCCGTACATGATTACCGGCCACTACAACGAGCACCCGCGCTCCGCTATTGCCCTGCGTGACGGCGATCGCAAGGATGACTATGTCGGGTTTTTTGACGAAATATCCAATCCGTAGTTCGGTTGTCAGCGATCAGTTGTTGGTTATCGGATGAGGGTTCTATTCCAACCTGTAGATCCTGTTAACCAATAACCGGGCACTTTCCCGAGATTGCGGGGAAGTGCCTTCGCTTTTCGGGGTTATTGATTGTAAGGCCTTCGGGAATTGCGTTATAAACGCCGTCTTGATTTAGAAAAACCCTTTTAAAAGGAAATAGAGAGAAGGAGTTTCAGTAATGAATGTTTTGCATGTATGCGCGAATCCGAAGCCGACCGAGGAGTCGGTTTCCAAGCAACTGGCCGCAGCTTTCTTCGCCAAGCTGATCGAATTGAAGCCGGAAGTGGAATTGGTCAATGTCAACCTCTACGACGAAAAGCCGCCGTTTTACTCCTACGAACTCTTCAAACGTGCCTGGTATCCGGTTTTCGATGAAAACTACGAGCCCTCCAAGGTTGAGGAAATGGCGCTGAACTATGCCGGCAAGCAGGCCGAACTGTTCAATGAAGCCGACGTGCTCGTACTCACCATGCCGATGTGGAACTTTACCGTTCCGGCCATCATGAAGGCGTGGATGGACCAGGTGCTGACCCCTGGCCTGACCTTCTCCATCAGCAAGGAAGAGGGCATCAAGCCGTTACATAAGGTCAAGAGCATAGTCCTGCTTGTCGCTTCCGGCGGCGTCTACAAGGAAGACGACGATCGCGATGCGCTGACCCGTCAGGTTCGCAGCGCTTTCGGCTTCATCGGCATTGAAGACCTCGAAATCGTCTGGGCCGAGGGACAGAACCCGCTCTTCTTCGACAACAGCGAAGAAAACAAGGCCATAGCCGTCGAGGCCGCTTCCGAAATTGCGGAAGACATTGCCGAGATGAATCTCTCTGAAGAGGCCGTCACCGAATAGGACCAATGGGAACATTCGTTAAAATATGCGGAATCTGCTCGGAGGGCGACCTCGGGCAGATTTCTGCTTTAAGGCCTGATGCGCTTGGTTTTATCCAGTGGTCGGAATCGAAGCGCTACATCGATCCCAAAACCGTCGGCCAATGGGAAACGCCCGAGGGCATCAAACGCGTCGGCGTATTTGTCAGCCCGACTGAAGCCGAGCTGGCCCACGCCGCCCAGCATGGCCGGTTCAACGTGCTGCAGGTCCATCGCGTGCCCGACAACTGGAACCTTGACCGGGAAATTTTCCAGGGACTGGAAGTATGGCGTGCATTGAAGCCGGAGGAACTTTATTTCGCGGATCATGGGTTTGCATTCGATCGCTACCTGCTCGACTCCTATGATCCCAAAACGATCGGCGGAACCGGTCAGACCTGCGATTGGGGCAGGGCCCGAGATCTGATCCGTGCTGCGGATACGCCGATTCTGCTGGCTGGCGGCCTGACCTCCGAAAACGTGGCCGAAGCCATCCAGATCGTAAAGCCATGGGGCGTCGATGTCAGTTCCGGCGTCGAAATCGAGCCTGGCGTGAAGGATATCGACAAAGTCGCCGCTTTTATCTCTGCTGTTCGCGAAGTCGACCGGCAATCGGCAATCGGCCATCGGCAATAATGGTTACTCGATTTGCTCCCAGTCTGACCGGTTACCTGCATTTGGGACATGTGCTCCATATGCTCTATGTCTGGGGCCTTGCACGTACCAATAGCGGAAAGGTCATCTGCCGGATCGAGGACCACGACCTCGCGCGCCGCCGGCCGGAATACGAAGATGCCATCCTGGAAATCATGGAATGGCTGGGCTTTGTTCCAGACGAGGGCATCAGCGCTTCCAATGCGGCAACCCCCTCCGAATATCGCCAGAGCGACTGCGGCGACTATTACGAAAAGATGCTCGGAATCCTGCAGATGCAGGGGCTGGTTTACGGATGCGAGTGTACGCGAAAGCAGATTCTCGACGAGCAATCCGATGAGGCGGCCGAATTGTGCTATACCGGCACCTGCGCCGACAAGGGCCTGCCGCTCGAAGGCAATACCGTCCGATTCCGCGTGCCGGACGGGGAAGTGGTGTTCAACGATCTGCGGCTTGGTACGTGCCGCCAGATACCGAAACGGCAGTGCGGTGATTTTTCCCTGCGGGATCGGCAGGGGCAATGGACCTACCAGTTTGCCTGCGTGTGCGACGATATCCGGCACGGAATCGATTGCGTTATCCGCGGCGAGGACATTCTGACCAGCACCGCTCGCCAGATCCTCCTGTTTCAGGCATTCGACGCACCCGTTCCGTCCCATTTCCACCATCCGCTGATCTACGATGAAAACGGCGAAAAGCTCAGCAAGCGCCAGCGCTCCGAAAGCATCAGCCAGCTACGCTCCGCCGGCATCAGCGCCGAGGAGATCATTGGTCGCGCCGCCTTTGCAGGCGGGATTTCTATGGAGCCGGGCCCGCTGTCTTTCGTTAATGTACTGGAGCTGTTTGGGGCGCAATAATAAAACCGCCCCTTGAGAGAATGGGTTTTCAATGGTTTCGGTCAGGAAACTTTTATTTCCAGCATTCTCGGTCATTGGTTTAGCTATTATTGGGGGTTTTTCCTGACCCTTCTTTGCCTCGGCGCTGACGCCAAGGATCAGTACGCCGGCGAGGGTGTAGAAAAATATCTGCTTCATGGGGGGGGCCTCCTTGGGTTGGTTGACGATCCGGAATGAGCATATACACGGTGCGGCAACCTGTTAAAGTAAAGCCTTCAGGAGTGTGGTGCCGCTGGCAGAGACTGGGGTGAATTGCCTTGAATTGGCGGGGCGGGGGACACATTATTCCGACTTTTACCGAGGATTTAGACGATGAAACCGACGCAACCTGATAGATATGGCCATTTTGGAGCATTCGGCGGCATGTTTGTGCCGGAAACCTTGATGGAGCCGCTGAACGAGTTGACGCGCGTCTACAAGGCTGTCCGCAAGGATCCGGAGTTCAAGAAGGAGCTGGAATACTATCTGCGCGAGTATGTGGGCCGGCCGACGCCGCTCTATTTCGCCGAACGCATGTCCGAGCATCTGGGTACGGCCAAAATCTATCTCAAGCGCGAGGACCTCTGCCATACCGGCGCGCACAAGATCAACAACTCCATGGGGCAGATCCTGCTCGCCAAGCGCATGGGCAAACAACGCATCATTGCCGAAACCGGCGCCGGTCAGCATGGCGTGGCGACGGCGACGGTCTGCGCGATGTTCGGCATGGAGTGCGTGATCTACATGGGCAAGGTTGACATGGAACGCCAGGCGCTAAACGTCTTCCGGATGGAAAGCCTCGGGGCCACCGTGGTGCCGGTGACGGTCGGCCAGCAGACGCTGAAGGAGGCTGTTAACGAAGCGATGCGCGATTGGGTGACCAACATTCGCACGACGCACTACATTCTCGGCTCCGCGCTGGGCTCGCATCCCTATCCGATGATGGTCCGCGACTTCCAGAGCGTCATCGGGAAAGAGGCCCGCAAGCAGATTCTCAAGGCGGAAAACCGCCTGCCGACGGCGCTGGTGGCCTGCGTCGGTGGCGGTAGCAACTCGATTGGCCTGTTCCATCCCTTTATCAAGGACGAAGGCGTGCGCATGATTGGTGTGGAAGCCGGCGGCTTTGGAATTGAAGGCGGACAACATGCGGCCCGCTTTGCGGAGGAAAAGATCGGCATTTTGCAGGGCACCAAGACTTTTGTATTGCAGGATGACGACGGACAAATTGCGCTGACGCACTCGATCAGCGCCGGACTGGACTATGCCGCCGTCGGCCCCGAGCACAGCCTGCTGCGCGAGTTGGGCCGCGCGGAATATTCCTACGTGACCGACGTGGAGGCCGTTGACGGATTCGACAAGCTGTCGCAGTGGGAGGGTATTCTGCCGGCGCTTGAAAGCTCGCACGCCATTGCCTGGACCATCAAAAACGCCGGCCAGTTCACGAAGGACGATCTATTAATCATCAATGTCTCCGGTCGCGGCGACAAGGATGTGATGCAACTCGCCGAATGGAAGAAGAAGCGCGACAAGGCGTAGCGGCCGTCGATTGATGCGGCGAAAAAGAAGTTCATGCTTCGTTTTCGGAGAGAGCTATGGTGGTCGGCACGTTGTCCTTGCTTCGGTGCACTACACCAGAAGGAAGGGTGTCGCGATCGCTTCCCTGAAGCGTGGCGTTCTCAACGCAAATAAAACATGAATTAACAAGGGGGCTTGGTGCCCCCTTTTTTTGTTTATGGTCTTGTCGGGAGTTTCTTAAAATAACCGTTTTGTATTCACCGCTGACGAGAAAAAGTGCAATCTCTGTTCGTCGAGAAACGTTTACAAGGGTGGCATGATTAAAACCGGAACAGATAACAGGACGAGCAAGCGTGGCCAGATCATGCTGGAATACGTCATTGCCCTTGGTGTTTTTCTGGCTTTAGTGGGCATTTGCGCGGTTTTGCTGTATGTTTTCCGCGCTTATGGAAATCGGGTCATAGAGATTATTGCCGTTTCCTGAATATTTTGAGTAAGCAAATCTGGAACCATAGGAGAGAGTGATGAAGGCATTCCCAAAGCGCAAGGCCGGTCAGGCCATGGTTGAGTATATTATTATTGTCGTGGTGGTAGCGGTTGCCGCGCTGGTCATCTTCGGGTTGTTCGGCGACACGATCCAGAAAAAGCTGGGGGGGGCCATCGATGAGCTGGAAGGCGATTCCTCCGGTACGGAGGCCGTTCAATCTTCCAAGGGCTACCTTGAGGATCTTGGCGAATCAAAAGAGTAGGGGCTATCGTGCCGGATCGCTTCCGTCATAAGGAAGGCTCCGCACTGGTGGAGTCCTGCCTCGTCATTGTTCTGCTGTGTCTGGTGTTGTTCGGGTTGCTGCAGGCGTCGTACGTTGTTAGTTCGCGTAACGTGATCAACTATTCAAGCATTGCGGCGACGCGCGCCGCAGCGGTGGGGTTCGACAAGGAAATGGTCAAGACGGTCATCCACTACGCCACCATTCCCACGGCGGGGCCGATGGTTCATCCCGACCCGAAGCGGTTCAGCAAGGACCGGCCCCAGGGGGGCTCACTGGGTTCTCGGTGGACCGCTGCCTTGTCCGGGAAAAACAACCCGCGGTCGGAGCGTGGCGAGTACGAGGTTGCTATGTACAAAGAATTCCATGGCAGGGATTATCCCTATACCGTAATGAACTTCGAGAATTGGTCCGACCGTGGCGAGGCGCGCGTGGGTTCCGACTACGACGAGAGCGACTATGATGAGAAAATCATCGAAATCACCGTTTCTCAGAAACTTCCCCTGACCTTTCCGTTCGCCCGGGTGTTTTTCGGCCATCTTCCTCTGGTCGAGGTGGACCGTGACGGCAAGCGGGAGGAATATCCCGGGAAGCAGATCGACTCGACCTCCTCCATTGAAAACCATGCCAGATTCTATCTGAAAAGCGCGTACTAGGAAAAACCAACCGGATCGGATTCGAGCATGCCGTTGCAGAAAACAGTTCAGCACAAATCGGGACAGGCCCATCGGCGAAGCTCAGGGCAGGCGATCATTTTCCTAATGGTCGTTGTCGTGATTGGTCTGTTTGTTGTGATCTGGAACTATGACCTGTTTAGGATCATCTCCGCCAAGGTCCATGTGCGCAATGCTGCCGACTCCGCCGCCATGGTCGGAGCACGCTGGCAGGGCGTGACCCTGAACATGATCGGCGACCTCAACCTGATCCAGGCTGCCGAACTTGCCCTGGAGGCTGAGGCAATAGTGGGGACAACGAATCCACTCGTCGTGCCTGACAGCGTGCATGAACTCCACTCGTTGCGGGAGCGGTTGCGTTTCTTTGGGCCGTTGGCCGCTTTTTCCCTGGCCCAGCAGGCGGCCTTCGACAACGGTGCCTCCAACGATCCGAAGCTTGCGGGCGACCTGATGTGGCTGGTGGACGAACTCCGCGAAGAGCCGGGAGCGGCACCCAACAGCGACCTGTCGCTCAGGGAATATGCAGACATGCTGGAAAACATCGTGAACCACGGGGTGGCCGTCAGCTCGTATACGGTCCGGTTCCGCCAGCATCCTTTGACGCAGGAAAAATTCTACCGGGGCATCGCCTTGGCGTTGGCGGGGCAGTGGTATGGCCTGGAGGACTACGAATACCAGTTGGAGCAATACGAAGATGTCGATAGCTGGTCCAAGCTCGATACGGAGTTTCGTTTTTTCTTCATGCTTGATTTAAAACTACAGCAATGGAACTCCAGGGATGCCAGCGGTGCGAATTCAACCGCCCAGTCCCAAAACAGCAACCCAACGTATTCGCGCCCTCTGCCCCCAGATGCCATTGCGACGAATCTGGAGGAGTATATCGACTACATTGGGATGGACCGGCGCGGTATTCTTCAGACGATGGGTGCAGATACCAATTATTTGGAGGCAGGTATTTATCCCGCAGAATACGAAAATGGTCCGATTGCCTGGCATATCTATAGCCGGGCATGGCAGAAGCAATGGCCCAAGCCGAGCCGTGGGGAGGCCGACTACGAAGATGAAAAGGAGGGCTTGCGCTTTCCCATCTGGAGCCGGATAGAGGAACGATACGACTACATGGGGGCCGAAGCGGGCTTTGGCATTTCCGCGCCGGTTCATCGGGGGATCGTGGCCAGTGCTTCACAGCAAAGTGTGGATTTGGAATTCAAGGCAAAAGCCAAGCCCTTCGGCTACATCGAGGGCGAGGACCAGGATTGGCCTCCGTATTATTTTGGTTTTGTCTTTCCCGTTTTCACGGATGTCCGCCTGATTCCTTCCGACATTGGCGACCAGCAGGTGCCCGCCGAGTTCTTTCGGCATGTGGTGGCGCATCTGGAGGCCTATCTGGAAGGCGGGCCGGAAGCGCTTGATCCGGGATGCCGTTACTGCCAGTTGCTGAAGGCGTGGGAATTCCTGGATCGGGACGAAGGGCTTCGAAGGCTGGATGAGGCCAAAGACAAAGAGGATACGCCCGGTCATCCGGATAAAGACGGTTCTGAATTCGACGGTCTGTCGGGAGGTGCTACCCGTGGATCCTAGATCTGTACATCATGGCCGGGAAGGGCAGGCGATGGCCGAATTTCTGGTGGGACTGGTTTGCATCATGTTGTTGGTGGCGGGCCTGCAACAGATCGCCCTGCTTTCGGATAGGGGATTCAAGGCCATGAACAATGCCCGTCACAAGATGGCCGAACAACAGGTGTATCCCGTTTTGAGGTGGTCTGAATTTAATTTTTCCGCGCCCGTCACACCCGGCCCTGACGGCAGGGCCTATACCGCCGACGACGACCGGCCGGTCGGAGATGACACGTTCTACCAGGATTATGAGGGCTATCTGGGCATGGTTTATGATGATCTGATCGATAATTACCTGGATAGTGCCGGAAGAATTGATTCCCACATCGACCTGCAATATAGCGAAGGCGTATTTTCCTCCACGGCCGCTCTCGACATGAACCGTGCCGCCGATCAGCAGGCGGTTGAGGTCGTGCCGTTCATGGATAAAGTGCTGGGCCGCGACCGCATTCTGGTGGGGCACGACGTGTGGATGCCTAGATGGGGTGGGATCCCGTGATGCGCATCGCGAAACCAATCGGCTTTGTCCTGTTGCTTGTTGTGCTCATTCCCTGGGGGGCGACGGGGCGCGTTTACGAGGTTGTCGGGGATACGCATGGACGGCTGAATGCGGTTGGGCTGCCATGGGAGCCGGCCTACAAGACAACGATGAGCATTAATGGCCAAAGGAATGATGTGGAGGTCTATTCAGCACGCTGGAACGAGCCGGTGGTCGAACAGCTTGCGGCACAGTTCAAGTTGCAGGGGGCCACGGTGAGGATAGGCAAGGGTCCGGACGGGGGGGCGATCGGGATGGCCCAATGGGATGGTGGCAAGGCACGCATTCTGGTGGTTCCGGCAGTTGACCAGGCCAACCAGATGATCTTCCTGTTCTACCCGGCAAAAGGCGCCGCACAGCAGGCGCACTCTCCGATCCCGGAATACCCGCGTGGCACTACTTTGAAAACCGTGGTAAACGAGGATTCGAAAACATTTTGCGCTTCTCTGGAAACCCCCGACTCTGCCGAGCGGGTGGTTCGCTACTATGTGGAGGAGCTCTCCCGCGACGGATGGTCTCCCATGCTTCCGCTTCCGCTGTCGGGTGGCATGCTCTATTTTCACCGAAGGGAACAGACCTGTTGCGTGTTGGCAAATGAGGGGAATAACGGCGCGACCACGGTTACTGTGCTTGTGAAGAAGAATGACTTTTGATAACTGTTAGCGATATGACGAGGTTTCTATGAAGAATAAATGGATATTAATTGTGGCGATACTGGTGGCGGTTCTGGCCTTTTGGCTAAACTGGCGTTATTTGCAAAAGCAGCAGGAAGATCTGCTGAAGGGCCACAAGACGGTCAAGGTGATCGTGGCCAAGCGCGATCTGCCGGCCAACACGGTCCTGATGCTCGACGATCTCGCCCTGAACGATGTGTTCCAGTCTGCCGTCGGGCAAAACGTATTCCGCGCAGAGGATCTTGATACGCTGCTCGGCAAGAAAGTGCTCTATCCCGTGCGCAAGGAAGATCCGATCCTGTGGACGCAGGTCGACATGCCGCGCCGTCACGGAACCGGCCTTTCATCGACCATCGAAAAAGGCAAACGTGCCTTGTCACTGGCCATTTCAGGTGCGCCGGGTGTGGCCGGCATGGTCCAGCCCAACGACCACGTCGATATCATGGGAACCTTCACCTTTCCGTCGCCATCAAATCCCACGCAGGTTGAATCCGTAACGCTGTTGCTGCTGCAAAACGTGACAGTCCTGGCTGCCGGTACGCAGATTTCCGGACAGGGCGATGGTCGCCGTGGCGGTGGAGGCTACAGCTCCCTGACGTTTTCGGTAACCCCGCAGGAAGCCGAAATCCTCGTGTTTGCCCAGCAGACCCGCGGCCAGCTCTATCTCGCCCTGCGCAATCCGACCGACCGCGATGCCGAAACCATGATTCCGTCCGTCAAGTTCAATGATATCGAGATGAAGCTTCAGGAAATCAACGAAAAGCGCCAGCGGGATATCCGCTCCTCACCCCTTTAATCGCCATGTCCTCATCCCTTCAAATCATTATCCATCACGCTCAACGCGATTCCTATACGCTGGAATCCGGATATGGCGTTTACCTGATCGGTGCCGACCCCTCCTGCCGCATCGTGCTTGATGACGGTAGCGTGGAGGATGCCCACGCCGTGTTGACCTTGATGGAGGATGAATCCTATATCGAGGATTTGATGGGGGCGGGCGTGTTTGTGGGCGGTGACCGGGTGGATACCCGTCGACAGGTCTTCTCCGGCGAATCGATGCAGATTGGTAACTATACCTTGGAGTTCCGGAAGGCGGGCGAGGACGATGAAAAAATCGACGATGCTCCGAAGTCCGTCACCGAGGTCTTTAAACCGCAGGTGCAGCAGCGCCATGTATCACGCACGCAGGCGGTCAAGCAGCAGATCCATACCGAGCTCGTCGACCGGCTTGACCTCAAGCGCTTGAGCATGTCCCGCTTCCAAGAGAGCGAGCTGCAGAAAAAGATCCACGCCACGCTAGACGAAATCATCAACGAAATCCGTTCGCGGCTGCCTTCCGGCATCGATCCGAAGCGTCTCGCAAAGGAAATTTTCGATGAAGCGGTCGGGCTTGGTCCTCTCGAAGACATGCTCGAGGATGAATCCATCACCGAAATCATGGTAAATGGACCGAGCCAGGTCTACGTGGAGCGCGCCGGCCGGCTGATACGGACCGACTGCACGTTCATCAGTGATGCCTCGGTTCATTCGATTATCGAGCGGATCGTCTCCCCGATTGGACGGCGTATCGATGAAAGCCAGCCGTATGTGGATGCGCGCCTGGCCGATGGTTCCCGTGTGAACGCCATTATCCATCCGCTTTCGCTTATTGGCCCATGCATCACCATTCGTAAATTTTCCAAGGAACCGTTTACCGTCGACGACCTGATCAGTTTCGATACGCTCACGGCGGACATTGCCGGCTTTCTGCGTGTCTGCGTTTTACTGCGCAAGAACATCATCGTTTCGGGCGGTACGGGATCGGGCAAGACCACTCTGCTGAACGTCCTTTCCAGCTATCTGCCCGGCGATGAACGCATTCTGACAATCGAAGACGCCGCCGAGCTTCGCCTGACGCAGCAACATATCGTCCGGCTCGAAGCCCGTCCGGCAAATATTGAGGGGCGTGGCGCCGTGACCATCCGCGACCTTGTACGCAACGCCCTGCGCATGCGGCCCGACCGTATTGTAGTGGGGGAGTGCCGTGGTTCCGAGGCGCTCGACATGCTGCAGGCCATGAACACCGGGCATGAAGGATCTCTCACCACGATACACGCCAACTCACCGCGCGATGCGCTGGCCCGTCTGGAAACCATGGTGCTCATGGCAGGCATGGACCTCCCGGTGCGCGCCATCCGCGAACAGGTTGCATCGGCTGTGCACCTGGTCTGCCAGATCGCGCGCTTTAGCGACGGTTCGCGTCGGATCAACCGAATCACCGAGGTGACGGGCATGGAGCGCGATTTGGTGACAATGCAGGATATTTTCGAATTCAAACAAACCGGCCTCGACGAAAATGGTCGTGTGCAGGGCTCGCTGCAACCGACCGGTAGCGTGCCGACCTTCGTGGAGGAGATTGGCGTTCGGGGCCTGTCGTTCGACGGCAACATATTCAATCCGGCAAGGAGACGTTGATTCGTGTTCTGGCTGATTCCATCTCTGTTTGCCCTTTGCACCGCGATGATGGTGTATGTACTGCTCGTCGCGTTGCACGATGCTGAGGAGCAGCATGCGGCAGTATCTTCCGCCGACACCGCCAGGGAGTTTGAGAACCTCTTCCTCTTTATTCCCCCGGAGCAAATCCGTCGCCTCACGCATATCACGGCCCTGGTCGTGTTTTTGCTCTTGTTCCTGACGGCCGGTACCATGGTCTCGTTGACCGGTGTCGTCCGGGGAGGGACTGCTGGCGCATTGGGAGTGGTCGTGGTCTACATGATGCCCCGCTTCATCCTCAAGATCATGAAACGCCGCCGTCTGGAGCGGTTCAATGCGCAGCTGTCCGGCGCGCTCAACGGCATGAGCAATGCGCTTAAGGCCGGATTCAGTATTCAGCAGGCGTTCGAAACCGTGGTGAAGGAGGGTGAAACGCCCATTGCACAGGAGTTCGGTATGTTCCTTCAGCAATTGCGCGTCGGTGTACAGTTCGAGGATGCAATGAACCAAATGGACAAACGCGTTGGGAGCGAGGACCTTACCCTGATGATCCAGTCGATCGAGATTGCCCGGCAGACGGGCGGCAATCTGACCGAAGTGTTTGACCGCATCGACGAAACTATCCGAGAACGGCGGCGCATCGAGGGCAAGATCAAGGCGCTCACGGCCCAGGGACGCATACAAGGCCGGGTTGTGGGTGCCATGCCGATTGTGATGGGCATCGTGCTGTATCTGCTCGACCCCGTCATGATGACCACCTTTGTTCGGTCCTTTTGGGGGATCATCGCGCTGTTGGCCGTGGTGATCCTGGAAGCCATAGGGGCCTTTTTTATTCATAGAATCGTGGATATCGACGTATAGCATGGAAACGGTTATGCCCATTTTAATCAGCCTGCTTTTCTGCCTCGCCGCCGGCGCGGTGGCCTGGGTGCTGAGCGGCGCAGCACGGCATGTCACCTATGTGACGCTGGCTGATGGCCGCCGGCAGGAGCGCACGCTGCCGATCATGGTTCGTGTTATCCTGCCTCTCTGCCTGTTTATTCCACAAAGTTTCACCGGACTGTCCGTGTTCGAGGAGAGCCGCCAACGCCTGAACAAGAAGCTTGTGTCCGGCGGGCTGGAAGGATTGATCAAGCCGGGCGAGATCATCGCTATGCGAATCATGGCTCCACTGGTGATGGGCGGGCTGATTTGCGGCTTGCTCTTTGCCGCGTTTCCCCAGATGCCGGAATCCATCGGTTCGTGGCTGCAGGCGCGTCAGTTTTTCGTCTATTTCATTGTGCTTGTGCTGTTGGGTTTCTATCCCGATGCATGGTTGAAGCATGCCGTGCGGGCCCGGCACAAGGACATTGAGCGCGCGCTGCCGTTCGTGCTCGACCTGCTGACGTTGTCCGTCGAATCCGGTCTTGATTTCATGAGCGGGATCAACCGCATCATCGCCCACCGCGATATCGACGCTCTGGGCGAAGAACTGATCCGGGTCTTCCGGGAAATCCAGGTAGGCCGGTCGCGCAAGGATGCATTGAAAAACATGGCGGTGCGGGTGGACCATGTGGATATCCGGGCACTGGTCAGCGCACTCATCCAGGCGGACGAACTAGGAACGGGGGTTGGCCATGCGTTGCGCATCCAGGCCGATCAGGTGCGTACCAAGCGTTTCCAGCGGGCGGAAAAGATGGGCAACGAAGCCCCGGTTAGGTTGCTGTTTCCGCTGGTGGCGTTTATATTCCCTTCGGTCTTTATTGTTTTGATGGGGCCGTTGTTTTTGCAGATAGTCCTTCGCGGAGGGTTTTAGAAGTTATTGAATGACGATTTCCGAATTGCAGGTCTGCGACGCATGGGGTGAATGGGAGCTGGCGAAACCACTGATAAACCCAAAATCGAAAATCAAAAATCGCAAGATAGGTTAGCAAATGTCTCATTTGATCATTGAACAGGGCAAAGAGGTCGGCCGTGAAATCGCGGTGCCGGCAACCGGCATAAAGTTCGGCCGCTCGCCGGCGAACGATTTGGTGCTCGAAGACGAAGCGCTGATGTTGTTCCAGGGGCGCTTTTTCTTCAAATCCGACGGCACCCTTTGGATTACCGATTTCAGCGTGGGCGTGAAATCACACATCGATGGGGTGTCGATCGACGAGCGTCAGTTGAAGGTTGGTGATTTGGTGGAGGTGGGCTCAAGCGCATTCCGCGTCATCAGTACGCGTCAGGAAAGCGAAACTGCACCGGTTGCACCGGCCGCACCGGCCGCACAAGCACCGCATGGGGGCGAAGAAGAGATAGACCTTGGCTTCAAGCCTGCAAGGAAGAAGGGCGGCGGCTCTCACGCCAAGGGGCCCGAAAAGCGTACCTCGCCCATGTTCCGCATACTGCAGGTACTCGCCGTTTTGCTTATTCTGTTGCTGGTGGTGGTGGCCGCCACGGAGCTGACTCGCCCGAAACGCCGGGCCGGAAACGGAGTCCGGATGAAAGGCCTCTTCCTGGACTACGAGCGTGTGCGGGGCGGGCCGGACAACATTATGCGCTATGCATTGGAACTGACTCCGGCAGGGGACGCCTCGCTGGTGGTGGATGATGCGCGTAACCGCCACTTCACCAAATCGACCCGTCTTTCCGCAGAAGAGATGGCCGAACTTAAAGATATGGTGAAGGAAAGCGGGTTTTTCCAAATCTCGTCCGACCGTATCGGCAAGGCGCGCAACCAGTATGACCTGGATGACCTGGCCCTGGCATGCGATGGCCAATTCAACCATGTACGTGTGCTGAACCGCGAATTGCCTGCAGATCTGCGGCGGCTTACTGATCGCATCGATGAGTTCGTGTTTCAGGCTCTCGATGTTTCGCGGTCGCTCCTGATGGACGATGCCATGCTGATCCAATACGCGAAGGATGCCTACAAGCTGGGCGAGGATTTCTACCGCGAGCGCGACTCCTCCTTCGAAAACCTGGCTCAATGCATCAAGCATCTGCGCGAGTCGATCAACTATCTTGAGACGCTCAATCCAAAGCCGGAACCCTATGAAAAGGCGAAGAAGCTGTTGTCAACGGCCCGCGTCGAGCAGAACGAACGCTACAAGGAATACATGTTCCTGGTCGACAAGGCCATGCGTGTCAACGACTGGAGCGATGCCCAGCGCAACCTGCGCATCTGCACGCAGCTGATTTCCGATCGATCCGACGAGCGCTTTGAAACCATTGCGGCAAAAACGATAGCGGTGGAGGATAAACTGAGATGAGGGAGGCCATGAAGGAATCTTGCAAGAAGGGCGGGACGGTGTTCTTCCGCTGGTCTTTTGCCGCGGTTGTCCTGCTACTGACTGGATGCGGTCCCGGGCAGGGAAGCGTAACAATCGACTCCGAGCCCGAAGGGGCTAAAATCGTCCTGAATGGACAATCGCGGGGCGTAACGCCGGCAACGCTGGAGGCTCTGCAACCTGGGCAATATGTACTTGAGCTGAGCCAGGAGGGGTACGATGTCGCCTACAAGAACCTGGCGTTGCTGGACAAGCAGACGCTCGATGTGGAGATGAAGCTGCAGCCGACAACCGGCCTGCTGCTGGTGGATTCGGTTCCACAGGGCGTGGAGGTCGAAATTGACGGGGTTTCCAAGGGGAAGACGCCCTTGTTGCTCTCCGAGCTTCCATTGGGCAGCTACAAGTTCGATTTCAAGTCGCCGACGCACCTCCCGCTAACCATGGAAGCCCAGCTGGTGGACCGCAAACCCGTGCTGGTGCGCGCGGAGTTGACCTCCAACACCGCCAAGCTGGTGGTGGACTCCGAACCGGCCGGTGCCGACGTACTCGTGAACGGTGTGGTTAAAGGCACCACGCCGATCACGCTGGAGGACATCGTAGCTGGTAGTGCCGACATCAAAGTGACGAAAGTGGGTTATACCTCATACTCGCGCCGAATGGATGTCGAAGCGACGCGCACCTACCAGATAAAGGCTGAGCTGGAAGCCTTGCCGTCTTCGTTGGCAGTGGTTACGGATCCTGCGGGCGCGGAAGTGTCTGTTGACGGCGATCTGGCCGGAACCACGCCTTTCACCGGCAACATTAAAGATGGCTCGCATCAGGTCGAAGTAGCGCTCATGGGCTACGATACCGTCACGACTAACCTGACCCTGCAGCCCAACGAGTCCGCGCGGATGGATTTCTCGCTCGTGAAGAACAGCGGAGTGCTGGTGCTTGATACCGAGCCGGCGGACGTGAAGGTCTTTATCAATGGAGAACTGTATGGGGTAACCGAATCGCAGGGTGACATGGACACCATGTCCAAGCCGCTCTCAATCCTGCTTAAGGCCGGCGAGGAATATCACGTGCAGCTGGTGCGTGAAGGCTACGTATCTTCCAACTTTACCGTGGCGACCGAACTGGATCAACTGGTGACCCGCCACGAAGCGTTGCGTCGCATTTTCGTGCGCGATACCATGATCATCACCAAAACGGACGTCATCAAGTGCCGCTTGGAATACAAGCTGCCGAACGGGAATGTCTATTTTGAGCGGTTCCCAGGGGTTTACGATACGGCACGGGCTGCAGACATCGTCGAAGTGAAACCCATCGGGATCGACGATGAAAGCAATCGCGATGCCCGCCGTCTGCTGGAGCTCAACCGGCTGGCGGTTCCGTCCGGGAAGTAGGAATCCATCCCATCATATTTTCGATATGGCCGGCGCGGAGGGAACTCCGCGCCCTATCTTTTGCGGTAGGGGGCCTGCGCGGGACTACCAACGTCAGGTATGAAAACTTGCTTGTCCTCCATAGCCTTGGCGGCGGAGGGTGCGTTTTGAACCACTCGTTTCACTCGTTATTTATCTCCGATAAATTATCTGCGCTTTGGTTGCCATTCCGTTTCACTTCATTGCTGTAGCAGGGCTCCAGACTCACTTCGTGTCGGCCGGGCAGTGGTTCGATCTGTTATGAATATATTACAATTAAGCTCATTTGAATAGCCGTTGAAATCGACCAGATAGTCATGATGTAAATATCATTTCTTGATCGAGTATTGTTCCACCCCCAAAAGAAGCTGTAGATGGGGAAGAATAAACCGATCAGCGTGTGGAATGGACCTTTCAGCACCCAAAGTTTAAGAACGATCAGAATACAGCAGACAAGGTTGACTATGCTTATTAAGAGATTGGGGACTGGTGGTATATTAAGCATGTTTATTTAGTGATCGAACGTTACGGGTGATCCGCTGTGCCTTGTTCGTTGCCTGACTCAATGGGCGTTTTCACAGTATGGTCAACCCGTTGGTTATGATTAATTATTTTTTCTATATGATCTGTCCATTTACTTAGATTATCCACAGACCAGGCAATAGAATCATTTTTACCATTTTCGTTTGTGAAAATTATTTTCAAAAGTGTGCGGCCTTTTGTTTTTCCTAGATGAGAACGAGGTGTTTCGATTGAGGTGATAGATGTGAGTCGTATTTGAATATTTCTCCTAGGGAGCCACATTTTAAAGGAGATTTCTTGGTCTCGTAAAAAGAGCCATCCATTACCCCGAATTTGAAACATGCCTAACGATTCTTGCCCATAAAAGTTGGCTATAGATGAAAGGATATAACTTTCTTCATGTTTGGGGGGCTCAGTATTTGTTTTCATTTTTCGTCTCATAACGTTTGGTGTGACCTGCGCGGGACTACCAACGTCAGGCATGAATACTTGCTTGTCCTCCATAGCCTTGGCGGCGGAGGGTGCGTTTTGAACCACTTCGTTATAGAACCGTTCTCTCTGTTCACTATTTCTCTTCAGGAATTATGATTTCGCGCCTTCGGAAATTATCTTCGGTTGCCATTCCGTTTCACTTCATTGCTGTAGCGGGCTCCAGACTCACTTCGTGTCGGCCGGGTAGGGTCCATG
>JBNLDM010000157.1:0-25292 GCA_050304335.1 Pontiella sp.
CGTCCTTCTAGACGGAGACCACCGAAGCGCCGTGCGCTGAAGGTCACGGATGCAATCCCGAAGCGAGCGAAAAAAAAAGCCTGACCCAAAGGGACAGGCTGAAAATGGAGCGAGCGAAGGGATTCGAACCCTCGACATTCACCTTGGCAAGGTGAAGCTCTACCACTGAGCTACGCTCGCTTTTTCTCAAAAACGAAGCGCCATTATTTAGATCGCCGTTTTGTTTGCAAGTCTAATTGCGCTAAAATTACGCGTTCTGCGAGTCGCTGGGCCGGGTCTGCCTGGAGAGTTGCTATTTACAGGATTTGCAGTGGTTCTTGTATTTTTGAACGTCCCGTGGTATCCATGTCTCAATTAGTCGGATAAAATGAGCTTACTATGAATGGTACAAAAACTGATCAGGCGCTGATTTGGAGCGACCGCTGGCGTCTGGGCGCACTCTCCCGCACGGAACTGATGAACATTGGATATGCTTCGGTGATTATCGGGTTCCTGTTCATTCTGTATCATCTGCTGGGCAATACAGTGGAAAATGTGGGCAGTGGTTCGGCTTTTAAATGGATGATTTCCCGTTGGGGCGACAAGCAGTCGTTCGGGGCCGACTATTCGCACGGCTTTCTGATCCCCTTTGTGAGTCTCGGCATTATCTGGCACCGGCGGCAGGAATACGTCGAGGCAACGAAGAAGGTTTGCACGGCAGGTCTATTCGTGGTTATCGCCGCCCTGGCGATGCATTGGCTGGGTGCGAAAATGCAGCAGACGCGTATTTCGCTGATCAGTCTGATCATGCTGCTGTGGGGCATTCCGTTCTACTTTTACGGCTGGCAGGTGGCCAAGCTGCTGATATTCCCATGCTCCTATCTGATTTTCTGCGTTCCGCTCAACTTTCTGGATGGTCTGGCAGGTCCGCTGCAGCATGTTGCGTCATCGCTGGGTGAATCGGCGCTGAATGGTCTGGGGATTGAATGCCAGCGGGTAGGTACGCAGCTGATGTCGCCGTACTTTCAATTGAACGTGGAAGCACCGTGCTCCGGCCTTCGGTCGCTGCTGGCCATGACGGCGTTGACCGCCGTCTATGCCTACAGCACGCAGAAGACATTTATCAGGAAATGGGCACTTTTTCTTTGTTCCATCCCGATTGCCGTGGCCGGCAATGTGGGACGCATCATCTCGATTGCACTGGTATCCATTACGGCCGGCCAGGAGCTTGGTACCGGTCTTCACCATGACTGGTCGGGCTATGTGCTCTTCACCGTATCCATCAGCCTGATGGTGGGTGTCGGCAAGCTGCTGCAGGTCAACTACAGGGAGTTTTTCGCGAAATGGAAAGAAGTCTATTTAAACCGTTCCTGAGCATCGTTGTGCTCATGACCATCTCTGTTTTCGCCCTCGCGTTCACCGTCGGCGTAAAGCTGGATTTTGTGCCGGGTGTAAAGATGCAACTGCCCAGGCAGGTGGGCAGCTGGGTCGGCAATGAACTGCGCTTCTGCCATAACAAGGATCTGTGCGACAAGAACTATGCCCACAGAGGGTTTTATGTGAGCGATCTCGAAATTCCGGATATCTGCCCGGACTGCGGCGAGAAACTCTACAATATGAGCCGTGCCGAATACGAGCAGCTGCCCAAGGATACGGAGTTTATCAAGTCTTCATACAGCAATGATGCAGGCACCCGCGTTTTCGCTTCCATTGTCCTGAGCGGCACCGCCCGCGACAGTATCCACCGTCCGCAGCGCTGCCTTAAAGGGCAGGGGAACCTGCTGGATGGCGAATTCACACTCGAGGTACCGCTGGAGGGACGCAAACCGCTCAAGGTGCGGGTCATTAAAAACCACCGTATTTACCAGACACCGGACGGGCCTGTTCCGCATTACGGATATTATGCCTACTGGTTTGTCGGCCAGGATCGCGAAACACCCTACCACCTGGGCCGTATGTTCTGGCTGGCCTGGGACCGCGTGGTCAGAAGCACGGCTAACCGATGGGCCTACATCGCCGTCTCCGGCGAACGCGATAAGGAAGGCGATGCCTATGAGGCGGATATCATCGATTTTATCCAGCATGTCTATCCCTACCTCCTGACGGACAGCATGCGCAAGAAGGTCTATGGCGAGTAATCTTGCGACCTTGGAAGTTGCGCAAGCCCGCGGTTTCTTTATACTGCGGGCTTTGTTTTTTAAAACGAGGTAGGAAAATGTCCGAAGCGAACCAGGGAATGGATGTCGGGTACGTTGCGAAACTGGCGTGCATTGACTTGACGGATCAGGAGAAAGCGCTCTTTCAGGGGCAGCTCGACCAGGTCCTGCACTATGTCGAACAGCTCAACGAACCGGACGTGCGGGATGTCGAGCCGACCGCCCATGCCATTCCCGTATTCAACGTGCTGCGCAAGGACGAGCTGGGTACGAGCCTGGAGCATGATGCCGTCATGGCCAACGCGCCATCCTCCACCGACGGGCAGATCCGCGTCCCGAAAATCATCGATCAATAATTGGATGAACCACTAATCTGCACTAATCGTCAATAAATTGCGGGAAATGTCATGCTGGAGCAGGAAGGGTACGATCTGATGGGAGCGGCTTTTGAAGTGTACAATGCGATAGGACATGGATTCCTGGAGGATGTTTATCAGGAGTGTTTGGAGAGTGAACCAGGCAGGCGGAACATTTCCTTCAAGTCTCAGCATGAATTAACGCTGCACTACAAGGGAGGCCCTCTCCGTAAGAAGTATGTCCCCGACTACATGGTGTCGGACGATATTTTTGCGGCAAGAAAGCTTCTACCGGAACATGAAGCCCAGTTGATAAACTATCTGAAGGCAGCAGGAAAACGCGTGGGATACCTCATCAACTTTGGAAGCGTACATGAACTGGAATGGAAACGTATAATAATCCAGATCGGTGAAGATTAGTGAAAATTAGTGGTTTTTATGGCTCAACTTAACGAATTATCAATAGCTGAACTGTCCGACAGACTTGCCGCCGGTGAGTGCACCTCCGTGGATATTGTCAACGATGTACTGGCATCCATTGATGCCATCGACTCGAAGGTGGGCGCCTATCTGACCCTTGATCGCGAGTCGGCCCTGGAGCAGGCCGCCGCGGCGGATGCTGCCCGCGCGGCCGGCCGGGAACATCCGATGCTCGGCATACCCATCGCTATCAAGGATCTGCTCAATGTACGGGGGCAGCCCTGCACCTGCTCGTCGAAAATTCTTGAGGGCTATACCGCACCTTACGATGCCACCGTGATTGCCAGGCTCCGGGAGGCAGGCGCCGTTCTGCTCGGGCGCGTCAACATGGACGAATTTGCCATGGGATCGAGCACGGAAAACGCCGCGCTTGGCAGGACCTCGAATCCATGGAACCTTGACCATGTGCCCGGGGGATCCTCCGGAGGCTCGGCGGCCAGTGTTGCTGCCGACGAAGCCATCGCCTCGCTGGGCTCCGATACCGGAGGATCCATCCGCCAGCCGGCCGCCTTCTGCGGTTGCGTCGGTGTCAAGCCGACTTATGGCCGCGTCTCACGCTACGGGTTGACCGCCTTCGCTTCCTCGCTCGATCAGATCGGCCCGATTACCAAAACGGTGAAGGATTCCGCCATGCTGCTTGAAACCATCTGCGGTCTGGACCGGATGGACTCGTCGTCTATCGATATGGAAGTTCCATCATTTGCAGCGCAGCTGGGATCGGACACATCCCTGGACGGCGTCCGGTTGGGCCTGCCGAAGGAATATTTCGTGGAGGGTATGGATCCCGAGGTGGAACAAGCCGTGCGCGAGGCGGTCGAACATTGCCGGAATCTCGGGGCTGAAATCGTCGATGTCTCGCTGCCGAATGCCAAATACGCGATCGCGGTCTACTATATCATCGCCACTGCCGAAGCCTCGGCCAACCTGGCGCGGTTCGATGGAATCCGGTACGGCATGCGGCTTGATGGAAAGGATCCGGCCGAGCTCTATGGGAAGACCCGCGCCGCCGGATTCGGGCCCGAGGTCAAGCGTCGTATCATTCTCGGCACCTATGTGCTCAGCAGCGGCTACTACGACGCGTATTATCTCAAGGCGCAGAAGGTACGCACTCTGATCCGCAACGATTTTACCGAAGCGTTCAGGCAGTGCGATGCCATCCTGGCACCGGTCACCCCGACCGCGGCCTATCGGAAGGGTGAAAAAACGGATGATCCGCTCAAGATGTACCTCGATGATATCCTGACCACACCGGTCAACCTGGCCGGTAACTGCGCGCTGTCGGTTCCCTGCGGATTTGCCTCGAACGGTTTGCCGATCGGTCTGCAGATTATTGGCGATGCGTTCAAGGAGGAAACCATTCTGAAGGTCGGCCATGCCTACGAACAATCCACCGAGTGGCACAAACGGAAACCGAAACTATAGGTGTTGTTCACCACAGAGGACACGGAGGACCACTGAGGATGGAGTTGGACAAGCTTACGGAAAAAATTATCGGAGCCGCCATGAAAGTGCATTCTGCGTTGGGGCCTGGATTACTTGAAAGCGCCTGTCAGGCATGCCTGTTCAGGGAACATAAAAAGCAGGGGTGTTCTTTGGAGAAGGAGATTGTTTTGCCACTGGTTTATGACGGTGAAACCATAGATGTAGGGTATGGAATGGAGTTACTGGTTGAAGATCAGGTCGTTGTGGAATTGAAGTCGGTCGACAGGATTCTGCCCATTCACGAAGCACAGCTTGTTACTTATTTGAAGCTCAGTAACAAGAACGTCGGGTTACTTATCAACTTCAATGTTATGCATCTCAGAGACGGAATCACACGCCGTGTAAATTAGCACTTCCGTGCCCTCTGTGGTAAAGGATTATTATGAAATACGAAGCAACCATCGGTCTTGAGACGCACGTGATGCAGAAGACGAACACGAAGATGTTCTGTTCCTGCAGGTATGAATACGGCGCCGAGCCGAACACCCACGTCTGTCCCGTATGTCTGGGCTATCCCGGCGCACTGCCGGTGTTGAATGAAAAGGCCATAGAGCTGTGCTGCAAGGCCGGCCTGCTGCTCGATTGCGAAATCAATCCCTACAGCAAATGGGATCGAAAAAACTACTTCTATCCGGACATGTCCAAGAACTACCAGATTTCGCAGTACGACCAGCCGCTGTGTCTCGGCGGAAGGCTGGAGGTTGAGGTCGACGGTGAAAGGAAGACCTTTACGCTCGAACGAATCCATCAGGAGGAGAATGCCGCCAAGAACACCCATGTGGCCGGAGCGAGCCTGGTGGACTACAACCGTGCCGGCACCGCGCTGATGGAAATTGTATCCGAGCCCTGCATGCATTCGGCGGCCGATGCCATGGCCTACATGACGGCGCTCAAGCAGATCATGCAGTATGGCGGCATCTCGGACTGCGACCAGGAAAAGGGGCAGATGCGCTCCGATGTCAATGTGTCGGTTCGGCCGGCCGGGCAGCAGGAGCTGGGTGCCAAGGTCGAGATCAAGAACATGAATTCGTTCGCCTTCATCATGCAGGCGATCGAGTATGAAATCGACCGGCAGATCCGGGTGCTCGAAAGCGGTGGCAAGGTTGATCAGGAAACACGCGGATTTGATGCCGACCGGGGCGAAACCTTCATCCAGCGCACCAAGGAGGATGCCCACGACTACCGCTACTTCCCGGAACCCGATCTGATGCCCGTGAAAATCTCTGCCGAACAGGTTGAACAGTGGCGCTCCGAGCTTCCGGAACTGCCCGCGCAGCGTCGGGAGCGCTATGTTTCCGAGCTGGGACTGCCGGAATACGATGCCGGCATCCTGACGGCCGACAAGGATGTTTCCGACTGGTTCGATGAGGCCATGCAGCACTCCAGGAACGCCAAGGCGGTTTCAAACTTTATCATGGGCGAAATGATGCGGCTGCTTTCAGAGCATGAAGTGGCGATAGCGGAATCGAAGGTCACGCCCGCAAAACTGGCGCAGATCATTGGACTGATCGATGCCGGGACCATCAGCACCAGCGCCGGCAAGCAGGTGTTTGAAATCATCTTTCTCGAGGGCGGCGAGCCGGAAAAAATCGTTGAAGAAAAGGGCATGGCGCAGGTGTCCGACGACTCAGCGCTGGAGGGCTGGGCCGAGGAGGCTATCGCAAACAATCCGAAATCCGTCGAGGAATACAAAGGCGGCAAGCAGGGTGCAATTAATTTCCTGATGGGGCAGGTCATGAAGGCGAGTAAAGGCAAGGCCAATCCCGGCGCCGTCATGCAGATGCTCAGGCAGAAGCTCGACGGATAATTTTGCAGGGCGGGAACGGCCAACGACGTTGCCACTCACCTACAGGTATTTCTCCAGGGGACAGCCTTCGCAGCGGGGTTTCGTTCGGCAGTGTTCCTTTCCCAGGCGGACAATCAGGGCATGGTATTCGTTGAAGAGCGGAGCGTCCTCCGGAAGGTTGTCCATGAACAGGCCGGCTATCTCCTGATAAGAGGTGCTTTCACGGCACCACCCATGACGGGTAAGAAAACGTCTGGTATAGGCATCGACGACGAACACCGGCCGTTTCCCCGCATAGAGCAGGATGGAATCCGCCGTCTCCGGCCCGATCCCTTTCCACGACAACAGTTCCCTGCGCAGCGTGGGTGTATCAAGTGCAAACAGCTTGTTGAGTGAACCATCGAACCGCTCGCTGATGCTTGATACCATGACCAGGATGTAGTTCGCCTTCTGGTTGAAATAGCCGGCCGGCCGGATCCATTCCGCGATCTGTTCCGCGGATGCGCTTTCCAGTACACGCAATTGCAGCGCTCCGGCCATCCGCAGATTGGCTATGGCTTTTTCGACGTTTGTCCAGGCCGTGTTCTGCGTCAGTATGGCCCCCAGCATCATTTCCAGCCGCGTGTCTCCGGGCCACCAATGCTGCGCGCCCCAGCGAGCGTACAAGGCGTCGTAGGCTTCCTTTACGAATGCTTTCACGGACGGAATATAAAGGGATCTATGAGTGCCATCAATTCACGAATTGCGGGTTGGGCGATTCATGTCCGTTACGATGGATTTATGCAGGTTGACTCTTGTGGCAGCTCTCAAGTCGTCATAGACTTGACAGTAGATTATAAGGGGTGTTGCAAATGAATCGAAATGTATATCTCGCAGTGTGCATCATCGCACTTGGTTTGGCCGCTGCCTGGTTTTTTTATCAACATCGACAGGAGACGCAAACGCCCGAACCGCTTGTTTTCGCCGGTGATTCAAAGAGTCGCGTTCTGGCGGTCCTGGGCGAGCCCAATATAGAGTTTCCAAATGCGGGAACCCTGGTCCAGTGGTTTGACGGGTACGAAATCATCCTCAGCAACGATGTGGTTATTGAGGTTGAAATGACACCCCTTGAATCCGAGGAGGAGAGACTGGACAGGGAGCTGAGCGTTCAGGAAGACGAGAAACGGCTAAAGGAAGCGTATGAAGCCGTGATCAAGAATGAACAGATATCCTATGCCGCCTGGTTGGACCGGGAGGCGCTGCGGCTGGAGCAGCAAAGACAGGAGCTGGCCAAGATCAAGGCCTATGAACAGCGGCGTTCGGAGGAGCGGAAAGCCGCCATTCGCGCAGAAGCCATCCGGCGCTCGCGTCGACATTACCATTACTAGCTGTTTGCAGCGGAGAGTGCGTTTTCGCGTCGATTTCATATAAGGCGTTTTCTATCACCGGCTTTTCAAACTGATTGCATGTCGAAAGAAGTGAATTTTCTCTTCATTCCACGGTCAAAAAGATTATCATTCCGAATGGTATATGGACAGGAAGGCGTATGCGATCGGGAGCAGTTTGAGTCCGTTAATCATGCCACCTGTCGGATGACGCGTGTACTCGGCAGACAGGTTTGACGGAGCAGCCGCCGATGCACCCCGGAATAGACACGCTCCGGCTGAAGGGAGGTGCCGTATGGAGAGTTGCGGGCAGCTACGTGCTGCACAACCCCGGCAGTCACATGGCCCGGGGAATCCTAAAACTAATCCGTAAGTAGAATGCATAATTCAACATGGAGATAAGTATGAAGATTCGTTCGATAGTTGTATCAGCCGTATTGGTTGCGTTTTGCGGCGTCCTGTATGTTCATGCAGGGGATGAGGCATCCGCAAAGGAAAAGCCGGCCATCACCGAGATGGTCTATGTATGTCCCGATTGTCATGCAACGGCATTGAAACCCGGAACGTGTGCCTGCGGAAAGACACTCGTAAAAATGCATCTGCTCGGCACCGAGGATGGCGAAGCCCTGCTGTGTGCATGCGGCGGCGATTGCAAGTGCGACTTCAAGGGCATGAAGGACGGCAAATGCGCCTGTGGCAAGGAAGTCCTTAAGGCTAGTGCCAAGGGGCTGTACTGCTGCCCAAAGGGTTGTCCGTGCCTCAAGACAGATCCCGGCAACTGTGCCTGCGGCAAGCCCATGAAAAAGATCGAATAAGAATGCACGATGCTGTCGTAGAGAAGGACGCCGAAATGGGCGTCCTTTTTTTAATGCGCTTCGAGCCAGTTGCCGCCGGTTCCCGATTCGACCAGAATGGGAATTTCCATGGGGATGGCGGCTTTCATCTTTTCTTCGATCAGCGGAACGAGGTCATCCTTCTCGTCCAGGGCGAGATCGAATACGAGTTCGTCGTGCACCTGCAGCAGCAGTTTTGTTCTGGTCTTGCGTGCATGCAGGAGCTCGTGGATCTGGACCATGGCGATCTTGATCATGTCGGCGGCCGTCCCCTGGATGGGGGCGTTGATGGCGTTGCGTTCGGCACCGGCGCGAACGGCCTGGTTGCGCGCGTTGATGTCGCGGATGTAGCGCCGCCGGCCCGTGATGGTTTCCACGTATTCATGTTTCTGCGCAAACTCGATGGTCCGGTCGAGATAATCCTGCACACCGGGATAGCTGGCGCGGTACTGTTCGATGATTTCGCCGGCTTCGGTGCGTGGAATGCCGAGGCGCTGGGCTAGGCCGTATGCGGAAATGCCGTAGATGATTCCGAAGTTGACCATCTTGGCTTTGGAGCGCATCTCGCGGGTAACTGCTTCCTTGCCGACACCGAAGACGCGCGCAGCGGTGGCGGTATGGATATCCTCGCCATGGATGAAGGCGTCGCGCAAGCCCTCGTCGCCGCTTAACTCGGCCATGATGCGCAGCTCGATCTGGGAGTAGTCGCAGGAGAGCAGGGTGAAACCTTCGGATCGGGGAATGAAGGCGCGTCGTATTTCCCGGCCCTCCTCGGTCCGGATGGGTATGTTCTGCAGGTTGGGCCGTTCCGAAGAGAGCCGCCCGGTGGTGGTGAGAGCCTGCTGGAACGTGGTGTGGATGCGCCCGGTGTTTTCAAAAACCTCCTTCGGAAGGGCATCAACGTAGGTGCCCTTGAGTTTCGTAAGCTGGCGGTAGTCGAGAATCTTCTGGATGATCTCATGCTTCGGAGCCAGCTCGGTCAGCACCTCTTCATTCGTCCGGTACTGGCCCGTTTTTGTCTTCCTGGGTTTTTCAACCAGCTTCAGAACATCGAAAAGCACTTCACCGAGCTGCTTGGGCGAGTTCAGGTTGAAGTCCATGCCCGCCATCGTGAAGATCGATTCCTCCAGCGACTGGATGGTCGTGGCCAGCTGTTCTGAATACGATGCGAGTGCGTCGACATCGAGGTTGATGCCGTTGTATTCCATCTCGGTCAGCACCGGCAGCAGCGGGGTTTCGATCTCGTAAAAAACCCGCTCCTGCCCGCGTTCCTTCAGCAGGGGTTTGAGCTTGTGCCACAGCTGGAGCGTGATGTCGGCATCCTCGGCGCCATATTCGCACAGTTCGTCGGGATCGACATCGCGCATGGATTTCTGCTGTGACTTTTTTTCGCCGATCAACGCGGTGATCGAGACGGGGGTATAGCCAAGCAGGCTTTCAGCGAGGTGATCCATGTTGTGGCGCTGGTCCGGGTCGATCAGGTAGTGCGCCAGCATGGTGTCCAGCAGCTGGCCGCGGACCTCGATGCCGTGCCATTTCAGCACGCTGAGGTCATATTTGAGGTTCTGGCCGACCTTGCGTATGTCGGCGCTGTCGAATATGGGCAGAAAAGGCTCCAGCGCCTTGAGCGTTTCTTCGCGGTCGGGGGGAAGCATGACAAACCAGGCTTCATGCGCTTCGATACAGAAGGAGATGCCTACCAGCTCGGCAGTACGGACATCGAGTCCGGTTGTCTCCGTATCGAAGCAGACGATGCTGCAACCGGATAGTCTTTCGGCCAGGGCCCGGCGTTCGGAGGCGGTTGTTACCAGATGGTAGCTGTGCTTCACGTCCTTGATGGTCTTGAACTGCGGGAGTGGTTCCATCATGTCGGGATTTCCCGCGGCGGCAAAGTCGAACAGGTCGCCCTGTCCCGCCGAGGCCTTGGAGGCGGCGACGGTGGCCGGGGTCGGTGTTTCCCCGAACAGCCGCTTGATGAGCGTCTTGAATTCCAGTTCGCTGAACAGGAGCTTGAGCTGGTCGTCGTTGCGCTCGCCGATCACCAGTTCGTCGGGGCGTTCCTTGACGGGCACATCGCACTTGATGGTAACGAGCTTCTTGGAGAGCAGGGCGGTATGTTTGTTTGCCTCTACCTTTTCCTTCTGCTTGCCTTTCAGTTCATCGGTGTGCTCCAGCAGATTTTCGATCGATCCATATTCGGCGATCAGCTTGACGGCGGTTTTGGGGCCGATACCGGGGATGCCGGGAATGTTGTCGGCGGTATCGCCCGCCAGTCCGAGAATGTCGATCACCTGATCCACCCGTTCGATCTCCCATTCCTTGAGAATCCGTGCGACGTCCAGCAGCTCGGAATCGTTGCTGCCGCGGCCGGGCTTGAGCATGAAGGTGTGTTCATCGACCAGCTGGGCATAGTCCTTGTCGGGGGTGACCATGTAGGTGTCGTAACCCTGCTTTTCAGCCATGCGCGCCAGCGTTCCGATCACATCGTCGGCCTCGTAGCCCGGATACTCGAGTGAGGGGATATTGAAGGCCTTTAGAAGGTTGCGGATATGCGGGACGGCGGTGCGGATGCCTTCGGGGGTTTCATCGCGGGTGGCTTTGTATTCGGGGTATTCCTCGTGCCGGAACGTGGGGCCGTGGGTGTCGAAGGCGACGGCGATGTGCGTCGGTTCGTAGGTATGCATGATGTCCAGGAGCGTATTGATGAAACCAAACACGGCCGAAACGTTTTCTCCTTTGGAGTTGATGCGGGGATTCCGGATGAAACCGAAATAGGCGCGGTATACAATGGCCATGCCATCAATGAGAAACAGTTTCTTGGTCATGATAGGTTATCCGTTGTTGGTTATCTGGATATACGGTACAACGTCCGCTTTTCAATGTCTGGAAAATCCTGTAGAAAATCTCCAATTCAGCGAGGGAGGAACCTGTGAAAAGACTACTGTTGAGCATCGTTGCCTGCTTGATGGCCGCAACGGTTTTGGCCGGGGAAAAAGAGCCCCCGGGCAAGGTTGCCATCATACTCCTCGCCGGAAATGAAACCAACGAAGGCATGGCGCGGGCGGTGCACGCACTGCTGTATGCCCGCGAACTGGCCGACAGCGGCTTCAAGGTGGCCCTGATCTTCGACGGTGCCGGAACGGGGTGGGCCGAGGAACTGAGCAAGCCTGAAAATCCACTGCACAAGCACTATGTGGAGTTCAAGAAACGGGGCATCGTCGAAGAGGTCTGCGACTACTGTGCGGAGCGCTTCGGACACAGGAAAAACCTGACGGAAGAACAGCGGAAACTGCTCGTGGGCGACTATGAAGGGCATCCAGATATCACGAAATGGGTCGCAATGGGCTACCAGATCATTGTCATCTAGCCTGTGAACGGAGGAAAAGGCGCGTTTTCAACGCCTTTTTTCCCTTTTCGCCTTTGCTTCTACTGCGGTCTTTGGGTAGATTCACCGCTCATTTTTTGGATCTAAGCGAAGATTTTCCAACCTTAACGAACGGAGATGGTTAAATGAGAAAGAAGATTATTGCGGGCAATTGGAAGATGAATAAAACGGTCGCCGAAGCGGTTGAGCTGTCTACGGCCATCAAGCGCGAACTCGCCGATTGCAGTGCGGTCGACGTGGTGCTCTGCCCGCCGTTCACCGCCATCAAGTCGGTCAGCGATGTGGTTTCCGAAACCCTGATCAATGTCGGCGCGCAGAACATGTCTTCCGAGGAGAACGGGGCCTACACCGGCGAAATCTCCCACGCGATGCTTAAGGAGCTGTTTGTCCGTTACGTGATTCTGGGGCACAGCGAGCGCCGCGAGTACTACAAGGAAAACGATTTCTGGATCAACAAGAAGGTGCTGAAGGCTCTTGAAATGAATCTCCGCCCGATCCTGTGCGTGGGCGAAAAACTGGAAGACCGCGAAGCCGGCAATACCGAAAAGGTGGTTGAGGTACAGGTGCGCGAGGGACTGAAGGATGTCCCTGCAGACGCCTGCACCGAACTCGTCATCGCCTATGAACCGGTGTGGGCCATCGGTACCGGCAAGACCGCTACCTCCGAACAGGCCCAGGACGTGCATGCCTTCATCCGCGGGATCGTCAAGGACATGGTGGGCGAACAGGCCGCCGATGCCGTGCGGATCCAGTATGGCGGAAGCATGAAGCCCGATAACGCAGCCGAACTCCTGGCCCAGCCCGACATCGACGGCGGCCTGATCGGCGGCGCTGCACTGGATGCAAATTCGTTCGCCGCGATTGTCAACGCGGCCATGTAATCAAGAAAAAGGATTCGTTATGTTATTTCTCAAAGCACTGTTGATTGTGGTCGAGGTTCTCTCCTGCCTCCTGCTGATCTGTCTGATACTGGTTCAGCGCTCCAAGAGCGAGGGACTGGGCATGGCGTTCGGCGCCGGAGCGGGGGAAGCACTGTTCGGCGCGCGGGCCGGTAACGTGCTCTCGAAAGCCACGGTGATTCTCGGCATTGTCTTCATGGCGTGCACGCTGGTCCTCGGAGTGCTTTTTGCCCAGAAGGACAAGGCACTGATCGATACCTATGATGAAGGGCCTGCTCCGGTTTCCGCCATGCAGCCGCAACCCATGGAAGGAATGGATCTGGCCATGCCGGAGACCGTGCCTGCCATGGACGCGACCGCCCTGCCGGCCGAAACAAACGCCGGCGCCATGTAACCGGGCCGGATGCTACCGGATGGGTTTTATGCATTCAGCCAATCGACTCTCCCTGGCCACATTCATGGCCGTTGCGGGGAGTCTTTTTTTATCAGGATGCAGCGGGGGCGATCTCAAGTCGCGGTATGACAAAAATGAGAAGGTCAGCTTCGGAATAACCCCGCGGATCCGGGGCCTCGATCCGGCCGTATCCGGCGAGGTGTCGGCATCATTGGCCATCTCCCGCATGTACGAAGGCCTGGTGCAGTACGATTACCTTGAACGTCCCTACAAAGTGATTCCCATGCTAGCGGAATCGATGCCGACGATTTCTGACGATGGCCTCATCTATACCTTCAGGATTCGCAAGGGGATCTGTTTTCAGGACGATCCCTGCTTTCCCGACGGCAAAGGCCGCGAGCTGACCGCCGAGGATTTTGTCTATTCCTTCAAGCGCGTGGCGGACGTCAAGAATGTCTCTTCCGGCTTCTGGGCCTTTGACCGCATAAAAGGCATTAACGCGTTTCGCGAAGCCTCCTCGGCAGATACCCCGACGGACTATGATCTGGACGTGGAGGGGCTGCGGGCGCTGGATCGCTATACCTTTGAGATCGAGCTGTCCGAACCGTTTCCTCAGTTTATCTATGTGCTGACCATGCATTATGCCTTTGTGGTTGCGCGCGAAGCCGTCGAATACCATGGGCTGAACTTCGTTAACCATCCTGTTGGTACGGGTCCTTACCGTCTGGTTGAGTGGAAACGCAACTCGCGCATCGAGTTTGTACGCAACCCAAAGTGGGCCGAAACCGGGCGGGTTGAAACCTATCCCGACACCGCCAGCGAGGAACAGAAGAGGCGCGGGCTGGGGGAACCGGCCGGCCGGCCGGTTCCGATGATCGACCGCGTCGTTCAGTTCGTGGTCGACGACCAGACCACGGCCTGGATGATGTTTCTTTCGGGGCAGCTCGACAGTTCTGCGATCTCGCGTGACAACTGGGAAGCTGTAATTACAGGAAGTAAGGAGCTGAACAAAACGCTGGCTTCGCGCAGTATCGAACTGGTGTCAGCACCATCGATCGATATTCGCTACATCGGCTTCAACATGGATGATCCGGTGGTCGGCTTCAGCCGCGATCCGGAGCAGAATGAACGCAACCGGAAGCTGCGTCAGGCATTAAGCTGCGCCTATGATTTTGATCGCATGAATCAGTACCTGAACTATCGCCTTTCCAAAGCCAACGGGCCGATTCCCGAGCCACTGGCCGGCCGGCCCGAACAACCGTCCCCCTATGCATTTAATCTGGAAAAAGCCAGGCGCCTGCTGGCGGAAGCCGGTTATCCGGGCGGGATTGATCCCCAAAACGGTCGGCGTTTGGAGTTGAAGGTTGATATCGGCAGTGCCTCCGGTTCCGTCCGGGAAATGATGGAACTGGTCGCCGATATGTATCAGCGCATCGATGTAGTGCTGACCTTTAACTACAACACCTGGCCGGCTTTCATCGAAAAGCTCAACCGCCGCCAGACCCAGATGTTTTCCCTGGCCTGGCTGGCGGATTATCCGGATGCGGAAAACTTTCTGCAGCTGTTTTACAGCCAGAACGAATCGCCCGGGCCCAACCACTCCAACTACCGGAATCCGGAATTCGATAAGCTGTACGAGGAAATCCGGATCATGCAGGAAAGCCCGGAGCGCACCGCCAGGTACGAACAGATGGCGCACATGATTATTGAAGACTGTCCGTGGATCTTTGAGTATCAGACAATGAGCTTCGCGCTTGTGCACAGCTGGTTGAAATACTATGAGCCGCACGATTTCCCGTACGGCATGAGCATCTATCGGGATATCGATGTGGAGCAGCGCAGGCAGTGGATGGAGGAATATGGTGACGAAAAGTTGAACTTCCGGGGGAGCAACTAGCCAATGCTGAACTATACCCTCAAGCGCCTGCTGCAGATGATTCCCACCGTGGTCGGTGTGGTGCTGCTAACCTTCGTGCTGTTTAATATCGTTCCCAACGACCTGGCCGCGATTGCGCTGGGCAAGAACGTGACGCTCAAGCAACTCGATGATTTTGATCAGGAACGCGGGCTCAACAAGCCGCTTTTTTTCGGGTACCGGGCCAGGTCGCGCGCCTATCAGGACCATGATCTGGCAGATGGTGTCGGGCGCTGGAACACATGGAGCAATGCGACCTACTCCGTGGAGGAAAAGACCGTGCGCATTGATCCCGGAACGCGGGTGAATGTGCTTTCGTTTGAGCTGGACGGCACGGCCGAATACGAGTGGAAGCTGGTCTACAGGGGGAACGGCAGCATCGCCGGCAAGGACCTTGATGCGGCTGGCTGGAAGACGGACAGGGTTCGTTTCCGGGGTGACGCTGACGGATCGATCGCGGCCGGCCCGCAAGGCCTGGAGCTGAAGGCTCTGCGGCTGCGCAGAATCCAGTCGTCTCCCTTTGATTCCCAATTGTGGTTTTTTACGAAGAAGCTGTTCACGGGTGATCTGGGACGCTCGGAAACCTTTAAGCAGCCGGTTTCCAAGCTCCTGATGGACGGCATTCCCAAGTCGCTCTCGCTCACCATTCCCATCTTCGTCATCGGCGTCATCGTTTCGATCAGCCTCTCGCTGATCTGCGCGTTTTTCCGCAACACATGGGTCGACCGCTTCTTTGTCATTCTGTCCGTAGCGCTGATGAGTATCAACTACCTGGTCTACATTGTGGCGGGCCAGTATTTTCTGGCCTACAAGCAGGGCTGGTTCCCGGTATGGGGGTACGAATCGTGGCAATACCTTGTACTGCCCGTAATCATCGGCGTCATCAGCGGACTTGGCTCCAATATCCGCTTCTACCGGACGATCATGCTCGATGAGATGTACAAGGACTATGTGCGGACGGCGTATGCCAAGGGCGTGTCCAAGCCGCGCGTACTGTTTGTGCATGTCCTCAAGAACGCCATGATCCCGATCATCACCAATGTCGTCATCGCGATTCCGTTCCTCTATACCGGATCGCTGCTGCTCGAGAGCTTCTTCGGGATTCCCGGGCTGGGGTACCTGGGCATCAGCTCCATCACGCAGTCGGACGTCGACGTGGTGCGGGCGTTGGTCCTGATCGGGGCATTGCTGTTCGTCATTGCAAACCTGCTGACCGATATCTGCTACGCGCTGGCGGATCCGCGCGTGAAACTGAAATAAACCATTATGCCGAAAAAAAATGGACATAGCCTGTGGGGGGACGCATGGTGCCGGTTGCGGCGCGACAAGGTTGCCATGGTGTGCCTGGCGCTCGTCATCGTTTATACGGTGCTGGCGATCTATGGCGAAGCGGTCCATCAATATTACAGGATCACGGACCAGACGCCTCCCTACCAGGTGGTCCACCTCGACAAGGACTACGAGGCTCCGAATGTTCATAACTGGATGGGAACCGACGGGCTGGGGCGCGACGTGGCCACGCGGCTGGTGCAGGGCGTCCGCATTGCTTACAGGGTGGGGATCATTACCTCCTTTATTGCCATTCCTATCGGCGTAATCCTGGGCTGCCTGGCCGGCTTCTTCGGTGGCCGCGTGGATGATTTCATCGTCTGGCTCTATTCCACATTTGCTTCGATGCCGGGGCTTCTCTTTATACTGGCCATCGCGATGGTGGTGCCCGACAGAGGGCTTCTGGGAGTCTATCTCGGGATCGGGCTGACCACGTGGGTGGGCCTGTGCCGGCTGGTGCGCGGCGAAGTGATGAAGCACAAGGAGCAGACCTATGTGCAGGCTGCCAAGGCGCTGGGCCTGGGATCGGGACGCATCATGTTCAAGCATATCCTGCCCAATATCACCCATGTAATCATTGTAACCTTCACGCTGCGCTTTCCCGCCGCCGTCGGTACCGAGGTGTTCATGAGTTTCCTCGGCATCGGGGTACAGGACGAACCCTCCTGGGGCCTGATGATCAACAGCGCCCGCTTACGCCTGTGGCAGGGCATGTGGTGGGAGATGACCTTTGTCACCATCGCCCTCTTCCTGCTGGTACTGGCTTTCAACCTGCTGGGTGACGCCTTGCGCGACGCCCTGGACCCGAGACTGAACGACTGATGGCGAAAGATACGAACATTCTGGAAGTGAAGAACCTCAGTGTCCATTTCGGGCACGAGGACGGACTGGTGAAGGCCGTTGACGAGGTTTCATTCTTCATCGGGCGCGGCGAAACCGTGGCGCTGGTCGGTGAAAGCGGAAGCGGCAAGAGCATCAGCGCGTTGTCGCTGACCAGGCTGACGCCCCGGGCCGCCCGATTCGCCGGCGGACAGGTCCTGTTCAACGGGACGGACATGCTTCAGCTCGACGACGCCAAATTACGCGATATACGCGGCAGCCAGATATCCTACATCTTTCAGGAGCCGATGGTATCCTTCAATCCGGTCTTCACCATTGGCTGGCAGATCGAGGAAGCCCTGAAGCTCCACCGGAAAGGCATCGACCGGAAAGCCGAGATCACCCGCCTGCTGGAGCTGGTGCATCTGCCTGTCCGGCTGGCTTCTGCCTATCCGCACCAGATGAGCGGCGGCCAGCTGCAGCGCTGCATGATCGCCATGGCGCTGGCCTGCTCGCCCGAGCTGCTGGTGGCGGATGAGCCGACCACAGCGCTGGATGTCACCGTGCAGCGTGAAATCCTCAACCTGCTCGCCGAGCTGCGCGACAAGGTGGGGCTGTCCGTGCTGATGATCACCCACAACTTCGGGATCGTTTCCGATCTGGCCAACCGCGTCTATGTGATGAAGAAGGGCAAGATCGTCGAGGACGGTCCGACCCGCCAGGTGCTCGACGATCCCTGCCATGATTATACGAAGCAGCTGATGGCCGCCGTTCCGCGCCTCCATCCCGGACAGCTGAATGTGTCAACCACAGAAGACATGGAGGATGAACGATGAAAAATTCCTCTGTGAGTTCAGTGTCCTCCGGCGGCGCAGGCAGCAAAAAACTCCTTGAAGTGGAGAACCTGAATGTCGTTTACGGCAAGGGTAAGGACAGTGTCCACGCCGTTAAGGATGTGACGATGCATATCAAACCCGGCGAAATCTTCGGCCTGGTGGGCGAAAGCGGGTGCGGCAAGAGCTCGCTGGGCAAAGCGATTATCCGTCTGACCGATCCAACTTCGGGGCGCATGATCTTCAAAGGCTGCGATGTTTCCACCCTGCAGGGAAAGGCGCTCAAAACCTACCGCCAGGAAGTGCAGATGGTTTTCCAGGACCCGTACGGTTCGCTCAATCCGCGCATGAAGGTCGGTAATGCGATCATTGATGTGCTGTCGGTACATGGAATCGGGGCAAACAGGGAAAAGCGCAGTGAGCGTGTCATGGAGCTGTTTTATGCCGTTGGGCTCGATCCGGCCTGGGCCTGGCGTTATCCGCACGAGTTCAGCGGCGGTCAGCGCCAGCGCATCTGCATCGCGCGTGCGCTCGCGCTCGATCCCGACCTGCTGGTAGCCGATGAACCGGTTTCCGCGCTCGATGTATCCGTGCAGGCCGAGATCCTGAAGCTGCTCCAGGAACTGCGTGCCTCGCGGCAGCTGGCTTTTCTCTTTGTCAGCCACGATCTGGCCGTGGTTCGCAATGTGTGCGACCGCGTGGGAGTGATGTATAACGGCGAGATTGTCGAGACCGGGACGGTTGCTGATGTCATCGACAACCCGCAACATGAATACACCCGCACGCTGCTCGCCGCCGTCCCTGCATTTTAGGTCGTTATTGGTTTATTTTGACGGAAGTAAAGGCAGGGCGATTTCGATGAAAGCGCCGCGGACAGCGTATCGAACCATCCCTGCCAGATTGAATCACCGGCCCATGCGTTTGATCAACCCGCGATCCAGCGCCAGACAAGTGCCAGGGCTCCGCAGATGACGATCCCGAACGCAATCGGCATCAGCGTGGCGAGGGTTGTCCACTTTGCACTCTTCGTCTCTTTCCAGATGGTGTAGATGGTTGTGGAGCAGGGGTTGTGGCACAGGCTGAACAGCATCAGATTGATGGCAGTCAGCGTGGTCCAGCCGCCCTCTCTCAGGAGCATGGCCAGCGTCGAGTTTTCGCTCGTTTCAAACATCACACCGGCCCCTTGTTCGCCGACGCCGGTGATACCCGTCGTCATCACGGTCAGCATGAGAATCGTCGGGATGACGATTTCGTTGGCCGGTATGGCTACGACGTAGGCCAGCAGAATCACACCGTTCAGGCCGATGACCCAGCCGATGGGATCAAGTGCGTTGATGACCCATTCGGCGATCGACTCGGCGCCGATATGTATGTTCGCGATGCTCCACAGCACCACGCCGGCCGGAGCCGCGAATATGATGGCGCGCCATAGTACGATGAGTGTGCGGTCGATCAGCGAGGTGTACAGCGTCTTGAGTATCTGCGGAGGCCGGTAGGGGGGTAGCTCCAGGCTGAAGGTCGATGCCTCGCCCTTCAGTACGCTGCGCGAAAGCATCCACGATGAAACAAAGGTAAGCGCAACACCCAGAAGGGCTACGCCAAGAACGGAGACTGCGGCCACCACCCCGGCCAGCCCCGGCGTGGCCAGCGTTCCCAGGAATACCGTCGCGATCAGGATCTGCGTCGGCCAGCGGCCGTTGCACAACGCAAAGTTGTTGGTGATGATGGCGATGAGCCGTTCCCGGGGTGAATCGATGACGCGTGTCGCCACCACGCCGGCGGCATTGCATCCCCAACCCATGCTCATGGTCAGCGCCTGCTTGCCGTGAGCACCTGCACGGTGGAACAGATGGTCGAGATTGAATGCGATACGCGGCAGGTATCCGAAATCCTCCAGCAGTGTAAAGAGCGGAAAGAAAATGGCCATGGGGGGGAGCATGACACTGATCACCCAGGCAGTCGTCAGGTACATGCCGTCAATCAGGACGCCGGACATCCAGTTCGGCATGTTGATCATCGCCGCCATTTCCTTCAGGAACGGATGTCCATGGTCGAGCAGAGCCACGGCCAGCCACCCGGAGGGTACGTTGGCGCCTTCGATCGTGATCCACAGCACCAGCGCCAGCAGGAGGATCATGATCGGGAATCCGGTCCATCGGTTCGTAACCAGCCAGTCGAGCCGGCGTTCCCACGAAAGACGGTGGGATGCCCCTTTCTGATCCACGTTCCGGGATGCAATGCGCGCCGACTCGGCATAGACGTTTTCCACCCAGCGGTCGCGAACACCCTGCGGCAGATCCCACCGGAGTTTCTCGGCCTGTTTGACGATCTCTTCACCGGTCATGGTCTGGCGGCCCTCTGGTGTTGGTTCGTCAGCTTGCGGCATGGTCGGACTCCAGGTTTCCGATCGCTCCGGTGGCGACCGCTTCCATGATGCGTGGATCCCCCTCCAGCAGCCGCAGGGCGATCCAGTCGCGATGCGGGACATTCGGGTACGCAGCTTCGAGTGCTGTGGTAATCTCGTCCATCGCTTCGCGCAGTCCGTGAACTTCGTATTTGAGCGGGTGTGGATTGCAGGGTGTATGGCCGTTCGCCATGTCGTCGATCTCTTTCACCAGTCGTTCGATCCCCTGGCCCTGGCGCGCCGCGGTGAGGACTACCGGGACACCGAGGTCGCGGGCCAGTCCGCGTTCGTCCACGGTAATACCATGCGCTTTGGCTTCGTCGATCAGGTTCACGCAGACGATCACGCGGTTCGTAATCTGCAGCACCTGCAACGCGAGATTCAGGTTCCGCTCAATGCGCGTGGCATCCACCACGACGATCGTTACATCGGGCCGGCCGAACAGGATAAAGTCGCGGGCGACCTCTTCGTCGTCCGTTGCGGACAGCAGGGAATAGGTGCCGGGAAGATCCACGATCTTGTAGCGCTTGCCGCTGATAGAGAAGCCCCCCTCGGCACGGGCGATCGTCTTGCCCGGCCAGTTGCCGGTATGCTGCCGAAGCCCCGTCAGGGCATTGAAAATCGTGCTTTTTCCGGTGTTCGGATTGCCGGCGAGCGCGAGTGTAAAATCCGCCTGGCCCAGACGCATTCCGAGCCGTTCAAGCTTCGACACGGCGGCTACGGGACAGCTTTCACAGCTGGATCCTTTATCCCTCGACATTGATTTTCTCCTTTGCTTTGCGGATCAGCACGAGGTCCGCCTGCTGCCTGCGCAGGGCGATGGAGGCGCCGCGAATGCTATAGGCGATGGGACTGCCCGACGGGCTCACCAGTTCGATGTTGATCGTAGTGCCGGGTACAACGCCGAGATCGAGCAGGCGGTTGCGATCCAGACCGCGGCAGAGAGGGGAGAGTCCCACCACGTGTGCTGTTTCGCCTTCGGCCAGGTTCGAAAGCCGCAGAAGTGATTCGTCGAACCGCTCCCCGTCCTCAAGCGGAACGACGGTAAGCTGCTGCGCTGCGTCGAACGGAAAGCGGAAGGTGCAGCCTTCCACCATCAATGCGAGTTCCCGGTCGTTCTTCTCCACGATCCGCAGGACGGTTCCCGGGGCGATGCTGGCCGCAAAAAGCAAGGCATACAGATGCGGTGGTTCGTCTTCGATATGCACCACGCGTCCTTCCCAGCCGGTCGGGTGGTCCGTAAGCGGGAGGCCGCGTTTCGGCGGCATGGCACCCGTCGCCGTCGGGATCGGATCCCCGTGCGGATCGAAGCGAGGATGATCCAGCTCGCGAGCCAGTTTCTCGACATCCTCAACGGACAGCTTGTGCTCTTCGATTTCCGCCCGTACGTGCAGCAGATCATCGCTGACTCCGGTCTTGTGCGCCAGATAGGTCTCGTAAAGACGGTGGGCACGCAATACATGCAGGGCATACTCGCGGCCGCTCTGCGTCAGTGTGAGTGTTCCGGCCTCCAGCAGCTCTGCCGCTTGCAGGTCGCGGAGCACACCATCTATCTGCTCCTGCGGCAGCGAAAGCTCCTTCACAAGCGCCTCGCGCGATGCGGTCCGTTCCTCGTACTCCCATTCCGCAAGGCGTTTCAGCGTATCCTGTATGATGATCTGCTCGTCCATAAGATAAAATCACGCTAGCAACACACTCATGCGAGGTACAGTACAATTATAGTACAATATAAATCCGCTCTCGACGGCGCTTTCGGTTGGGTCGTCGAGGATGGCAGGCTGCGGGTGTTCAGGCCTGCGGTCGCAATCGTTCGCGAAATTGCTGCGCAGGGTGGGTGGAACTGCGGAAGGCTGCCGCCCCGTCCGTGCATCAATCAGTCGTCAGATGCAGCAAAATGTCTGCGAACCAGGCGCAGTTAAGACCTAATGCCTCATCTTTCTGCAGATCTCTACCGCTCACATCGAACCGGGCCGAATGAATGCCCAGCAGCATCCACGGCATGTCATTTTGACCGGTGCGGCGGTCCTTGCAGACGACCGGTGCTCCACTTGATCCACGATGGGTTCGACCATCTGTGAGGAAATATCCATTGCCCTGGAATCGCATCGCGAATGAAGATGCATTGATCGCATCCCGTACGACCGGCAGTTTATGGAGCGTGTCATAAAACCCCAATGGGAAACCCACAATCAGCATGGACGTTCCGATCTCTATCGTCTCCTGGTTGTTCAGCAGATTATCCGGGGTAAATGCCGTATAGATCACATTTGGCGGCAGTGCTGCCTTATCGATTTTTATGACAGCAACATCGATATCGCCCGAGGAATCCGATCCGCTGACCCACAGTGAAGTTCCGTTATTGTACAAGGGGATGGAATATTCGATGGAGCTGGCTATGTTGCCGGGGTCATCGTGGAACTTGATTTGAAACCGGTCCGGCTTGTGATCGTTTTTATCGTCGCAGAAAACATGCAGACTGGTTACCAGATAGAGGTTGTCGTTCCTTTTAAAAAAAAATCCCGTGGCGTTCGTCATCAGTGCCCCGCCGGAATAGGTCAGGATCGGAGTAGCGCTTAGCAACAGCGGATCAATCGGCAATGGTTTTTGTTCCATGGGTTCGGAATCCTTATAGCTTGATCTTCGTATAATTTTGACTTCTTGTAATCACGATGTTTTGCCGCCTCTCACATAAGAATGAGTATGACCTGCGCGGGCTATAAACGTCACGCCGGAAAACAGGCCTGTGCACAGGTGTGATTCAGGAAGGACCGAGCTCGGCCAGGGCCAGATTGGCGGCTTTGCGCTCGGCTTCGCGCTTGCTTCCGGCGGAGGCTTTCCACGATTGCTCGCACGCCTTGACTTCGACAGTGAACACGCGGTCGTGTTCGGGGCCGGCGGTTTCGACGGTTTCGTATTCGGGGATGCCGAAGCCATGGCGCTGGGCGTATTCCTGCAGTGCACCTTTGGGATTGCTCCGGGTTGGCGCCGTCTGCAGATCCTCCAGCTCGGGCAGGAACACCTTGTTGAAAATCTTGTTGGCTGCACGCGCACCGCCGTCGATCCACGCCGCGCCGATGATGGCTTCGACGGCGTCGGCGAGGTTCGAGGCCCGTTCGGCGCCGCCGCTCATTTCCTCGCCGCGTCCCAGACGCAGGAAGCCGTGGATGCCGATGTTTGCGCCTATGCGGGCGAGGGTTCGGTCCTGGGTGAGACGGCTGCGCAGCTTGGACATGTCGCCCTCGCTTGCATCGGGCTGGGTCTTGAAGAGGTGTTCGGCGGCTATGAGGCTCAGGACGGCGTCGCCGAGGTATTCGAGCCGCTGGTTGTCGTCGGTGGTCTCGGCGTTTTCATAGCGGAAGGAAGGGTGCGTGACAGCCAGCTCAAGCAGGCCCTTGTTTTTAAAGCGGTAGCCGATGGCCTGTTCGAGTTGTTTGTATGCAGACTTCATAACAACCACTAAATCACGCTAATCTCCACTAATACACCACGGTTTCCAGGATTAGTGGTTTCCTGTTTTGCTAAAATGGGGCGGCGGTGCCGATCTTGGTGTTAATAGCGGCTTCCGCGATGGAGCGGCCGTCGATGAGCTTGGGCTGGAGGCGCGGGCGCCAGTGCCGGCGTCGGCTCTTGACGAGGAGCTGATGGCCGGGCAGAAACTCAAGCTTGGAGAAGAGCCAGAGAACGGGGTAGGCAATGCCGGCCAGGCCGTGCAGACGACGGTAACGGTAGAGCAGATCCTTTTCGGTATTTTTCTTCACCAGCCAGTAGTAGTCCTGCAGCAGGCGGGTCTGAACAAACTCACCGACCGCAGTGGCTGATTCGAGGAGGCCATTGGAATAGGTGATGGTTTCGGGTACATCGAAGCCATCCTTGAGGATGTTGAACAGTTCGCCAACCGTGTAGCCGTTCCGGCGCTGTCCCTTGGCCATGGGCGAGATGTTGAATATGCGCTGGAGCAGGGCGACCATGCTGTAGGTCGCGCGCCGTTTTTCGCTGATGATGACCCATGCGTCGTTCTTCAGTACGCGATGGCATTCGTGGATGAATTCATGGTCGTCGTGTATGCCCTTGAGGGCGTCGACGATGACGAGCCGGTCGAAGGTGCCATCCTCAAACGGCAGCTTGCAGTTGTCGATCAGCGTGATGGCCTCCGAGGAGCAATAGGCGAGGGAGTCGGCGGCGGTCTTGTTGGTGACGGCGGTTTTCCAGCTGCCGCCCAGCGCGCGCAGGCTGGAGTGGATGATTCCATCGCCGGCGCTGATTTCGAGGCAGTTAAGGTTGGAGGTTTTCCCCACCAGAACGGACAGGCGTTCCAGCTTGTTTCGTCGCCGGATGGAACGCATAAAGAGGCGCTCCTGCCAGATTCGGATTTCTTCATCGAGGTTAATAGTGGTCTCACTCATGCAGACAGCAATATAGAAACGAGGGGTGGGGGTTTAAAGATTAAAAATGCGTCGTTATAGCTTTGTACCTAGGGCAGGTCCAGCGAGCCCGTTGCCATGTCGTGAAGGAAATAACGCGTGCGGCGCTTTCATCGAAAGCGCCCTACCTCCGTGGCGGGGTAGGGCGGGTTCGGCGAACCCGCCGCCGCATGGAAAGATATTCCATAACATGACCTTTCCGCAAAAGAGTACATTTCGCTGAGTTTGATATTAAATATTATGGAATAAAGTCTTGATATTCTTATCCGGCGATAAGAAATGTGCATATCGTGTAGAGATGCTGCGTAAACGAAAAATTCCGCCACATGGAGTGCCTTCATGGATCGAGGATGGTTCGGCATACTTCATTACAATTTGCTGTGAACCCAGAGGCAGGAATCAGCTTTGCAAGCAGGATACCTTTAGCCTAGTGAGGGAAAGCCTTCTCTTTCGGCAG
>JBNLDM010000158.1:0-5158 GCA_050304335.1 Pontiella sp.
GGGAAGTTAGCCCCGCCATGCAGCGTTCCTGCCGGCGCGCGGTTAAAAATAGTTTCCTATTTCGTTCGCTATGTAGCCGAGAACAAGGTAGACACGCGCCTCATACAAATACAAGGACACACAATGAGTACAGGTACAGTAAAATGGTTTAGCGCTGAAAAGGGCTTTGGTTTCATCACTCCCGACGAAGGCGGAGCCGACATGTTCGTCCATCATTCTGAAATTCAGTCTGCCGGATATGCATCGCTCGATGAAGGGCAGACGGTTTCCTTCGATGTGGGCGAAGGCAGAAAAGGGCCTTGCGCCACAAACGTAAAACCGGCTTAACGCCACAAACGGCTTAAAGTTAGAGAAAAGGCGTCCGAAAGGGCGCCTTTTCTATTTAACCTACATCCGGGAATTCAGTCGTCGAGCATGGTTCGGATGACATCGGCGGTGGAATAGTCGAGATTTCCCGGTGTGCAGAAGCGACCGATATCAACGGGATCGTCGCCCATAGTGACGAGGCGTTTTTCGTAGGTGCCGTCGGGCAGGCGTTGCGGCATTCCGATATGGGCGGCGAGTGCATTGCAAAGACATTTCCTACCCACCGTCTCTTCTTCCCGTCCGCCTTTGGCCATGTAGGCGTCGACCGGTTCGGCGGGACAGCGGCCGTCGGAGCGACGGTAGGGCTGGCGCAGGAATCCGATGTCGCATATAAGGGGGTCAGTCCTCGCATTCAAGCATTGTCGAAGGAGTCCGTTTTCCAATATTCCAGCAAAAAGCACATCAGGGGCTTCATATGAAGAGATGATCGCGGTTAACCCTTACCCTGCTCGCACCCTGTAAGCTGCCGGTCCAGAAACCGATCCTGCCGAATAAGAATTGATCACGCAGAGCCACCAGAGACATGAAGTGAGGCTGGCGCGATGCAAACCCCTATCATCACAATGGCCGGCGGAATCCACCGGCCATAACCGTTCCGATCCATGGATGCGTCTATTCTTCCTTAACGGGAAGAAGCGGGCATTGGAAGTAGGGCGGCGGGCCTCCATCGAAAGAACCCAACTCCACGTCGATGTGCCCCAGGCCCATGTGAAGAAGGAACTCGTCGTAGGACTTCAACACAGGCAGCGGATTATGGGCGGTCATGCCGGCCGCATTCCACGCAGCCGTGAATGTAATCCAACGACCGCCGTTATAGTATTTATTGCCCGGCGCGGCTTCCCCGATGGGCAGCTGGCCGGGAGCTCCGTTGGTAATCACCACCAATGGATCAAACGATTGCATATTGTGATCGTTTGGAGGCGGGATAACCGTGGTTCCCTTGGTACCCCAGGCTTCTCCATCCGCATACACCCCGGGAGAGAAGTCCGGTTTTTTATTTCCGAGACCGGCCAGGACCGTGAGCCCGAGCGCCAGGACTGCAACCATAAGGGCTGCGATGCTTATTCTGCGTTTCATTAAGTTACCTCTCTTTCATTCAGTGTGAATGCCAATGCGGGTATGATCTGAAAGCGCGAACAATTAGCGAACAACCTCACCTCCTCCCCGTTCGTCGCAAGTGAGAATCATAGAGCACACCCATGTTAATACCCAGAAGAAATTAGGTTTATCATAAGGTTGCTTTAATTATCGCAGCGATGGTGGATCGACGTGGCTCCGTGAACAGCAAGCTACGTCTGTGATCGTCTACAACGTCTCGATCAAATGGTCCGCATTGCGGCGTGACGAACGGCAACTTATTTAAGATTCGTGCTTTGACGGTCCGTCGATGCGGCGGTATACATTCCGTGATTACTGGAAATGACGTTTTATAGTCCAAAGGCTGGCCATGACTGAAAAAAACATCCCCGTCTGCAATGCGGTTTGCTTCAACGCCGAGAAGATCGATTGGCTCAGGCGGCAATTGCCCGATCCAAAGGTCCTGAAGGTCCGCGCTCTGCGCCACAAGACGATGGGGCATCCGGCTCGGCAGGCCATTCTTCATATTCTCGGCAAGGAAGAATGCTGCGTCTGCGACCTGGCCAACATTCTTGGACTGCCGGTATCAACCGTTTCCCAGCATCTGCGCATGCTGGCCACCGCGGATCTGCTGGTGTCGCGGCAGCAGGGTAAGCTGGTCTTTTATGCCTTGGCCGACCAACCGGTCCCGACATCGATTTAGCAGGCCGTCCAAATTTTAAAAAGGAGCATGATATGAAATATGTACAGATGACAGCCGCGTTGAGCATGCTGGCTTTCGCAATGGGATGTTCAACGCCCACACCCCAGGTGAACCAAGCGAGTCCTCCCCAAAATGCAGTGATCTACGAGGTCTATGGCATGGATTGTCCGGGATGCCATGGCGGACTGGAAAAGAATCTGGAAAAGATTCCCGGCGTACTGGCGGCATCGGCAAACTGGAAGCAGCAGCGGGTTACGTTAAGCCTGGAGGATGCGGCCAACGTTTCCCCGGAGCAAATTACGCAGGCGGTTGAGAACTCCAATTTTACGCTTGGGAAGAAAATCCTGTGATTCGGATGAACGTCCCCTTTCGCAGAACCTTTCTACTGGCCGCCCTGTTGGTCTTGTCCTGGGCTGCGGTTGCCCATGGCGGCGGCATCACGGCGGATGTCGGGCTCACCCCCCCTGTCGACCGTTGGATTTTCCGGACCCAGCTGCGCTACATGGAACGGGGTGATGATCCCACCGCAATGGACCGGGAAGCGCGCATGTACGCGGTGCCCGTGGTGCTCGCCTATGGACTGCGGCCCAATGTGACCGTCATTGCCCGGCAAATTGCGTTTCACCGGGAAATGGAGATGCCCGCCGGCACCCGCGACGAGACGGGCTTCGGCGACTTTGCGCTGATTTCGAAATGGCGGGTGCTGCGCATCAATCGTCCGGACTACATCATTGGCGTGGCTCCGACGTTCGGGATCGAGTTCCCAACCGGCGACGACGATTTCGGCTCGGAGACCTGGGACGCGCTTACCGGCCTGTTTCTTACGCTGCGGCGTGGGCCTCTGGGAGCCGACCTCAACCTTGAATATACGCTCAACGGCGTGGACGAACGCATGGATTCCGATACGCGCCCCGGCGATGTCTTTTCATCCAACCTCGCCCTCTCATACCAGTTCACGCTCGATGAAGATGCCACCTTGTCGCTATGGCCCGTACTGGAAGTTACCTACACGGATACCCGGCATGCCCAGCTCGATGGCCATGATGCGCCCAACACCGGTGGACAACTCCTGACGGTTGCTCCGGGCATCAAGTTTGCCCGTCAATCCTTCATGCTCGAGGCCCTGGTCCAGCTCCCCGTCTATCAGGATGTAAACGGGACGCAGCTCGAGCAGGAATTCGCCGCCCTCGCCGGACTGCGCTACCTCTTCTGAGCAACGCGATCACCCCGCCATCATCCGTAGTAGGAGTCGGCAGCATATAATGCGATTTGCCGGCCATGGAACTGAATTTTGACACCTCGGAGCTTATCGGACGGGCCAGAAAGCGCCGTGATAGATAATGTCCTGACGAGGAAACAGTGAACGCTGAGAACGGTTCAACAATGAGAACAGCGAGTAGTTCATCCTCGCAAGTCTGTTCTCGCTCCACGCAAGCCACGGTATTACACTGCATCCAACATCCAGCGAACCGGTTCGCTTAATATCGTAACATGAGCCTGTAAAAGCTCTACTTTGGAAAAACTGTCATGTGGCTGACTGCATCCTGTTCCCTTGAATTCAACATTCCGGCTCCCACACCCTTCCTTCTGATGCTGCGTCCCCGCAGTGGATGGCAACAATGGATCGCACGCGAAGAGTACGTGTTGTCGCCCAGCGTGACGGCGGTCGAGTTCACCGATACGTTCGGCAACCTGTGTCAACGATTGGTCGCACCCGCCGGGCATTTTTCCGTCCGCACATCGGTTGATATCGAAACGGCCGACGTTATCGACATTGCCCCCGGAGCACCTTTTGTGGAAGTTCAGCTGCTTCCTGCAGAAACCCTGCCGTTCCTTTATCCAAGCCGGTATTGCGAGTCGGACCGGTTTACGGCCATGGCGGCTTCCCTCGCAACAGACCGGACTCCCGGCTACGATCAATGCACGGCGATCGTGGACTATATCCGCGACGCCATACGCTACACGCCTGGAGATGGGCAGCAAATCATCAGTGCCGCCGAGCTGAACGAGTCAGGCAGCGGCGTCTGCCGGGACATGGCCCATTTGGGCATTGCCTGCTGCCGGGCGCTATCGATACCGGCCCGAATGGTTGTGGGATACCTTGAGGGACTCGAACCGATGGACCTGCATGCCTGGTTCGAGGCCTATGTGGGCAACCGATGGTACACATTCGACCCCACGCAGGACGATCTGCATGGCGGTCGCGTCGCGATCGCCTTCGGCCGCGACGCCGCCGACGTCGCCATCTACACCCAGTTCGGCGATCCGGTTGAACTGCTGGATATGCGCGTCAACGTGGAGCGTATGCCCAGGCCGACCCACTAGGAATACAGAAGGTTTATGAGAGGCCATCTATGAATGAAGAGCCGACCGAGGAGAATTCCCGACTTATGGAACGCAAACCGACACCTATCGATCCCCTGCTGTTAAGCGCAACGCCGATCCTGACCTATTCCAAAGGGACTCTGTTGACGAACGCGACGGGATTCTTTTTCAAACGGAACGACCACCTGTTTTTGGTAACCAGCCTGCATGTATTCTTTGACGAGAAGAACGACCACATGCCGGACCGGTTTCAAATCAAGTTTCACGACAATCCAGGTAACATAGCCAGTTCAATCGAATATTCCATACCCTTGTACCGCAATGGAATGTCCTTGTGGATCAGCGGTTCGAATTCCTCGGGTGACATAGATGTTGCGGTTATAAAAATCGACAATGCCGCACTTCCGCCGCATGTGATCTATACCGCGTTTACCCCGGATAACCTGCTGGGCAACCAGGAAACGCTGGAGATCGGCACTTCATTGCTGATCGTGGGGTTCCCGTTGGGATTTTATGACACGCTGCACAAACTGCCGGTTGTACGGGACGCGATCAATGCGTCTTCATTCGCGATGCGGTTCCAGGGGAATGGATATTTTCTCACGGATGGTCGAACGCATCGTGGATCCAGTGGCGCGCCGGTCGTCTGCAAAGACCGGCGCACCGGACAAACCGACATGCCGTGGA